>NZ_JBALCW010000098.1:0-228314 GCF_036917635.1 Nostoc sp.
CTAATGACTAATGACTAATGACTAATGACTAATGACTAATGACTAATGACTAATGACTAATGACTAATGACTAATGACTAATGACTAATGACTAATGACTAACGCTCTTTTATTACTCTCGTCAGATTAAATTTGAAACCCTATTTTGGCGTGAGTCCGCGCAGGCGGACTTTGCTTTGTGTAGCCGCGATTTATCAATCGCTTGGATTATTCTCTGTCCAGAGTCATAAAAGAGCGCTAACTCACTACAAACTTTAATTTATTTACGCCGAGCTACTTACCACTTCAATCAAATTACTCATATTTTCTTCATAACTAAGTAGCTAGACAAGATAAAACCAAACTATGTAACGAAAAGTAAAATATCTGTATTTGGCTCGTAGTTGCGCTGTCTTGCGCTAAAGCGCAACTACGAGCCAGTGATGATTATTTGCGCCTACTTACTTATCTGGAATTTTGATTGATGGCGGTTTTAATATGAATGGAATATGCTACTTTAGCCGCTACTAAGGTGTATCACACACAACCAAGAAGCTACATAAGTCATGGAAAAAACCGAAAAACAGAAAATGCTCGCAGGAGAATTATATCTAGCGGATGATCCAGAATTGGCTGCCGAAAATAAGCGAGCTAGTCGTCTGTTGCGAAGTTATAATTCTACAACCGAAGAACAGCAAGAGCAACGGCAGCAAATTTTGCAAGAATTATTTGGAAAAATCGGTGACAAAGCATCAATTGTGCCACCGTTTCACTGTGATTATGGCAGTAATATTTTCGCTGGCGACAGATTCTATATGAACTATGGCTGTGTAATTTTAGACTGCAATACAGTTCATATTGGTGAAAATGTGTTGTGCGCTCCTTATGTGCAAATTTATACTGCTTATCACCCAACAGAGCCAGAAATTCGTCTTTCTGGGAGAGAATTAGCTGCCCCAATTAACATTGGTAACAATGTCTGGATTGGTGGCAGTGCAATTATTTGTCCAGGTGTAACTATTGGTGATAATACAACCATTGGTGCTGGCAGTGTAGTAGTCAAAGATATACCTGAGAATGTTGTCGCTGCTGGCAATCCCTGCCGCGTCATTCGGTATTTATCCTAGAATTTAAAATTTATATCCTCTAGCAACCCAATAGAGCCAGTCTGCGATCGCTTCTTGAGTTTCACTGTCAGTATCAATGGCTGTTATTTCAGATAACTTTGCAGAATATACATCATCATCCTTACCATTAATGTAAGCCACTTCTACAAGCATATCTTTTAAGCACTCATCATCTGGGGCCATTCCCAGCACTTCCACTTGTTTCTCCTCGCTAGAACCTGATTTGCGTCCCTTCTTAATCCATTTAGCCATAAAGGGAAAATTCAGAGTCTCTTCGAGGTGATAGTACCAACCCATTGCCCGGTCTTCTTTATCTTCAGCATCTACAATGATCTCTGTTTTAATGCGATGCTCTCGGTTTTCGTCGGCTTCAACACTAGGCATAAGATAACGCTTTACGTATAATGCACTTTGATAATACTACCAAAGTCAAGATTTAAGAATAATTTTTCTAAAATATATAAGTATAAAAAACTTACGCATAAGAGATACCCCAACATCCTTAAATAGGCGGCTTTTAGGGTTATTTCCTTTTTAGGGGGGATCTAGGTTTCCGTTTTCAGTGCGTAAGTCCCGGTATCTCTAAGTTATACAAAAAACCGCTTGTCATTGACAAACGGTTTTCTAGTTATGCTCTCAAAGGGTAACTCATAAGCTGTCGTGCATTTAATTTGCACAGCTAGGGCGGGCAAGATGCCCACCCCACAAGAGATTTATTTTTTGGAGGATGCAAATTAAAATATTTTCAGCTTATCAGGTTCGCTTGATTGCTTATTAAACCCGAAGAACCCCAAAGAGCCAAAGCTAATGCTTTGTCTCCCCTCCTCGCAAGCGGGGAGGGGTTTGGGGTGGGGTTCTTTGATTATGCGTAATTTGGCGGACATGATATTTATTATTTGTTGCGCCAAGATGCCAAGTTCTTTCTTAGCATCTTGGCGCAAAATTTTCCAGAGATTAAACAAGTCTCAAATCAGGATAATTTGCCAATACATCATCAGATGTCAGGGTATCATTTTCAGCTTGCGGAGTCCAAAGAACTTCAATTGCCAGAAGTTTCTCACTGGGGATACTACCAATTTGGCGCAAAGCTTGACGCAAATCATCAGCACTGTTAATGGCTGTGGGGATTTCAAACTTACCTAGTGTCGCCGCTAGCAAGGTGACGATAATGTATTCTCCAGGACCTTCGGTAAATAGGCGGGTGGGGTTGTCGAGTTCACCAGCCGCAGGTAAAGCATCTTTGGCAAGGGCTGCTTTTAGCTGGTTGTTGACGTTAGAAATAGTTTCTTCGCTAAACTTGCTGCGTTCTGCCAGTGACAGCCGATTAAACTGACTTTCGGCTGAATTTAAACTGGCTTGTTGAGTGCCACCACCTGCATATACAAAGTATTCGGGATGGCGGAGTAAAGCTAGGCTGGCTTCTTGTAGAACTTCTGCCCTCCCCTGTGGGGTATTAGTATCAGCAGTTTCAGCAATGTGGTTGAGTTCATTTTGCAATTCACGGGCTTGAGCTAACAAACCTACTTGCAAACGAGTCACAGAAACTGGGGAGTTACTGCTGTAATCTGCTTCACCAGTTTCAGCGCCAGAGACGCGGCGGAAAGTTTGCAATAAGAAATTAGCGATCGCAAAGAAGATTAAGATGCCAAATAGACCACCAAATCCTCCCCCAATACCCCAGAAAGGAAGTAGGAAGGGAAAGCCAAAACCACCACCAAAACCACCACCAGGATAGTATCCGCCCCCGCCAGGAGGTGAGTATGTGCGCGGTGTATAGGTGCGGCTAGAAGGTACTCTAAAGGAGCCACCACCGATTCGACCCCCACTGCGGGCCGCTAATGCTCCATCGGCGTGGCTAAGAACCAAAGTTAACACCAGCCCTAGCGCTAAGAAGCTTTTTAACAGTGGTTTGATGGTTTGTTGTAGTTTTTTACGCATAATACTATCGCTTGGAAAACTGAATTATTTATGATTTCTCCCTATGCTGGTAGGAGTGTTTCAATCTATCGCTAACGCCAGCCCGTAAAAGCTTGCTTTGTAGCATTCACGTAGCATACACGAGTCAAGGCTACATATCCAATTTACCGCGTCTTCTGTTGGGTAGGCAGCGATCGCAGGGGGGATTTCTCGACTGGGGAACCGTACCTTAAGATATGTTCACAATTACATAAATTTGCGATTGGGTTATTGTTGCTACGTTTTTGACTACCACTTTCAGGCTACAGTTTGGAATTATACAGATGTTTTTAATTTTTAATTCCGCTATTCTCAATTCAGAAGCAAAGCCAAAGATGTTTCCGTTGCTTTGGTCAGCAATCAAGACCCTCGTTCCTCTCTACGAGACACTGCGCTATCAGCGACGGGCAAAAATTAAATTACTCAATTCCTGTATCCAATACGACTATCCGATTTCTCCTCCCCCTGCTCCCCCTGCTCCCCCTGCTCCCCCTGCTCCCCCCGCTCCCCCTGCTCCCCCTGCTCCCCCTGCTCCCCCTGCTCCCCCTGCTCCCCCTGCTCCCCCCGCTCCCCCCGCTCCCCCTGCTTACCAAAACGATTGATTTGTGGGGGTCTTAAACCCAATTATTCATCCGCCTGTCGCACAGAATACCCAACTCAATTGTGCCGACTGACGCATGTATTCTGTTCGATAAAATCAACACAATAAAAAAACAATCTTTCTGGGTAATCTTGTAAAGTAGGCTGCAAATTGGTCTACCACATTCGTTTTAAAAGAAATAAAATAAAAATTAAGGCTTTGAAAATAATCCTAATTGTAAATAAATTAAAAATTATTTGAAGTAAAGTTATCAGCTTTATTATGGAACATATTTCTCAACTAACAGCCGAAATCAGAGACAAAGCTGCATACCCAGATATCTTAGTCATATCCCGGATTTTCTTGCCGAAAGAAGCTGTAATTGGGGAATATATCTATAATCGCTGTCTCCAAGATCCAGAACGAGTAATTGTGCTGGCGGCTAGTTGCTCAGGAGACAAAATATTTGATCGAGGTCAACAGTTTCCCGTATATCGCTGGTTTTATCCTAGATACTGGCGTAGTGGCTTTGTGGGAAGTATCCTCAAGCCTTGGGTGAATATCGTCTGCTCATTTGTCTTAGCAATCAGACTTTATTTTCGCTATCACTACCGTTATATAGAGTGGGGCCACGGCTATGATTTCCCTTCGCTGTTGCTATTGAGTTATTTCTTACCGATTCGATTTTTTATCTATCTGCACGGTAACGATCTTCATTGTACTTTACATAATCCACTGCTACGATCGCTATTTAAATTAACACTTCATAGAGCCGAAGGTATTGTTTGTAACAGTTCTTATACAAGAGACTACCTCAGAACTGCTTTCCGATTAGATACTCCTATCCACGTTATTAACCCAGTCATCAGACCAGAAAAATTTGGTAATAATGTAGAGAGTCCCAGTAGCCTTGATGATTTACGTGTTCGCGTGCGTCAGGCGTACAACATTCCCGATTCATCAATAGTTATTCTCTCGGTAGGAAGGCTAGTAAAACATAAAGGTTTCGACCGAGTAATTGATAACATCCCACTATTGTTAACTTTTGGGGTGGATGTCCATTATATAATCTGCGGTCAAGGGTCAAGTGAATCGGAACTGAAATCTCTGGCGCATCGTTTGCGGGTAGATAAGCGCGTCCACTTTGCCGGATATGTGCCTGAGCGGGAATTAGCAGGTTATTATGCTGCTTGCGACATATTTGCCATGCTGACTTTATTAGATATTAAAGCTAATAATATGGAAGGTTTTGGTATGGTTTATTTAGAAGCAAGTTACTTCGGTAAGCCTGTAATTGCTCCTCGCTTAGGCGGTGTTCTAGATACAGTTCAGGATGAAGAAAATGGGATACTGGTTAATCCCAATTCTGGTTATGAAGTATTTCAAGCTTTCAATCGCTTGTGCAAAGACCAGCAACTGCGCGAACAACTCGGACGTAAAGGTAAAGAATTAGCCAAGCGTAAAACTACTTATAAATGTTTATATAAAGCTGATCACAGGTGAGCAAATATTTGATCCTTCCATGCTGATTGATGGTATGGAAGCGCGAAGTATCAAAAGTGGATATGTCCTGGAACTCGACCAACCCAAAAATGATGGGTGAAGGCAGGCAGGGGAAGCAGGGTAAGAAAAAAACTTGATTTTCTTACCATAAACCAAGCATTCTTTCTTTGGTGGACTACTAGAACGTTTTATATTTAATTCCGCCTAGCTCCTAGCTACTTATTGCTGTTGTTGTTGTAGCTGGTCGTTTTGCTGTCGTTGCTGTTCTTGTCGTTGCTGTTCTTGTCGTTGCTGTTCTTGTCGTTGTAGTAGTTGGTCAGCTTGCTGTTGTTGTCGTTGGTCAGCTTGCTGTTGTTGCCGTTGCTGTTCCTGTTGTTGTAGTAGTTGGTCAGCTTGCTGTTGTTGACATTGAGTGGTTACAAACATAAACAATAATAAAATCCATATCCAGTTATTAGATAAGTCCATATTTACACTCAATTACTTAGCTTGACTTAATCCATTTAGGAGTTTATTGAACTAACCACCACCAACAATAGTTACCACTTCTAAGCGATCGCTTGGTTGCACTTTTGTATCTGCCCAAAACTGGCGGTGTAAAATTTCGCCATTATACTCTACAGCCACCAATCGGGGGTTAAAACGCAACTGTTGGAGCAAATCGGGTAAAGAAGTTTCAAATGAGCAGCTATGGGTTTCCCCATTTACCTGAATCGTAATTTCATTAGACATAAATGTGGGGACTGGGGATTAGGGAATGGGGTATTAGGTATTGGTTACTTACTTTCTTTGGACTAATGACTAATGACTCTTTTAAAATTCTGGTTTAATGCGATTGAGTTGGGAGAGCAAATATTGTGTTACTAGGGTAGGCTGCTCGGCTTGCATGAGCGATCGCACCACTGCTACACGTTCAGCTCCAGCATCGATCGCATCATTGATATTATTGGCATCTATTCCTCCAATGGCAAACCAGGGAATTGAGCAATTTTTGGCAGCATAGCTGACATATTCTAAACCTGTTGCAACCTTACCTAGTTTCGTGGGAGTTTCATAAACTGGCCCCACGCCAATGTAATCTACACCTTCAGCAATTGCTGCTTGCATTTCTTCCTTATTTGTGGTAGAAAGACCTATTAGACGCTGGGAACCGAGTAATTGCCGAGCAACAGCAATAGGCATATCTTGTTGTCCCAAATGCACCCCATCTGCATCGACAGCTAAAGCTACATCCACGCGATCGTTAACAATGAACAAAGCACCGTAGATATGGCATAATTGCCGGAGTTTTCTTGCTTGTTCCAGACGCAAAGAATCATCGGTGGTTTTGTCGCGGTATTGTAAAAGCGTTAATCCGCCTTTGAGTGCAGCTTCGACGTTGTTCAACAAAGTTTCATGTGGGGAAGTAACAAGATATAAACGCGATCGCCATAACAATTGATGGCGCTGATGACCCATTAAACTACTTTCTAGGGTATAAACCTGATAGCGCATCTGCTTACAAGCTTTAGCCATAGTTGGGTGATAAAGCTTGCCGTATTCTTCCAACACCCGCAATGCTTCTTCTATCCGGCAAAAATTAGCTTGCAATACCGATTTTATACTAGCTCGTTGTTCTTCCTGAGGATGGGTTAACTCAGTCCCAGGATCGCCTGGTGTATCTCGCGCCGCCCGCAATTCCGGGGTATGCCACTTAGCAACCTCTTGTCGCAGCCCCTTGCATTCAAGAGCCAACTGGGCATTGTTCAACCCAAACCGACACCATTCCTCGATAATTCGCAAGCCCTCACGAGCGCGATCTAAATTGGCATCTAAAATGCGGTAGACAACTTGTTGTATTTGCCCTTTTTGGCTGTATGGCTCGACCATTACAACAACCCCGTTAGTGCTTTCATCGGAATGTGAATTATCATATATCCTAGTAACCATAAGTTAATTAATTTGCTTTTTTTTACTCATTTTTTGCAGAATATACGGAAAGTAACCTAGTAGTGAGAGTTACGCCAAATCATCCCATTTTCCTATAGGCAGTGATAACGGTAGTTTGAGGCTACAGTTTTGCACTAAGGTTAGTCAAGTATTTTAGGGTAAACGACAAGCTTACAAAAAACTAGCTAGAGCGGATACACGACAAAATCCCTGACGGGGCAAATTAAATTTAAGACTGCATGGATACTATTTACAGAGCATTTATAAAGTAAATTTTAACTTTGAAATAGAGCGCTTTCTCGCCCAAAATCTCATCTGAGCCAATTATTAAAGTTCATAGTATATATCGCCTCACTGATGGTCAACAAATTTTAGAGTGAGGGTAATTTGGCGAACGCGAACAGCGTGTCCTTTAGGACAAGGTATTGTTGAACAGACACAATATCATTTATTACCCTAGTCTTAAAAATTGCCACTCGCTCAATATGTGAGTAATATTATCGACATAATACTCTTAGAGAGTATAAGAATTTATGGTTACTTCCGAGGAGTTGTGTTAAATATGATTCACCATCATGTGTTTCCTAAGTACCATAGGGTAGATATTATGCTTGCAAAGCTGAAGGTTCTGAAATCAGCAAGGCTTTTATTTTTTATTTTTTCAGTATTATCTTTTACCGTAGGCATGGGAGCGGCAAGTATGCCGTTCCTGGGTAGCGCCATCGCTCAGATGCCATCGACACCAAATTCGGCGCGTCTGATTGAGAAAACAAATTCTCAACTTAACAACGCGCTGTTTGTCAACCCAAATGGTGGAGATGACAAGGCAGGGAATGGCAGCGAATCTGCTCCTGTGAAAACTATTACCCAAGCTTTACGATTAGCTAAGGCCAACACTATAATTATGCTCTCCACTGGCACTTATAGCGCCGAGACAGGAGAAGAATTTCCCTTAATATTGAAACCGGGTATCTCAATTCAAGGCAACCCTAGCAATCAAGGTAAAGATATTGTAATTCAAGGAGGTGGTGATTATTTAAGCCGGAGCTTTGCCGGTCAAAATGTCACAATTGTTGGAGCAAACCAAACCTTGCTTACTGGGGTGACGGTGACGAACCCAAACCGGCGTGGTTACGGTTTATGGGTTGAATCAAGTAATCCGGTAATCGCAGAAAATACATTTACTGGTAGTACCCAAGATGGGATTTCTGTCTGTGGTAATGCTACACCCACGATTAGTAAGAATTATTTTGATCGCAATGGAGCCAATGGCATCACAATTGCTGGTAACTCCAGTCCGCAAGTGAAAGAAAATGTCTTTCATGAAACGGGTTTTGGCATCAATATTGCCCAAAATGCCGCTCCTGTAGTCATAGGGAATCAAATTCAGAACAATAGATCGGGAATTGTGGTGCAAGCAAATGCCCGCCCGATTTTGCGGAATAATATTATTCAAGATAATAAAGAAGATGGTTTAGTTGCGATCGCTCAAGCAATGCCAGATTTAGGTAGTGCATCCGAACCTGGGGGTAATCAATTTCAAAATAATGCTCGTTACGATATTAACGCCAGCGCTGCCAAACAAATGATTTCTGCTCCTGGTAACAACCTTGTGAGCGATCGCATCACTGGTAAGGTAGATATCAACGCTACAACAGCACTTGCAACCCAAAATTCTCAACCTGTTGCTAACAATGTGTTACGAGAAATCCCACCAACCGGGGAAATTACCTTCTCGGCTCCCGAAATCTCTGAAAGTACTAATAGGCAAACCAGCAACAGCATTTCAGCAAATAATCCTGTTACTAGAAAATTAAACAGTCAATTGCTGCGATTGTTGCCAGCCAATGTACCACTTTCTTTGCCTATATCCAATCAACAGCAAGCCACCTCTAAAGTTACCAGTTTTCCTACTCCTACCAGCTTGTCGGCTAGACAAATATCAACTAACACTTCAAGAGTTGCAACTCCTGGTCTAGCACAATTGAATTATGTGCGGATTGAGCCTAAGACGATTGAGTTTACTGCTCCTGAGTACCCATCCAATTCAGTTGCACAGCCACAAGTTCCAAGTATGACGGATCAAACACAGCAGCCGTTACCAATACAAGAAACTTCTGCCTCATCTGCTTCGGCACTTTTACCACTTCCAGATCGCAATATCCCTATTAATAATACTCGCAACATCCAAACAAGTTCTGCAAGTATTCCAGATGGCGGTAATGCAAGACAATTTGCTGTCCGTTATCGCGTAGTAGTGCCATTAGCAACTAATAAAGATCAAGATTTAGTGCGATCGCTTGCTCCTGGTGCGTTTCCCATAGTTTGGCAAGGTCAAAAAGTTATGCAAGCAGGAGTATTTAGCAGTGAATATAACGCTCAAAAAATGCTCAAAACACTCTATAACAACGGTTTAAGAGCCATTATGGAACCGTTAAATTGAGTAGCGGGGCAAAAGAGGCGGAGGATACTTTCAGTTTGTAATGGTCTACTCACGATTTAAATTTTTAGGCGACAATTATTGAGAAAGAGGACGGAGAAAGTCGCCATGTTAGCTGTAGAAGGAACATTTCAAGAGGGTGTAGTTTGCCCTGACAAGCCAATTGCTGGACGCAATGGACAAAAAGTGATGATTGTGTTCCTGCAAGAAGGAAATGAACCACCGATTGAAGATTCAGCCTAGGGTGATTTTGCTCAACTTTTAAATGACTGTCAGGTTCATACTGGCATTGGTGATTTAGCCCACCAACATGACCTTTGTTGTCATGCTGAGTGAGCAGATAACTCAGGCATTTACGAGCGATCGCCACTTTGAACAAGCAGGTTTTGTGAAGTTGCTGTAGGGGCTGTTAAGTGAGGCTGAGGGCGATCGCACAGTTAGCAAATATTTTTAGTTGAATTATATTTATGATATTTTTGGGCGCGATCGCCTTTGCTGTAAGTCAGGTTGAGCCGAAGAAAACCATCCTCTAATACTCCGACACGATTTCAAAGTACCTCAACATGACTTTCAAGTACTCCAAGACGATTTCAAAGTACCTTAACATGACTTTCAAGTACTCCAACACGACTTTCAAGTACCTCAACATGACTTTCAAGTACTCCAACACGACTTTCAAGTACCTCAACACGACTTTCAAGTACCTCAACATGACTTTCAAGTACCTCAACATGACTTCGAGGTATTTATTGCTAATATTTAAGTAGCTTTTTTGACAAATAAAATAAAAGTTTCAGTATAATTTACTAAAAATAATCAAGTCGATCTTAATTTGCTTTAATTTTTCCGAATTATTTCTCAGAGAAGTTTATGGTTGCATTGGCTAGAGTATATGCAGTAACCCTATAACTTCCTTCAGGAGCGCATTTCATGGCACGACTAAAACGCAGTTCACCGACTCTAGAAAAGGCTCTCCGTCGAATTGCAGGAATGCGATCAATTAGCCTGACGCTAGAATTTGGCAACGGATTAAATTTGACAGACTATGACAGCCACATTCAAACCTTACAAACCGAGCTATCTACCTACAACACTTCACTCTCTAGCCTGGATGAAATGGCCGGTCGCCTCTCTCTAATTGAAGAAGAATTGCGCGGCTACTCTGAAAAGATGTTAATGAGTGTGGCAACCCATTATGGCAAAGACAGTTTGCAATATATCCAGGCGGGAGGCAAGCCACGCAAGAAATTATCACGCCGTTCGAGCAACACCCAATCCTCATCCGATAGTACAGCTACAATCTTTAATGGTGCAAACAACAATGGTAAACAAACCTCTGTTGTTTTACCTTAATCATTTTAGGACTTACGCAAAATATCTCTCAAGCTCTGATTTCTCCGTGCTCTCTGTGCCTAGAAAGGTTCGTTATTCCGTAACTCATGCGTAAGTCCTACATTTAACTGCATCGTGCTGACCGATTCAGTTATCAGTCATCAAGTATCCGCATTATTAGATAACAAGTTTGTTTTGGTACAAGCCTACTTATCAGTGAACTGATTTAAATCCCCACTATCTATCCTGGCTTATGATCCAAACGGGTAGCTTGCTCTAGGGCGGCTTTTTCTTTGGCTCGGCGGAGATATGGTTGTAATTGGGTGCGATCGCAACCTGTTAAAATAATCAGGTTTTCCAAGCTGATCCCTCGCATTAACATTTCTACACGCCAGGTTTGTTGTGCTTGTGCTACAGCTGGCGTTTGTCCTTGGGGAGTTAACAGCCCATCACTCCATATTTGCCAACGCGCCTGAAGCTCTGATTCTGAGAGCGGTTTGCCTGTTTCATTCAAAAACATGGCTGTTTGAGAATCTTTACGGCTTTTCAGCCATTTGATTAAAGGATTATTGGTAAAAGAACCGTAGCGTTTGCCCAAAATCCACTGATTCACAGGTACTTGACGGACAAATCCTGGAATTGTGATTTGTAGGAAGTGTCCTTGAGTATCGTAGATTTGGTGCATTCGCTCCAAGCTAATTATTTCTGTGGCGGATAACCCAGCCCCAAATAACACATAAGCCAAGGCATAATCTCGTACTCCCCAAATTCTTGCTTGTTGCAGAATTTCGTGAACTAAACTAGCAGGCAAATCAGCTACTTCTGTGGTAATAAACCCTCTTTGTAAAGAGTTTATTGCTGATTCTGCTGAAGATGACATCGCTCCATGTAAAAACAACTCCACCAAATTTTCCAGAAAATCATCGCGATCCTCCCAAAGTTCGTGAAATTCGCTGGTGAACTCAATTACGGCATATCCCAAGATCATCCCATTCAGCAAACTGGCTAATTTTTCTGCCGGTAAATAGGTATTTAAGTGGCCTTGCTGGATTACAGTAGCTAAATACTGTGCTACATAGCGGTTTGCCTCTGTTACTCCCCTGCCTAGTGCGCGGCGATTTTCTGCCGGGAATTGGTCGGCTTCACCCACCACAGACCGGACGAACTCTGGCACTCGTTCTAATGCATGTAAGCTGTCACTTGCATAATCTTTAAGAGCTTGGTAGACATTGCCGGGAGGCGTTGCCCGCCGCACCAGCGACTCACCTAAATCCTTGAAGGCTGCGGACTCTTCCAGCACAGCCAAAAGCAGTCCATGCTTATTGCCAAAATTCCGAAATAGAGTCACTTCGTTGACTTCGGCTTTTTCAGCAATTTGGCGGGTTGTGGTAGCGCTGACTCCGTGAGCAGAAAACAACTCAAGTGCAGCTTGAATCAGGCGTTGACGAGTTGAAACAAGTTGAGATGACATAGAAAAATGCAAGTGGCACTTGCACGGATATCAGAGTTCTGCTAGCATAACAAATGTAAGTGATACTTGCTTTACTTTACTGTAACGAACTGGTGTACAGGGCGGGTAAATCCTACTGGGATTATGCCCAAGAAAAGACAAATCACTTCATCATCCATCAACAGGAATTTTTATGACCGCAAATTTTGGGGCGATCGCGCCTGAGAGAGGCAACTCACCTCGACTCAGTTGGACAAATGTAGTATTTTTTGCTACATTTCATGCTTTAGCACTTCTGTCTCCTTGGTTTTTCTCCTGGTCAGCATTAGGTTTGCTAGTGTTTCTGCACTGGTTATTCGGGAGCATTGGTATTTGTTTGGGATATCACCGACTACTGAGCCATCGGAGTTTCCAGGTTCCTAAGTGGTTAGAGTATGCGATCGCCCTCATTGGAGCGTTGGCTTTGCAAGGTGGGCCAATTTTTTGGGTAGGTGGACACCGCCAGCATCACGCCCACACAGAAGACATTAATTTAGACCCCTACTCTGCCCAAAGAGGCTTTTGGTGGAGCCATATACTATGGATTTTCTACCCGCGCCCAGAATTTTTTGACTATGACACCTATAAAAAATATGCCCCTGATCTAGCAAGACAACCCTATTATTGCTGGTTAGATCGCTACTTCTTGCTATTGCAAATACCCTTTGCGCTGCTGCTTTATGTCTTAGGAGGATGGCCTTTCGTATTCTATGGAGTGTTTCTCAGATGTGTCTTGCTTTGGCACTCAACCTGGTTTGTGAACTCAGCATCACACCTATGGGGTTATCGCACCTTTGATGCCAATGATGGCGCTCGTAATCTTTGGTGGGTATCCATCGTCACTTATGGAGAAGGATGGCACAATAACCATCATACTTATCCCCACATGGCAAAATCTGGATTGTCTTGGTGGGAGATTGATGTTACTTGGTGGAGCATCCTAGTTTTGCAGACTTTGGGTTTAGCCAAAAAAGTTGTCTCGCGTCCTCCTCAAGGTGCAACTCACGGCTAAATTGCAACTAAATTATCATGAATTTGTTAAGCCGATTGCTTCTTGCAGTCGGCTTACTAATTTTTATCAGTAGTATTTCACGATAAAATTACAACGCGGCAAATCTCAACAATACATCAAGCGTGAAAACTGACAGCATTTTTTACCGTCTTTTTAAAGAACTTCCTGGGATCTTTTTTGAATTAATTGGTAATCCACCCCAAACCGCAGAGACTTATCAATTCTCCTCAATTGAAATCAAGCAAACTGCATTCCGTATAGATGGCGTTTTTCTGCCAACACAAGGGGAAGAAAATCCGATTTACTTTGTTGAAGTCCAGTTTCAAACTGACACAGAAATTTATTCCCGCTTATTTTCAGAAGTTTATTTATATTTCCGCCAAAATAAACCTAAAAATTCTTGGCGAGGAGTAGTTATCTATCCCAATCGCAGTTTAGATACAGCAGATATCAATAATTACAGTGAATTTTTTACTAGCGGGCGCATCAGTCGTATTTATCTTAATGAATTAGGAGAAACTGCATCATTGCCAGTTGGAATTGCTACGATGAAATTAGTGGTCGATGAAGACGAGACAGCAATTATCGCTGCTAGGCAGTTAATAGACAGAACCCAGCAAGAAATCAACATTGAACCACAACGGCGCCAGTTACTAGAATTAATAGAGACAATTTTGGTTTACAAGTTTCCGGCAATGAGTCGAGAGGAGATTGAAGGTATGTTTGGGTTAAGCGATTTGAAACAAACACGAGTTTATCAAGAAGGCAAACAAGAAGGCAAGCAAGAAGGTAAGCAAGAAGGCAAACAAGAAGGAGCGCGTGAAGAAAAGTTTAGAATGGTACCTTTGTTATTGAGATTGGGATTGAGTTATGAAGAAACAGCGAAAGAGTTAGGTTTGAGTTTAGAGGAGGTTCAGCAAGAAATGCCAAAACAGCCTCCAAGTCAGGATACCTAACCTACAATTAGCACTGATCACATATTCCTGCTATTTACCATTCGCACAATTTTTAATTTTTTCTATGATTTTCCTCTCCCCCATTCTCCAAGCTAGACTCTCCCAACCCCTCAAAATTGGCTCCTTCGAGGTAAAAAGTCGAGTTCTCCAGTCGCCTCTATCTGGAGTAACTGATATGGTATTTCGCCGTCTCGTGCGTCGCTATGCCCCAGATTCGATGATGTATACCGAAATGGTAAATGCCACAGGGTTGCATTATGTCAAGCAGTTACCCAAAATTATGGAGGTAGATCCCAATGAACGCCCAATTAGCATTCAACTATTTGATTGCCGTCCAGATTTCCTAGCAGAAGCAGCAATAAAAGCAGTTGCCGAAGGTGCTGATACTGTTGATATTAATATGGGTTGTCCGGTAAATAAAATCACTAAAAATGGTGGCGGTTCTTCGTTGTTGCGACAACCAGAAGTAGCAGAGGCAATTGTGCGAGAAGTTGTAAAAGCTGTTGATGTACCTGTGACAGTAAAAACCCGTATTGGCTGGAATGACAACGAAATTACTATTCTCGACTTTGCCAAGCGGATGGAAGATGCCGGGGCGAAAATGATCACAGTCCACGGACGCACTCGCGCTCAAGGATACAATGGCAATGCCCGTTGGGAATGGATTACCCGTGTGAAAGAAGTGCTTTCTATCCCAGTGATTGGGAACGGAGATATTTTTTCAGTTGAAGCGGCGGTAAAATGTTTAGAGCAAACGGGCGCTGATGGTGTGATGTGTTCCCGTGGGACTTTGGGTTATCCCTTTTTGGTGGGAGAAATTGATCACTTCCTGAAAACTGGAGAGATATTACCGTCACCAACCCCGGTTGGGCGCTTGGAATGTGCAAGAGATCATTTACAAGCCTTATGGGAATATAAAGGCGATCGCGGTGTACGTCAAGCCCGTAAGCACATGACTTGGTATGCTAAAGGTTTCGTTGGTGCTGCCGAACTCCGAGGACAGTTAAGTTTAGTTGAAAAGGTAGATCAAGGTTTGGCAATGATTGACCAAGCAATTGAAAAATTGGCTAATGGTTATGAACTTGAAGAAGAAACACAAGGTAGTTTGATAATGCTTTAATATCTTTAACTAGCGAAAGTGGAGGCTCACAATGTTAGTTTCCAAACACAACGATGTTGTACCCGTCCCCGAAATCTGCTCATTAGAAGACTTCATGGCAAATCCTCCAGAAGGCATGGAGTGGGTAGACGAGCAACTAGTAGAAAAAACAGGGATGACATTAAAACACAGCGAAATTCAGTTTAATATTGGTTTTTATTGGAGAAGTTATATCAACTCCATTCAACAAGGTGGGAAAGTTTATACTGAAGTACCTTGTCGCACATATAAACAAGGACGCCGTCCTGATGTAGCTTATCTTACGCCTGAATTGGTAGCTCAGTTTGGTGATCTTCCCACTTTGCCACAGAGTTTCCCGTTGATTGCTGAAATAGTTTCACCCACCGATTTAGCTGAAGACTTATTTCTAAAAGCCCAGGAGTATTTGCAGTCTGGTTGTGAAGAAATTTGGCTAGTATTTCCTGACAGTCGGTTAGTTTTTGTAATGACTGATAATCAGGTTTTGGGGTTTAAAGCTGGTGATGTGGTTAATACTCAAAAAGTATTACTAGGTTTTAGTGTAGCTGTAGACGAATTTTTGACTTGAAAATCAATTAATATTTACGCAAAAATTGCCAAAAAGTTTAATTTATCGAACCGCCAGGACACCAAGAACGCAAATAATTAGTAAAGTATGTGTAAGTCTTATGAGTATCAAAATGTATAGATGTTAAATTGTTAAAAAGCAGTTGAAATCCTTAATAAGTATTTTGATTAATTGCAATTTGATTTTCAAGGTACGGTTGCGCGAATGAGCAAATCATAACACAGGGAATAGTCATAACACAAGATACAAATCGCTGAAAACGAGTCCCCATAAGGTGCGCGGATGGTTTGAAAGTACCATTGGACTCAAACTCTTGTATAGAGCGAGCGTACAGGCTTTTTTGGCCTTTCTCGTTTTGTACACCTACCCATCCGCGCATTTGTCAAGGAAATTAGCCTAATTACCGATCGCTGTCTCTATTAAAATAAGCGATCGCCTAATCCTTGCACACCTTAATTTACCAAATCAGGGAAAACCTCTTGCACAGCAGGATGCACTAAGCAATGGTTCTGCACATTCACACCCTTAGCTAATGCTGGGTTAACTTCCAGTGCCAAAATTCCTAAATTTGCCAATTGGACAACATAAGGTAAAGTACTGTTATTAAGTGCTTGGGTTGCTGTCCAAGGTACTGCTCCTGGCATATTGGGAACGCCATAATGCACCACACCTTCTTCAACGTATACCGGATTAGTGTGGGATGTAGGGTGTAAAGTTTCTATGCAACCGCCTTGGTCAACCGCTACATCAACTATTACAGAACCAGGACGCATTTGTTTGACCAATTCGCGGGATACTAGTATTGGCGCTCTCCGTCCTAACACTAAAACTGCACCGATGAGCAAATCGGCTTCAATAACTGCGGCTTCGATATGAGCAGAGTTGCTGTAAACCAATTCGACTCTAGAGCCAAACAGTGTTTCTAAATAAGATAAGCGATCGACACTCACATCTAAAATCTGGACGCTAGCACCCACGCCTACAGCAATTTTAGCTGCTTCTGTGCCGACAACCCCGCCACCTAAAATTACTACTTTACCAGGCTGGACTCCAGGGACACCCCCTAAAAGAACTCCTCTACCACCTTGTTGACGTTCTAGGAATCTCGCTCCAAATTGTACTGCTAGCCGACCGGCAATAACGCTCATGGGGGTGAGCAAGGGTAGTCTGTTAGCACCAGGTTGTTCTACGGTTTCGTAGGCGATCGCAGTTGTGCCACAATCAATTAAATGCTCTGTCAATTTGCGATCGGCTGCTAAATGTAAATAAGTAAATAATATCTGCCCTTTCTGCAAAAATTTATACTCAGATGTCAGAGGCTCTTTGACTTTAACAACTAATTCCCGATTCCAAGCCGTTTCTGATGTAGGGACAATTTCGGCTCCAGCACTTGTGTAGTCGTCATCTGAAAATCCAGCACCATTACCTGCTTGCGTTTCGACAAAGATGCTATGATTATTTTCCCGCAGCACCCGCACACTAGAAGGACTTAAACCTACCCGAAATTCTTGATCTTTATTTTCCTTGGGAACGCCAATTTCCATATATCGCCTCTGATAATTTTTTTGTTTAACTGTAGCCTGCCAATTTCAAGCTTGCTACTGATCTATTACAGATAGCTGTATTAGAGATATTTAATCTGTGTCGTAAGTTTCTCAATTTAATCTGAGTAGCCTCAAACTCTTACCCTTGACTATTGCCCCAGTATTTATACAATATATAAAGAATAGTAACAATTTATTAAAAGGGCGATTGTATAGCTCTCTATTAGGAAGCTTTTGCTGAATTTATCAAGTTATCTTGACATTCAACTACTGCAATCAGCTTTTGAGCTACCCTAACTTTTGACGTTAAGCCCAAGAAAATCTAACCCTCTAACTCCCTTTCCGGCCTCTCCCTAACCCTCTCCTACAAGGAGAAGGAAGCGGAAAAACTTTTGTTGCTGGAAGGGGAAAATTCAAAGTCTCTCTCCTTAAAGGAAGAGAGAAATAGAAGTGAGGTTTTCCACCGTTAAAAGTCAGATAAGCTACTGAGTGGAAGGTAAAGGTTAAAAGAAAAGAACAAGTCTATTCCTTTAACCTTTACCGCTTATCTTCAACTATTGCGAAGTCTAAAATCAAGTCCCGTTTGCCGAAAAAAGGTTTCTTAAAAATGACACAAACACAACCAACAATTACACCTAAACTAGAGGAGCCTAAGTTTGGCTTCAACGAATATGCTGAACGCTTGAATGGTCGAGCGGCAATGATTGGCTTCGGTTTGCTGCTGGTGATTGAATATACAACTACTCAAGGGGTGCTATCATGGCTGGGTCTGAAGTAGTGCCACCAACAAGCACAAGGTAAAAGTTGTAAGCTAGTAGTTAAAAGAGTTTCAACCAGCTGGAACAACCAGTTGGTTTTGACTTTAACAATTAATACCCAAGTACTTCACTCTAGATACTTTAATTAGACTTATTCGTAAATTATTGCCCTAGAATATAAGTAAGAGAGGAATCGAACTATTTATTAGTGATACAAATATTATAGACTTGCAACTAGTACCGTAGGGCGGAAATCCAGCCACTATGTCAATTAACAAGACTTGGCAAGGGGTAAAATCCCATACTTAAAGGTAGGCAAAGTTCCGCCACAGTCTACTAATATATACAAGGCGATTAATGAGTCCACTTCCTCCCCTACTAAAGAAAATCATAATTAGTATCTGCCTTGGATGAGAAAGGCAAATTACGGGTGAGGTATTCTTGGGAAATATACACAAAAGGTGAACTGGAACCAACCAAGCTGTGATGAATGCTGTATTACCTCGTTTTTTGAAGTCAACCTACCGAAAAGAGCCAATAATCAGTGTATTGATTACAATGGGCGCTATAGATGCCCTAATTGGCGGATTGAATGATAGCTGGTCATTGTTAGCTTTTGGTTTGGGAACAACAGGGATAGCGCTAGCTTTTAAGTTGTGGCGTTTCCAGCAACGTCGTCCTCTACCAGAGGAACCTGTAGTGCAACATTATTTGCCCTCTCGTTCTTCTAGTGCGGCTTTACCTATGTTAAGCGTTTCTAAGAAAAAACCACCTCTTTAAAAAGTGCAGAGTTATTAGTTAATAACTCTGCAAAATTGATTAGAGCAACCGTATCTATAAAAGTGAGGAAAAAGTGTGAGTAGTGAGGGAAGAGGTGGGGATAATTTTCTACGCCCCTATATTATCCTGGCGTTTATGGCAGCTGTTGCCCTTCCAGTGACTATCTGGGAAGGGTTTCATATTCATGAAGCTCATGCTGCCATTGAGGTAACACCAAACTCCCAAACTACCAACAGCTTTGCTAATGCCCAACTACTTTACACACTCAGAGGAAATAACGGAACTGTTAAATCCCTCGCTTTCAGTCCAGATAGCAGAGTTCTTGTGAGTGGAGGCGCAGAAAACGAGGGTGTAATTCGCCTGTGGAACCCAGCAAATGGCAAAAAGTTGGGGGATATTAACAAAGCACACCAAACAGCCGTAGAATCTTTAGTGATTTCACCAGATGGGCAAACCCTCGCTAGCTGTAGTGATGACAATACGATTAACCTCTGGAACCTGAAAAATTTTAAATTTAGCCGCTCTTTTGTTGGACATACCAGTAACGTATTATCTTTAGTAGTGTCTCCTGATAGTAAAGTTCTTATCAGTGGAGGTTTGGATGGGATTCGGATATGGGATTTGGTACAGCAGCGCCCACTTGGTACTCTAGTACGTTTTGATAATTTGATTTATACCCTAGCCCTTAGTCGTGATGGGCAAACCTTGGCTAGTGGTGACAATAAGGGTGTAATCAAGCTGTGGAATTTGACTAGTGGTAAATTAATCAGTCAATTTGTAGCTCATGATAATGTTGTTAGCAGTGTAATATTTACACCAGATGGACAAACATTAGCTAGTGCTAGCCGCGATCGCACAGTCAAACTATGGAATATTAATACTGGAGAATTAGTCCGCACCCTCACAGGACATAATAACTGGGTGAATGCGATCGCCATTAATCCCGATGGACAAACCCTTGCTAGTGCAGGTAAAGATGGGATTAAAGTGTGGAATTTAACTACAGGTGAGTTAATAAATACACTGAGTGGACATACAGACTGGGTGAGTGCGATCGCTTTTAGTCCTGATGGTAAAATTCTTGCCAGTGGTGGATTTGATCGACAAATCAAGATTTGGGGAACTCCAAAAAACGTAATTAACAGCGATCGGACAAAATAATCGTGAACTAGTAGACTATATCCCCGACTTCTTAAAGAAGTCGGGGATAAACTTGTCTCAGATTTTAACGCCGAAAGATTCCTCTAATCATTTATCTTGTTTGCTAAACTTTAATCTTGCATTTTTAGAGTTTTTATAGTAAAAAATCAACCAAAGCCCAGATAAAATTTTGCCAGAGCTAGCTAAAATCAATGATGGTAGCAACCAAGAGCGATCCCCAATTGTTGAATAACTGTGAATCCTTGATAAAAATACAGCCGAGCTAATATCTTCTTCAGCAAATTACTGTAAGTATAAGCAGAGATAATTCCCAAACATCTATGCAGTTACTTGCCCTCTAGGACGGAACAATTTCTGAACTAAGACAATCTTAGAAATGGTTATCATCAGTAAATACATTCAGGTAAATATCACTATATTGGCTCAAGCAAAGGTTTCTAGCCCTTAAACGCTACTTGAAACGAAAGACAACTTGCTGACTTAAATAATGTTTAATTTTCCCGAACAGCTTTTGATCCCCATTTCGATAGAATGACTAGGCAGAACCCTAAAACTAAAAACCGCTTTTGACTGCGACGCCCATGAATGAATTGAACAATGGTTTTACGATATTTCTAAGTCTGCTAGTCGAGGCGATGCCTTTTTTGCTTCTTGGGGTTTTATTCTCCAGTTTGCTGCTGTTTTTTGTTGATGAGCGCAAATTAGTAGAAAAAATGCCCAAAAATCCGTTGCTGGGTGCTTTAGTTGGCAGCATGATCGGCTTTTTATTTCCGGTGTGTGAGTGCGGGAATGTACCGGTAGCGCGGCGGTTCCTAATTCAGGGAGTACCTATGCCAGTGGCAATTGGTTTTTTGCTAGCAGCACCAACAATTAACCCCATTGTAATTTGGGCAACTTGGACAGCATTTCGAGATCAGCCAGAAATAGTAGTTTTACGAGTCGTATTTTCTCTAGCAATTGCTACAATTATCGGGTTTATTTTCAGTTTTCAAACGGACTTAAATCCTATACTCCAACCTGCGATCGCTCGGTATATGAAGTTTAATCCGCCCCAAGAGCCACAAACTAAACGCCGTGGTAAACGTTCCCAAGTACAACAGGAAGCAACAGTACCGAATCTGTTACAATCTGGGACTTATATCTTAGGAGGAAAAGCCGGTATACCTCTGCGGATAGATCCGAATTTAGTACCGCCTACCTTAATCTCTACCACCGATAAACCGCTTGCAGCTAAACTACGCCTAGTTGTGGATAATAGCGTCCAAGAATTACGAGAATTAGGCGGAGTGATGATTGTCGGAAGTGCGATCGCTGCTGCTATTCAAGTGCTAGCTCCCCGTGAATTAATTCTCAGTTTGGGTGCTGGCCCGATTACTTCAATTGTGGTCATGCTGATATTAGCTGTAGTGGTGTCAATTTGTTCTACAGTTGATTCTTTCTTTGCACTATCTTTTGCCTCAACCTTTAGCAGTGGTTCATTGTTGGCATTTCTGGTATTTGGGCCAATGATTGACATCAAAAGTGTTGGTTTGATGTTATCTATTTTTAAACCCAAAACTATCTTTTACTTATTTGCTTTAGCAGCACAATTGACATTTCTATTCACGCTTTTTCTGAATTTGCACGTCTTTTAAAAAACTATTTGTCATTTGTCATTTGTCCTTTTTTAATGACTAATGACCAACGACCAATGACCAATGACTAATGACCAATGACTAACAAAAATCCCAAATCTAAAATCCCTAATCTGTTATTCCCTTGGCTGGATGCTTTAGCAATTACAGCTTGGGGCATTTTGATGTTGAAATATTGGCTAACTAACAAGCTGAACCTGTTAATTCACCCAAATTACATTTGGTTGGCGGTCGTGACTGGTATCAGCTTCATCATTATAGGTTTATTTAAGATGCAGGAACTTTGGCAACGGCGTCGCCGTAATGTTACGCCAAATACCCAGCATATTAGTTTATTTCCCCCTGGTTGGGGCAGTACTTTGTTGTTGACTACAGCGATTCTAGGTTTTATCATTACACCACAAGTTTTTGCTAGTGACAAAGCACTCCAAAGAGGTGTGACGGCTGATTCATTGGGAAGCACACGCGTCAAACCCCAAGCCTTTCGAGCTACTGTTCGTCCAGAGGAGCGATCGCTTGTAGACTGGGTACGCACTGTCAATGTCTATCCAGAACCAGATACATATACAGGACAAAAAGTCAAGGTGCAGGGATTTGTCATCCACCCGCCAGATATAGGAAAAGAATATTTGTTTTTAGCGCGGTTTGTCTTAACTTGTTGTGCAGCAGATGCTTACCCTGTAGGATTACCCGTCAAACTCCAAAACAATCAAGAAGCTTATTCCCCTGACACTTGGTTAGAAGTAGAAGGACAAATGGTAACAGAAAATTTGGCAGGTAAACGTCAACTTACCATCGCCGCTAGCTCTCTGAAAAACATTCCTCAACCGCAAAATCCTTATAGTTATTAGTTATTTGTTGATGACTAATGAAAAATGATAAATGACAAATGACAAATAACCAATGACGAAATCTAAAGCATTTATCCAACCACTAGATCGGATAGCGATCGCACTAATGCTACTGCTGAGTCTGCTGATTGGGTTAATTATATTGCAAGGTGATGTGGTGACTGCTCGTGTCCGGGAATTTACCTGGCAAAATCAACAAATTGGGGCAGAAGATAATTCTTTCACCCTCACCTTCAGCCGCCCAATGGAAGTAAAAACTGTAGAGGATAACTTGAAAATCGAGCCACCCCTAGCAGGTAAATTCAGTTGGGCTGGGCGGCGGATGGTTTATACACTGCTAACACCAGCGCCCTATGGTACGAATTATAAAGTGCAGTTACAGGGAGCTAAAGATAAGTTTGCAAAGCAAGAAGGCAATAATCGGTTGATACAGCCCTTTATTGGTAGCTTTCGCACACGCGATCGCGTCATTCTTTACATAGGAACCGATAAAGAAGAACAGGGACGATTAGTTTTATACAACTTAACCCAAGAGCAAAAAAGGATACTTACTCCCAAAGACTTGATAGCAATGGACTTCGAGTCATTTCCAGATGGGGAGAAAATTTTATTTTCGGCTCGCGCCAGCAATAACGAAGACTTACTTTCAGCCCAAATATACACAGTGACAACAGGTGTTTCTAGTAAATCGGGACAAGAAGGAAAACCAGGAGGCAAAGTTGACCTAGTTTTAGATAGTAAAGATTATCAAAACTTGAAATTTGACTTATCACCTGATGGGCAAACTATTGTCATTCAGCGCGGAAATAAAAATAATCCCGGCGACTTTGGACTATGGTTTATGCCAGCAACCAGCGACAGTTCAGCAGAAAAACCCACCCCTAAACGGCTGAAAAGTCAACCAGGGGGAGACTTTATGATCACCCCAGATAGTAAAGCTGTAGCAGTGGCCCAAGGACAGGGAGCAGCGATTTTACCGCTCCAAGGTGATGCTAGTAAACCCCTAGATTTTTTGCCGCAGTTTGGTTTGGTACAGGCTTTCTCTAAAGATGGCTCTCAAGCAGCGATGGTAAAGTTTAATACAGATTACACAAAAGATTTGTTTTTAGTGACAAACCAAGGTGTGCAGAAACAACTATTAAAAACAACAGGCTCAATTCTCAGTTGCCAATTTGATATTGCCTCACCCACCCTCTATTGCTTGCTGACACAGCTAGTATCCAAGGAACAATACATAGAACAGCCTTATGTGGTGGCAATTGATCTGAAAACTGGGCAACAGAAACCATTGCTAGTACTCCCTCCCGCTCAACGGAATGTGCAAATGAGTTTATCATCTGACGGTTTGGGCTTGTTATTTGACCAAGTAATACCGCAGACAAATTCTTCAGCATCATTACCCACAAACACTTTGAAAACTGATGATGGAGATGTTATTGCTACCAGTAGCTTGTGGTTAATGCCTTTGTTACCCATCGCTGATGCTGCGACTGTTGAAATTAAACCAGAACAACTCCCCTTAGCCGGATTTCGGCCCCGGTGGCTACCTTGAGAGAATAATTCGTAAGTCGGTTGCGGAAGTTCAGTTAAGGTGTCGTCGCCAAAATTCGAGTTGAACCTAATGGAGTTCAGTTGCATTCTTGCGAAGCAGATAGCGATCGCTAATCAACTTCAAGACTACTCTACCTATTTCTGGATGCGTTTTCTCAATGACCGGTTGCACAACAACGCCTTCCATGATGCAATTGCGACTGACTGCACTATTGGCATTATTGAATTGAGACACCGCTTCCCAACTATAAGCACCGATATAAAGCACAGGCACTCTTGGCAAAGTAAATTCCTCGCAAAAAGCCACAAAATCGCTGTAATTGAGAAAATAACTGCCGCGACGCACAGCAAATATAGCAATTCCAATATTGCCATTATTCAAGCCATATTTGATATCTTGTACGCCGTAGATTTCCCCAAAAATCTGAGTTCCTGGCGGAAGTTTCTGAAAAGCTTCGTTTTCGTTGTAAGCACGAATATAAACTAATTTTTGATTGACTTCGCTGTTTTTCCAGAAGTAATTATGGCTGCCAATTTTAGTTGTACCATCAGCATCAACTAAGACAGTGAAGTTAGTTCCGTGCAACTTCTCTGTTACAACAACTTCTTCACCTTCAATTAATATATTTTTGTAACGTTTCAGGTTTTCTGGACTGGGGAATTTGTAGTGTCCAATAAAACTTTCTACCTCCCCGCTCATCCCTTGAGGGATCGGATATTCGTACTTTGTTACACCAAAATGCTCCGTGTAGTCGTCTCCGACATTTCCGATAAAGTTATTACCAACGGGAATAAGCAAACCCTCAGAAAAAATGCCGCGAAGTTTGACAGCATACAGTTTTTTCGAGTAGTAGTTACGAATACCAAACTCATCCAAAAACTTTTCTGGAATCACACTATCAATAGGAAAATAAAAAGCTAAATTTCCCCGATGAAAGTGACCTTTGACTATAACTACTTGATACCCCATATTTTCAATAGAGGCAATATCTAGCCTATCAGCATTGGGATGAGGATTAATGCTGTTGATTTTGACAACTTCAACTTTAAAAATACTCATATATCACCTATTTTAAAAATTTAGAATTTGGCTCTCTTGTAGTGGCGTGCAAAGGCTAAAATGGTCTAATAGCTAAAGGCTCATAGTTGCGCCTTAACTTCAAAAACCATATATTTCACAAATTTAGCCTTTCTACAGTACTAGTGGTCTGTCAAGTTGAAACTGATGGGTAGGCAAGTTCGTAATAAGGGACTTCCAAATAAAAAAATGTTCCAAAACGGACGCAAAAACTCTCTCTATTTCTTCTCTCTGCGTTCTCTGTGTCTAATAAGGTTCGTTTATTGGAAGAATTTATTTCTTGGAAGTCCCTAAGAACTTTAGTCCTTATTTTTGAAGTACTAAAGTGCTTACTAGAAACTTTTGATTACTAGCTTAGACAAAGTACTAGGATGCGTTAGCTTTTGGCGGCGTCAGGTTTTCTGGGTTTAATAAGTAATCAAGCAGAGATGATATTACCAATTATGAATTATAGCAATCCTAAATGAGTTGTGAAAATCAGTGGGCTTCAGATCCCCGACTTCGTAAAAGTTGTCGGGGATCTTGTTGTTCACGAATGATTTAGGACTGCTATAGTAATTATTTGTTGATAATTTGTCCAAGCTTCCCAAAAAATATAAATTGATAGTATTCCTAAGAAAATGCGAAGCACTAAACTCACAGTATAATCTGGTAATTTTGGCAATGCGCGAGTACTCATCTGAACGCCTAAAAGGCCACCACAGCCCAAAATTATACCTTGAGAAAACAGAATATTTCCTTTTAACGTGTGTCCTGTGCAGGCAGCTAAACCAGTGATGACAATTACACCCAAACTAGTCTGAATTGCTACTTTAATTTCTTCTCCCAGTAATAACATTTGCAGTGGCACCATAATGGTACCGCCACCTAAGCCAAATAAACCAGCTAAAATTCCTGCTGCTCCCCCAGTGCCAATTTTAGAAACTAAGGGATTAAAAACTGGGGCTGTATTCTCTTTCTCTTTTAAAGCCAGTTGCTTGCGAAGCTCAATCAGATAAATATTAGCTAGTAGTATAATGCCAAATGTAAATAATATTATGTAGGATGGAATTTTATTGGCAAAATATACACCTATTCCAGTAGTTAGAAAAGCTGGAATTCCTAAATAAATTACTCGTTTAAAGTCAAAGTAGCCCATTCGCCAATTCTGCAAACTTCCCGAAATTGAAGTAATTACAATAGCAAGGCTACTAGTAGCGATCGCCTGAACGGGAGTATAACCTAGTGTGACTAAAAGAGGAATTGTGATAATCCCGCCACCTATTCCTAAAAGTCCAGCTATGACTCCAGATATTAGACCGCCAGTCACTAAAATCAACCAACTAAAATCAATCATAAATAGGTCTTTTTCTAGATCACTAATAGTGCTGAGTAGGCATTGGGCATTGGGCATTGGGCAATAAATATATAAATCAATACGCTTGGGTTAAGGCTAAAAGTTTTTGTCAAAGTAAATTTTTTTAACGAACCTTATTAGGCGCAGAGAAGCCAGTGCGCCCTTGCGGTTAAGAGACTTGAAGCAACTGGCGATGCTTAAGTGAACTTTATTATATAAATAGTTCTTCTCCCCCTGCCCCCCCTGCCCCCCTGCTCCCTCTGCCTCCCCTGCCCCCTCCCCTCATCCCCGTACTGTCACCGGATGGCTAACAACGCCTCCGTAAAGCAATCCAGAATCATTCCACGGAACTGTACTCGGTTGTGTATTACCTAAATCGTCAGTAGCAATAGCTTGGAGAAAATATTCCCCAGGAAGTGGGTTCCATTCAATGTCCCAGCGTACCCATGCAAATGGAAAATTTGGTTCTCGCAGTCGTGCGAATTGCCAAGTTTTGCCGCCATTTAGGCTAACTTCTACACGGACAATCTTTCCTTTCCCAGACCAAGAACGCCCACGTAGTAAGTGAGTTCTTGGAGAAAGTGTAGCCGGCCAAGCCAACTCAAAAGCGCTCTTAACATTTTGATAGGTAATCAGCTTACCTTTATACGGTGCGATCGCTGGGTAATCTGCACCAATCAGCACCATTTGCTCTGTCACCCACTGGGTATATATCGGTGTTTGGGAAACTTCAATCCGCTCAATCCATTTAACGTTGGCGTTTCCTCCCCAACCAGGGAATAAGGCACGACATGGCTGGCCATGATCTGGAGGTAATGGTTCTCCGTTCATTGCATAGACGATAAGCGAGTTATCTGCTAATGCCTTGCTAATCGGAACTACATTATTGAATTTGGATTTATTCGTCCCTTTTGAGTCCAGCGAATCTACATCTGCGCCCTCAACGAGTACATCTTTTGCTGTGGATTTCAATTTAGCTCGCTCTAATAATATGCCAAGTGGTACACCTGTCCACTCAGCCACACCAATAGCCCCAAGCCTCCATCGTGTTCCAGGGAGTGGGATGTTGTAAGCTTCTTCAAAGAAGCGCCGACCATTAGCAGCACACTCAATGGCACAAGTGACTGAGATGGACGGCATAGCGATAATTTCATCGTAAGTGAACTCACAGGGGGCAGAAACGCCAGTTCCATGAATTTGCAAACGCCATGTAGATGGGTCAAAAGGCGGAGGTGTACTGCGGTTATGAACATAGAACCAATCATTTGGTACTAAATAACCACGTCCATACATCGCTTCCCAGTTCATCTCTAATGTGCCTTTGCTATGAGAGATATACCCTGGTGGCAATGGCTTAAGTATTTTACTGCCTTTAGTTTTTACAGTTGCCTGACTATGAGCCGGCGCAGGTTTAGCTAACCCCCCGATAGCTGTTGCGCCAACCATAGTAGTTAGTATTTTTAGAAAGCGCTGGCGCGAAATACCTGCTTCTGTACTTTTTTGCCAGATGCACTGTTCAACCCGTGCGTGTAGATAATCCTCCTGGTCAAAGAGGTTTTCATCGCTCAAGCTATTACCTCCTCGTAATTCGTAATTTAAGGCATAGAGATGAGGGAGAAATTAATTGATAATTCAAAATTAAAGAATTTATTTCTGCCCCTTGCAAGAACTGCCTCTTCCCCATGCCCTGAAAAAACTAGCTGTCTATCGCTGTCCAAACACCAGTTATCTGATCTTGTGTGTAGTTGGGCAAATAGTGAGCTAATCCATTTTTAGCAATTTGAGCGATCGCATCAATAAAGCGATCGCAATCTTCTAATGTATTATATACAGCAAAGCTAGCTCGGATAATACTAGGAATGTTGCGCGTGATTCCTCTGTCTACTTCCTGAGCAATTTCGGAGTCTTGTTCGTCTGAAATATTCTTAAGTTTGCGAATATATTCATAAGTGCAGAAAGCCCCAGCCCGAACTCCAATGCCGTATTCTTGTGCCAGAATCTCTGCCACTAAACGTCCATCAAACCCATCAATATCAAAGGGAATAACATGGGCTAAATTATCTCCTGGAATATGGACTTTGACACTAGGAATAGCCTGAAGCCGTGTATATGTAAATTCGACTAAAGAGTGTTCATACTGAGCAATGCGCGAGCGCCCTACTGCTTCAATAATTTCAATCGCTTTGGCAATGGCGATCGCACCCATTGCGTTTGGTGTTCCAGGGTCATGGGCCCGTTCTGTATAAAAACGCTTAATCTCTAAGTTTCTAGTGATATAAGGCAGGTTTCCACCGCCGATTTGATAAGGGTAGGAGCTATCAAAAAATTCCTTTGGCCCCAGCAAAACCCCGGTTCCGTAGGGTGCATACATCTTGTGTCCAGAGAAAGCCACAAAATCTAAATGGCATGGGTCATTATCAGCACGCATATCTACTCTTTCGTGCTGAATTAACTGACACACGTCTGCAAAAATCTGAGCGCCATACCGATGTGCTAAAGCTGCAATTTCGTAAATAGGGGGTCTGTAACCTGTAATTGTCGAAGCACCTGTAATCGTTACTAACTTAATTTGCTCGGATTTGGGGAGATTTTGATGTGCCTTGAAAATATCTTCAATTTCTGCGACACTTACACTTCCATCCGGCTGGGTTCTGTACTGTACAACCTCGTCTCTCGTAACCCAAGGTAGCAGATTGGAAGAATGCTCAATATCAGAAACTAAGATTTTTCCAGGTTTTTTTGCCCAAAGTGTGGCGGCTCCATTAATTGCTTCTGTTGTGTTCTTCGCAAAGATTACATAGTTGTCTAAAGATGACCCTACAAAGTCCCGAATAATGTTCCGACTGGCGTCATATTCTCGTGTAGTAATGATGGACTTTTGCCCAGAACCTCTATGTACACTACCGTATGTGTCAAGCATATCGTCCACATGCTGCTTGAGGCTTGCAAAGGGAGTGGTTGTCGCTCCATTATCCAAGTTGACATACTTGAGATATTTTCCGTTAAGAGTTTTTACTCTGAAACATAGAGACTCATCTGTAAATAACGGTCTGATTTCTTTATCCCAAAAACTGTCCAAATTTTCTGCAACTAACGGTAATTGGCCAGTTCCTTGTTTTATATTTACACCCATTGCAAGTACGTCGGTCATCTTTAGCACCCCTATTTTAAATTTTTAATTTTTGGAAAAACCTAACTGCTATACCGCTTTCTCTAACACAGCAATCACATTAATTGTCAGTAATTATGGTCTTTATAATTACTTTCTTGCTAGTAGAAAACTCGGCTATTCCAATTATTATTTAATAAATGAATTAGAAATCGTATCCGCAGTATTCCTTAATTATAATAAAATTTTTGTTATTTATTATACAGTATAATTTATAGTTATAAGTAGTAAAGTATACTTTAAACAATTTTTTTGTAGTCATTAAACAAACTTGACGTATTGAAGGCAAGTTCTTAGAGAAAGGCTCTCGTTAACTAAGCTTGAAATTGCTTACTAGGACTGTATTTAGTCAGAAAAAAGCCTGTATCAAGTTTAGATTATTCTTTAAAAAAACTTTATTATCTTACTTAGATAAAATATTACTTTTTCATCAAAACTTTATAAGTATTTGTCCGTAGTTGGCATATTTTCCTAATATTCCAGTTCTAGGAGAAGCTCTTAGTTGTTTGCTGACATTAAATAGCGATCGCCCAAGATAACAGAATAGGACTTATGCACTTTACACATTGTCCATCAGTAAACAAGGCTCGGCCTCCTACAAGAGCATTACAAGGCTCTACCTTGTAACCAGAGGTAACTCACAGTTGGTTGTGTCTGTCAATGCGTAAGTTCTACAGAATTATCATCGAATAGTAGATACTGGTACTGACATCTATCCTAAGTAATAAAAAATTAGTAGAAAAATGTATTTAAGGATACATTTTAAAATTATCTATTAAGACGGATGCGATTATAGACAATAATTTATGTAGTGAGGCAGTTTTTCCATGTAGAAAAGCTTCATCAGCCAATACAGTTTAGTTTTTAAGCATCGGGTTTCTCTTCTGGTCCGCCTATGCCCAAGGGCAGCCTAAATTCCCTTTCTGTCTCTTATTGACGGGAAAGAGGATCATAGTGTTATAACGGCATCAGTCTAGATACAAAATGGGGAACATCAATTGATGATTAATTGCTGGTGCTTGGAGAGAGTTAAACTTGGCTTCTAGAGCAAACCCTGATTAGACAGAGTTGATAAGCAATGCTAATGCCAGCACTGCTGAATATTTTTAAGCAGGTGGGTCAAGAGTCATGAATGAAGCTAACACCTCAAACAAGGGGGCTGTGATGGAATCCCTAAATTCTGCTAATTCGCCACAATCTGAGCAGGCGAGTTGTCCCTTTTATTCAGTTGTGCCTAATGACAACATGACAGTCAGCAAACTGCCACTCCTCATGCCAGCGGAAGATACACAATTTTCAAAAGATACCACCCAGGCGGACTGGGTTGCAGAACCTGAAAGCGGTAAACAAGCACTTATTGACTCAGAATTTCAGAACCTGCTGGCATTGAACGAAGAATTGCGTGCGGCTAACAATAAGTTGTATGAACAAGTGGAGCTGCTAAAAGACAACCTAGCTGAGTCAGAAAAGGTTTTGCAGTGGCAGAAAACGCGTTCTAGCGTTAGTGAGTCTATGCTCAACCAACACGCAAAAGAACTGGCTGCGGCTCAAGATCAGATAAAATCCCTATTTCAACAATTAGAAACTGCTGTACAAACTGTTAAACGCCAGGAAATTCTCACCGAAAGTTATAAAGCACAGCTACAAATTAGCCAACAACGCCTAGCCCAGTTAGAGCGAGAATGTACGTTGCTACACACTAACAGCAGCGAACAGTCTCAGCAGTTATTACAATCAGAAACTGTTTGTCGGGAGTTACGTACTAGACTTATGCGACAACAACGCCAAACGCTGCAATATAAAGCAGCTTTGGAAAAATGTCTAGATACATCGGTTCCTAGCTATGACTCCCTAGAAGATACTGCAAAACATCCCAAAGACATAACTAGTGGGCAAGGAAGATTCTCTAGAAAAGCTCGATCTTTGTTTCCTAACGCCCAGCCGATTCAACCTTGGTCAGCAGAACCCGAATCCCTGACTGATGATCTAGATAATTCTTGGGCTGAACCGTCAGCACCAATTCCATTCCAAAGAAATGAACCGACTCCGACGCCATCTTCTTGGAACTGGTCAGTTAAGCAAAATCCCTCAACACCAGCAGAATCAGTCCCTCCTCCAAAAATTGAGGATTTCTCAGATATACCGGAAGTTGAAACAACTTCAGGCTCATCAAATTTAGATCAGCAATTAGATAGTCTCATCCAAATGTTTTTCACCTCGCAGCCTGCATCACCACCACCTGCGGCGAAAACGAATGTGGATAGTAATCAGGGTGATGCACCTATCTGGGAGACTTTAGCAACAATCTTAGAAGACGATGAGGAATTAGAAAATCCACAAAAGGAGCAGGTGGAAGCAGAAATTAATTCTCCTACAACTACCTCAACTTCTTGGACAATAGATTCTGTAGTTTCACCAGCCAATAACTTATCAGTTTCTTCTAGTTCACCTCACACTGAGACGCCGCCTGAAGGAACTGAAGACTACTGGTCAGAATCACAATTGACACAGTTGGAATTGTCGGCAACTGATTTGCCTCCAGAGTCGTTAGGTGATAACACTAATGATACATCACCTTCACCAGTGGTTTATCCTCAGCGTCCACCCAAGGGGCGTAAATCATTGGCATCTGTGGAACTGCCAAATTTTCGCCCCAAGAGTCAATAGTTAGTTGTCATTAGTCATTTGTCTAATACTAATGACCAATGACTAATGACTAATTCTGACTTCTGACTTCGGAATTATGGCTTCTGGGTTAGTTTTTACGACTTGAGAGCGCGATCGCGGTTTGCCTGTGGCGATCGCATAATTAATCGCTAGCAGCCACAGCCACAATCCCGGATTCCGGGGTTCTAGCCAAAAACCTATCCGGTTTAAGAAGCGCCCGAACCACGGACTCAGCAAAGCACCAACTAGGGCATGACGACCGAAGTTGAAATAACTACCAAGCCATCGCCCTAAATCTCTTGGCCCAGCAAGTTGCCAAATCCATAAAAGCAAGGCAGGATTTTTGCTAGCTGCTTTTAGTGCTAAACGGTTAAAGGTTAACCAATCACACCTATCTTTAATGAAGTTGTCTGCTACTTCTTGGGGTTCGTCTGCTAACAATCCAAAGAAGGTGTTGAGCATGGAGTTAATCCGTTGGGGTGGTAAAAATTTCCCTGTGGGTACCATCATGCCTTTGGAAAATAGCCAAGTCACGGAAACGTTACTTTGGTAAGCGCGAATTTGGTTCAAGTGGCGAAAACTCAACAAGTCATGTTTGAGAGCAGTATCCAACAGGGTTGTTAAACGCTCTAAGTTGCGAACTAGCGAACCAAAACCGGTAAAGACGAGGGGAGACTGGAGTGATGCAGCATCACCGATCGCAATCAATCGATCAAAGGCAACTGTGCGATCGCTACTTCCCACACTAAAATGCCCCGGTATATACCCAAATGTCGGCTTCTTCCACACCAATTTGTCCATATCGCACCTGCGATACTCTGGCAAAATCGTGAAAAAGTCCTCGTACATCTCTAGCAAGGAACCGGGATTTTCTGCATTGACCTCATGGTAATGAAATAAATAAATCGTCAGTTCATCATCTGCCCCAGGAAACAGTTCCCAAATTAACTGCCTTCCCCGCGAAATATCGCCATGACTATAAAGCACGTCCCCATATTGGGAATCCCATACTTCCGGCTCAAATCCGCTCTCAATTGCCGCTCCCACTGTCGGACATACACTATCAAAAGCACGACCACCATTTAATTGCCAAGCGATGGGCGATGCAGTTCCCATTGCATCTATTAGCAGTCGTCCACTTACTTGCTTCTCAACCTGACTGGGTAAGTGCTTGACTTTAAGAAGAACTTGTGATATATCAATATCTGCACCGATAAACTCTGTTTCATCCCAAATTTCACCGCCTGCGGCTTGCAGTTTTTGCCCACACATTTGCAGCCATTTTTCGGAATCTAAGCCTAAATTTAGGACTGTGGGTGTGTGGAGGACGGGCGCTCGCAGTTTGGCTGGATTATTAGCATCAAAAAACTTATTGAATCCATCTTTGTATTCCCTGGCAATGATGGTTTCTAACTCATCGGGGGTGACTAAACCCAGGTTAACTAAGCTTTGAATCTCATCGCGGGAAATATTCCATTCCCGATTCATCCGCCCAAAGGGCATTCGTTCCACCAGCAAGACTTTATATCCGAGTTTTGCCATCAGTGCTGCATGAATTGCGCCTAGTGCGCCACCGATGTAGATGATGTCATAAGTAGGGGATGAGGGGGATGAGGGGGATGAGGAAGATATTATTTTTCCATCTCTCCCTGCTCCCCCTGCTCCCCCTGCTCCCCCTGCTCCCCCTGCTCCCCTGTCCCCTTGACTGGAAAACACCACCTGACGAGGCTGCTGAGGATTCCGTACTCCTTCGCGCCATCGCTGTTCCCACCAGTAGGCACGCGTTAAATCGTATTCACCGTTGGGCATTTTCTGAAAATACTTGACAGTGAGGGGGTAAGCAGAGCCTAGTGCTGCAAATATTGATTGCTTAGATAAATCAATCGCTGGCGGTTCTGGGTAATGATGCGGAAAACGGCTTCTGATTTCTTTGGTTAGCCGTTGCAAAATCTGCCCTTCTTTGGGAAAGGGTTTTTCTGCCCAACGAAACACTTTCAGATAAGTAGTTCGTTGCACCGACCAGACAAATACCGAAAGTTCCACAGGCAAGTTTTCGGAAATAGTCCCGGTAGCAGTTGTAGTTGCAGTGGGGATTTTGAGGCGAAAGCCTTCCGAAGTAAGCACTTTTTCTCCATTTCCGGGTTCAAAATCTGTTTGTAACCAGCTACGAACAGTTGCTATATCCGAAGTTGGAACTTCTAAATAAAGGATTTCTCTCATCGTTTCCTGACATCTCCGATCAATCTACTCACTAAGACAGATTTTATGAAGGCACAAAGTAAGGTAAACTCCGCCCTATTACTTTCGTAAAGATTCAGTGAAGAAATTTTAAGAATTTGTCAAATTTATTGTACATTTTGTATTTCTGTAAACCCACGCCATGAATTATCCCATTCCAGACAGTCCCCAGGAAATTTTTGCTCTGCGACAACAGCCAATTGATGAAGAACTAGTTGCCAGTGCGATCGCTGGATTAATTAAAATTGTCCGCGCTCAGGGTCAATCTTTGGAAGAATTAACCGCTCAGTTGCTAGCGGATGATCCATTGCTGGATCAGCAACAACGTCGCTGGTTGAGCCAATTAGTTGCTCAATCTTGGGAAAAGTTCTCCTAAAGCATTGTGTATGATGAAGTTTTTGTCGCAGCATTAGATTTCTAGGTCTGCACCTAAATGTTGGCGATGCTTGCGGCGGGCTACGCCTACGCATTTTAGGTATAGGAGTAACATGTCTGGAATTGGCAATTGGGTTGCTATTTTTGCATTTACGGCACAGAAGCCACTAACTTAACCATATCAGCACTCGGCACTACTACCGCAAGGGAAAAGTCAATCTTGAGCCAGTGCATCTGATTTTATTAGTTGCGATTTTACGTTCTATACAGGTAGAGTAGCTCTGATCGCACAAAAGTATTGCACGAAAAAGGAGGCGATCGCCTCCCATTCTCATTGAAAAGTGGAAAAGAAAAGTGGAAAATTTATCTACACCATATAGTGTTATTTGTCAACTAAAAGCTTTGTTGCCGCTTCTGCTTGAGAGTGCAATAACAAACCATATTCCAAGCCTTCCACCACAGCTTGATAGGAAGCTTCCAAAATGTTGGTAGAAACTCCTACCGTAGTCCAGCGTTGACGACCATTGCCCGATTCTACCAACACACGGGTTTTTGCGGCAGTACCCGTATGTCCGTTGAGAATCCGCACTTTGTAATCTGTCAAATCAAAGGTTGCTATTTGGGGATAAAAATTCACTAAAGCCTTGCGTAAAGCTGCATCCAACGCAGCAACGGGGCCGTTACCTTCCGCCGCCTCCAGAATATTTTTGCCATCAACAGCGAGTTTAACTGTGGCTAAGGCATTGCTAGTTTCTTTCCCCTCAATCAAATCACAGTGGACTTGAAAACCTTTGACTTCAAAAAACTTCTGGCGCCCTCCCAAAGCTTCGTGCATCAGTAGCGCAAAACTGGCCTCTGCTGCTTCAAATTGAAATCCTTCACTCTCCAAATCTTTGAGGCGCTGGAGAATTTGCTTGGCTTCAGCTTTGAGTTGATCGAGGTCAATGCCAAAACTGCGGGCTTTGGCTAAAACATTGCTAAGTCCAGACTGTTCAGAAATGACGATGCGGCGATGATTCCCGACTTGTTCCGGCTGAATATGTTCGTAAGTTAGGGGATTTCGTTCCACGGCTGATACATGAATACCGCCCTTGTGGGCAAAAGCCGAAAGTCCCACAAAAGGAGCGTGTTCATCTGGCGCGAGGTTGACCACCTCACTCACAAAATGACTAGCTTCTGTAAGTTGTGTTAGCTGGTCTTCTGTGATACAACTGTAACCCAGCTTCAATTGTAAATTGGGAATTAACGAACAGAGGTTAGCATTCCCGCAACGTTCACCGTAACCATTAATTGTCCCCTGTACCATCTTTGCCCCTGCCATGACGGCGGCTATTGCGTTAGCAACCGCCATTTCCGAATCGTTATGAGTATGAATTCCAATTTGGGGGATTGTCCTTTGTCCTTTGTCCTTTGTCATTGGTTCTTGACTAATGACGCCAGTTGCTTCAACGGAGGGAACCTCCGCAACGCACTGGCTCACTAATGACAAATAACTACTGACATCTTGAACAATTTGGCTAATTTCATGGGGTAAAGTGCCACCATTAGTATCACAAAGGACTAGCCATTCAGCACCAGATGCGAAAGCAGCATCTAATGTCTGTAAAGCATAATCTGGATTGTGCTTGTAGCCATCAAACCAATGTTCGGCATCGTAGATAATGCGACGTCCTTGAGAACGGAGGTACTCAATCGTGTCGCAAATCATCGCCAAATTTTCTTCTAATGTCGTCTTGAGGCTGGTTGTGACATGTAAATCCCAAGACTTACCAAAAATCGTTACCCAGCGAGTTCCCGCAGCCAAAATATCCTGTAGCATCGGTTCGGTTGCGGCAGTAGAATTGGGGCGGCGAGTCGAACAAAAAGCGACAATTTCAGACTGTTTTAGCGGATCTTCTTGGAGTTGCCAGAAAAATTGTACATCCTTGGGATTAGCACCAGGCCAACCGCCTTCAATAAAGGGAATTCCCAGTTTATCGAGTCTACGAGCAATGCGTAACTTATCTTCTATCGAAACTGATAGCCCCTCGCGCTGAGTGCCATCTCGTAATGTAGTGTCATAGAGCCAAAGTTGAGGTGAAGAATTTGTGGTCATAAAACTGGGACCGACGAGACAACTTTCGAGGCAATGTGTCAATATACAACAAAACGCCAGTTTGGCAATTAAAAAATGCCTAAGGTACTAGCTCAAGGTAAAACAATTGAGTGCGTAAGCAAAAGCAATCTCCAAACAATTTTGCTGCAAAATGGTATTGACCTCTACAATGACGGTGCTAAGGTAATAAACTGTCGGGGCATTGGCAGTTGCAGAACTTGCGCGGTTAAGGTAGAGGGTGAAGTATCAGCAGCGAATTGGCGTGATCGATCACGGCGTTCGCTTCCTCCCCATTGTCCTACAACAGACTTGTGTAAGGAACAGTCAAACTCTGGTTTTAGGCGATGTGAAAGTGACAAAGTTTGATGGATTTTGGGGACAAGGTTCTCGAATAGTGTGGACACCAAAAGGTTAAAAAGGAGTAAGACAAGATGGGTAGATGGACACCCTTAATTTTAATGGCTGGAGGTTTAGCCATTCTGCTTGGTACATTACTGGGCATCAACTTTCCGATGGGCGTACAAACTGCTAACGCTCCCAGTGACAAAAAATCACAAGTCCTGCCAGCTAATATCAATGTTAATAGCAGTGCTGGCAGCAAGAATGAAGAAACTGCAACAGAAGGAAATGAAACAACTCAAACAAACGCAAACAAGCGCAGTATTGTAGCTCCAAGACCTGATAACAGGAGTAACGTTGCTCAGAATCCTTCTGATGACTCAACATCACCTGCTGACACTACAACAGACAATAGTACAGATTCTTCACAAACAAATACGCAAAGCAATACAAATCAAGGCAACGAACCAATTCGCGCCTTGTGGTAACGATAGATCCGTCTATAGTTACGAGTTATGAGTTATAAGTTATGAGTTATTAGTTATGTACTAATGACTAATAACTAATGACTAGTGACTAATGACTAATGACTAGTGAGACTGTAATTATTGGTGGCGGCGTTATTGGTTTAGCGATCGCCATTGAGCTAAAACTGCGCGGGGCAAGTGTCACCGTGCTTTGTCGTGACTTTCAGGCTGCCGCTACCCACGCCGCCGCCGGAATGTTAGCACCAGATGCAGAAAAAATCCCTAATGGGGCAATGCGTTCATTGTGTTGGCGATCGCGTGCTTTATATCCCGACTGGACGCGCAAACTAGAAGAACTAACTGGTTTAAATACTGGCTACCGTCCCTGTGGCATCCTTGCACCCGTCTTTGAAGAGGCAGGGGGAGATGAGGGAGCAGGGGAGCAGAGGAGCAGAGGAGAAAGTCTTTCCCCCTCATCCCCAGCTTACTGGTTAAACAAAGAGGCAATTCATCAATATCAGCCAGGATTGGGAGCAGAGGTAATTGGCGGCTGGTGGTATCCTGAAGACGCGCAAGTTGATAATACAGCACTTGCTCAGGTTTTGTGGACGGCGGCTGAGTCTGTTGGTGTTGAACTTAAAGACGGGATTACAGTAGAAGGATTTTTACAGCAGCAAGGACAAGTGGTTGGCGTGCAAACCAATGCTGGAATAATTCGCGCCGCACACTATGTTTTAGCTTCAGGTGCTTGGTCAAATGAGTTGTTACCAGTACCCGTCCGTCCCAGAAAAGGACAAATGCTAAGTGTGCGGATACCAGAAATTGCACCAGAATTGCCCTTGAAGCGGGTTTTGTTTGGGCAGGATATTTACATCGTACCAAGGTGCGATCGCCTTGTTATTGGCGCAACCAGCGAAGACGTTGGCTTCACCCCCAACAACACCCCAGAAGGCATTCAAACACTATTACAATCTGCCATCCGCCTGTATCCTCAACTCAAGCATTATCCCATCCAAGAATTCTGGTGGGGATTTCGCCCAGCCACCCCCGATGAGTTGCCCATCCTTGGCACTAGCTACTGTCAAAATTTAACCCTTGCTACAGGTCATTACCGTAACGGAATTCTCCTTGCACCCGTAACAGCCGCATTGATTGCCGATTTCATCTTGGAACAAAAGTCTGACCCTCTACTTGCTAATTTTCACTATTCGCGCTTCCAGTCCAAGCTATCTACCTCTACCCCAATGCTGACTCACTCTGCCAATTTCTCCAACGGGAATCACCCTGCTATATCCCCCCATTCCCTACTCCCCACTCCCCACTCCCCACTAATTATTGCTGGTAAAACCTTTCAATCCCGCTTGATGACTGGAACTGGTAAGTATCGCAGCATTGAAGAAATGCAGCAAAGCGTTACCGCCAGTGATTGCCAGATTGTCACCGTAGCAGTACGACGGGTACAAACCAAAGCCCCCGGACATGAAGGTTTAGCTGAAGCCTTAGATTGGACAAAAATCTGGATGTTGCCCAATACCGCAGGTTGCCAAACTGCTGAAGAGGCGATTCGGGTGGCGCGTTTGGGGCGAGAAATGGCGAAATTGTTAGGGCAGGAAGATAATAATTTTATAAAGTTAGAAGTAATACCTGACCTTAAGTATTTACTCCCAGATCCAATTGGGACATTGCAAGCCGCAGAACAATTAGTTAAAGAAGGTTTTGCAGTATTGCCATATATTAACGCTGACCCGATGTTAGCCAAGCGTTTAGAAGAAGTAGGCTGTGCTACAGTAATGCCTTTAGCATCGCCGATTGGTTCTGGACAAGGACTAAAAACAACCGCCAATATCCAAATCATCATCGAAAATGCGGGTGTACCAGTGGTGGTAGATGCCGGAATTGGTTCACCCTCAGAAGCCGCCCAAGCAATGGAATTGGGAGCAGATGCTTTGTTGATTAATAGTGCGATCGCACTTTCTCCAAACCCGCCAGCAATGGCTCGTGCCATGAATTTAGCAACAGTTGCCGGTCGTCTAGCATACCTTGCTGGCAGAATGCCTATCAAAGACTACGCCAGTCCCAGTTCACCTCTGACTGGAACGATTACTAGTTAGGGAATGGGGAATGGGCGAAACAGGGCATTGGGAAGAGGATTTGGGGACTCTTGAGAATTGGGGACTCTTGAGAAAGACTTGTTGTAAGTTCTTACCCCTCATCCCCCTGCCCCCTGCCTCTTTTAAATCCCTAATGTAACGATTTGTCTAGCACTTTGAGGGCGGATCTACGATTTATGTAACATTAAATGAACAATAAATATAAAGGAATTAATTCATGCCCTATACAAACGAAGAAGGCGGCCTTCTGAATAATTTTGCCCGGGAACCAAAGATTTATCAAGCAGAAGCTCCCACAGAAGGGCAAAAGCGAACTTATCTTTTACTAGGAATTGTCGCTACAGTTTTGGTTGGCGGCTTGATTCTAGTTGCCTTCTTTGTTTCTAAGAGCAGTTGATCGTAAAGCTTTTTAATAAAATTTCATTTTCTTTATAGTTTTCAGGTTCCGATTTTAAGAGGAGCCTGCTTTTTTTTGTTAAAATTAAATTAAAATTTAAAGTATAATTATATACTATTTTATTCTAATATACCTGAAAAGCTGAATTTATCTACAGCAGTAGAACGTTAGCTTAAAAATCATTTCTATTATGAGATTAGCTCACTTGGATGCGCCCATAAAGGTGATAGATATGTACTCTGTTCTGGCTCTTTAGCCGCTATGAGCGTGAATGATACTGCAAAAAATGATAATTCTAGTTGGAATCGGCAAGTATACCACCGCCTGAAACTTGCCCTCAGTCTTGGCTTACGACGACAATTTTTTTTAGCAGTATGTGATGATTTACACTTGAGAAATCAAGTAGCGACGCGTTTGCACTCTACATTGGCTTATCCTATTGGACAAGTGCTATCTCAGCCATCAAAGGCCCAGGAAAATAGCACTCTAGCTTATCCGCGATTAGTTACGTTGCGTTTGAATTTAAACGATCCCAATCCCATACTTCAAATAAATCAATGGTTGGCAAACTATCCACCGCCAATTGTTGGGGCATCAAAAGATACCCCTGGAAGACCTTCTCCAGTACCAGCATTTCAGATTGTCGGCGTGGAGCATCTCACTAAGCAACCAGTTGCTACACAACGGTTATTTTTGCACCATCTCCGCTTAAGCGAACAATATTTCTCTGTACAAGAATCTAGCCGATTCTTAGAATCTAACTTGCTGTTGTGGATACCACGTCCTTGGTTATCTGCTATCAAGCAATCAGCGCCACAGTTTTGGCGTTGTCGGACTGGCGTATTTGTGTTTGCTGGAGAACCTACACCAGCGACTCAGAATTCGGGTTATCCAGAACGTTTTTCTAATCCCAGAAGCTTGGATTTAGGCTATATTGAGCAGTCGATTGTAGATGAATCAGTTACCCAAGCAGAACTCAAAACCGCAGCCACCGAGTTAAAGTTTAAGAATAATTCCGATTTTCCGGCAGAAACACAAGGGAATGGCGGACATAAAACCCAGGAATCGCCATCAACAGGCGACTTATTGAAGGCTGCGCCACAATACCAGGAATCTACTAATAGGTCTGGTACTGGAAATAACAATCAATTGTTGTCGTCTTTATCTCATATTAGTAGCGAGTTAACGGAGCTAGTAATAGCAACGATAAATACAAATATTCCTCAAAATACAGAGGATTACTTGCAACCGCAGCAGATTTTGCTGGAGATTGAAGAATTACACCAAAAGCAAGTTCCAGGGGAGGTACTGGCAGAAGCTTATCATCGCTTGGGCAGCTTATACCGCCTTCGCATTGAGCAAGGATCAACCCTAGAAAACCTGATGGTGGCAATTATTGCCTATCAGGAGGCAATTAGCTATGACGAAACCTCACCACAACTCCCAGATATCTTAAATGATTTGGGTACACTCTACTGGATGCTATACCATACACCGCCCAATTCTGAGGAAGGACAAACCTATATAGAGCAGGCTATAGAATTTTATCAGTTGGCCTTAAAAATGATCTCACCCCAGACACATCTAGAAACTTACGCTCGTGTGCAAAATAATTTGGGGACGGCTTATGGTGATTTAGCTCGTTTTTCTCACCCATCTGAAAATTGGCAGCAAGCAATTTTAGCTTACAATGAAGCACTTAGCTACCGTACAGCCGACATGGATTCATTAAAGTATGCGGCTTGCCAGAACAATTTGGGTACTGCTTACTGGCATTTAGGGCAATACAACCAACCGATTGTACATTTAAAGAAAGCGATCGCAGCTTACAACGAAGCACTTGTACACTACAAGCCCGAACAAGAACCGCTCAAATATGGCATGATTCAAAATAACATCGGCACCGCCTCTTGGAATCTGGCACAATACGAACAACCTGTCCAAAATCTTCAGCTAGCTATAGATGTTTACAGCGAAGCTCTTAAGTATCGCACTCCAGCTAATGTTCCTGGTGCCTGCGCCGCTACACAAAATAATTTGGCTACTGCCTACTGGCATTTAGCAAACCTATCTCAAACAACTAAAGAGGCACGGCAAAAGTATCTGCAACTATGCATTAGCGCTTACGAAGAGGCCATAGCCTTGGCTCACTCACTTAGCGGTACTCCTTTAAGTTTTGATTTGCTTGCCTCTTATAATAACCTGGGACTTGCACATTATCAGCTAGTAATAGATAAGTCGTTTAATGGTGACAAAGCAACACGCTCTCAACACCTAGAAGTATCATTAGACAACCATTTGCAAGCCTTAAACGGATTAAGTAAACAGCCCGAAGCTTATCAAACAACTTTTACTTATATAGTGAAAACTATTCGTGCTTTTCATAATGAATTAGGCATCCAGGGACAAAATCTGGCTTTATCTAAAGTTCCTAGTCAGTTGTTACCAGAGATTTTGTCAAAGCTATAAACCATATCCCGAATACCCTTGAAAAAGAAGCAGAGAGATATTAGCAAGGGGGATAGACTTGAGGTGGCGTGAGCAGATAGCTTTTTGAATTTGACCAACGAATCAAATTCGTCCCAATAACGCGGGGAGTGTCAAAAAAAAGTAACTTTATATTAACTTAACAATTAATCAGAGAACCAACTAAGGTTGCGATCGCAACTACTGTTTTACTAATTACAAATTGCTAAACTATTTTGAATATATATAATTATAACTTATAATATACATTTTTAAATTAAGATTTATCAAGAAAATATTGATATATTTTCCGTAATTTTGGGAGCATCCCAATGAGTGCTTAAATCTTTTCCCTCACCCTCACTGGTTATGGGCAGAAATTACCGAACTGTTACGATCCCCTGGCTTTGCTGCTGACTGACAAAGAAAGCGAAAACCTTTCCCAAGTTTCACCAAAGAAATCTACAATAGAAGTAAGAGTTCGCAGTCAGCCCATCCGCCTCTGTTCAGTGCTGTAGATATGTGGACGTTAACAATGAAACAACTCTGGAAACAATTAGACCTATTTTGCGTCATCTTGAGAGGATCTCACCATCTATTTAGTGACGCACATTAGCAAGATACAAATTCTGAAAAGCGATATCTCCAATAGGACTAGCTGCAACACAAACTCCAGGCTATATAAGCACCTTAATATTCGGAATGCCTCTTTAAACAGGTTTGATAAATTTCAGAAACAAACTCAGTGAATTCACGTCATTAAATACATAACATACACAAAGGTTTACCCACTTATGACTCGCGTACACCAATGGAAATCTGGAACTGCTGCACTCATGGCAATAGCCGTTACTGCAAGCCTCACTGCCCCACTGTTAACTTTAGCTCCTGCTAATGCACAATACAGAATTGGGCAATCTGGAAACGTTACCATTCCTTCTGGGGTTGCTTTACCTGTTACCTACGATAAAGATACAATTACTATTGCTCCTGGGGAAACTAAATCTCTAACCTTGAGAATAGCGAATGACATTATCGACAGAAATAGAAATGTCTTGATTCCCGCCGGTACTAAAGTAAATGGACGACTAGAATCTGTTGACCTAGATAATTATTCTTCAAGAGATACAAATGATAACCAAGGAAAAGGCGTGCGGTTTGTAGCTCAAGAATTAGAATTTTCTAATGGTCAACGTCAGTCAATTAATGCAAGTTCTCGGACATATACCACAACTCAAAAAGTTTCACAAAGCCCCAGCACAAGTCAGGTTTTAACTGATGCAGCTATTGGTGGGGGTGCTGGTCTTTTAGGTTCATTAGTTACTGGTAACCGCAAAATTGACGATTTAAAACCTGTTCTTGGCGCGGCTGCGGGTGCGGGAGCAAGTGTACTGTTGCGGAAAAAACAAGCAAATGTCTTTGTTCTTAGACCCGCACAGGATTTGAAGCTCACACTGAATTCTAACTTGAATTTAGTACCACAATCCCGTTACTAGATTTAACTGAATTCAAGTCGTGACTTTAATCACCCCTGATAGGCGATCGCCCCTTTAAATATACTGTGCGATCGCCTTGATTTTTAATAGTAAAAAATTATATTTTACAGCAAGCATTCTTCCTCTATATCGTCTTAATCAATATCAATATTTATTAAAATACTTATTTAATTACCCTATATGGGCAGCTAACAAAATCGGCTGTATTTTCTTCTCTATCCAAAAGAGTATTCAAAATTACGTAATATCCTGATATTTTTATTAAATAGTGGTAATCAGTGGTAATCAAGGAGCTTTTGCTTGTGGAAATTCAAGGTTTCGGTATAGGCGCATATTTTGCAATTCCCGTAGTATTAAGTCTTATGGCTCAGGGAGAAAGGATAAAAGTATTTTTAGTTCAAAATGTCCATCAGGTATCCACTAACCAGGAAATGAGCCGATCTGGCCGCGAGCTAATTAGCGCGAATTCAAAACCGAAAACATACTATGTTAGTGCTACTGGAAACGACAATAATAGCGGACTCTCTACTTCATCCGCCTTTAAGACAATTCAAAAGGCAGCAGACCTTACCAACCCTGGCGATACAGTATTGATTATGAACGGAGTATACAAAAATATACCCAAAGCTGAGAGTGTAGCCACTATTAGACGTTCTGGAACTGCAAATGCATGGATTAAGTACAAAGCATATCCTGGGCATTCCCCAAAAATTCAGCACAATACATGGAATGGTATCCTGATTTCAAATGGAGCTTCATATATCGAGATCAACGGGTTGGAGGTGATAGGGAACAATGCCAATATTACCCTTGATTATGCGAGGAGTCAGAAGACTAACAAAGTAAACCCACTGACGAATGGAAACTGCATCAGCGTTGACGGACGAACCAACGATCATCCTCATCACATTCGTATTCTGAACAACAAAGTGCATGACTGCGGAGGAGCAGGTATTTCAGCAATTCAATCCGACTATGTGACAATAGATAATAACGTGGTGTTCAATAATGCCTGGTATAGTGTTTATGGTACTAGTGGCATTTCAATGTTGAACAATTGGAATTCTGACAATAACCAGGGATACAAGATGTATGTGACCAACAATAAGACCTACAACAATCGTATGTACATCCCTTGGATTGCAGTTGGAAAGATCACAGACGGTAATGGCATCATTATCGATAGTTTAAGAAATAATCAGAAGAACTTAAACTTGAGTGCATATACAGGACGTACTTTAGTTAAAAACAATCTTACATATAATAATGGTGGTTCCGGTATTCATACATTTTTAAGCGATCATGTTGATATTGTAAATAACACTGCTGCTTTAAATAATCAAAGTCCAGAAATTAACGAGGGGCAAATATTTGCTAATAACTCATCTGACGTCAAAATTTTAAATAACATTCTCTATGCTTTTCCTGGCAAACTTAGTAACAGTAATTATAAAAATCAAAACGTGAGTTATGACTATAATATCTACCTCAATAGTTCTAAGATAAGTGTTAAAGGATCTCATGATGTTGTTGCAGACTCAGAGTTTTTAAGTAAGCATCCCAATCTAGAAAAAATATCTAGCAATTGGAAATCGAAGCTAGATAAACAAAATCCGCCAAGGCGGACTTCTGTAGAGTCTAAGTCGGCAAGTTTAGTTTGTGAGCTAATGACTTATACTTTGCAAAACAAACCCATCCAAGTGGGATGCTCCCCCACATCTTTGGCTCAAACTACTGCTTCATCTTCGGCTCAAACTACTGCTTTTTCTGATGTTTCATCTAACTATTGGGCGGCAGAATTTATTCAACAATTGTCACAGCGAGGTGTAATTGTCGGATTTCCTGATGGTAGCTTCCGCCCTGAAGAACCTGTGACACGCGCTCAATTTGCCGCTATGGTTGATAAAGCTTTCCAAAAATCACAGCAACGGCAAGCGATCGCTTTTACTGATGTGCCTAGCAACTACTGGGCATCCAGTGCCATTGGGAAAGCCTATAGCATTGGTTTCTTAGCAGGATATCCTGGTAATCGCTTTGGGCCTAACCAGGCTATTCCCCGCCAGCAGGTTTTGGTTTCTCTCGCCAACGGTCTGGGATATACTTCTGGTGGCAATACCGAAAGCACTCTGAAGTATTTCAACGATATTTCTAACATCGCTAGCTACGCCCGTAGCCCTGTAGCAGCAGCAACTGAAAAACAAATTGTGGTGAACTATCCGAATGTGAAGTCCCTGAATCCAACCGCAACTGCTACTCGCGCCCAGGTAGCAGCTTTTATCTACCAAGCACTGGTTAGTTCTAATCAAGCCCCAGCAATTAACTCGGCATATATCGTGCCAAACCCCAGCAATTAAATAATTCGTAATTGCGTTCGCAAAGCAGGCCGGAGGCTCTATTGGTAATTACGAATTGCGAATTGTTTTAATTATCTCTGATAGGCGATCGCCACTTTAACTATAGTGTGCGATCGCCTTCATTTTTAACAGTAACTATTCTATAGGACTCATAATAGTTGCGAACCTTAAACTTCAGTAATTATCTAATTAATTAATAGTAAAAAAATTGTGTTAAGAAGTAGTTGGGTGATTACACTACTTTTATTAACAAAAACTTTGAGATGATGACTGCATTACTTTAGTAATGGTTTTTACAAAAACTAGAAATAATGGGGAACCTTATACTTGAGTAAATGTCTAATTAATTAACAGTAAAAAACATAATTATACCGGGATTAAAAATTAATGTTTACTTTAAATCGTTTGCAATCGGGAACAGCTGCACTCATGGCTTTAAGCGCCACAGTCGTTACTGTAGCGCCTTTCATTACAGTTTCACCATCTTTTGCTCAAACTACTTTTTCTGATGTTTCATCTAACTATTGGGCAGCACAATTTATTCAACAATTATCAGGACGAGGTGTAATTGCCGGATTTCCTGATGGTACTTTCCGCCCTGAAGAAGCAGTGACACGCGCTCAATTTGCCGCTATGGTCAACAAAGCTTTCCAAAAACCAGCGCAACGACAGGCAATCAATTTTACTGATGTACCCAGCAACTATTGGGCATCCAGTGCCATTGAGCAAGCCTATACCATTGGTTTCTTATCAGGTTATCCTGGAAATCGTTTTGAGCCTAACCAAGCTATTCCCCGTCAGCAGGTTTTAGTTTCTCTCGCTAATGGTCTGCAATATAGTTCTAGCGGTAATACCGAAAGCACTCTGCAATACTTCAACGATGCTTCTAACATCGCTAGCTATGCCCGTAGCCCTGTAGCAGCAGCAACAGAGAAGCAAATTGTGGTGAACTATCCTAATGTCAAGTTCCTGAATCCAACCGCAACCGCCACTCGCGCCCAGGTAGCAGCTTTTATTTACCAAGCGTTGGTTAGTTCTAATCAAGTCTCAGCAATTAACTCGCCTTATGTAGTGGCTGTCGGGTCTACTACTCCCACGCCTGTAGCTGTGACAATTGCTCAAGGGACTGCTATCCCTGTCAAGTATGACAAGGCAGAAAAAATTCTGGTTACAAAGGATGAAACAGCGCCTTTGACATTGACAGTATCCCAAAACGTGGTTACGCAAAACGGATCTGTAGTGATTCCTGCTGGTAGTCAGGTTATTGGTCAACTCAAACCTGCTACAGGTGGTTCTCAATTCGTTGCCGAAAAACTGGTTTTGACCAATGGTCAGGAGTATCAGCTTAACGCGACTTCAGACGTGATTACCAAAACTGAAACCGTCAAGAAGGGTACTAGTATTGGTTCAATTATCAAAGATACTGTGTTGGGCGCAGGTGCAGCAACTGCGGTATCTGCCGTCACAGGCGATCGCGCGATCGCCACAGAAGAAGTCTTGGGTGGTGCTGGTATCGGTGCGTTAGTTGGTCTCTTCTTCGGCAAGAATAGTGTTGACTTAATCGCTATTGACCCAAATACCGATTTACAAATGACCATCAATCAAAACTTGTTGGTTTCACTAAAATAGTTAGGAGTGAGGTCCCAAACTCCTAACTCCTAACTCCTAACTCCTAACTCCTAACTAAGTTTCCACTTCCGGTAACCAAATAATAAATGTAGTTCCCGGCGCATCGGGTGAAGTTAGCTTAGAGTTTATTGCAGGGCTGAAAACCTCGATTTCGCCCTGCATTTGCTCTATTAATTGTTTTGCGATCGCTAACCCCAAACCAGTACCGGGGATTTCTGTTTGCGCTTGTACACCCCGATAATGCCGTTCTCCAAGATGTTCTAAATCTTGCGGGGGAATGCCTGGCCCATTGTCACTAATGACAATTCCCTGAAAATTAGCCTTTTTTTGCCCCGCCTGAATTAAAATTTTGCCACCAGTGGGAGTGTATTTCAAAGCATTATCAATAATGTTAGTTAACACCTCTCGTAATGCTTTGATGTTGGCACGTACTAGGGGTAAATTTTCTTGAATTTCAGTTATTAGTTTTAGCTTTCGCTCTTGTGCGATCGCTTTGGCTGATATTAATAATGGTTCTAATATATCTGCTAACGAGCAGTCAACTGCTTTATCTCCCGTTCCCGGCAATAATAGCGGCGGTTTCGCGTCTTTTTGGATAGTTGCTTCCACAAATACTTCTTCGGGGAGATGTAGTGGTGCTAAATCTGTTTCTGTGAAGTCAATTACTTGATCGAATTGTTGCAGCAATTCTTGGAGGCGATCGCTTTCCCGCACAATACTATTTGCTACATTTCGGTTGGTATCTGCTGGTCTAAGCCTTTTTAATAGCAGTTTACCAAAAGTCCGCAACGCCGTTAAAGGGTTACGAAACTGATGCAACAGGTTATCGAGCAAATCTCGCTGTTTTTCTTGGAGAACTTGTTGCTCATGCAACTGCTGCTCAAACCATGCTCGCCGTTGATCTAAAATACAAGCGATCGCCAGTGTTTGCGCTATCCGTTGAATCTGACTTTCCTCGTGTTCATTCCATGCTCGATCTTTCCTACCCGTCACTAGTAACCCCATCATCACACCCTCATAAACCAGAGGTAAAACAATTTGGTTGCCACTAAATAAGTATTCCTCTTTTAGATGTGGCCCAGACGCATCTGGGATCTCAGACTCCGGTGACGAAGTTGGAGATTCTGATCCTGCTGTCAATAACCTTCTCTGTTGATTGGGTAATATAAACACATTTCCAACTTGAAGCTGCTTATGTACTGTCGCTTCAGCATTCTCCTCTCCTGGTGGTAATAATACTGTTTCCGGGTAAATCACTACAGGAATCAGTTTGGACTCACCCGAAGGAGTCTCTACCAATTCTTGTGTCAGGTACACAATACTTAAAGTTGCTCCCAGCCCTTGGGTTAGCAGCGCTATTTGCTCTCGACATAGAGCAAGAAAATCAGAACTGGCAGACATTAACATTTTTTAGCTTTTCCTCAAGATTACAGATTTTGAGGCATGATTAAGAGAAGATACTTAGTTTTTACCTCACCATTTAATAAAGCTTAACTAAAATCTTTTTAGTGATGTGTCTGTACTAAGGGATTATATTCTTAGGTAGTTTTGTTTTCTTTATCTCCAAATATATATATTAATTTTCTTAAATTAAAAGGTGAAAAACTATTGATATTTTGAACTAGAACTTATATAATGGCGACGGATTTTGTAGCTATTACTACAATCTATAGCTTGAAAGAGGAGGACAATAGATTGGCAAGGAGACGCAAAAGGAAAAGTCGTCGTCGTCAGGAAGGACGGCGTATTTTGGAACATGTGCCTCAATATAGCATCGAAAGTGGCGAAGAAAAACCTGTGACAGCAGCAAGAAGATTCATTCAAGCTGAAGGTATTTTGCCACCTGCGCTGCTACTCGTAAAGCGAAATGAACACACCACAGACCGTTATTTCTGGGCAGAAAAGGGACTCTTTGGTGCTCAATACGTAGAGGAAAACCACTTCTTGTTTCCTAGTTTGAGGGTGTTAGAACCTTCACCAGGTCAAGAACCTCAAGCTTTAGCTAGTCGGTGAACCATAAACGGTCATCTTACGCATTGAATGTGGCTCCTGACTATCATTTACTGGCAAAATTGCTAAGTTTATGCAAAATTTAATTTTTTTTTAGTTTGGAGCTGATTTGCTTTTTAAGGCTAGCCAGGTAGTTCAAAAATCAACTTGTGTCAAACCACGCTAGATTGCATGGATTGATACTAGTGTCATGGTACAGAAGGAAGTGGGTATAGAGCCAAGCGCCTCTAAAAGCGCTAGTGAAGTTGCGCTCTTATGCCGTAAATTGTTAACCAAGCTCTGTCAACAAATTTAAGTTAATGAATTTAAATTTTCCCCACGACTTGTGTCGTGTGGAAAATTGACAAAGCAGAAGTCTTGATTTCCTCCTTCCTACTTTCCATTGCCTAAAGAGTAGGTCAGATCAGAAGTCTGCATTTCATAGTTAAGAGATGGTCATAAAAACCAACAATTATTCACCAGCCTTAAGCTGTAGAGTCCTCTGTAACTCGTATAGTTCATCTCGATGGGCAACTACAGTAATTTTACTTGAGGAGGTTTGTTCGCTCTGAGTTGTTTCTACTTTAAGCGACACCTTCTCAAGTCTTCCAGATTTTTTCCAATAAAATAGACCACTCAAAGGCGACAGCAGTACCATAGGTAGAACAAAGGTACTCAGGTTAGGAAAAAGCAGGTACACGACTAGTGATAGACAAACAATACCACTCGCTGCCAGCAGAGTTAAAAATATAGCTAAGAACCAACTGGGGCGAACATTACCTTCAAAAATCACTTTGTTTTGTTCTCGGTCTACCTCTACCACTCGGTAAGACCGCGAGCGAAAATACTCTTTTAATTGAGACATTAAAGCAGCTTCGTCTTGCTCGGATACCAATTGTGCTGTTTCTATGCGGTCTTTAGTCGAGGCCCGAATAAAGAAAAACAGCCCAACCGATAACAACAAGGTTAGCAGGAACGTAGATGGCAGAATAGCAGTATCCATAACTAATTGTTATTGTTTGACTGGAGAAGACTTATTCATTATCAATTATTCATTATTCGTTACTTTGTCCTCCTATTGATGTAGTCAAGCCATTGAAAAGTTAAATCCTGCGCTTTAACTTGCCATTCTGGAGAAACTTGGTACATTCGCCTGGGGCGTCCTCGTCCTTCGAGTTTCTTCCAATATCCAGTGATTGCCCTTTCATCTTCCAGAAATTTGATTGCACTATAAAGTACGGTATCCGAAAGTCTATAGGTTGGATATTCAGTTTCTAATTGCTCAATCAACTCAGTTCCGTAAGATTCCCCTTGTAATAAAACAGACAGTATGTAACAAACTGCTACTTCCTGACAAAGGTAAGTTGGCGGAGGATTCTCAAAGAATTGATATATATCCTCAAGTTTCATGGTTAGTGAATGGCTAAAAAAATGCCTTAGGGTAGGGTCTACAATCCTTGTAGTTAGTATATAGTGCTACTGCTAAGTGAGTAATATATAAAGCTACTTAGACTAGATTTCCATTGCGTAAATATGAAATAATTACCCACGCCTGTGAAGTTGTGGGACGAGTTTACGAGTTTTAGGAGCACCAAATAGTGTATCCCTACTCAAGCTCGATAGGATATGGTGAGGAGCGAACAGACACTGACTTTGTCACTGTCTTGGTGTTAAGTGATGCCGAGCTAGTTAGAACTGCTTAAGCAATAAAATGCCATCGAAGAAATTTTACAGGTAAAATGCTATTTTGTCTGTAAAAGTTCATAAACACTTTGTTTTATAGTGATTTTTCCAATGCAAATTCTGAAAGCTTACGCTAAGGGATATGTCTGGGTTAAAGCTGCTACGGCAGTGAAAACACTTAAAGCTTAACCATTACTGATTTATCTCAAAAAGAGAATCTTTTGTCTGTTATGGCAAGTGTGATAGTAAATTTATCAAAGAAGACCCAAAGGCGGGGGGAAAGAAGACGGGGAAACGCAAGGACGCGGGTAAAGAACTCTTTGCGTCCCTCGTCCTCGCGTTCCTTAATCAAGCGCCTAGCATATTTAGCGATCAGTTTATGTCACAAACTCCCGATGCTCCATCATCTTCCTCGACTCTGCGGGCAATTGCCCAAACTTTTCGCCTTACAGGCTGGATTAGCTTCTGGATTCAGTTAGTACTAGGCGTTGTTTCTAGCATAATTGTGCTGCTGTTTGCCGTCTTTAATCAAAGAACTGGCAGTCCTACTAATAATCCGGGGACTGGCTTTGGCGTATTTTTAGCAATTTGTGGACTGGTTATTTTGGGTGGAGGGATTTATTTAGCTTACCGATACACTAGAATTGGCAAGCAATTGGAATCCTCCAATCCCACCAACCGTCCTCGCAAAAGCGAGACTGTGCAAGTATTACGCTTAGGGCTGTGGGTGAATTTAGGGGGAACGCTGGTAACTCTTTTAGGGGCGCAAGCGATCGTCGGTACACTAGTAGCAAGATCCATATCCCCGCAAGCTATAACTACGCAATTATTTGATCCCACCCGAATTATTAGCGGTCTAGATATGCTTGTGGTACAGGCAAACACCAACACAGTTTCAGCGCATTTTGCAGGGGTTATTGCATCGCTTTGGTTGCTCAATCGCATTAACCGTCCTTAGAAAATCACAGGAGTAATACCAAATTTTGGATTTTAAATTTTTCTAGCCCTGGTAAGATTGGCAGGGCAAAATTTTTATGTTTGCTTTTCTGCTCGTGGCAAGCCAAAATCAGTATATGCTGATGTGTTGGCAGGAAGATAATAGGCTAAAAACTGAGAAAAATCTGTGCTGGATATCAAGCAAATACGGGAAAATCCGCAATTAGTTCAAGAACGATTGAATAGTCGTAGTGGTAAATACGACATTGAACCGATTTTACAGTTAGATCGGCAACAACGGGAACTTGAGGGAAGGCGCAGTCAACTCCAAGCTCGGAGCAACGAAATTGGTAAAATTGTCGGGCAGAAGATTAAATCTGGGATAAATCCTCAAGACGCAGAAATTCAAGCTTTGCGGGATGAAGGTAACTCTGTCAAAGCTACGTTGAGTGAACTCGAACCCCAGGAAAAAAATCTCAAAGCTGAAATTGCCCAACTTGTGTTGGCACTTCCCAACTTACCAAGCGACTCTACACCCCTTGGTAAAAATGAGGAAGATAACGTAGAAGTACGCCGTTGGGGTGATGAGTACATTCCTCAAAATCCAAATATTCTCCCTCACTGGGAAATTGGCGAAAAGCTGGGTATTCTCAATGTTGAACGGGCTGTCAAAGTTGCCCAAAGTCGCTTTGTGACTTTGATAGGCGCTGGTGCGGCATTGGAAAGGGCATTGATTCAATTTATGCTGACTCTTCATACTCAAGCTGGTTATGTGGAAGTCAGTCCGCCTCTGTTAGTTAATACCGAGTCTTTGACAGCGACCGGTCAGTTACCCAAGTTTGCCGAAGAAAGCTTTAAATGCGCTGATGATGACTTGTGGCTGATTCCGACGGCGGAAGTTCCAGTTACAAATCTCTATCGGGGTGAAATTCTTGCTGCTGAAGATTTGCCTATCTACCACTGTGCTTTTACTCCCTGTTTTCGCCGGGAAGCTGGGAGTTATGGGCGGGATATGCGGGGTTTAATTCGCCTGCATCAATTTAACAAGGTGGAAATGGTGAAATTTGTCGAACCCAGTACGTCTTTTGATGAATTGGAGAAATTGGTAGGGAATGCAGAAACAATTTTACAGGCGTTGAAGTTGCCTTACCGTGTAGTAAATTTAAGTACTGGTGATTTGGGATTTTCTTCTACGAAAACTTATGATTTAGAGGTTTGGTTGCCTTCTTCTGGTAAATACCGCGAAATTTCTAGCTGTTCCAATACTATAGATTTCCAGGCGCGACGGGCTGATATTCGCTTCAAAGAGGCGGGGAAGAAAGGGACTCAGTTTGTACATACTCTGAATGGTTCGGGTTTGGCGGTGGGACGGACGATGGCAGCAATTTTAGAGAATTATCAACAACCTGATGGGATGGTGAGGATACCAGAAGCGCTGCAACCTTATTTAGGGCGTGAAGTTTTGTAATTTGTCATTGGTCAGTAGAGACGCGATTAATCGGGTCTCTACAATGGTCATTGGTCATTGGTCATTTGACCAATAGCTTCTTGTATAAATAATTTTTTGTCTCATGCGCGAGCCATTACTTTGGGCGGCCGTTGATGTAACAATACATAGATAAATGTAATAAATAATTTTTGAAAATAGATTATCCAGGGGGAAGCGGACATCCTAATGCAATAACAAACAGGATAAGATCCTGTTGACCTTCAATGAGGATTTGGGGTGGGATAATGGAATTATTGCGATCGCTCACTATTTCCGATTTAGAACCGTTTCTAGCTGACCCAACACAGCTTAACACTCAACCAAAAGACTTCCAACTAGCAGTGGCGAGTTATACCCAAACGCCACGCCCCTTACTAGAAGTCTTAGTTAATAGCCCCTACGCGCCCGTTGCTGAAGCCGCACAATTACACATCAACTGGGCAGGAGAAATCAGTGGAGATGGGCAAAATGCCGTTGAGGAAGTGTTAAAATCCTGCTATTTGGGGCAAAATGACAAATTAGCAGTTGAACTGCTTAAGATTGCCCCTGTTCCCCCGTTCTTCCTCAGTGAGTGGGTACCTAGTCGATATCTGATTCAAGCCCTCAGCAACCCCTATTTACCGCCACGATATCACCTCAAGTTGCTGGAATGCTTGGCACAAGAACCCAGCCTAGAACCGCGTTTACAAGTTGCAGAAAGCCCAGAAGCCCCCCTAGCAATTTTAGAATCCTTGGTGGGAGACTTGGAGTTAGCTATTCGTCTGGCTGTGCAATATAATCCCAGTTGTCCGCCGGAATTGGTGCGCTTGGTGCAAGGACAGCATGCGATCGCGTGTGATTGCGATACAGATGCAGAACAATTAGCGAATTTAGCACAAAGTCGTTGGGATTGGATACGTTTAGCGGTGGCATAAAATCCCTCAACTTCTGAAGAAACCCTGCTGATGTTGGCAGAGGATAAAGTCTTTAAGATTCGGTTGGCTGTGGCGAAAAATTCGGTGACTTCAGCCCGTGTTTTGGCAGTATTAGCGGCATCTGATGAAGAAATTCAAGCTGTGGGTTGTTGTGGGCACAGTTCCCGATCATCAACATTGGATTTGTCTTTCTGCAACTGTTCCCCAAGAAACACCTAAATTTATTAATGAACTTATTCACTGTTCGCCTTATAGAGAAGAAAAGCGATCTAATTTAGAAGCAGAAAAGTCGTCAGAAGTTGAGAGGAAAATTAATAGCATTCTTAAAGAATTAGGCAATATCAATATATATGGCTACTATGATGGTGGCTACGGGCATATTCATAATCATAGTATCATTTTAAGGTCAGGAGATAGTCAAGAAGAAGCAATTAATAATGCTTTGTTAGCATCGGGTTTAGTTGAAATTTATCAAGTTGAAAAATTTATAATTCAAGGAGGAGGAGGTTGGAGCTTTTCTGTTGACGATAGAGATTTTGATCGAGATGATGTTACCAATTTAATCAATTTTCTCAATACTGTTTTTCCTAAATTGCTACTTTATCGCTTTTGTTTTTGGGATTATGAACATCTTTATATTTTAGGAGAGACAGACGATTCCCAACAGGATAGTTCCACTTCCTGCGTCGGAGTTGCTATTCACAGTCAGTTTACCTACAATCCTTAACTATATCGTCTATTAGATTTTGATGCAGTCTGGATTAGTATTGCCGCGACTTTTTTGCATGTGAAGCGGTTAACCAACTTCCTTCCATCATTGCAACCACGATCGCACCTTGCACGAGGAGAAGCAGTTACCTGGCTAACTGTTAATGCATCTTTTGACTTGAAATAATGCCCCATGCCTCATGCCCAATGCCTAATGCCCAATGCCCAATTAGAATGGAGATAACCATAGCTTAATATATTCACTAATTTACTCTATGTCAGTTTTAGCAGCGATCGCAGTCTTGGCTGTTTTGATTTTGGTACACGAGTTGGGACATTTTGTTGCAGCCCGTTCTCAAGGTATTCTCGTTAACCGCTTTTCTTTGGGTTTTGGCCCAGTTCTTTTAAAGTACCAAGGTTCACAAACCGAATATGCTGTCCGCGCCTTTCCCTTGGGCGGCTTTGTCGGCTTTCCCGATGATGACCCCGATAGCGATATTCCACCCAATGACCCAAATCTACTGCGTAACCGTCCAGTTTTAGACAGGGCGATCGTCATCAGTGCTGGAGTAATCGCAAATTTAATCTTTGCCTATTTGGTGTTAGTTCTACAATTAGGTATCGTCGGCATTCCCAAAGAATTAACCTATAAAGCTGGTGTCGCCGTACAGCCTGTTAATCAAGAATCTGTTGCCTATCAAGCAGGAATTCGGGAAGGAGATATTATTCTGGCTGTTAATGGTCAAGAACTCCCGGCTTCTGAAAAGTCAACTCCTTTGCTGACAAAAGAAATTCAAACTCATCCCAATCAGCAAATCGACCTGAAAATTCTACGTGACAACCAACAACAAACCCTGAAATTAACCCCAAAACTGGGAGCCGATGGCAAAGGTGTAGTTGGTGTGGCACTTAGTCCTAATGCTACAGCAGTTTATCGTCGTCCTAATAGTCCTTTTGAAATTTTTGGCATTGCTGCTAACAGGTTTCAACAATTATTTGTTGGTACACTTAGCGGTTTTGGGCAGTTAATTACTAACTTTAAAGAAACTGCTGGACAAGTTTCTGGGCCAGTTAATATTGTCAAAATAGGTGCAAAATTAGCTGAAGACAATAGCGTAAACTTGTTGTCTTTTGCGGCAATTATCAGCATTAACTTGGCTATTATCAATATTTTGCCTTTACCAGCTTTGGATGGCGGACAACTCGCTTTTCTGCTGATTGAAGGTTTACGCGGTAAGCCTGTACCCGCCCGGATTCAAGAAGGTGTAATGCAAACCGGTTTGGTGTTACTCTTAGGGTTAGGAATCTTTCTGATAGTCAAAGAAACTACTCAATTAACTAGCCAATTGGAGTGGGTACAAAAATTGTTTCAGTGAAAATAGAGAGTGGGGAGTAGGGAGTGGGGAATAGGGAAAAGAAACTTTTACCTTTAAAGCAACGGGCGATAGAAATTTTAGCTCGGCTGAAGCGTCTTTATCCAGATGCTACTTGCTCTTTGAACTACTCAACGCCAGTACAATTGTTGGTGGCAACGATTCTCTCTGCTCAGTGTACTGATGAGCGGGTAAATAAGGTGACACCAACTTTGTTTGATCGGTTTCCTGATGCTGAGAGTTTAGCGATCGCTGACTTGGTAGAATTAGAAAGCTTGGTGCGTTCAACAGGGTTTTATCGCAATAAAGCCAAGAACATTCAAGCCGCGTGTAGAATGATTGTCACTGAGTTTAACTCTGTTGTCCCCAACCAAATGGAACAATTATTAAAGCTTCCAGGTGTGGCGCGAAAGACAGCAAATGTAGTCCTGGGTCATGGTTATGGCATTAATGTTGGAGTGACGGTAGATACTCACGTCAAGCGCCTTAGCGAACGTTTGGGTTTAACTCAAGCAAAAGACCCCGTTCGGATTGAGCAAGATTTAATGGGTTTATTGCCTCAGCCTGATTGGGAAAATTGGTCAATTCGGCTGATTTATCACGGTCGTGCTATTTGTAAAGCTCGCTCTCCAGTTTGTGTTGCGTGTGAACTTGCCGATTTATGTCCTACTGCAAATAAGCCGGTGGTTGTAGGGTAAGCGACATAAGTAACCCCAGAATTGATGGAGAGACTGTAGAATGGAAAATGCTGTCTTTTAATTAATTAAAAAATGTATGGCAAAAAAGAGCTTGATTGAGCGCGAGAAAAAGCGCACCAGGTTGATAGAAAAGTATGCTGACAAGCGGGAAGCGCTCTTAGAAGAGTTCAGAAGTGCAGCATCTCCTTTGGATAAGCTGGAAATCCACCGGAAGATTCAACAGCTACCCCGCAATAGTGCGCCCACCCGCCACCGCAATCGTTGCTGGCTGACTGGTCGTTCTAGAGGAGTTTACCGCGATTTTGGACTGTCTCGGAACGTGCTGAGAGAATGGGCGCATGAAGGTCTTTTACCTGGAGTTGTTAAGTCTAGTTGGTAGTTAAGAGTCATTAGTCATTAGTCATTAGTCATTGGTAAAGAACAAAGGACTAATGACAAAGGACAAATGACAAAATATTATTGACCACAACATTTATCAATTCCCAGACTTTCTAAGAGTAGATCGCTGACGGCGTTAGCGATCGCAAACTCTCCATAAAAGCTATTAGAAAAATCATAGGACTGCATCTCTGTGACAATGGCAATTACCAGAGAACCAAGGTCATTTTCTCCTTCCATCCGTTGACGCACAAAAATCTGGGCGGCTCGTTGGGCAATGTTTTTGTTGACTGCTTCGGGGATAAATTCTGTATCTAGCCACCGTTGTAAGCGTTCTCGTAACCATTCTCCTTCGAGCAGAGGGTTTTCAGGGGGTGGTAGGGTGATGGGTGGGATTGGTTGAGTCATTTTTTTTTAAACGCAGAGGGACGCGGAGGGAAACGCAGAGGAACGCTGAGGATGAGAATTAGCATTAAGTTGCGTTTCTAAGAGTGTTTTTTTTATATTTATGGAATATGATATCGCGGCTGTTGTTGAGGGTTATGCACAAGGCTATTTTCTCATGGCTGATGATAGCGATCGCTTGAGTTGGTACGGAAGTCGCGATCGAACTTTTATTCCTTTGGATGAACGGTTTCGCTACCCTAAGTCTTTGCAGCGTGTCTTGAATCAAGAGCGTTTTAGTGTGGCTATTAATCGGGATTTTGAAGCTGTGGTGGCTGGGTGTGCTGACAGAGAGACAACTTGGATTTCACCGGAATTACAAAAGATTTACTGGCTACTTTACCAGAGTGGTTATGCTTTTAGTTTTGAAACTTGGCAGGGTGACGAATTAGCTGGGGGAATTTTAGGGATTGTTATTGGTGGGGCTTTCATTGGCGAGTCGATGTTTTACCGGATTCCTGAAGGCTCGAAGGTAGCAATGGTAAAGTTGGTGGAAAGGTTGCGTCAGAGGAAATTTGTGTTTTTTGATGCCCAAATGATGAATCCACATTTGGAGAGGTTTGGGGCTTATCGGGTTGAAGATGAAGAATATCAAGTTTTACTTAAACAAGCGTTGCAACGTCGTTGTTTATTGGTATAAAGAGTGACGATTTTTCTAACAGAGCTTTTCTCTGTTGTGTAATAATAATACCTGAATGAAGGTGTGATTTTGAGGCTGTTTGTTGGGCGATAGATAACGTTTTAAGAAATCATAAGGTAAAGAAGTTCAGTTATGAAGTGTCTTGTTGACTACGTTAAAGCGATTGAGGGTGCAACCAGCCCTTGCGAGATTGTAACCAGTGACTTTCAATCGGAAACAAAACACGATCAAACAGGTAGCACTATCGAGATAACGAAGCGAGTTCACCATTTTAAAGATGGAGTATCAATTGAATACGAACGTGAATATGATGATGGGGGATCTTACCCTGGATGCAAATAGTTTTGGTATACCTATAGAGTAGTCCATACTCACGGATTTGAATTTGAGGGAGAGATAACCAAACTTTTTCAGAGTCATTCAGAAGTTGACAAATGGTTGAAATTGGATAATAGCTCAGATTCTTAGTAAGAAGTGATGTCAGCAACGTCTACCTTACATATACTAGGTTAAAGACTATCTCCGAGTGAAACCGTATGTCAGACTTACTTGGAAGAATTACAGTTAATCCCAAACAATGTGGTGGTCGTCCCTGTATCCGGGGCATGAGAATTCGGGTATCAGATGTACTCGACTTGTTTGCGGCTGGACTCAGTGCCGAACAAATCCTAGAAGAAATGCCCGATTTAGAAGCGGATGATCTTAAAGCAGCACTTATATACGCTTCACGTAAGCTCAATCATCCCGTTTTGGTTGCATGACAATCTGGGTAGATGCACATCTGTCACCAGCAATTGCAAGTTGGATCACCATCACATTCGGCATAACGGCATTAGCTTTGCGTGATGTTGGGCTGAGAGATGCCGAAGATCCTGATATTTTCGAGGCAGCTAGGGCTAGAGGAGTCATTTTCATCACCAAAGACAGTGACTTTGTTGACTTAGTTAATCGTTTTGGAAGTCCACCACAAGTTATCTGGTTGACGTGTGGTAATACGTCAAATGCAAGATTGAAAGAGATTCTAAATTCAACATTGCTAGAAGCATTAGAGCTTTTGCGATCTGGTGAAGCTTTAGTCGAAATCACAGGAAATTAACAGTGCAGGCTAACAAAAGCGATCGCACTCTCAAATCCCTTACACTTTTTCTTCAGTAACTAATGTCAGACTAACCCATTCGCCTTTCTCGTCATAGCTGCGAATCATCCTCTGGCGCAGATTTGACTGGATTAACCAACCCGCTTCCAAAAATAAGGGTTGACGTAATTGCACCTTTAGCGGAGAAGTTGCAGAAGCGCCATCAGGTAACAATAATACTTGTATCTGCTTTTGGGGATCTTGGTCAAAGAGAACGATGGAACCTTTAATAGTAGCAGTTGAGGTAATTGTGCGATGGCCAAAAGAGGTAGTTTGAATTAATCGCCCAGTATCATCAAGTTGTATTTTCAAAGTTGTAGAGTAAATATCAGGCGATCGCAAATCTCGATATATTGTCACTGCTTCGCCAAGCCATTCTCCCAACAAATCATTTATCTGCAAAGGTGGACGTTCTGTTGCTGGGCTTCCGGCTAGATGCTCTCGAATTAGAACTAGTCTACTTAGATTACCAGTTTTATCAAACAGTTGCACCAGACGTAAGCGGCGATTTCCATGAACAAAAGCGAGTTCTGCACCGAATTCGGAAAATGGACCTAGCTGAATTAAACCCTCAGAAAATGAACCATTTTCAAACAACAACAGACCCCCTCCCACAGAACTAAATTCTCTGATTACATCATCTCCTCCCGAACGGCTCAGAGTTAGTAGCACTGTTTGGTTATTGTTCAAACCTTCTAGAGAAAGCCGGCTAGGAGTATCGGTCAGAAGTGTACCTTCGGGAGAAAAGTTGGTAAATGAACCTTCCCATACACCGAGATTTTGCAGAAAACATTCCCATTGTGATTTCATAAGGTTTTGTCATTTGTCATTTGTCATGGCCAATGATTAATGATTAACCTTTGGCAAAACGTCGGACAGCGAATAAGCTTCCCATTAATCCTACAGCTGCACCGAAACTTAAGAGAATCAGAGGTAATAGTAAAATTTGGGCTGGAGTGAGTTGCACCCCGTTGGTGATAGCTTGAATAAATTCAGGTTGATTGGCTAGCAACTTACCGAGAAACTGTTGAATTACTGAAATAAAACTCCAAGCGATCGCACCACCAACCAAACCAAAACTAATTCCTTGTAAAATAAACGGGAGGTAAATCCAAGCTCTGGTTGCTCCCACAAGTTGCATAATTTCGATTTCCTGGCGTCGCGCCATCACAATCAGCCGAATTGTGGTGGTAGTCACTGCGATCGCTGTTAAAGTCAGAATAATCGTAATTGTTAAAGTAATCCAGTTCAGACCTTGGTGCAATTGGGCAATGCGTTTAACTGCTTCATCCACATACTGCACCGTATCAACTCCCGGTAACTTAGCCAACTGCGTTGCTAAAGTTGGTACAACTTGAGAATTACGCGCCTTCACCTTCATCTCGTCAACTAAAGGATTCTCACCTAGCTGTTGCGTAGCCCCCTCAATATCAGAAATTCTCATTTCCTTAACTAACTTAGCCCAAGCCTGCTCTTTGGTAATGCTTTGTATCGCCGCTACCTCTGGCATTTTTGCAATCAGTGGCTCAATGGTTTCTACCCGCGTATCCGGTTCGAGATAAACTGAAACTTCTAGCTGACTACCAAACTGATAGAGGAGTTTTTCAACTTGCCAAGAGGTTTGCAAACTCAACCCGAATAAAAATAGTAACACCGTTACAGTACTTACAGCTGCCCAATTCATCCAACCTCCCCGCAGTAAACCGAGGAAAGTTTCTTTGAGCAGGTAGTCAAGTTTCGTAAGAGATTTAAACACACATCACCTCAAAATTTCAATGAACTTAACCCCTTGGCGCTAAGTTCAGCTTTTGCGTCTTTGCGTCAATAACACCACTATTTATAGTCAATAGTGCAAAGTTTGCCAATACATCAGCTTTTATAAATTGCCACTTCCTTCCTGCTCCTTTGCTCCTGTAGGCTCCTGAGCAATACTGCTCGGTTTTTGCATTTTTCGATAGTGTTTTACACCTGTAGAGACGCGAAATTTCGCTTCTCTACACAAGGTTTTTGGTCTTATCCGAGTAGTATTGGGCTCCTGGTCTCTCGACTATTTACCTTATCTTGGTGCTATTCACCATACATAAGACATCTCCGAAAATTAAACCGACTTTCCGCACTTCATCGTGTAATATGCGTAGATTTCCCATAGGTGGAAAAAAATGGTTAAATCAACAACATAAATCGCCAATGGTATTCAATATTAATACTTAATAATTTGAACATTATTAGGAATTTTTATTGAAAAGATAGATAATACATTTTGAAGTGCGGAATGTGGGTTAAATATCTGCAAAATGAAACCCTTGTAGAGACGCGAAATTTCGCGTCTCTACATTCTTTTTCGGAGATGTCTATACACTCACTGTCGCTCTTAGAGTTATTGATAACAATTAGCTACCTGTTCTGCTTTCTAAGCAATTTTACTGTTTTTATAACCGACTTCAAAAAAGGGGCAAAATAGTTTGGTAATTTTACGATGTTTAGTATCTGAGGAGAGGTGTAAATTTAAAGGAACAAACAAGATTGATTGAAGGAAATTTAGATTATGAACTCCTTAAATAAAGCCAACTTGGATAATAACTTCTTAAGCCAGATCCGATATCAACTTGAGTCTGTAGAAATACATAATTATCATGTAGCCAAACTATTGTGCAAAGTAATTCCCTCCAATTGTCCTTTTGAAAGAACTGTTACAGTTTTCGGTCGGACTCTGCTTCAGATTCCACCTTTGTGTAAAATTAACCCTCTATATGAACAAATAGTTGGCCTTCGTTTTAAATGTTTATTATATTTAGTCAATGAATGTGGTGAGGATGCAAAAAAATATTGTTAAATACAGGTTTCCATCAATAAAAAATAGATTGAAAAATTCTTTTTACTAAGTAAGATTGATATAGCGGTTATCATTAGGATATTATTGTCAACAAAAGCCTAAAAACAGCTTAAGTGTTGGCTGCTTCACCCGCCTGGAACTAAAGTTAAAGGCTACAAGCTAAAGTATACTGAAGTAGATTTCATATTTTTGGCTATATTTAGTTATCTTCTCTAAAAGATGCACTCGTGTTCGCTTAAGTAAGTCGGTGAGAATAAATCAAATTAAACCACGTCTATCTTGAAACCTATAGTTCTTCCATGATGAAAAGGATTTGCCCTCATCCCCCAACCCCGAATCCCAGAGAGAGGGATTCGGGGAGCCAGAATTTCAAACTCCCTCTCCCAGAGAGAGGGAGAGGAATTTAGGGAGAGGGTGAAAACTACGGTTCTCAACTAAGATTTGGTTTAGATTAAGTAATGTAAAAAATATTGAGATTATTTCGTAGTGAGCGGCTCCAGTCATCATTTGAAGACTAAAGTCCTCTCTAGGGACTTGCAACAAATAAATTATCCAATCTTGTGGGGTGGGACAGAAAGCCATTGGTGTCAACTTAACGTCATCCCCTAACCCCGAATCCTATTTTGGGATTCAGGGAACTAGAGAATTTGCTCCCCTCTCCCAAAAATGGGAGAGGGGCTGGGGGTGAGGGCAAAACTCATACAGTCAGAAGATTTCAGCTTAAATTGCAAAGCACTAGCTCCCCTAAATGTATTTCAAAAATCAAATATGAGTCTTATAGAATAAAGATAGTAAGAATTTCCACTATCTAGCCATCAAGACTCATGCCTTCTGAAATTGCTGTAGAGAAAAAAAAGTTAAAAAATCCACCTTTGGAGCTTCATTATTTAGGCGATCGCGTCCTGCGTCAAGCTGCAAAGCGAGTTGCGAAAGTAGATGACGAACTCCGCCAAGTGGTGCGCGAAATGTTGCAAACTATGTATAGCAAAGATGGCATTGGTTTGGCTGCACCCCAAGTGGGAATTCACAAACAACTAATTGTCATCGACCTAGAACCAGAGAATGCAGCTAATCAGCCCTTGGTGTTGATTAACCCCATCATTAAACAAGTAAGCCGCGACATCTCCGTAGCCCAAGAAGGATGCTTGAGCATTCCCAACGTATATTTAGACGTAAAGCGCCCCGAAGTCGTAGAAATTGCCTATAAAGACGAATACGGTCGTCCCCGGACATTAAAGGCTAATGACCTTTTAGGACGCTGCATTCAGCACGAGATGGATCACCTTAACGGCGTGGTATTTGTAGACCGTGTGGAAAACTCCTTGACTTTAGTCGAGGAGCTATCTAAGAATGGCTTCTCGTATCAAGCGGTGAAACCAATAACATAGGTAGGGGGCTAGTAGTGTATTTAACTCCAAAAAGCGGTTTATTTCTGGGTGGTTCTTGTGTAAGCGCGATCGCGGCTGTCGGTTCGATTTTTGAACTCAGTTACGGACGACCAGATTTTGGTTTCACGACCACTGCGATTATCCTGGCATTGAGCATTCCACTTACAGGATTATTTTTCTTTGCCGCAGTGAAGGACGCAAGGGCTAACATGAAATAAGCATCAGGTACATAAAAAAGGTAAAAGGATGAAATAAATGCAAAGTTTATCCTTTTACCTTTTATTTTTGCTCTTCATCTTCCACTTGCCCCAAAAGTTTTTAGCGTCACTAACTGCGCTACAGTTAACCCTGTAACCCCAGCGATCGCTTCTAAAATAGAAGAATGCTGTCAACTCCCACTCAACTACTACGACTGTCTCAAGGACAACTCAACTTACTAGAAGTTTGTCCGCGTAAATTCCAACATACTTACCTAGAAAAACTCAATTCGCCCTCAAATCCAGAACAAGAAGAACGGCAAACTTTGGGTAGTCGTTTTCACTTGCTAATGCAGCAGCGAGAAATGGGTCTGCCAATTGATAGTTTCCTGCAAGCAGATGCTAAACTGCAAAGCTGGATGCTAGCTTTTGCCGATGCAGCCCCAGAAATTTTAACGGCTGCATCTGATAATCAAACTTTCCGTGAGAGTGAACACTACCGCACTCTGCAAGTTCAGGATTATTTGCTGACGGTTGTCTATGATTTATTAATTGCAGATAACCAACAAGCGCAAATTCTCGACTGGAAGACTTATCCTAAACCACCCAATAAACGCAACTTAGAATCCAACTGGCAAACACGGCTTTATTTGTATGTATTGGCAGAAACTAGCGACTATTTGCCAGAAAATATTTCGATGACTTACTGGTTTGTCCAATCTGAGGGAAAACCACAAAATATTAAATTTAATTACAATACTGTTCAACATACACAAATAGCAAAGAAACTTAATCAATTATTAAGCCAGTTAACTATTTGGCTGAAAAATTACCAAAACAACCAGCAGTTTCCTCAAGTGGTGGAGGGTAGCAAAACCTGTGATTATTGTCAGTTTGCTAAAAGGTGCGATGCCGACGGCGGTAAACTACGCACACAAGCTACTGAAGAAGCACTGAAAGATTCATTGCCCAATTTTGACAGCATTCAAGAAGTCTCACTTTAATTTTATCCGCACGATTGTTTTATCGAACTAACAGTTAAAAGTTAATAATTAGGAGTTAAGTAAGTCGGCGCAAATAATCATCACTGGTTTGTAGTTGCGCTGTCTTCGCTGAAGCGCAACTAGGAGCCAAATACAAAGATTTTACTTTTCGTTACATAGGTTGGTTTTTTCTCGCCGACCTACTTATAAATTAAAACTCCAAACTCCTAACTCCCAACTTTCTTTTATGACAGAACAACAGCAGTGGACTATAGCAGCAACCGAACAACCCCCGGAGTGGTTTATCCATGAGGTGAAACAGCATACACCCGCATCAAGGGGAATATATGCAGCACAATTGTTATGGCAACGGGGAATTAAAGATCATCAACAATTAACAGCTTTTATCAACCACAAAGCTTATCAACCAGCGAGTCCGTTTGAGTTTGGGCAAGAAATGCACTTAGCGATCGCCCGGTTGCAACAAGCATATAACATCAAAGAAAAAATTGCCATTTGGGGAGACTTTGATGCTGATGGTATTACCGCCACATCTGTTCTCTGGGATGGATTAGGGCAATTTTTTAAACAAAATACTCAGTTAATTTATTACATTCCCAATCGCCTGAAAGAATCTCACGGACTCAATAATCAAGGGATTGATAACCTAGTAAAACAAGGTTGCAAATTAATTGTTACTTGCGACACAGGCAGCACAAATATTGAGGAAATTATCTACGCCAAACAACTAGACATAGATGTAATCGTTACAGACCATCACACCTTACCTGCCGAACGTCCACCCGTCGTAGCAATTATTAATCCTCATTATTTGCCCAGAGAACATCAACTGTTCAATCTTTCTGGGGTAGCGGTAGCTTATAAGCTTGTGGAAGCATTATATCAAAGTCTGCCTAATATTGCAAGAGATCCGTTAGAAGATTTATTAGATTTAGTAGCAGTAGGATTAATTGCCGACTTAGTGCAGTTAAGTGGAGATTGTCGCTATTTAGCACAGATGGGAATTCAACGACTGCAAGCAGATTTTCGACAGCCAGCAGCAGCGCGTCGCCGTCCGGGGGTGGGGCGATTATTAGAATTGTGCCAAAAAAGTGGCGATCGCCCCACAGATATTTCCTTTGGTTTGGGGCCAAGAATTAACGCCGTTAGCCGCATCCAAGGCGATGCTAGTTTTTGCGTTGAATTATTAACTAGTCGGGATGCCAAACGTTGTAACGAACTAGCCGAAGTTACAGAACTCGCAAACACCCGCCGCAAATCTTTACAAAAAGATGTACAAGCGCAAGTAGCACAAAAACTCACTCAATTAGACTTATCAACCACCAGCGTCATCGTCCTAGAAGATGCCCAATGGCCTGCGGGTGTCTTGGGCTTAGTTGCGGGACAAGTAGCACAAGAAACAGGTCGCCCGACTATTTTGTTAAGTACGGAAGGAGCAGGGGGAGATGGGGGAGATGAGGAAGGAGGAATTTCTCCCTCATCCCCTCCCCTCGCCCGTGGTTCCGCCCGTTCCGTGAATTCTGTCGATTTATACCAACTAGTAAAAGACCAAGCACATCTGTTACATCGCTTTGGGGGACATCCCTTTGCAGCAGGTTTGAGTTTGTTAGTAGAGAATATTCCTTTATTTACAGCAGCGATTAATCAGCAGTTGCGGCAATCTTTAGGTAGTACAACCTTAACGCCAACCGTGCAAGCAGACTTGACAGTAACAGTTGCAGACTTGGGAAAAGAGTTATTTTTAGAACTGAAACTGCTAGAACCTTGTGGAATGGGTAACCCTGTTCCGAAATTGCTAATTCAAAACTGCTGGTTTGAAAATTCTTGGCATCGCAATCAGCAGGATTGGCAAGGGAAAAAGGTACAGTACATTAAAACCGAGTTTGATATTCGGGATGATTCCAGCAGAAGTGCTTTTCCGGGTATATGGTGGGGACACTACAAAGATGAATTGCCCATAGGAAGGTGTGATTGCATAGCCGAATTAGACTATAACACCTTCAAAAAACGTTATGAAATCAGATTAATTGCCGTGCGTCCCAGTGTTAACTCAGCACTTAACACTCGGAATTCCGCACTCATCTTAGACTGGCGTAACTTCTCCACTCCCGACTCCCCTTCGGCTACGCTCACGGAAAGCCCACTCTCGACTCCCCCACTCTTGCTTGAAGATTGTCCTACAAATTGGGATGATTTACGCGCGTGGTTGCGGCGATGTCTAACAATAAGTAGTTCGCAACAATTAGCGATCGCTTGGTCTAAACCCAACCTCCAACCACCTAATCAAATTTGGCTGACTCTTGTCGGAATTGCCAAATATCTCAGTCGCACAAATCAATTAGTTACCCGCGTCCAACTTTTAGATAAAATCGGCATCACCGACCAAACCTTACTTGTAGGAATCAAAGCTTTAAAATATTTAGGGTTCACAGTCAAACTACAAGATCGTTATTTGCAAATCACCTGGTATCCAAGCGATAGTGCAGAAAACTTGGCACAGGCAGCAGTGGAACGATTTTTAGCCGCTGTTAGAGAAGAACAATTTCAGCGACAATATTTTGCTGAAGTTCCTTTATCTACTATTGTGGCGATCGCAAGTTCCGACAATTATATGGGTACAAATTTTTAAAAACCTGACTTCGACTACTATTTTCGGACAAATCCCTTCTATATTGATGAAAATCGCCAGCATCAGCTCCCCGACTTCTCTACGAAGTCGGGGAGCTTGTTGTTCACAAATGATTTAGGATTACTAGATGGTATAACAATCAACTAATGACCGAGGAACTGGAAAGAGCAGATAATGATAGCCCGTGGAAAGAAATTTTAGAAGCTTACTTTCCCCAAGCAATGCAATTTTTCTTTCCCCAAACAGCAGAACTAATTAATTGGGAACGTCCCCACGAATTTCTCGATAAGGAATTTCAACAAATAGCCCGCGAAGCAGAACTTGGTAGGAGATATGCAGATAAATTAGTTAAAGTCTGGCAAATTCAAGGACAAGAAACTTGGCTATTAATCCATGTAGAAATCCAAGCAAAATCAGAAGATACTTTTGCAGAAAGAATGTTTTCCTACAACTTGCGGATTTTTGACAGATTTGCGAAACCTGCCATGAGTTTGGCGATTTTGTGCGATACCGATCCGACATGGCGACCCAATCAATATAGTTATAATTATCCCAATACCAGGCTTAACTTTGAATTTGGAACCGTCAAGCTGCTGGATTATCAAAATCGTTGGACAGAATTAGAAGCCAGCAACAATCCATTTGCAACTGTAGTAATGGCGCATTTGAAGACACAGCAAACAAATAAAAAGCCAGGAGAACGTAAAGCTTGGAAATTTAGCTTGATTCGCCGATTGTATGAATTAGGATTGCAAGAAAAAGATATTCGTAACCTTTACCGATTTATTGATTGGGTTATGATTTTACCAAAAACCTTGGAAGCAGAATTTTGGCAAGAGTTTAAAAAATTTGAGCAGGAGCGGACTATGAGCTACATTACCACAGGCGAGCGCATTGGTTACGAGCGGGGAAAACAGGAACAAGGACAAACACTTGTGCTACGGCTACTACAAAAACGGGTAGGAGAGTTACCACAAGAGGTTCTGGAGCGCATTCAAACTCTTTCCCTAGAGCAATTAGAAGCACTTGGCGAGGCTTTATTGGATTTTACAACCATTGAGGATTTACTTAACTGGTTGGAAGCAAATCAAACAACCTAGAAAATTCGGGTTTAATAAGTAATCAAGCGGACACGATCTGATTAAAAAATAAGCCTGTATTCATTACTGAATCAGGCTTTTGATGTTTATTAATACATTTGCACCGAGAAATTCAGTTTAATTACTGAACGGTGAATCCTTCTGGTCTGATTGCATCTTCCAAATCAACCCCCATCAGGTTAACCCCCTGGATGTTTGCATTTGTAAGATTTGTCTTTTCCAAGTCTGCGCCCTGTAGGTTAGCCGATTGCAGATTTGCTCCCAACAAGTTAGCTTTCTCTAGGTCTGCATCAAATAGGTTTGCTCCCACAAGGTTTGCTCCCAAAAGGTTTACCTTACCTAAATCTGCTCCTTGAAAGTTTGCCCCTTGTAAATTTGTTTGCTGTAAGTTAGCCCTTTCTAAGTCTGCATTTTGTAAGTTAGCACCCTCCAAGTTTGCCGCTTGCAGATTTGCGTCCTTTAGCATTGCTCCAGTCAAATTACATCCGATACATTCATTGGTTTGTAATAAACGTCTAACGTTTTCTGCTACAGACACTATTGGCGATGGAACCGGAGATATTACTGGAGAAGTTATAGACTCCATTGGCGATGTAAGCGGAGATATTACTGGTGCTGGTTCAGATACGGTAGGTATGGATGGTGTTAGTGTTAAAGCTCTAACTGCTTGCTGGTCAAGGAGCGAAAATCCTATTACAAGTACCAGAAATACTGCTGTTACTATCCACTGAGTTAATTTTTTTGGATTTGGTTTATTCATTAGTTCCTTCATAAGCTGATTCGTAGTGCTGGGCTTGCTTTTATAAGAGCCATCAATAATTTGCTTTATTCTCACTTTAGATAACTTGATTGATAACATCAAATATTATTCTGATTCAAATTGATAAATTTAAGTGATTAAAAAATGTTTTTAGATGGGAAGCGATCGCTGATTTTTTTGGTTACATCACAGAGATAGCACCCATCAAGAATTTCGAGTTTTTAGATCGGGTGCCGCAGCTACGCCCGTCGTAGACATCGCCTCATACCTAATGAGAAAGCATTGCCATACTAGGTAAAAGTCGATATGTTTCACTTTTAATTAAGATAGAGAGTCCCAAGTAAATTAAGACAAAGGGAAAGATTTTTCGACCGAAGCGAGTTAAAACGGGAGCAATGAGAGGATTACGAGTCAGGTTGTAAGACAGTAAGCACCACATCCCAACAGTGAAATAGCAAGCACACAGAATTACACCCAAACTTGGAAGATTGCTACTAGCAAATAATGGTACATAGATGCCAATGTTGTTTCCTCCATTGGCAATGGTGACAGCAGAAACGCGGTAGGTTTGCGGATCGCGGATGGTTTCTAATAGTGATTTCTTCTGGCGTCTAGATTTTACAGGAGAGGTTAAGTCAACTGACACAGCTTGCACTGTCACTGTTTCATCTTCTCGGCTGATAAGATTACTGATACCAATGGCGACGGGAAGCAAACCCAGCAAACCAATCCAGGTGGTTGGAACAATCAGACCGCCGAAGAAACCAGGGAGACTAGCGCCTACTAAAGCTGTGAACCCCAGAAATTCACCGAGAACAATATGCTTAGGACGAAAGCTGCGATTGACTTTTCCGAAGAAAGCTGTCAAATATAAATTGTCGTCAAAGGTGGTTGCAAAAGCGGCAGAGATTCCAATAATTAATGTACTAATTAGCCAACTCATAATTGTTGCTCACGATAATTCAATGCTGTTTGTCCTAATCCTTCTCTGCTCCCCGATGTCAGGACAGTTCAGGAAATTTTGTGATTGTTTTACATAACGACAACCAATCGCGGTTCGTTAGTCATTAGCCAGTTCCCCAGTTTTTAGAAGCGATTGCCTCCAATCAAATTGGTGATTTTTCTCAGCAAGATACCTTGGGAACTCATCAACTAAATATTAGGGCTGACAAGCAAATAAGAGCAAATACTCTTGTTTTTCAAAACGATAAATAAAAGTGATTAAAGAAGTGGAGTCACCTAGAAGCCCCCCGTCCCGGAGGGCGGCGCGGGGAGTATTTGACACTCCCCACGCCTAAAGGCGGGGGATTCTAGCATCACTGACGTTCTTTGCTTTTGCAAGTCTTACGACCAACAGAAGTAGGGAGAACATCTCCACTAGCGTTAGTTCGGGGTTGCCCACCCCTACCGTTTGCACGATTTAAAATTACTTTGGCAGCATTCACATCACGTTGTTCAATATGATTGCAATGTGGGCAAGAATGAGTCCGAGTGCTTAAAGACTTCTGAACTCTAGCACCACAGTTTGAACATTCCTGGCTGGTGAAGTGGGGAGGAACTGCAATGATTTCCCTCCCAAACTTCTCGCCAAAGTATTCGAGCCACTGACGGAAGTTGTACCAAGAAGCATCACTAATACTTTTGGCTAGCTTGTGGTTTCTTACCAAGCCGGAAATATTTAAGTCTTCCATGACCACCTTAGCGTTAGCCAGGGTTAAGTTACGCGCTAGTCTCTTAGCGTGTTCATTCCTTTGTCGTGTTACTCTTAAATGCTTCCGGGCATAAATACCACGCGCTTTTGTTCTACCAGATGACCCTTTTTTCTTCTTATAAATATTGCGTTGAACCCGTTTGATATCTTTCTCGGCTTTACGCAAATATCGTGGGTTTTCTTCGTGCTTGCCCTCTGAATCAGAGTAGAAATATTCCAAACCAACATCAATACCGATAACAGAAGTAGTTAATGGTGCGTCTTGCTGGTTATCCAGCTTGACGTGAAGCTCGCCACGGGGATACTCCCCGGTGGCAGACTTCACGCAAAATTGCACATAACAACCGTCGGCTCTACGCACAATCCGAACTCGTTTAATTAGTTCAACAGGGTATTGATGAATATCCCATTTACCCAATAATTTGAGTTCGCCAATACCTTTTTTATCAGTGAAAGTTATTCGGCGTTTTGTTGGGTGTAATTTCCAACCGGAAACTTTATACTCGACAGAACGGCTGTGTTTTTTAAACTGTGGATAACCCTTTTTACCTGGGGTTTTCTTCTTGCAGTTGTCGAAAAATCTGTTGATAGCACGTTCTACATTTTCAACTGACGCTTGACAGGCATGACTATTTAAATTGTTGACAAACTTAAATTCTGAACGTATTTGAGTGTTGTACTGATACAGTTCTTTTTTACCAACGCCACGATTGTCCATCCAATACCTAAGCACTTTATTGCGAACAAATTGACTTGTACGAATAGCTTCGTCTATCGCTGTTGATTGGGCTTTTTTGATGACTGCCTTATATTCAAGTACCAACACTCTTGAATCACCCCCTGGTTTGTTTGTTAGTTTAAGTTATTCTATCATATAGATACAGTGCAGTAAACTACTCTTATCAGAATGACTGAAAAATTTAAATCAAACAACAATATTGTCTATTCTTGCAAGTATCATGTTATTTTTTGCCCCAAATACAGACGAAAAGTACTGGTTAATTCTATTGCCTCTAGGCTCAAGGAGTTGCTTGCTACTATTGCTATTGAGATTAAAGTTGAAATTTTAGAAATGGAAATAATGCCAGACCACGTACATTTATTGATAGATGTTGACCCTCAGTTTGGAGTACACCGAGCAGTGAAGAGGTTCAAGGGTACAACATCTAGATATTTGCGGTTGGAGTTTCCTGAGTTGAAAAGCCGCTTACCATCTTTGTGGACTAACTCTTATTTTGTATCCACAGTTGGCGGCGCAACTTTGGACACTATTAAAATGTACATCCAAAATCAAAACGAAACTTGACTGCGAATAAATTCGCCTGCGGCTTACCCCCATAAATAAATTTAGGGGCTTGCACGCCACGACTTATCCGGTCACAAGCTTCTGTGCGTAGTTTACCGCCGTAGGCATCGCTCCTATTGAAAAAATCCTAAGTAGTTTTCTGTTGATATTTGAGATATTCTTGGCGGCTAGCGTTCAACATCGGTTACTATGACTAATCGCGTAGCTTCAGTTTTAAAATTTACACTAATGTTTAATATTTAACTTGTAATTATGCTAACCAGTGTTGACCGTTTATTATTTGTCCGGCGAGTCCCAATTTTTAAGGAATTGCGGGATGATTTTATTGTGCGGCTCACTTCAGTAATGAACGAATTGTCATTTCCAGCTAATTACACGATTTTTCGGCAGGGAGAAGAAGGGCGATCGCTCTATATTGTCGTGTCAGGCCGAGTTAAAGTTCACATTGGCAATAAACAGTTGGCAGAGGTAGAACAGGGAAAATACTTTGGTGAGATGGCAGTATTTGATACTCAACCTCGTTCTGCCACTGCAACGACTCTGGAACCTTGCGAATTTTTGGAACTGACCCAAGAGCAGCTGTATGATGCGATCGAAGAAACTCCCGAAATTGCGGTGAATATCATTCGTGAGTTATCCCGTCTGATTCGTAAGTTGAATGACGATCTGAGTGTCACCTCTTTGCGGAGTTAATTCTCTGATAGTTTTTAATTCACCCTACTAGGTTTTGTGTTTGTTTAAATCCATGTTTCTATAGATGCTAGTTTTCGACATTCTTGAAGAAACTGCTGAGGAATTTCTCTACTTTCTCCCCAGTGCAAATGCACATAAGAAGCATGAACATTCGCAGGTAAACCCCATCCTTCGCATCCCATATTTTCCTCACAATCGTAGCGAGAAGTTTCAAATAGGGGCTGAGTCGGATTTAAGGTTAAATGGGAACGATGAAACTCATGTCCGTAGACAGTTGTATTTACCTTGACTAACAGATTATTTTGCAAAGCTACTGCCCGACGATAGCCTAAAGTTAAACGCCCACCCATTACAGCAGATGTTGGTAAAACTCCCGCCATTGACCAAGATTTACCCTCAAAATCGATAATCTGCTCACATAAATACATTAATCCTCCGCATTCGGCAACTGTCGGCATTCCTTGAATAATTGCTGTTTTGACTGCATCACGAACGCTAGTATTTTCTGCTAATTGCTGGGCAAAAACTTCTGGGAAACCTCCGCCAAAATACATTCCCTGCACATCTTTTGGTATTGCAGCATCTTCTAGGGGACTCCAGAAAACCAGTTCTGCACCAAGTTGTTGCAGCAAATCGAGATTATCTTGATAGTAGAAATTAAAAGCGCGATCGCGGGCTACTGCAATCTTGACGGGAGAAGAGGGGGGATGAGGGGGATGAGGGGGATGAGGGAGAGGTTTTGATTTTAATAAAGGTAATAAATGTTGCCAATCGAAGCAAGTATCTCCTAAATCGGCAAGACGATTAATTAAAGCGTTGAGTTCGGGAAGTTCTGCTGTGGGTACTAAACCCAAATGGCGATCGGGAATTGTGATGTTATCTTGACGGCGCAGGACGCCGAGAATAGGTAATTGTAAGGGTTCTAGAGAATCTTTCAGTAGAGAGAGATGGCGATCGCTCCCGACGCGATTTAATACTACCCCAGCTATTTTAATTCTGGGATCAAAAGACCGATAGCCATGAGCGATCGCAGCTACAGAACCAGACAAACGACTACAATCAATCACCAACACCACCGGCAAATCTAACAGCCGCGCAATGTGTGCCGTACTTGCAAAGTCACTAATTTGTCCTTTGTCATTAGTCATTAGTCCTTGATCGTTTGCAAATGACAAAGGACTAATGACTAATGACGAAATTCCATCAAATAACCCCATCACCCCTTCGACTAGGGCATATTCACTCAGTTGGCTATGACGGGCAAAACATTGCTGAATGTAGGCCTCAGAAGTCAACACTGGGTCTAAATTGCGACAAGGACGACCAGTTACATGTTGATGAAACATCGGATCAATGTAGTCTGGGCCTACCTTGAAAGATTGCACCAGGCGATTGCGACGGCGTAAAGATGCTAAAAGAGTGAGCGTGACTGTTGTCTTACCCACCCCACTACGTTCCCCAGCAATTACTAAAGCCATAAATGAAACAAATTATTATGCAGCAACTATTTTGACTATTGGCTGTGTGTCTATCGTCGCTTTTTGCAAAAGCAGATGCACCAGTTTCTAAAATCAACTAACTCAAACTTATACCAATTAGAAACAATAAAACTAGCCAATTAGGGGAGTTAGGCTGAAAAAATTTGTCTAATAATAATATAAACCACGTCAATCTTGAAACCTATAGTTCTTCCATGATGAAAAGGATTTGCCCTCATCCCCCAACCCCGAATCCCAGAGAGAGGGATTCGGGGAGCCAGAATTTCAAACTCCCTCTCCCAGAGAGAGGGAGAGGGATTTAGGGAGAGGGTGAAAACTACGGTTCTCAACTTAGATTTGGTTTAGTTGGAGATTAGCCGAGATTCAGATAGCAATAAGCTACCAGAAGAGGAACGTTTTATGATAGTTGTGCATCATCTTAACAACTCGCGATCGCAGCGTGTGCTGTGGTTGCTTGAGGAATTAGGTATCGAATACGAGATCAAATTCTATGAACGCGATGCAAAGACGATGCTGGCACCGGAGTCGCTGCGCCAAGTGCATCCGCTTGGCAAATCACCAGTGATCACAGATGCAGACCTCACCATCGCTGAGTCAGGCGCCATCATCGAATACCTCGTTAATCGCTATGGTAATGGTCGCCTAGTTCCGGCATCCGGTACGCCGGAGCATCTGCGCTATACATATTGGCTGCATTACGCCGAAGGCTCTGCAATGCCACTTCTGGTCATGCGGGTAGTATTGAACAATTTCGGGGCAGGGGACAGCAGCGTTGTTAGCGGATTCGTCGCGCCCCAGATCAAACTTCACTTTGACTACATAGAAGCCGAACTCCGTAAAAATACGTGGTTTGTCGGTGAAGAATTTACCGCCGCCGATATCCAAATGAGCTTTCCCCTCGAACTAGTGGCTATGCTCCCCGAAGAGGTGGAGAGCCGACCAAAGCTCAAAGAATTTATCGATCGCATTCATGGCCGACCTGCTTACAAACGCGCCCTTGAGCGTGGAGGCAAATACAACGTATCTTTTCAATAATTTAGGACTTACGCAAAAACCCTCTCAAACTCTCATTCCTCCGTGACCTCTGCGCCTAATAAGGTTCGTTTTCCTTTACCCGTGCGTAAGTCCTATAATTATAAAAATTCCCCCCTTCACGACGCGGGAAGGGGGGTAGTGGGGTTAGGTCTAAACTAATTCGCCAATTTGAAAATATTTGCTGTCACTGCCAGACTTTCTTCAAAAAGTGACTCACGGCCCCAGCGTTGCACCTGCTGACTCAGCAAAGCTTCCGCCTTTTGTTCCGAAAGTGAAGTCACCTGTTGAAACAGACCGGCAGATTGAGCGCCACCGTGGGTTTCCATCCGCATACAACCGCCAGTTTCCGAGCAGATAACTGTACCACAGTCTGCTTGGGCATTTGTCGAGCTGAGGCGCAAGGCAATCAAATCGCCGATAATATCGCCTACATCAGCAACCGGAACTCCTGCTAACTCTGCTTCTACTTGTCGCTGCTCTTGAGCAATAAAATGGATGCGAGTGATGTCATAATCACCGCTTTCCTTTTCATAAGAAACTGGCTGCCATTGCAACCGACTTGCCAGCCAACCCAAAAACAGCAAAGCTTGGGCAGGGTTGCCTTTTTCGTAATCAATCGTAACGCGGTCAACTTCTTTGAGGGCGGCGCGACGATTAGGTGAGTCGTAAGCCTCAGCTGTCAATTCCTGCCATGATGCGAGGCGACGCCAGTTTAAGTCAGCTAAAGGTACACCCGTTTCTACCAACTCTTCTAAGCGGAGTAATTCTCTTTCTGGCTCGTTAAAGTTGCAAGAATCTACAATCACATTATTGCAGACTGCTCCTAGGCGCTTGAATAGACCGTTGTTAGGGTCTGGTGTTGCCTTCCACCAGAGAAACTTTGGCAAGCCGCCAATCAATAATGCTGGAATCATGCCACCGATGCGTTCTAAGGCAGCAGCAGTACCACTGAGAGTAATGTATTCGCAGCAAATCAGTGTGCTTGACGATTGCTTTTGGATGGGGCAATAGGCAGAAACTTGAGCCTTAACCCCTTCATCTTCGCCAGCAATGGGAAATAGGGCAATGATGCGGCAAGGGTTGCGGAGAGCGATTTCATCGGCAATTCTGGGGCTACCGCTATTTAACCCACTAGCAGAATGTTCTCCACCTCGCTGGCCTTTAGCGAATTCTTCTCGTAATACAGTGAGAGTTTCTGGTGTTGCTGTTCCGGTTTCTGGCAGACCATTTTTCTTTTGCACTTCTCGCAATGCTGCTGCCATCTGTGGCCCTAAAATCCCATCAATTGGGCCGTTGTAAAATCCTAAAGCAGCCAACAAATACTGAGTTTCTTCTGGTTCGTAGACTACTAAAGTAAACGTTGTTGCCCTAGTAACACTGGGAAGTCCACCGTTCTCGCCAGTAATGCCGTAGCTTTGCCAAATTTGATTTAGTTCGGCATCTATTTCGTTAAGCGAAATATCTTTTGGTGCCTGAAGTGAAAAAATAGTAGAAGTTTGCGTAGGCATAGTAGTTTTGAATTGTCAGTTTTGTTTGTTGAATAAATTAGGAGTTAGGAGTTAGGAGTTAGGAGTTAGGAGTTAGGAGTTAGGAGTTAGGAGTTAGGAGTTAGGAGTTAGGAGTTAGGAGAAATAGAATTATTAACTCAAAAACTCACAATTTATAACTCATCACTCATTACTCAATAATTTATCACTGATAACTCATCACTCTTAATTCATCACTCCTAACTCTTAACTCCTAACTTTCTACAGTCTGCGCCAGCGACGGCCATCCTGGTTAATTAGGAGTTCTGCTTGTTCTGGCTCCCAAGTACCGGCTTCGTATTGGGGAATAGTAGTCGGGTCGGCGGGTGCATCCCAAACGGAAAGGGCTGGTGTTACTACTTGCCAAGCTGCTTCTACTTCATCCGCGCGTGTGAACAATGTTTGATCGCCCATCATACAATCAAGGAATAGGCGATCGTAGGCATCAGATGTTGCTTGGATGCCAAAGGAACCATAACTAAAGTCCATATCAACGGAACGGGTGCGGAATTCTGCTCCTGGCATTTTCACATCAAAACGCAGGGAAATACCTTCATTTGGCTGAATCCGCATTGTCAAAATATTGGCGTTTAACTGTTGGGCGGCAGATTGGAACATCCGAGATGGAACTTCGCGGAAGTGAATGGCAATCTCACTGACTTTTTTCGGCATCCGCTTTCCAGTCCGCAAGTAGAAAGGAACACCTTTCCAGCGCCAGTTATCCACCAAAAACTTCATCGCTACATAAGTGGGTGTGGTGGAGTTGGGGTCAACGCCTGGTTCTGTCCGATATCCTGGCACTGCTTGACCCTTCATCCAGCCAGCACTGTATTGACCACGGACTGCTGACCGCGACAGATTGTGAACATCAGCTAAACGAGTAGCTCGGAGTATCTTCACTTTTTCTGTGCGGATACTGTCGGCATCCATTGCGTTGGGTGCTTCCATCGCCGTTAAGCAGTAAAGTTGCATGAGGTGATTTTGCAACATATCCCGCAGTGCGCCAGCGCTTTCATAGTAGCCAGCCCGGTCTTCCACGCCTACGGTTTCTGCTACGGTAATTTGTACGTGGTCAACAAATTGACGATTCCACAAGGGTTCAAAAATTGCATTGGCAAAGCGAAACACCAGCAAATTCTGGACTGTTTCTTTACCCAAGTAGTGGTCAATTCGGTATACTTGGTTTTCTTTGCAATATTTCTGTACCACTTGGTTAAGACTTTGGGCAGAAGCCAAGTCCCGACCAAAGGGTTTTTCAATTACTAGACGATGTTTGTAGGGATCTTCTAGCATTCCGCCGCTTCCTAGCTGCTTAATCGCTTCGGGAAAGAATGAAGGGGCAACGGAGAGGTAGAACATGCGATTGCCTCGCGTGCCCCGTTTTTCGTCTAATTCACTCAGTAAAGTTTTTAGTTTCTGGTAGCCTTCGGGGTTGTCTATATCCCCAGGACTGTAAAACAGACCTTGAGAGAAGTCTTGCCAGAGTTCGCCTAAATCGACATCAGGATGTGCCTCTGCCATGCCCTTCTGCATTTGTTCGCGGAAGTATTCATGGCTCCATTCTCGTCGGGCTACGCCAACAATGGTAGTTTCTGGAGGAATACGCCGTTCTCGCCGCAATTTGTAAAGGGCTGGCACTAGTTTGCGCCAGGTGAGATCACCAGAAGCGCCAAAGATAACTATAATCTGGGGTTCAGCCATCCCTTGTTGTTGCAGACCAACGCGCAAGGGATTTTCTAGCAGACTAACCATAGGAATTTTGGATTTTGGATTTTGGATTTTGAGATTGGGGACTGGGGCATGGGGCATTGGGAATTGGGCATGGGGCATGGGGCATTGGCTATTCCCTTCATCTCCCTCATTCCCCACTCCCCACTCCCCACTCCCCAGCCCTTACACTGGTGACAATACCTTGATCTTGTCTTCTAAAGAGTTCATCAAGGACTGGAAGGGCTGAATGAATTTGTCAATACCTTCAACTAACAGTTCATCCATGACGGCATCGAGATCGATGTTGATGTCGGGATCTTTGAGGTTTTCGATCAGCGTGTAAGCTTTATCTACATCTGTTTCTAAGCGATCGCCTACGTTACAATGATCGGCACAAGCTTTAATTGTCGCTGGTGGTACGGTGTTAACGGTATCTCGCCCAATCAACTCTTCGATATACATCACGTCGTTGTAGTTGGGGTCTTTGGTGCTAGTACTAGCCCAAAGTAGCCGTTGTACTGTAGCCCCTTTTGCTGCTAAGGCTTTCCAGCGATCGCTCTCGATAATTTTCTTGTATTCCTGGTAGGCAATCTTGGCGTTAGCGATCGCTACTTTTCCTTTAACAGCTCTTAGCCTTGCTTCCACAGAAATATCATCAACGCCTTTTTTCAACTTAGCATCAATTTTGGCGTCAATGTTGCTATCAATCCGGCTAAGGAAGAAGCTGGCGACTGAAGCAATTCTACTGATATCTTTGCCCTCAGCCAACCGTTTTTCTAAGCCACGAATATATGCCCAAGCTGTGTTTACGTAGCTTTCTACAGAAAACAGCAATGTTATATTAACATTCATCCCTTCGGCTATTACCTGCTCCACTGCTGGCAAACCAGGTTCTGTACCGGGAATTTTAATCATCAGATTTTCCCGACCAACTTCTTGAAAATAGCGTCGGGCTTCGCTTATTGTTGCTTCAGTATCATGGGCGATGGTTGGTGGGACTTCAATACTCACATAACCATCTAGTCTATCCGAGGCTTCATAAACAGCGCGTAAAATATCACAAGCATTACGGATATCTGCAAAAACGAGAGATTCGTAAATTTTGTCTATGGGTAAGTTAGCACGAACTCCGGCTTCTATATCGGCATCATAAATGACGTTACCTGCGATCGCTTTTTCAAAAATAGCTGGGTTAGAAGTAATCCCAGATATCCCTTGAGTTTCAACCAGGTCTTTGAGTTCACCTGATTGAATAATGTCACGGGTCAAATTATCCATCCAGATACTTTGACCGTATTGTTTAATTTCTAGTAGATGATTCGTAGACATAGCTCTAATTTGTTTCACTCCTGTATAGTGATGTTTCTAAGTAAGTTGGCAAAACCCATCAAAATTTGATGCTTACTTTTGAATTGTGGCGTTGCAAATCACTTATCGCATCGGCCACCTGAGATAATCTTTAATACATTTTCAAGAAATGCTATTCTGCATAGCCAATCTTAAATCACCATGATTAACTTTTAATTAATGCCAGATGCTAGACGCATCCTTGATCCTTTTATTACCGTCTTCGAGGGCAGTATGGCAAAAATAACTATCCAGTTGAAAAAGTTTAAAAAGCTTTATTTACAAGCTTTGTTTTCTTCTAAATCGTGCCTTTTTACAGTAGTACAGATTCCAAATCAACGAAACTCTTACGCTGTATTGATGCGTGAATGCGTGAATTTTGCCTTGCGGTACTAGTGGCCGTTTTGAATAAAAGACTCCACCTTTGCTACATCCTCTTTGCTACCAATAATTAAAGGTGTGCGTTGATGCAATTTTTTCGGTACCACATCCAAGATATCCATCAATCCTGTAGTGGCGCGACCGCCTGCTTGTTCAATCAAAAAGGCTAGAGGAGCAGTTTCATAAAGCAAGCGCAATTTACCTTCTGGGTTTTGAATTGTGCCTGGGTAGAGAAACACGCCGCCTTGAACTAAAATTCTATGAATGTCGCTCACCATTGCGCCGCTATAACGAGCGCTGTAGCCTTCTGTGCGATGAACGTAGCGGATATATTCTCGAATCGATTCTTCCCACTGCCAGAAGTTCCCTTCGTTCACGCTGTAAACAGAACCGTGCTTAGGAATGCGGATATTTTCTTCTGTGAGAATAAACTCTCCTAAGCTGGGATCAAGGACAAAGGAATGAACGCCTTTACCTATAGTATAAACCAGCATTGTGCAGGGACCATACAAGATATATCCAGCAGCAAGCTGCTTACGTCCGTTGGTAAGGAGGTCAGTTGCCTTACCATCGCTATCACTTCCTTCTTGTTGGCGAATGGCAAAAATGGAACCTAAGCTGAGATTATTATCAGTGTTGGATGAGCCGTCAATTGGGTCATACAGCAGAGTATAGCGACCAATGGGGCAATTTTCCGGGATATAGTAGGGTTTTTCCATTTCCTCAGAAGCTAGGCGACAGACTAAGCCGCTTTGCTTAAAAACTGAAATAAATACATCATTGGCATAGACATCCATCTTTTTGACGGATTCTCCTTGGACATTAACTTCCCCAGTAAACCCGAGAACGCCTTCCATTAAACCAGCGCGACTCATGCGGCGAGCAACCAGTTTGCCTGCAAGGGCGATACGATTCATCAGCGCACTTAAATCCTGTGCATCTGGCGAAAAACTCTGAAGTTGCTGTAGAACGTGACGCGATAAGGTCGTACAATCACGATCTAAAGCTAAGTCTGTAATTTCATTGATAGACGATTCTATTGAATCTGGCGCTTTAGCCATTTTTATGTTCTCCGCAGCCACTAGCTGTTAATTGGGTTTTAGTCGTGTATGGCAACTTATGGTTGCTGCTTCTATCTTAGAAAGGTAATTTGATAACTTAGATGCGACTTTAGATAAACTAAAGAAATGAATTTTCAGTGACTCCTGCGCTCAGAGCCTAGATACGTAGTAATTTGTCTAAGACATCACCAATATTGAGTTAGGGATTTACTTAAAACAAGGGCAACGAACTCACTAAGTATTATGTGCAGCCTGAGCTACCCTGAAGCTATGGTAAAACAGGTTTATATTTATCATTTGGGCTTGAGAACTGCTTTTGTTCAACTACAATCCATTAAAGTGCCTACTTTCATCAGCAGAATTGCCTTCTGACGAAACTTTTGTAGATTACAAACTGTAAATATTATTTGCCAACTTATTGTTAGCGATATTAGCTGCTATTTGGCAAAACCGTGATGATTGGTTTTTTGGGATCAACACGGGAATAATTTATTTATAAGTAGGTAGGCGTAATTAAATATAAAATAAAACCTCACCCTCAATCCCTCTGCTTATTAATGAGAGGGAAGCCGGATTGAGGGTGAGGTTTTATATTTAATTTGACCTACTTACTTACAACCAATAAACCTGCCATTGTCCCCGATAGGTTTTTAATGGGTATAGAACGTTTTGTTGGAAAAAATGGGGGTTCTAGTTATAGCATTTTTTAATCAAATGAGGTAGATCAGAGGAAGCTGTATTTTTAGTTTTTAAAGATATCATGAATCATGCTATTTGCTAGTTAAGATAAACAGTGGAAACACTAAATTATCGGAGTGAGAAACGTGGCACTTATTCAGGGCACCTCTGCAAACAACTATCTAGTTGGGACTCAAGGAAACGATCAAATATACGGCTATGGAGGCGATGACACTCTAAGAGGTGGGCTAGGTAATGACTACTTAGAGGGAGGAAATGGTAATGACTATCTCACTGGTGGTGGTGGTAGAGATACTTTTGTCCTGAATTACTCAGGTGGCGGTATTGATACAATTACAGACTTCTCAGTTAACGACGATATTCTTAAAATTACTACCCCGACGATTAGCTCCTCTCAGTATCTTATCGATCCACTATCATCTCTGAGCAATTATGAAGCGGTTGATGAAAATGGTACTATTAACTCTACTAAGTTTACAAGTGGTTCACAAACGCTCGGATCGATTACCATTAGCCAATCTGGTAATATTTTTACATATAACGCAAGTAGTGGTGCTCTATTTTATTTGAATCAGCAGATAGCCTGGTTACCTCGTTACCTTGACTGGAATTCAACTACTATAGTGCCTTCAATAGGTAATAGTAATATTTCATGAATCAAAAATTTAACTCTCCACCAGAGTTTCCTACTAGAGTTGGGGGAGCCAAACTCCCCTTCTACTGTGTATACATAAACGAGGGGTTCGGATTTTGATTACGGAATTGTTGTTCTAGCTGCGATCGCCTTATTTTGTTTCTTTACCAATCTCATCTGTAATCCTAATTGCCAGTTAAAATCATCAGTATAAACACTAATTTATCCCGGAGTAACGAACGTGGCAATTATTCAAGGCACTGCTGGAAACGATTATCTAGTTGGGACTCAAGGAAACGATCAAATATACGGACATCAAGGTAATGACACTCTAATAGGTGGGCTGGGTAATGACTACTTAGAGGGAGGAAGTGGTAATGACTATCTCATCGGTGGTAGTGGTAGAGATACCTTTGTCTTGGATTACTCAGGTGGCGGTATTGATACAATTACAGATTTCTCAGTTAACGACGATATTCTTAAAATTAATACCTCTACTATTAGCAGTATTAGCAGCACTAACGCTATCTCTAAAACTTATCAAGGCGATGACACTCTAACAGGTAAATTGGGTAAAGACTCTTTATCCTTATTAGGAGGAGTTGATAATGACATTCTGACTGGTAGTAAGGATGGTGACACCTTTACTTCTATTAAAGCTTCTAAGAATGATATTAAATTGGCTAACTCTAGAACTGATATTTTAGCATCAACAAAAGTTTCGAGTCAGGACATGAAACTTTCTGATCCTATAAATCCATCTTCATCTCCACAACTAACAATAATTGGTGGGGGTGTGGGACTTCCTAGTTATTTTAGCTATAACGCAAACACTGGTGCTCTATCTTATCTTAGTCAGCAGTTAGCTTGGCTACCTTGTAACCTTCACTTTGCTAACTATTTGTAAATAAAAGGGTCAGTCACCCCCTGCTCCCCCTGCTCCCCCTGCTCCCCCTGCTCCCCCTGCTTACCAAAACGATTGATTATTTTTTATTTGTCAGTCCCTTATTGCTAGTCTACACAAGCAAGAAAGGGCGATTTGCAAAAGGCTGAAAGACGTATTTAGGTTGATATACAGGCTGATTCTTTGGTAAAGTGCATAAGTCTTAAAATTCATACAGTCACTACTGTCACCACAGCAGATTAGTAATCAAAAACCTAACCTTCTAGCAGAGTTACCTGGAGAGGAGTAGAAACAAAGGTTCGCACAAGCATTACTAAAGTGGTGTTCTGTCTTGCAATGAATTAACTTTCAAGGGTTAGGAGATAAGTTTTGTGAGTTTAAGAAGTTGGTTTGATCGCGTTTGCCACTTAGGTTTGTCTGGCTTGGTGATTCTAGGGAGTACGATTGGAATACAAGCACGCGATCGCACATCCGCTCAGGTGACTCCCGATCGCTCTGTGGGAACTCAAGTGCAGCAAAGAATCGATGGCACTACCTTCGATATTACAGGGGGTACAACCGTTGGCAATACAAATTTATTCCATAGTTTCAGCAACTTTAGTATTACAAGTGACCAGGTAGTTAATTTCCAAAACGCCCCTACCATCAACAATATTTTGGTGCGAGTTACAGGGAGAAATCTCTCTGACATCGAGGGAACACTTCAAACTCAAGGTAAAGCTAATTTCTTTTTAATGAATCCCAATGGCATCATATTTGGAGCAAATGCCAACTTAAATATTAACGGTTCATTTATCGGCACAACAGCTAGTGCGATCCGGTTTCCGGGTGGTGGAGAATTTTCCATGACTTCACCGGTCAATCCGGTTAACCCCTTGCTGAGTGTGAATCCTTCTGCATTTCTATTCAATCAAATTGCATCCCAGCCTGTTAACCCGATTCAAGTCAATGAAGCAATTCTATCCGTTCCTGAGAGTCAGAGTTTAGTCCTATTGGGAGGGGATGTGAATTTAGAAGGAGCGTACGTGTTTACTCAAGATGGTCGAATCGAATTAGGAGGATTGGCAGCAGGGGGAACAGTAGGGTTGAACATTGATAACAACAATTTCCGCTTAAGTTTTCCTGAGAGTGTAGCGCGAGCAGATGTATCTCTTACCAATCAAACTACAGTAAGTGCTAGTGGTGAAGGCGGTGGTGGTGTCCAAATACAAGGCAGGCGCGTTACATTCGATAGTTCAGATGTTGCGGTTGATGCCCTAGTCTCAAAATCGGGAGGAACATTAGGGGTGAACGCATCGGAGTCAATAAAACTTTCGGGAGGAAGTCGTCTATTAACTGAGACAACAAACTCTGGAAATGCAGGAGACTTAAGGATTGAAACTGGGCGGTTGATTGTTCAAGATGGTTCGCAGATTTCAGCTTCCACTTCTTTAGAATCTACAGGAGGGGGAGGAACTTTGTTTGTCAACGCCAGGGACTCTATCCAACTCATTGGAACTTCGCCAATTATAGAAGGTGAAAAACCTACACCTAGTGGCTTGTTCACCATAACACAAGGTACTGGAAATGCCGGAGAATTGAAGATTGAAACTGGGCAATTGATTGTTCAAGATGGAGCAAAAATTTCAGCTTCCACTTCTCCTGAATCTACAGGAGCGGGAGGAACTGTGTCTGTCAACGCCAGAGACTCTATCCAACTTATTGGAGGAAATGGTGAGAGTAGAAGCGGCTTATTTGTTGGGACTCAATCTACTGGAAATGCCGGAAACTTAAATATAAAAACTGGGCAATTAACTGTTCAAGATGGAGCGCAGGTTTCAGCTTCCACTTCTAAAGAATCTACAGGAGCGGGAGGAAGCATTATAGTTAACACTGGAGAATTAAATGTCTTAAATAACGCTGACATAACTGTGAGCAGTCAAGGCACAAATAAGGCAGGGGATTTGGTAATCACCGCTCGTTCTATTAAATTGGATGAGCAAGGTAAGCTGATTGGGCAAGCTAACTCCGGTGATGGTGGCAATATTACGCTGAATTTGCAAGACTTATTGTTACTGCGTCGTAACAGTGAGATTTCTACCTCAGCAGGTACTAGTGGGGCTGGTGGAAATGGCGGTAATATCAACATCAATATCCCTAAGGGCTTCATCGTTACCAAACCAAATGAAAACAGCGATATCACCGCCAATGCATTTAGTGGTAGTGGTGGGAGCGTCACAATTAAAGCTACTAATATTTTTGGAATTGCACCACTAACTAGCGAAGACCTTAAAAAGTTGCGCCCTACGGATTTAGACCCGCGTCAACTTCAGACAAATGATATTACGGCAGTTTCCCAAACAAGACCTAATTTAAGCGGCATTATAAATATCAACACGCTCGATGTTGACCCTTCTCAAGGATTAATTAACTTACCAGCCGTACCAGTTGATACCAAAGTGGCGCAATCTTGTCAAGTCCGTACTGCTGAAAATCAAAACAGTTTTACGATCACCGGACGCGGCGGCTTACCACCCAACCCCAGAACTGAACCCCTTACTCCTGATGCAGTTCAACTAGATTGGGTAACTCTCAACCCAAAGGGTGAAAACCGTGTTAGTACAAATTCAAATCAGTCCAAGAGTTCCAATCCGGCGCCGATTGTGGAAGCGCAAGGGTGGGTGATAAATGCTAAAGGTGAAGTTGTACTCACGGCTGATGCGCCGAAAGCTTTGCCTCATAGTTCCTGGCTTACTCCTGCTTCTTGTTTGTAAACAACCAGGTTATACAATAGACATCTCCGAAAAAGAATGTAGAGACGCGAAATTTCACGTCTCTACAAGGGTTTCATTTTGCAGTTAATTTCCGGAGATGTCTAATCTGAGAATTCAGGTCATCTGGAAAACCTCACTTCTATTTCTCTCTTCCTTTAAGGAGGAGCCTTGAGGGGGCGATAAAGCCCGACAGCCAAGCACGTGGCGTCAGAGACTTTGAATTTTCCCGCTTAGGAACAAGAATTAAATAACATACAATTTTATATCCCAAGCTTACCTCACCCTCAATCCCTCTCCGATGTATTGGAGAGGGATCGTGATAATTGATGAAGTTTTGCATTTTATTTAATCCACGTTCCTTAGAGCGTCGGGAAGGGGGTTAGGTTAATGGTTAGCTTTTCCACATAACCTGAATTGTCAGGTTATAGCCAGTTGCCTACTAAAACATAGGGTGCCCAGAAATATGGAGCTTTTTCCTTGGCAAAGACACCTAATTGGGCCCGCTGGAGTGCCTGGGCTTTATTCACCCCAGCCTTTAGCTGTCGATAGAACTCACTCATGACATCGGCGGTGGAGCGATCGTCTATTGACCACAATGTTGCTAGTGTACTGCGTACCCCCGCCCGCATAGCTATCCCAGCCAGTCCCAAAGCTGCTCGTTTGTCTCCCTCAGCAGTTTGACAAGCACTGAGGACGAGTAATTCAATGCCACTAAATCGGTTTTTGTCACTAACTCGCAGTAGATTATCAAATTCTTTGACCTTAACCAGTTTATCCCAGGTGAGAATAAAGGTTTTGTCAGCATCAGAACTAAATTCACCGTGAGTTGCTAGATGAACCACGGAGAAGGGAACTGTTTGCAACTTATTTTGCAGGTTTGTTTGGGTAAACTGTTGATTTAAAAGTTCTTCACTCTTAGATACCTCAGATTTGATTTCTTTTAATTCCCGTGGTACATTTTCTAATTGGGGAAATTCTTTGCCTTCAACTGGGCGTTTTTCGCTGACTCCAGCAGTTAAAGCATTTAGCTGTATCTGTCGCAAAGGTTTGGGATCGAGGAGTTGCAAACCTGGTGTTAAGGCGATCGCATATTTCTCTACCAGATATTTTTCTTGCTGTTTGTCGTAGAGAACCGCCATCGGGATATTCCGCAACTCACCATCTAGGACAAACACTAAGGTTTTTATCCCACTATTGACTAACTCTGTTTGTGCTGGTCGAATTAACCAATCATATATTTGTTGGGACTGCTGCTTAACCCGAGCAGTTGCGGTGACATTTAGTAAGTTTTTCCGCAGTTTTGCTATTATGTTTTCCACATCACTTTGAGCTATTACAGTTTTGTAGTGGCGCAAGTCTTGATTAGGCAATTTGAGGATAACATCTAGGCGGTCTGGTAAAATAATTGGATAGATCACTGCTGCTTGTTGGTCTTTTTTATCAACCACTGGGTCAAGTGCCTGTGTAGGATTTAAACAGGCTGACCGAAAGAAGTTATCCAGTTCTGCTAATTGCAGAGATTCAATTACATCACGAGCCAGCTTTAGATTGTCTTGATTAATACCCTGTTGTGGCGATCGCAAAGCGTTAGTCTTTAGTAGAGAAGCGTCTTGTTGATCTAGCTTCTCAAAAGGAACAGAAGCGCTGCTACCTTGGGGAGAACGCAACAGCAATTCAACTAACTCTCGATACACAGGTTCGATATTTTCCCGGAAGGAAAACTGAACGTCTGGATTGATGGCTACTAAATCGCCACGCAGAGATTGAAGGGTTTTATAGGCTACATTATAAGATGCGATCGCGCCTTTAATATCTCCCTCTTTTTTCAGTATGCGTCCTAGTTGCCATTGCCACTGATAAGCAATATCTGATGCATTAATACTTTGGGCTATGAATAAAGCTTTCTCGGTAAGCTCTTGAGCATCAGAAAACTGTTTGGTCTTTTCATATAACTCACCAAGACTACCCATAGCATAAGATTCTGCTCGTCGGTCTTGCAAGCTTTGCGCCTGCTCGATGGCGGTGGACAATTGCTGGGCAATGTTCAGCCATGAGGGGGTATTTATGCTAGTTTTTTCTTTTAATTGGGTGAGATTTTGGGCAAATTTAATCCGAGTATATACGGAGGTTCGGCTGGGTGGCAAGTTGCTAATTTCTGACTGAATTTGAGACGATAACGCCAACGCATCTAGGTCTTGCTTTTTTTCCAGAAGTAGACTAAGTAAGTTTAGGTGAGCCGCGATGCGTGTAATGGAGGGAACAGATACAGCCGCAGCCTCTTGGTAGTATTGTAAAGCTGCTTGAGTGTCTTGTTGGGCGCGGGCTGTGTTGCCTAAACTGAGTTGAGCCTCTGCGATCGCTTTTGGAGATTGGACTCGCTTTGCCACTGCTAAACTTTTCTGCAATATCAACCGTGATACGTTTAAATCACCGACAACTCGGCGGACGTTGCCAAGACTACGCAGCCCTGTGGCGACAATAAGTGAGTCGGGAAGGCTGGTAAGGGTTTGCTGTACTTCGTTTAAAATTTTGTTAGCCTGAAGGTAAAGCCCTAAAGCTTGAAAAGCTTGTGTAGAGTTAATCCGGTTTCGAGTTAATTTAACCTTGTCGCCTATTTGCTGATAAATATCAGCAGCTTTTTGCCAGGTAGTTAAAGCCGTTTCTGCTTGTCCTTGTGCGAGTTGTAACTGCCCTTGCACATCTAGGGCTTGTGCAATAATTTGGGAACGCTCACCAGAAGTGCCAGTATTTTCCCCTGACTCTAATAATTTTAAACATTGAGCGATCGCTTCCTCTGCTTCAGCCCACAAGCCAAGTTGCTGATCAGCCAAGGAAAGATTACTCAACGTCATCGCTTCTTGTAATCCATCCCTAGAGGTTTTAAACGCAGCAGCAGCCTGTTGCAAAACTTTGACCGCTTCAGTAAACTGTCCCGTGTCGTATAATTTTTTGCCCTCTTCTACTAAGCTTTGCGTTTGGGATGAGTCGCTTTTCAGGGGGAGTAGGGAGGAGAAAATAGGGGATTCACTACTTCCTTGTCCCCACTCTCCTTGCTCGGTCAAATTTTGCATGGCAGAGTAGACAGCAGGAGGTTTTGCCAAAACAGGGGATAACGTTATGCATAGAAATGCAGTGAACAGCGCTAGTAAAAAATGATTTGGGCATCTCATACGCAATTATTAGAGGTTTTATTTTTTTTGAACCACAACCGATGACAAATGAATCTCGCGTTACGGTTCAATAACCCTATCCCCCTTAAAAAAACCTACGGTGTACACACAAGTCTGAAATAGCTGATTAACCAAGGTTTTACCCCACCCTGAACCTCCCCGATATATTGGGGAGGGAACTAGATTTCTTTTTTCCCCCGATGGATTGGGGGGATTAAGGGGGGTAATTCGACTTGTGTGTACACCGTAGCTTAAAAGGGGAGAATAGGGTTTGAGGGGATAATTTAAGAAATTACTAGTACAGCGCGGCGGAAATAAACAACCCATTTCAAATCAACGAAACGTTTACACTGTATTTCTTTTGATTTTTGACTTTTGACTTTTGACTTCCGCCTTGCGGTACTAGCTTTCGGATGTTTCTTGAGAGAACTTTTTATGGATAGTTCTAGTGGTCCCATCAGCAGCTACCGTTATGAGATAGTCCATTAAACCATCTGAAAAGGGAAGACGTAGGTGGAAAGTGCCATCGGGTTTAATTTTGACGGAATGGCCACCAATGTTTACGCTTGTATTTGGTTGGGTTGCTCCGTGAATAATCAACTCAGCATCTGCTACAAACCAAAAATCTTGGTGGGAAGGATTGAAAACCCGAACATTAGGTGAACGGGCTATGAGTAACCAACGATCGCCATCGGCGATATAGCCAATTTCAATCATGTAGTCACGATCGCTGACGGGAATAGCTACAAAGCGATCGCGTGTTACCTCTTCACATTCATACTGCTGTATAAGCTGGGGATTTTGATAACTCAAGTCAATCTCAGTTACATCGTAGAGTCGCACTACCAATTGGGAGCCGCCCTGTTTTCGCAGTGCTTCATTCTGAGCCTTGGAAATGTGCCAAGAGACATAAGCCCATTTGGGAGTGCGGGGTGTGAGCAAAATACTGCTCTCTTCTTCTACATCTACTAAACCAATAGCTGTTTGACTTGCTAAGGCTACATCTTCAACGGTGGAATCTGTATGAACAATAGGTGTTTGACTTGCTAAGGCTACATCTTCAACGGTAGGATCTGTAGCCACTGGACTGAAGACACGAACGATCGCTGAATGGGCGATGAACAACCAGCGTAGTTTACCGCCGTAGGCATCGCCATAAGTGACATAGCCAATTTCAGCTATGTAATCGCGATCGCTGACGGGAATTTCTACAAAGCGATCGTGTGCTGTCTCGTCACATTCATACTCCTGTAACAGGTGCGGACTTTCATAACTCAAGTCAATCCCAGTTGCATCATACAGCCGCACTACCAATTGAGAGCCGCCCTGTTGACGCAGCGCTGCTTTCTTGGTTTCGGATATCTCCCAGGAAACATGAGCCGAGGTATAAGTGCGAGGTGTGAGGACAAGACTGCTTTCTTCTTCAGTGATCTCTTCTTGGGCATCTGGGAAGTGAATATCTGTTTGATCGGCAATCGCCACCCGATCAACGCGATCTGTAGCCACTGGACTGAAGACACGAACGATCGCTGAATGGGCGATGAACAACCAGTACTCGCCATAAGCGACATAGCCAATTTCAGCTATGTAATCGCGATCGCTGAGGGGAATTTCTACAAAGCGATCGTGTGCTGTCTCGTCACATTCATACTCCTGTAACAGGTGGGGACTTTGATAACTCAAGTCAATTCCAGTTGCATCATACAGCCGCACTACCAATTGAGAGCCGCCCTGTTGACGCAGCGCTGCTTTCTTGGTTTCGGATATCTCCCAGGAAACATGAGCCGAGGTATAAGTATGCGGTGTGAGCAAAATACTGCTCTCTTCTTCTGCATCTACGAAATTAACAGCTGTTTCGGCCGCAATCGGCACATTGTCAACCGTAATATCAGTTTCTCTTTCAGTATCTAATCCAGAAATGGTAGTCCACCCTACAATTCCTACACCTGCTGCTACCGCAGCACCCGCTAAATCTGTAGAGTCAGTTTCAGCAATACCTTCTTCAACAGTAGGCTCTGCTTGAGATTCTGACTCTGGCAAATTCACAGTCGGTTCAGCTGCGTCCGCTATCACATTGAATAAATCTTCTTGTGATAATTCTGGCAAATCGAGCAGTGAGGATGTTTGTCCAGTTGATAGTTCCCCATCGGCTGCTACTTCCTCAGATGGCAAGGGAAATTCATCTACTGAGCCTATATCTTCAGTTGAGGTAATACTCTCTAGCCAGTTTAATTCTGCCTGAAGTTCTTCATCTATCCGATCTTCATTAATTTCTGTGTCCCAATATCCAAAATCAGATGTTACTTCTGGCACATCTGCTAATTCTAGTAGTGAGGCTGTCTCCTCAGATAAAGGCAGTTCCATATCAGATACCTCTTCTGGAATATTACGCAGGTGAGGATATGAAGTATTTACTACAGCTGCTGGGGCTTCTATGTCCCATTCAATTTCATCAGAATCCCAGGCAATTTGCTCAGAATCAGACTCAGGATTGTTTGCCTCATCATAATTACTTTGATGAACTGGATCAGAAATTGCATTTTCTGTTTCTTTATTATTAAAGGAAGACCAGCTAGCCGCCCCGATGCCAGTTGCTAGAGCCGCACCATTACTTAAAGCTGCGGCTCCCAAGTTGTTATTTTCTGAGCCATTAGCTGCCTTTGATGTTGTGTCTTCATAGGAATTAGAGCTGCCATTAGTTCCCTCTCGGACTAAATTAGATGTCCCTGAAGTCACATTTTCGGCTAGGTCAGATTCTGTTGGAGCATAGATTTTGAAAGGAGTGCGCTCAGGGCTTTCTTGTTGGAAGTGCGGCACTGCTTGGTCTTCAAGCATCGCTTTGTTAATTGAGGGAGATGTGCTGGCATTGAGGACTGCCATTTCTCCATCTTCTGGGCTGGGTGGCCGAGGATCTGATTCTGGTAAGTTGTCTGTTTTCTCGGTAGACAATGGGCGTTTTCCCAGAATCCACCATAGGAACGCTCCAGCTACAGGAGCAAAAAACAAAGGTAAAAGCAACCAAAATGGTGTTTCTCTATTGACAATTGGACTGGTTTGTGCAGGAATAGGAGCCACAAATGGCTGTTCGGCAAATGCAGAAGTAGTTGCAGTGGGGGAAGGCGTAGCAACAGGTGTTGTTTGCCCACCTGGGGAAGCCGTGACAGGTTGTAATATGTTAGTGGCGATCGCCTCTGCTTCTGTAGTTCTACCTTGTTCTATAGCCTGCTTTCCTGCGGTTGCAAGGGTAAAGCCGAGAAAATTTACTATGCCTAAACTCGGATTTTTTTTGTAAACGTAAACGAAAGGTTGCGAGAAGGGATATTTCTGATCGTCTGGTAAGGCTTTATCTAATTGCAGAACTCGTACACGTTTCAATTTTGCGACGTCATTAGCTAATACATAGCTGATGCCGTCTTTGCCCAATTGTTTGATGATTTCTGCGGTATTATCCTCAGTTAGTTGGGTAGCATTGGCTCCTGTAGCAAATTCAGCACTCTTGAAGGCTGGATAAGTCCGAAAAGTATTGCGAGTCTCACTCGTCTTCGGCCGATCGATTAACCGAATCTTCCCTGAAGGCCCTCCTAGTTGTGACCAATTTGTAATTTGTCCCCGGAAAATCCGGGCGAATTGCTTACTAGTCAAGCTTCCTTTGAAAGGATTATCTGCACCAACCACGATCGCAATCTTCTCACGGCGCAAGCGAACTTGCTCTAGTCCTTGGGCTTTTTCTGCTGGCGTCAACCCACGCCCCATTGCGGCTATGTCGATTTTGCCATTTAACAATTCTTTCAGTGCCGCATCAGTGCCGTTAACAGCAACTTCAACCTTTGCACCAGAATACTGTTTTTCAAAATTCTCTTTCAAGCTTTGGTTGATTGCACCCAAGCTACTCGAACCATCAATCCTTACTGTAGTCCCATTCTGCACTGTTTGCGGCTGTGTAAAAGAGGGAGCTTCAGGTTTAGATTGTGCCAGCAGGGGTTTTAACGCCAGTAAACTTGCTACCACAGGGGTTGTAGCTAAGGTAAGCCATAATACCAGTCTGACTATCGAAATATCTTTTTTTTCTTGTTGCCACATAAGCCCTTAATTAAAGTAAAAAATAGAAAGCCTGCCAGCCTTAATCATTATCTTTTTATGGATTATGCAGGAGACGCGCTAATTATACATCCCTGTTATATTTCTTATCAGTTATTGTAAATATTTGTGTCACTATTTACTTAGTTTGACTTTAACTGTTTCCACTTTGCTGGACAAAATTTATTGAACTAAACTTTCGGATTACATGTTATTTTATATACCCAGCTTTTGGTTTACTGAATCAGAGTCATGCTTGAAAAATTAGCTAAATAATAAAGATAGTATATAGCGGTTCCTGCATGAGTAAGGTACAAAAACAATAATTATCACAGACGAACACACGTACTCATAGGGACACGACATTGCCGTGTCCCTACCCAGTAACCATTGAAATAAGAATCGTTATAAATATATTAAATACAGCATAATTAAGGAGTAAAACACGCCTTATACCTGGGTAATAAACTGAGCTTGTGTACCTCAATTACCTGGAAATCTGCTGTATATTGTATAGTGTCAAATTTAAGGTTTATGGAAATAGTGTAATAATTATTATACAAATTATGTCTTTTTAAGATGTTGAAATTGCCAGAGATAAATCAACAAAATCTACACAAAAAATCAGCTTTGGCAGATATGGGTTGGCTAGTATTAGAAATCATCGCCGTCTTGGCATTAATCTGTATCAAAGATTTGTTCTTTGATATCATGGCAAGTAATGATATTGACGCTCTACCTTTAGCAAGACAGTTTGCCGATCCTAGCTGGGTTCCAGGAGATTGGTCTGTTAACCAACCACCTGTTTATCGAGTGTTGTTTCAAACTTTATTTGGCTGGATCATAGCAAAGTGGGGGTTTCTGGCTAGTTCGATAATAGGACGGTTATTTTGCTACAGCTTAATAGCTTCGGGACTAGTACTCATAGGTCGAAGACTGGGATTAAATTTGCTTTTGCTGATGTTGGCGGTTGCAATGTTTCTCTCAGGAAATCAAGGCGTTGCTGCTGGAGAAAGGATCATAGGAGCGCTAGAAACGAAGATATTTGCTTATGCTATGGTCTTGTTAGCCATCGCGTTCATGCTAAGGAAACGTTATCGCCTGACAGCTTTTTTGTTAGGGCTAGGAACTTCATTCCATGTTTTGGTAGGCGGTTATGCAACTTTATTTGTACTAGGATGGGTGATTTTAAAACGAAAAACCCGTTTTCCTAGTATGCGGGAATTGGGGTTTATTGTTCCGTTATACCTGATAACAAGTGTATTCGGTCTAAAAGCGATAATCGAAGAGTTGTCCAGTCCAACCCCTACAAGCCCTATATCGATTTCTTATATATATGTCTTTCTCAGGATGCCCCACCATTTGAATCCTTTATCATGGCCTGCACATTGGTGGATAACTCCTATATTTTTCCTTGTAATGCTTGTGAGCAGTGCTGGCGTCCTTTGGTTCAATCGTCCAACTAAAGCGCTATCTGAACAGTTTGAAAAGTACGAAGCTCGTATAGGATTATTTGAGTTCACGCTGCTCAGTCTAGTCCCATATATACTCGGAGTTGTCATTGCTCCATTCGACTCTCAAGGAAGCTTGCTACAATATTACCTTTTCCGCGTAGGTGACGTAATGTTGCACCTCAACGCCTGCTTTTTGTTTGTCTGTGCTTTAGATGAAATCTTCACAAGTAGAAAACAGCAAAAAGTGTTGTTATTTCTATGTAGTCTGGCGCTGAGTATAAGCATTGTCAAAGGATTCCATAACTTTCAGAAATATTTTAACTCCACACTTAATTTTCCTGACGAAGTGCAGGAGGTAGATCCGCAGTGGAAAGATATGGCTACTTGGGTGCGAAAAAATACTCCAAAAAATGCCACATTCATATCTCCACCGGTTGAATTTGCTAACTTTATCTGGCTGACAGAGCGTCCAACCATTGCTAAATATAAGCTGATGGCTCAGACTAAAACTGGGACATTAGAATGGTTTTCACGGATGCGCGATTTAAGTGGTAACTTTAATGGGGTTGATCCATTAACTAAATTTAATGAAAAACTACTTACAGACGGCTACAATAACTTGACAACTGACCAGGCTAAGGCATTAATAATAAAATATCACGCTTCGTATTTAGTAACTCGCATTCAACATCAGCTATATCTGCCAGTGGCTTACCGTAATAAATCTTATGTTCTCTATAAAAAACAGCAAGATTAGAGCTACTGAAAATTGATAATTTATACTATGAATTACTTTGATTGAGATAACAATGACAATCTGGTTTATCAATCAATGACTCCACCAAAGCATTTAGGGCAGTAGCAGCTAAAGCGCCGCCTCCCAAAGTGCCTGCAACTGTAATAAAAGGTATCTCTTGTTGCATCAATTGTCGCTTGGCTGCGGGAGCATGGCTAAAGCCAATGGGCATTGCAATTACTAATGCAGGCTGAATTTTCTGGTTGGTAATCGCCTCACAAACTTCTACAAGTACTGAGGGAGCATAACCAACTACCAGGATACAACCCTTACTTACTTGCGGCAATTTGTCTCGCCATTTTCGATGCTGCCAAAAGGCAACTTCTGCCTCTGTGGCGGTGGTAATATGGGGATTATCAATCAAGGTTTCAATGTGGCATCCCAAGTGAAGTAATCGGGTTTGATCTAAAGCAGCAGCAACCGTTTGGGTATCGACAACAATTTGACACCTTGAAGATAAAGCTTCTCGACTAGCTGCGATCGCACCTCGACTCAATTTAACAAAGGACACCAAACTCACATCGCCACAAGCCAAAACCAACTGAGAAATTAAGTGTTGTTCAATTTCCGAACGGTTAGATAAATCAGGTAATAAGCGTTGTAGTGATTCTGAAAAAGCTTCCGAGTGCGTATGAATTTCGGCATCTAAGCCACTCCAGAGATTTTCCAATCCTCCCAATCCAGCTTGAGTTTCGACATCAAGTAACTTCAGTTGTGCCAAAACTTCCGCCTGCATAATTTGACAATGGCGATCGCGCCCCAATAATCCTTCTAATGCTGATGCAGTTTGTCGCAGTTGAGAAATTTGTTGCATCACCGCCCGATATTGTAGCTGGAGTTGTCCCATGAGGTTAACAGTTGTGTCGGCTTCTGGTTCCACCTCTAAAATATTGCGGATATGGTTTAGCTGAAACCCTTGCTGCTTGAGTGCTACAATCCGTTGCAAGCGGAGGACATCTTTTTTGGTATAGAGACGGTAATTGCTAGGCGATCGCACTGGTTGCGGTAACAGTCCTAATTGATGATAATGTCGCACCATGCGCGGAGTTAAACCGCCGCCTACTGCATCGGTAAGTTCTTTAATAGTTAAGCAACCAGCGTTCATCAGTTATTTAATAATGGTAAAAGTCTTTCTAACTCTCCACAAGCCGCCTGAAGAGATGGCGGTGCATTTTCATCGTTTCAAAAAATGATATGCAAAAACTTGCTCTTGCAGATCCTCACACAAAATGACTATCTGTACTCTATTCTGGGTCATACAGCCAGCCCCACGCAATCAGTTCTGAAATTGGTAATCCAGAATTTTCAGTTTCTTCATTACTAATTGGTTTTACTCGTACAGCTGCGTTCTTCAGGTTAATTGAGTCAAAATTCATCTCAAAATTTACCAAGCCACGAAAGTTATCAATATAAATTCGCTTTAGCATAGATTTTCTCTTCTAGTGCAATTAATTTTAAAGGTAACAGTTAAATCGTCGCATTTCCTCACATCCTGCTTTTGAAAAACGCTCCAAGAACACAGATAAACATTTAACTCTGCGTACCTTTGCGCTTCCCTCAGCGTCCCTGGAGCGTTTAAAAATCATTATAAACCTTGACATTGACATTAATGTAAAGGTTTAGCCTAAGAAAGTCCTTGTTAATTCACCTCTCATGCTCTACCCCCAACGTTTAGGCCAATTCACCAGAGAACACGCAGATACCGTAGCAGCCCTTTTGTGTGGCTTCCTATTATTTCTCGGATGGTTCGCCTTACATCTCGGTTGGTTGGGATTAGCATTTTTGCTGCTACCTGCTGCTTATGTAATTGGTGGTTACGAAAGTGCGCGGGAAGGATTGACTACCCTCTTCAAAGAAAAAGAACTCGATGTAGATTTGCTGATGATTGTGGCGGCGATTGGTGCTGCTAGCCTTGGCTTATGGCGAAGAGAATATCATCTAATTATTGATGGGGCAATTTTGATTCTCATCTTTGCCATCAGTGGCGCACTAGAAGGCTACGCCATGCAGCGAACTGAGCGGAGTATCAAGAGTTTGATGAGCCTGACACCAGATACAGCAAGGGTTTTGCTTCAGGGGAGGGAAGAGGAAGTTTCCATCAGTCAGCTAAAAGTCGGTGATGAGATTGTCGTCAAACCCGGAGAGCTAATTCCTACTGATGGGATAATTTTATCTGGTTACAGCACCCTCAATCAAGCTGCAATTACAGGCGAGTCTTTACCTGTAGAGAAAACAGTGGGCGCAGAAGTATTTGCCGGCACACTCAACGGCTATGGTGCATTGCAGATTAAGGTACACAAACCAGCCCAAAGTAGTTTAATTGTGCGTGTGATTCGTTTGGTAGAACAGGCGCAAACAGAAGCACCTCCTTCGCAAGAGTTTACCCTTCGCTTTGAGAAAGGATATGCCAAAGTCATTGTAGTAGCTGGGATATTGCTAGCAACTTTACCGCCATTTCTCTGGGGTTGGGATTGGGAAACGACAATTTATCGCGCTCTTACTTTCCTGGTAGTGGCTTCTCCCTGTGCGTTGATGGCTGCAATTATGCCCACCCTGCTTTCGGGAATCGCCAATGGTGCAAGACAGGGGATTTTGTTTAAGAATGGGGCGCAGTTAGAGAAAATTGGCAAAGTCCGAGCGATCGCATTTGATAAAACTGGTACTCTAACAACAGGACAGGTGCAAGTCTTCCAGGTAATTTCAGTTAGTAAATACACTCAAAAAGATGTATTAAAAACTGCTGCTAGTGTAGAATCATCTTCCGAACATCCCATCGGTAAGGCAATTGTGCAGGCGGCTGGAGATTTGGATTGGATTAGTGCAGTTCAAGTGCAAGCTATACCTGGACAGGGAATTGTGGGAATCACCCAAGAAAAACAGGTAATTGTAGGGAATGCCGTTTTTGTGCAGCAGTATGTGGCAAATTTACCTGAAGAATTGCGAGAAATGGCTCAATCTTTAGAGCAAGAAGGTAAAACTGTGGTTTGGGTAGCGAAGAACCCCACCCCCAACCCCTCCCCGCTAGCGGGGAGGGGAGTAGAGGTGATGGGTGTAATTGCGATCGCAGATGAAGTAAGATCGCAAGCAGCCGCAACCATTACCCGATTAAAGAAATTGGGAGTTGAACAAATTGTCATGTTAACCGGGGATAACGCAGAAACTGCTCACACTGTCGCCAAAGCAGTAGGAATTGATCGGGTGTATGCTCAACTCCTACCAGAAGATAAGCTTGATGTTATTCGCCGTCTACAGCAACAATATCAAACAGTTGCAATGGTAGGTGATGGAATTAATGATGCGCCAGCATTAGCGCAAGCATCTGTGGGTATAGCGATGGGAGTATCTGGTAGTGATGTCGCTTTAGAAACCGCAGATATAGTACTAATGGCAGACAGGTTAGAAAAAATTGCGGTGGCGATGCATTTGGGCAGGCGATCGCAAGCCATAGTAAAACAAAATATAGTCGTAGCGTTGGGTTTTATTATCTTGCTTTTAGTAGGCAACTTTCTAGGAAATATTAACCTACCCATCGGCGTCATTGGACATGAAGGTTCTACAGTCTTAGTTACCCTCAGTGGTCTAAGATTGCTGAAATAAACCACTTTTCTCTTTTCTCTGTGTCCTCTGCGCCTCTGCGGTTGGTTGAATTCGGCAGGAGACAGGTGGTCGCCGAGCGCAACCGAGGTGAGGTAGAGGGCAGTATTGCTCTCTGTTTAACTGCCCTCAGTTTAATTGGCACTACAAACAAACTCAAGAAAGTCGCAATTAACATCCCTCCTAAATACTGCTGTTCCCGAAAATTGCCGACTTCCCGCGCCAGCACCTGTAGCAGTAGCCAACGTAAATATCCCCAAGAAAAGACAGTTATTAGAATTGGACGTAACCGCTCTTGTGAAGCCTCAATTACTGCTTTGGTAATCGAAAGCCTTTGCTCTGGCAATTGGTTAGCAAATTCCACAATCAAAATAGCGTTCTTACTAGCTAAACCAATTAACATTACCAGCCCAATTTGACAGTGCTTAAAAAATAACTGCAATGGGCTTTGTTGGGTAACACTTAAGTTCAACCCAACAAAGCCCATTTTCATTTTTTGGGCTTAACCGAACCGTATTGCCCCCACTCCCCACTCCCTTCTTCAGCTAAGGATTCCGACTACCCACTTCTTCCGGTGCAGGAGTGATGGGAGCGCCATTGCTTAGGTTGAGAATACCAGAAACAACAATTTTGTCCCCAGCTTTTAGTCCTTGGATAACTTGATAATTATTCCCCTCAATAATTCCCAATTTCACGAGCTTTTGTTGAGCTACTAAGTTAGGTGCCCCAGGTTTCGGGTTTTGGGCTGGCGCTTGAGCTACAAACACAAAAGTCTCTCCACCGAGGCGAGATACTGCTGTAACTGGAATTAAAATTCCTGGACGTTGGTTCCAAATCACTTTGGTTTGCACTGACTGGCGATTGAACAGTTGACTTCTAGAATTACCAAAGTTGGCTTTAACTAAAACTGCCAGCGAATCTGAACTGACATCTGGAGAGATGAAACTCACCTTACCCCTTGCTATAGGTTTGCCTTGGGCGTTCAGCATTTGCACTGTTAATCCCAAACGCAGTTTTTTGGCATCTTCTTGTGGAACGGAAAAATTCAGTTCTAAAGAGTCGTTTCTAGTTAGTGTAGTGAGTTGATCTGCTTTTTGTACATAATCTCCTACCTTTGCTGGAATATTACCAACTATGCCAGTGAAAGGTGCAAGGACTTTTGTATATTGTACTTGGACTTGGGCAGCTTGGACTTGGGCATCTGCTTGACTTACTTGCGATCGCCCCTGGGCAATCTCTTCTGGGCGGTTGCCGTTCACCTGCTGCCTATAGTATTGTTTCTGTTGTTCTAAGGCAGCAGCCAGTTGTTGGATATTAGCACTTCTGCTTTTGCGGAGTTGCTCTAAGTTTTTCTCAGCTGCAACCACTGCCGCTTCAGCACTAGCTTTGTTTTTCTGGTATTCATCTAAGGTATCTTGAGAAGTTGCCCCTTCTTTTGTTAATTGTTCGTATCGCGTTGCTCGTGCTTGTGCTAGTACTAAATCGGATTTGGCGGAATTAACTTGAGCTTCAGCCTGCTGAATTTGCTGTGGTAGCGATCCAGATACAGCATCTTGATATTTTGCTTGGGCTTGATCTAGCTGGGCTTTGGCTTGGAAAACTATTTCTCTTCGAGTCCCTGCTTTGAGTTCGGCAAGATTTGCTTGTGCTTGTTCTAGTCCTGCTTGTTTTTGTCGTAGCTGGGCTTCGGCATCATCACTTTGTAGGCTAATAATCACTTGCCCTTTTTGAACACGGTTGCCCTCTTTGATGAAAATCTGGGTTATTCGTCCTTCAACCTGTGGCTTAATTGGTACAGATAGTGGAGCCTGTAAGGAGCCAATAAACTCTGAGCTTTCCTGCACAGTTTCACTTTGCACAGTTGCTAGCTTGACAGGAATTGCCATAGGTTGACCAGCACCAGGCCCGCCCGGTGGTGCATTGCTAGCATTACTAGTTTGCCACCAGCGCCAACCAATACCAACACCTGCAATTAATAGGACGATTCCCAACAGTAGTGGCCAACGCCGCTTTTGAGGTGGCTTAGGCGATCGCTCTGGCGATGGTTGTGACTCTTGACTAGAATCATTAACAGCAGGCTGTTCTCTTTCAACGGGCAGGGTAGAATCAGGGAACTCAGAATGCGACATATTCGGTTTCTCGTCTTGTGGATTTAGACTTGGGCAATCTAGTTTTCGCTAAAAAAGCATTGTTTAAATAGTTTTTTAGCCCTTTTTTCTTGATGTTGGTAACAAATATATATTTGCGATATTTGGGTATTTGGGCGATCGCTCACGTTGTCTATCACCTGAAATAAATCTCATATACCACATTATGGTTTTTTTGTACATTACTTAGGTTTTAGCATTTTTAATGTGTAATTTATAAAACTTTTTTTAGGTAGTATAAACTCAGTGCCTTAGCTGAAAGAAAAAACAGGGTTTATCTTGTTGCAGACTATCAACTGAACCTCCTACCTCCTGCAATGGCAAAGTGCTAATCTTATTCGGTAATAACTGCCTTGCTTGCGCTGGCTGAATTGGGTTTAGCGGTTTTTTATTAGTATCGATTAATAGAACTTTGCCCATTTAAGTGCCTCCTTTCGGGTAATTTTAGCTTTGACAATGTTAGAGGCCAGTAACTATCCAAACTACACAACATAACCCTTGTACAGATATTTAATAGTTTGGTTATTAAACTAAGATGCTAAGTTTTCCATAAGCGTTTGCAAGTGCTTGCTTGCATTATAACCACATAAAACACGACACTAGTATAAGTTATAGATGAGTCTATCGCTCTTAAGTAGTAGTGAATACTGATCTTAGGGAAGAGAAAAGGATGAATGGATGCCAACTGATGGAGAGGCTTGTCTGCGACACGCTCTTGCTAGCTTGTATTGACGTGCCATTCCAGGGTGAACGGGGTTACATGGTTTCTTGTTTTTATCGATGATAAAAACGTAATTAGACATAGTTGAAAAACTCCGTAAAACGGGTAATGTTAGCTTCGATCTTGTTATCTGAGCTTTTTAAACTTGCAACAGTGTCTCAGTGAGCTTAAGACTGTTTAATTGCAAATGACAGGGCAGGGAACTAGCTTCGCATTCCTTTCTTGTCGTGACTCGAATAACGGCCAATACTGCTCGGTTTTTGGATTTATCGATAGTGTTTTAGACCTGTAGAGACGCGAAATTTCGCGTCTCTACACAAGGCTTTTGGTCTTATCCGAGCAGTATTGGAATAACGGCTACCTATTGCTAGGCGATCTGGTGAGTATGGCTTGCTTAATTTCTCTTGCAAGCCCCGTGTTTTTAGACCGGGGTTACTGACCATGAACGACGCGCAATCAATCAGTATTCTCTAGATTCCTATTTTTGAGTAGTCTTAACTTCCTACACTTAGGTCACCCGATCGGTTGATTTTAAACTCACCCGAATGGGTGATTTAATTTTTCCTAATTACGGTTTTACCTTCCTAGTCGCTTAATGTTCGCTAATTAACAAAGCATCCGATTTTTAGAAAAAATCTCCAGTATCCAGCCATATCAACCATCCACAACTGATTTCTTGGAATTTAATTTCAGCAAGATACCTATAGTTGATTTTCGGTTAGCAACAATATGAGAAAGCAGCCCTTCATATCGATTAAGTGCTTGCTCCAAGGAATAGTTTTCTTCGGCAAACTGTCTTCCTGCCTTACCTAAACTGGTTCCTAGAGTAGGATTAGTATATAAATCATGCACCGCAGCAGCCATTGCATCGGGTGATTCTGGCTCAACAATTATCCCACCACCACTTAATTTGATTGCTTTTGCAGCAGTACCAGTAGCGGGAACTGAACCCACAATCGGGCGACCACTCGCCAACAGTAGTGGTATTTTTGAAGGCATATTAAACGAAATCACATTGCGTTTTTGCACAATCAACCCTACATCAGACGCTGCTAGCATTTCGGGTAGTTTTTCTCGCGGCTGCAACGGTAGTAGCAAAACATTATCTGCTCCATTTAAAAGACAATATTTCTGCAACCTTTGCAATGCTATTGATTCGCCAACGATAACAAAGACAATCTCCTTGATATGACGTAAGCAAACGGCTGCTTCTATTACTGTTTCTAAACCTTGCGTTAGAGCAATGTTGCCCGAATAAAGGACTACAAATTTCCCATCAAGTTGATGACTAGATATCCAAGAGTTGTTCTGTTTTGGTAAGGGGTAGATGAAATTTACATTCACCCAATTAGGAATACAAACGATTTTATTAACAGGTACTCCCTTATTCACTAAATTCTCACGAAACCCATCGGCTATGACACTAATAGTGTGTGCAGACCGATATGCAAATTTCTCTAAGGCTGCAAGAGTTCGGATCATCCACTTGTTCTTCAATAGCCCGATACGTACCGCAGCTTCTGGTAGAATATCTTGCACATTTAGAACTACTGGGCAGTTGTATAACCAACTAAATATTGTTACTGGTAAAGTACCAAAAAGAGGTGGAACTGTTAAGATAATCACATCGGGGCGTTCACCTTTAAAGGCTTGGGGTAAGCTCGTGAAAACAAAGCTCAACTCTAATAATAGCCGATCTATAAGGTTAGGTTTAGACTTAATTCGCAGATAACTTCGTTGAATGGTGACGCCATTTGTTTCTTCAGTAACGTACCATTTACCCCGATACTCATCATAAATTTCGCGCTGAGGATAGTTGGGCATTCCCGTAATCACCCGCACTTGGTGACCTCGCTTTACTAGTCCTTCTGCTAATTCAGTCATTAACGGAGCAATTCCAATCGGCTCTGGATGATAGTTATAGGAATAAATCAGAATGTGCATGAGCTATTTGTGAATTTTGTGAAGACAGCCGGATATAATCGGATTTATTCCTTAATAGTCAGTAGGTGCTGCTACTTTTATTACTTATTTTAATTTTTAAATTTGCTTCATTAACAGTGCGTTAAACATTGTTGATGAATTTTTTAGTGGTTTTTAAAAAAGAATTTTTATACTGCATAAAGCACTTAAAAATCAAAATATCACCTTGTGTAAATAACTTAGGTTCTCAGAGGTCGTTTTAAAAGTTCCAGAAGGTATAATTTTCTGGTTATGACTTAGATAAACAACCAAAAGATCAGCTTTCAGTTATGTACTGAAATGCTTCGCTGTGTTCACTAAAAGAGTAAAATATCCTTTTAAAACATCCTCTTTTAGACAGAATTTTTAGTTTCTGGTTATTTATGACAATATTTGTCTGGTTTCTGAACTAATCCCTAAATTTACAACTTGGGGGATTGTACCATCATATTTAAGCTCGTGCATATAACCCGCATTCCGCCCTTTAAACTGGCACATAGTGTTGATGAGAATTAATGAGTTTTAATGATAGCCCTACCAGTTAAGTGAACTAGTAGGGCTAGAATAGAGATTCAGTAAATTTGGCAAGCTCTGACTAGAAAGCCCTAATTTCTAGCAAGAGGCTTGCTTTTTCTTCAAAGATGAACCTACACCCAAGGCAGCAAATGCCAGCAAACCCAACATAGAAGCAGGTTCAGGAACTTTGGATACGTTAATAGAACCAGAATTTTGATCTAGTGTTATATTTGGTTTGTCTTGCCCGATATACTGACGTAAGAACAAAGAGTCACCAACAGTTCCCTGCAAGAAAGATTTTCCACCCGTTCCTCCTCCTATATCAAAGGGGCCAAACAATGTTTGAGTGGAAGTATCAAAGTTAAATTTAAAGAAATCAGATTGTGACACCCCACCAGCAACGGTGTTATAAGTTCCAAGAGGATTATTAGATGGGTCTAAAAAAGAGACACTCAAGGATTGTAAAAAGTTGGTGGCTCCACCACCACTTTCTGAAATAATTGTAGACGCTGTAGTTTCGTCGTAACTGAATGAACCTATTGCTGAATAACCAGCATCACCTTGCCAGTTAAAGTTTAACTCAATAGCTTGGGCTGGGTTGTTAGCAGCAGCAACAGCAACACTAAAAGCAGTACTGGTTGCTGCGATCGCGGCGATTTTGGTGAAAATATTTTTCATTGTTATAACTCCAAAATTGATTAATATGATTCAGATAAGCTGTTCCACATTTAACTTGCATATATTGGGCGGGCGAGACGTCCACCCCACAAGAAATGTACAATTTCAAATTATGCAAACTAGATGTGGTTTAGCTTATCAATGAATCAGACATCACTAAACATTACGATATAAATTTATATCCGTAAATACCGCATAAAAATACGGTAGTAAATGTAATGAATTAATGAAGAAAAACACTTTTTTGTGAAGTTATGCAGAAAATGCTAAGTCTATCTAAGTTAGGACTTACGCATTCACAAGAAATGCCAAATCGGCATTGCTTATTGGTGTCAAGAAAAGCCTAGAAATAGCAAAACTTTCGGCTTGACTCACCCGCCTGGAACTAAAGTTCCTTGCAGGACATGACTTTTAAGTTAAGTTGACAAATGACTTTTGACTTTTGCCTTGCGGTACTAGTTACCTAAAAATCACGAGCGATCGCTTGAGAATAACTGATAAAGTTGAGCTACGCAAAGTTGAAAACAGTGTTATATGCCTGCGTTTCTATTAGAAGTTGGTACAGAAGAATTACCTGCAAGCTTTCTCAGTGATGCCTTAGTGCAATGGCGGGAGCGCATTCCCCAAAGCTTGGAAGCAAAGGGCCTCAAGGGCGAAAGTGTGCAAGTGTACGGTACTCCCCGACGGCTGGCGGTAGTGATTAAAGGTCTACCATCCCAGCAACCAGACCGAGAAGAAGAAATTAAAGGCCCCCCCGCCCAAGCCGCCTTTAAAGATGGTCAGCCTACTGCTGCTGCTATCGGCTTTGCCAAAAAGCAAGGCGTGGAACTGGATAGGCTATTCCTTCGCCCCACTGATAAAGGGGAATTTGTCTTTGTGCAAAAAAGAATTCCCGGTCGTCCTGTGGCGGAAATTTTGACAGAACTTATTCCCCAGTGGATTTGGGGTTTGGAAGGTAAGCGGTTAATGCGTTGGGGAAATGGAGATGCGAGGTTTTCCCGACCAATTCGTTGGCTGGTAGCTTTGTTAGATGAGACGGTGCTACCTCTAGAATTAGTGAATGGTTCTAAAACGATTCAGAGCGATCGCATTTCTCAAGGTCATCGGGTTTTGCATCCTGATCCTGTGACAATTGCCCAAGCTACTGATTATGTTACCGCTCTCAAGTCTGCTTATGTCACCGTTGACCAAGAAGAACGGGCAAATCTTATCAAAGAACAAGTAAAGTCAGTAGCAGAGAATTTAGGCGGATATACAGTAATTTACCCCGATTTGTTAGCGGAAGTAACCAACCTTGTAGAATATCCTTCTACAGTTGTCGGTAAATTTGAACCAGAATTTTTGAAATTACCAACTGAGGTAATTACTGAAGTTATGGTTACTCATCAACGTTATTTCCCTGTCTTCAAACCAGATAGTTCTGAGCAAGAATTATTGCCCAATTTTATCACCATTTCTAACGCTGATCCCAAGAAATCAGATATCGTTGCTGTGGGGAATGAAAGAGTAATTCGTGCCAGATTAGCTGATGGCAGATTTTTCTACGAAGCTGATTTAACTAAGCCCTTAGAAAGCTTTTTACCCCAGTTAGAAAAAGTCACGTTCCAAGAAGAATTGGGTTCGGTGCGTACCAAGGTAGATAGAGTAGTTAACATTGCCGAGCGAATCAGTAACCAATTAGAATTAGCCCAAAATCAAAGCCAAAGAATCCAACGTGCTGCTTTATTATGTAAAGCAGACTTGGTTACTCAAATGGTGTATGAATTCCCCGAATTGCAAGGCATTATGGGAGAAAAATATGCCTTAGCTAGTGGTGAAGATGCCGAAGTTGCAAAGGCAATTTATCAACATTATTTACCCACAGGAGCCAGTGATAATTTCCCTGAAACTCTCACGGGTCAAATTGTCGCTTTGGCAGATAGATTAGATACCTTAGTGAGTATCTTTGGTTTAGGTTTAATTCCCTCCGGTTCCTCAGATCCCTTCGCCTTGCGTCGTGCGGCTAATGCTGTAATTAAAATTACTTGGTTTTATAGTTTGCCGATAAATTTAGATGATTTATTAGCGCAAATAGCCACAGACTTTGCAGCGAAATATCACAAAGAACAGGCATCATTAACCGCAGCATTACAAGAGTTTTTCTTGCAACGCATCCGCACTTTACTACAAGAAGAAAAGCAGATTGATTATGACTTGGTAAATGCAGTTTTGGGAGAAAATGATCCAGAATACACAGAACGGGCGTTAAAAGATTTATTGGATGTACGCGATCGCGCCTTATACTTACAACAAATCCGCAACGACAGTACCTTAGATAACATCTACGAAACCGTTAACCGTTCCACACGATTAGCCGCTCAAGGTGATTTGGATACAAAACAGCTAGAGCCGACAACCGTAGTTCGGCAAGAATTATTTCAAAAGCCCTCTGAAATGGCTTTGTATAATGCCTTAATCGAATCAGTACCACAAACTCAAGCAGCACAGCAGACACGAAATTATCAACTGTTAGTAGCAGCACTAGCAAAAATTGCTCCGACAGTTAGTAACTTCTTTGATGGGCCAGATAGCGTATTAGTTATGGATTCCGATCCAGAAATTAAGCGTAATCGATTACACTTACTGGGATTAGTTCGCAATCATGCCCGTGTTCTAGCTGACTTTGGAGCGATCGTCAAAAATCTGTAGCGTAAGTCAACAAAAAGTTGTGTAATTTTTGCCAATAAAGGCTACTATAGGGAGTGCTTAACCAGGGACACTCTGCTGCAATCTATGTCCAGAGCTACTGTAATTGGATTGGGAAAGTCCGGTGTTGCCGCGGCGAGATTGTTGAAACGGGAAGGTTGGGAGGTAGAGCTAAGTGATAGCAACACCTCCGAAACCCTCCGACAACAACAACAAGAACTTGCTGCCGAAGAAATAACTGTAAAACTAGGCCAATCTCTAGAATTGAATGGTGCTAATTTACCCAAATTAATAGTTGTTAGCCCTGGCGTACCTTGGGATATTCCCGTATTAATTAAGGCACGCAAATTAAGTATAGAAACCATTGGGGAAATAGAACTCGCTTGGCGAAATTTGCAATCCCTACCTTGGGTAGGAATTACAGGGACTAACGGCAAAACTACTACCACAGCTTTAATTGCTGCCATTTTCCAAGCAGCAGGCTTAAATGCCCCCGCCTGCGGTAACATTGGCTACGCCGCAAGTGAAGTTGCCCTATCTTGGAAGGGGAAAGGAGCAGGGGGAGCAGGGGGAGCAGGGGGAGCATTTGATAACTCCTCACTCCTAACTCCTCACTCCTCACTCCTAACTCCTAACTCCTCAGTTGATTGGGTGATTGCGGAAATTAGCAGCTATCAAGTAGAATCTTCGAGTTCTCTTGCACCACGTATCGGGGTTTGGACGACTTTTACACCAGATCATCTTAGTCGCCATAAGACTTTAGAGAATTATTACAACATCAAAGCCAAGCTGTTGCATCAGTCCGAGTTGCAAGTATTTAATGGCGATGATGCCTACTTGAGACAGCAAGGTTTAAGTGCTTGGCCTAATGCCTATTGGACAAGTGTTAAAGGAAAAGATTTCCTGATTAGCGAAAAAGGCTTTTACATTGAGGATGACTGGGTTGTGGAAAAATTGACTGCAACCTCTGCACCAGAACAGATTGTGAAAGTATCTACTTTGCGGATGGTGGGAGAACATAACCAACAAAATCTCTTGATGGCAGTAGCAACGGCACGATTAGCGGGAATTAATCGTGATGCGATCGCGCGTGCTATTGTTGAATTCCCCGGTGTTGCTCATCGTTTGGAGCATATCTGCACTTGGGAAGGTATTGATTTCATTAACGACAGCAAAGCGACTAACTACGATGCTGCCGAAGTTGGTTTAGCATCCGTGAAAAGTCCAGCGATTTTAATTGCTGGTGGAGAAGCTAAAGCAGGTGATGATACTGGCTGGCTAGCACAAATTCAAGCCAAAGCTGCTGCTGTGTTATTGATTGGCTCTGCTGCACCCACATTTGCCCAACGCCTCCAAGAGGTAGGGTATTATTCATACCATATTGTGGAAACTATGGAAAGGGCAATCCCTAAAGCTGCGGAATTAGCTAAGGAGTATCAAGCGCCCGTAGTGTTGCTATCTCCAGCTTGTGCGAGTTTTGACCAATACCCGAATTTTGAGGTGCGGGGCGATCGTTTTCGTCAGTTGTGCCTTGATTGGGTGGAAGGAGAGAAGCTTCAATACAACTCAATTCTTTCATCTCCTGTGCCTAATTCTTTCACTGTGTAGCTGCAAGTCACATAGTGAATGAATCATGTAAAATTCTTAACAATTTTTGTATTTGGTAGCAAATAGCTGTATTCTATACGGATGATAATACTGTGCAGCTAGGAGAGATTTATGAAATTAAAAATGGTTACAGCTTGGCAATATGCAAAGAAAAATTTTGTTTTCCCAAGAAATATTATATTTTTGGGGTTGGCACTTTTGCTGATTTTAGGTTTTAGTACGGCTGTAACTTGATACCATTAGCTCAACCTGCCACAGCTCAAGTCGCTCCACTCCCAACCACTATTCCACGTTATGTCGTAACCGCTGAATTTGGTAGAAATAGAGGAGGTAGCGATTACACAAGTTTTCCGACTTCAGCATTCGCTTCAATTTGCCAGCAATCTTGTATTAATGATAACAACTGTAGTGCTTATACCTATGTTCGACCAGGAGTACAAGGTGCTAGTGCTGTTTGTTATTTAAAATCTGTAGCACCAGCATCAACACCAGATAGCGGCTGTGTATCCGGTGTGAAATTGTAAGCGAAAAGTGCGGTGCGATCGCATCATCAGATAGACTTCAATATTCTAGAAGGATTGTTTAGAGCTAATTTAGTGGTTTACTATAATTATGTTTTGCTGTAGTTTGCAACTTCAACCTCATGAGCGATGCTTGTAGGTTTAGGAATAAGCAAACGATCTTCTAGCATTCCTTCTAGATGAAATTCAATAGCTTCTGCAATCATTTGCTTGACTTCTTCTAAGGTTGCACCTGTAGTTACACAACCTAGTAAATCAGGGACATAAGCAGAGTAATTACTATCCGCTTTTTCAATCACCACTACGTAATGCATTGCCGTTCTCCTTATAACTGTGCTTGCCTCCAAATACTACTGAGAGTACCAGGGGCTAAGTCGTCAGACAATTTACCTGGAACTGTAACTAAACCTGGTTTATCAGGATGCTTAAACTGTCGATGACTACCTTTAGTTCTGTCAACAACCATCAGCTTCCACTCGCTTGATTACATCACGTACTTTCATATTACTACTTATCTGTAAAGTTGAAATTTCTGTTACAGATAGAGTCGCTAATTGAGAAGGCAAAAGTCAATAAGATTTCCTATTTTCCGACAATTTTCTCATTTGGGAAATATTTTGTCAGGTTTTTTAACCCACGTTCGTATAGCGTTCCGTAGGAAAGGTGCTGTAGTTTGTAACTTCAACCTCATGAGCGATGCTTGTAGGTTTAGGAATAGGTAAACCATCTTCTAGCATTCCTTCTAGATGAAATTCAATAGCTTCTGTAATCATCTGCTTGACTTCTTCTAAAGTTTCACCCACAGCTACACAACCTGGTAAATCAGGGACATAAGCGCCGTAGCTAGTTTCTCCCTTTTCAATCACAACTGTATAACGCATTAGTCTTCCTCCAATTGAGCTTGTCTCCAAATATTTTTAAGAGTGCCAATTGGCACATCCACATTTACCTTACCAGACACTGTTACAGTACTGGATTTATCTGGATGTTTGAACTGTCGATGACTATCTTTAGTTTTAGCAAGATACCAACCATCAGCTTCTAGTCGTTTGATAACTTCGCGTACTTTCATGCTAGCGCTTATCTGTATAGGTGAAATTTATATTACAGATAGAGTGCCTTATTGACAATTATTAAAGCAATCACTCAATATAGTCAAAATCGCTTCATGAATTGAGTGGCTCAAAATGAAATGCTAAAGTTAATAATCAAGCTTTTCCAGAGCTACATTCCCTCTCTCCCAGATAAAATTTATATATGAACGCTACACAAGAAAAACTAAAAATTCAGCTTGAACAGGCAATAGTTGCGGCTTTTGGCGCTGATTTTGCTGGAATAGATCCAATTTTGGTTTCTGCTAGTAATCCTAAATTTGGTGATTATCAGGCGAATGTGGCTTTATCCCTGAGTAAAAAGAAAGGATTGCAACCAAGAGCGATCGCAGGTGCGATCGTTGATAAATTAGATGTATCCGAAATCTGCGAACCGCCAGAAATCGCTGGGCCAGGATTTATCAATCTGAAACTGAAAACGGCATACTTAGAAGCACAACTGAATAAGATTCAAGCTGATCCCAGGTTGGGAGTTCCAGCCGCGAAAACGCCGAAGCGGGAAATTGTAGATTTTTCCAGTCCGAATATTGCCAAAGAAATGCACGTTGGACACTTGCGTTCTACAATTATTGGTGATGCGATCGCCCGGATTTTAGATTTTCTTGGACACGATGTTTTACGGTTAAACCATGTGGGCGATTGGGGTACGCAGTTTGGGATGTTAATCGCCTATCTGCGGGAAGTTTACCCAGACGCGCTTACCACCGCTAATGCTTTAGATATTGGTGATTTAGTATCTTTTTATCGCAAAGCCAAACTGCGGTTTGATGCAGATGCAGCTTTTCAAGAGACAGCACGGCAAGAAGTTGTCAGATTACAAGCAGGTGCAGAAGATACACTTCATGCTTGGAAACTACTGTGCGAACAATCGCGGCGGGAGTTTCAAATAATATATGAATTGTTGGATATCAAGTTAACTGAACGGGGCGAATCTTTTTACAACGCTTTACTACCAAAAGTTGTGGAAGATTTGGATAAATCTGGATTGCTGGTAGAAAACCAAGGAGCAAAATGTGTTTTTCTGGAAGGGTTTACAAATAGAGAAGGTGAACCTTTACCCTTAATTGTGCAGAAATCAGATGGCGGCTATAACTACGCCACAACAGATTTAGCATCCCTCCGCTACCGGATTCAGCAGGATGAAGCAAAACGCATAATTTATGTAACCGATGCTGGACAAGGAAACCACTTTGCCCAATTTTTCCAAGTTGCACGCAAAGCCGGATGGATTCCCGATGATGTGGAATTAGTGCATGTACCTTTTGGGTTAGTGTTAGGAGAAGATGGGAAGAAATTCAAAACTCGTTCTGGGGATACTGTGCGGTTACGGGATTTATTAGATGAAGCTGTTTCTCGTGCCTATGGTGACCTAAAAACCAGATTACAAAAAGAAGAACGTCAAGAAACTGAAGAATTTATTAATGAAGTTGCTAGGGTAGTTGGAATCAGCGCAGTTAAATATGCAGACTTAAGCCAAAATCGCACCAGTAACTACATTTTCAGCTACGACAAAATGCTGGATCTCAAAGGGAATACTGCGCCGTATATGTTGTATGTTTATGCGCGGATTCAGGGGATTAGCCGCAAGGGTGATATTAACTTTAAGGAGTTGGGAAATAATGCCGTTTTGTTGCAGCATGAAACAGAATTAGCGCTAGCAAAATATTTACTTCAACTGGATGAAGTTATTAGTAGTGTAGAGCAAGATTTGCTGCCTAATCGTTTATGTGAGTATTTGTTTGAACTAAGCCAGAAGTTTAACCAATTTTACGATCGCTGTCCCATATTACAAGCCGAGGAAGCGCAGAGGACATCACGCTTGGTTTTATGTGATTTGACTGCTAGAACTCTGAAGTTGGGATTGTCTTTATTGGGAATTCAGGTATTGGAGAGGATGTAAGACTAATTAGTAATTAGTAATTCGTAATTCGTAATTTGTGAACTTGGAAGAAAGCGTTTTGTTGGAGGCGATCGCAAATGGTACGGAGACAATCAAAAAATATAACTTTGGCAGAGTTTCTCATGTTACCAGAAACAAAGCCCGCTAGTGAATACATCGATGGTCAAATTATTCAAAAACCAATGGCACAGGGTGAACATAGCACTATTCAAGGCGAACTGATTATTATTGTTAATGGTGTCTTGAAACCCCAAAGAGTTGCACGAGCATATCCAGAACTGCGGTGTACTTTTGGTGGCAGATCACTTATCCCGGATGTAGCAGTATTTACTTGGGAGAGAATACCTCGCAAAGAAAATGGCAGGGTCGCAAATTTATTTTCAGTAGCTCCCGATTGGACTATCGAGATTCTATCACCTGACCAAAGACAAACAAAAGTTACAAAAAATATTCTGCATTGCCTGAATTATGAAACACAAATGGGTTGGCTGATTGATCAAGAAGAACAAACGGTATTCGTGTACATCCGTAATCAACAGCCAGTTATGTTAGATGAATTAGAAGCTTTACTTCCTGTGCCAGATTTTGCAAGTGAATTGAGGCTGACAGTCGGAAATTTATTTGGTTGGCTGTTGGAGTAAGGGACATCCAAATAAAAAAATGTCCCAAAATTGACGCAAAAACCCTCTCTATTTCTCCTCACTCTGTGTTCTCTGTGGCTAATAAGGTTCGTTTCTTTGGATAATTTATTTCTTGGAAGTCCCTAAACCAAATCTTGACGAATTGAATAAGGAAATACACCAAGTGCAACAGGTTTTATGGGTAGGAATTGGTTGTAAACGGGGAACCTCATGGCAATTGATTGATGGGGCGATTGAGCAAGTGTTTGGAGAAAATCAACTTTTTCAAAGTGCGATCGCAGGGATTGCTACTATTGACACTAAAGCCTCAGAAGTTGGTTTAGTAGAACTTTGCAACCTACGCAATTTGCCCCTAAAAACCTTTTCTGCCCAAATCCTTCGCTGTGTCTGTGTCCCCAACCCTGCCACAATTACCAACCACAAAGTAGGTACACCTAGCGTAGCAGAGGCAGCTGCTATTCTTGCAGCTACTCAAATCCCATTGTTGAATGCTTCCCCTTTTACCAGCACAGAAGCATTGGGAGTGACGTTCTTAGTTCCTAAACAGATTTTCCAGCTAAAAGGGCAACCAGGAGCAGTAACGCTAGCTGTTGCCCAAGGCTCAAATATTATTAGTCATTAGTCATTAGTCATTAGCTAAAGTAACACTAGCTGTTGATCAAGCTTCAATTATTATGAGTATTACAAAACTTAACTAATTTTTCTAGTCAACAACTCTCAAAAAATAGTTAATTACGCTAGAAACAATAGCTAACACAATTGAACCTAACAAAGCAGGTAAAAAGCCCTGAATCTCAAAACCAGAACCAGGAGTTAAGGCACTTGCTAACCAAAGGGTTAAGGCGTTGATTAACAATGTAAATAAACCAAAGGTGAGTAAGGTAATTGGAAAGGTCAAAATTTGCAAAATTGGTCTAACAAATGCATTAACCAGACCAATAACAAGGGCAGCTATCAAGGCAGTCAAAAAATTCTTGATAAAGAATCCCGGAACGATATTAGCAGTCAGAAATAACGCCACCGCAGTACCGAGCCAAGTTAATAAAAAGTGTTGCATAAGTTTTTTTAGAGGAATTAGCAGTAAGTTTAATTAATTTCACTATTGACAGTTGTGATCTGTAACACTATCAGGTGTTTTTGTGCTTGACTCGTAAAGTTGCCATCATCTTTTGTCAGCCTAAAAGCAATGTAATTTTTCAGTGCTGGCATAGAGAGATACTTTCAATCGGTGTATCTTTATCGTATTGCAGGATGTACCAGGAATTAAATTCATCAAAAATGAAATGAGCCGCAAAACTCTTACAGAGGTTTCCTCCATCGAGAAACCCCTGTACCTAAAAGAGGATATTTAGCACTAGCAAGTTCCATCATTAAGGGAACTACCAAATTTGCACTATAGTGGATGGCAACTTTAGTATCAGCCTAACGCTGTTGGGGCTGACGCCGCAAAAGAACCTCCCAGGTAGAGCCACCAACTACACCATCAGCTTCTAAACCATAGCGCGTTTGTGCGGTTTTTACAGCTGCTTCGGTTGTCTCGCCAAAGTCTCCATCGGCATCGCCTTTTAATAAACCAAGCTTTTTCAGTTGTTGCTGCAACTTAACAACTTCAGAACCACGTAATCCTATACGCAAAATTGGCAATCCTTCTGAGGTGTATTGAATACCAGGGGTTCGGTTAGTAGTTGTGTTTGTCCCAGTTCGAGTAGTTTGCCCAGTCTGTGTAGTTGACTTTCGAGTAGTTGATGTAGTCCGATTCGGCGTTTTTTGTGTGCTTGAAGTTGTAGTTTTTTTTGGGGTAGCAGGTCTTGGCTCAGGGCTAGTCGCAACTCGTGTTACAGCTTTTTTTGGGGCTGTAGGTCTTGGTTCGGGGCTAGTCGGAACTTGTGTTACAGCTTTTTTTGGAGGATTGGAATTTACAACGTTGGTGACATTGCTAGCCTGGGTTGGAACAGGAAAATTGGTAGCTGAGTTAAATCTTGGCTGGGATGAAGGAACGGTTGATGCTGCTACTGGTTGATTAGGGAAAAGTCGTTGCCAAGTGCTGGCGTCAACAATACCATCTGGATTCAAGCCAGCTGCTTGTTTAAATCGGGAAACAGCATTGGCCGTATTCTCACTATATGTACCATCTACGGCACCAGAATAAAAACCCAAAAGTTTTAGAGCTGCCTGAAGTTCAGATACGCGTTCGCCTTGGCTACCCACTTTCAGGATAGGGCGGTTGATGCTATCTTCAGGATTTACTTGGGCAATTTGTGGCGCTGCTATTGATACTACAGCCGTTGAGGTAATAAGCAAAGGCGTAGTAAAGAACAAGAGTATTTCAATGGCTGAGAAAGATTTAGACCTCTTTGGCCGTTTTTCCATTCTACAGCGATTTACAGTTGGGTCTAGTAATTTTAAGTAACTCAAAATACTTGCTGTCAGGCTGCTTTGCATGGAATTTACTCCCAGAATATTCTCATGCTAATCGTACAGCCGCTTGGTCTAAAAAACAGCTGCTGTATTTTACGATTCTACATTTTCAGTTATGCGATCGCTCGATTAATTGCTTCTTCTTGACCAACTAAAGACAAGTAAGGCTCTTTTAAATACTTACAAGCTGAAGCGATGGCATCCTTGGCACTCACAGCTGCAATCAATTCTTGGAACTTGGTATCAAAATCAATTCCTAAGCCCAAAATTTCATACCAACCGTATATCTGAGCTATTTGCCCATTCGTTTGTTTACCCAAGGCGTACTGCCCCAGAATCTTGTTTTTAGCAGCTTGGAGTGCGCTTTGGGATACTTCGGTGGTAGATAGCAAATCTACTTCTGTACGCAGTCCTTCTAGGGCGATGCTGGTATTTTCTGGTGCTGTACCCATGTAAACCACAAACGACGCTGGAAATAGCCTTGTGGAGTAAAAGGCGGATACTTCGTAAGCTAAACCGCGCTTTTCGCGCAATTCGACAAACAAGCGACTAGAAAGCCCATTCCCCAAGTAGGTACACAGCAACTTCAGGGCGGCGTAGTCAACAGAACTCACCGATGTTCCCAAATACCCAAGCATCACGATTGATTGTTGTGTCTGTACTGGCTTAACCCTTACCTGCGGTTCGGACTTAATCTCAGGTAAATTCAGTATTGGTAGTGCTTGGGCTGGCGCTTGCCAATCAGCAAAAACTTCTTCCACCAACGCTGCTGCATCTGTGGGTGTAATTCTACCTGCAATACTAATTACTACATTATCTGGACGGAAATAAGTTTGGTGATATTCCACTAAATCCGCACGAGTTAAGCGGCTCATAGTGGTTTCATTTCCCAGCACTGACATAGAGTAGGGATGATTTTGGTACATTACCTGCCGCATTTGTTCAAAGGCGACATTGAATGGTTGCTCTTTTTGGGAACGAATATCTTGGAGTGCTAAACGCCGTTCTAGTTCCACTTGAGTTTCGGGGAAAGTAGGCGATCGCAAAATCCGCCCTGCTAATGTTAAAATTTCCCCAAAATCGGATGTTACCGTTTTGAAAGATAGCAAAAAATAATCAGTGCCAGCATCTGTACTCAAACTCGCTCCTACAGACTCGACAATTTCAGCAATTTCTAAACTAGAAAGACCATCGCATCCCTTTGTCATCACTGCTGAGAGCAAATGTGCCAACCCTGCTTGCTCTCGGTTTTCGTTACAACTACCAGCACGCACAAAGATTCGCGCCGCAATAATATCCGCAGCAGGATTTTCTGCCACTAGCACGACAATGCCATTGTTCAATACAGTACGATGGATAGGCGATTTTTGCAGCAAGGTTGTCATTTGTCCTTTGTCCTTTATCATTTGTCATTTGTCCTTTGTCCTTTGTCATTTATCTTTTGCTAATGACTAATAGACATCTCCAGAAATTAAATATGCGTAACCTGAAACCCTTGTAGAGAGGCTAAATTGCACTTCGTGCCGCTATGCGCTTTCGCGTCTCTACATTCATTGTCACCAGATGTCTAATGACTAACACGGTTTAAGTACAGTAACCGCGTAATTCTCCGGCGATAGATAGTGTTTAGCTAATTTTTGCAGTTCTTGGGCATCAAAAGACTGAATCTGCTGGGGATATGTCACAGCTAATTCAGCTTGGGCGATGGTATTGTAATATCCATAAAGCCCTGTAAGCTGATTTGGCGTTTCGGTAGAAAAGGCATACTCATTACATAGCAGCCTCCGTGTACGAGCAAGTTCCTGTTCACTAATTCCTGTAGTCTGCAAATCATCCAAATGAGCGCAAATTAAGGACTCAACTTCCTCCAGATTTTCTGGTTCCAACCAGGCAGTTATTGTAAATAAACTCGATTCTCGTTGTAGAGAAAAATTACTGTAAATCCCCTGTACCAATTGCAAATCTTCTCGTAAATCACGCACTAAACGCGAAGTCCGCCCTTCTGCTAATAAGACTGACAATAAATCTAAACCATAGCCAGCGCGAATTTTTTCTACTCCAGGTACCAGCCACGCCATCAATAATCGCGCTTGTTCTATGCGTGGTAAATACAGTTCTTGACGATGAATTCCTGTTATTACTGGCTTTGTTACTTTCTCAAACTGCGGACAATTAGAGCGTTCGGCAAAATCAGCAAATGAATGATTTACCATTTCCCAAGCTGGTTGCTGGGCTATACCCCCAGCAATTACCACCGTCATGTTTTCCGGCTGGTAGTGAGTGCGGTGAAAACAGCGCATTGCTTCTGGCGATTGCTGCATCAGTTCTTGCTCAGTACCCAACACCGAACGTCCATAAGGGTGATGCGGATAGATGCTTTGAATCAGGGCTTGAAATCCTATCCAGTCAGAATCGTCCTGATAAGAGCGAATTTCCTCTAGCACCACGTCTCGTTCGCGGCTAAATTCATCTTCTGGAATTGCCGCATTCAGCAGTAGTTCTCCCAAGTAGGGCAGGGTATCTTTTAAATAAGGGGCAGCTGTGGTAAGGGAATAATGAGCATAATCATAGCTTGTCGCCGCATTACTTACGCCTCCCCGGTTTTCAACTTTAGAATCGAACATCCCAGGGGGTAGCGTCGCAGTACCTTTAAAAATCATGTGTTCTAAAAAGTGCGCCATCCCAAACCAAGGTTCTGGCTCTAGGCTTGCTCCAGCACGCACCCAAACATCTGCCACAACTACAGGAGTAGTGGGAATCTCTTGATGAATAAACGTTAAACCACTGTCTAGTCGGAAGACCGAGGCTGGAAATACTGTATTAGTTAGTTGCTGTGACAATTTTCTGTAGCTTTAACCACAATTTCAGATAATTTTGTCATCTTAACTCTGAACGATACCTAATTTAGAATCAAGTTATACAAATTTTTTTTTATCTCCAGGTATTACTAATTTATAATTAAATTTATTTGATTAATACAGGCAAAATGCTGAATCTGCGTTGTTTCAGATTTTTAGTTTGCAATTTATTATTTATCATATAAGTAATACTGATTTAAATAATTGGCGTTGGATATTTGTCGAGATGATTTAGCAACTTCCAAAATTCTCCCCCTGCTCTCACTGTTTCCACTGTTCTGCAATGCCAAACGATTAAAGCTCCTAAGTTCTAACTGACTTTAGGAGCTAATAATTTTAAGTTCACCGCGACGCCGTTTTACCTAAGTTTATGACCTGGGTTTATCCAGGTGGGAACCTAAATTCCTCGTTTAAAGTTTCCGGGTACATGCCCGGTATACTGCCACGAGAACAGTTGACTCCCTTGTCATTAAAGGCATAGATCAAAAAACTTGATGGCAGTCACCAACGTCGTAGTGCAACTTCACTCATTATAGCTTTTCAAAAGATGTTGTGTGTTCAACATGGAAAATTTCTGAAAAATTTACCTGTGATACCAGATAGATTCTATGTTGTCGGCGATGTCGTTGGCGATGGCTGCGCCGACGCCAAGGGCGTACGCACTTACCAATTCTCGATTCTGATTATCTAGCAAAACGGTGACATGTCCCAATTTCCGCCCAGGACGTGATTCTGTCTTGCCATACCAGTGAAGGTGCGCTTGGGGAATTTCGGCTATTTGTTGACGCTGGCTTTGGTAGTCGCTATGAGAATTTTCATACCCCAGTAGGTTTACCATCAGTGCGCTGACGCACTGCAAAGCCGGATTCCCTAAAGGTAAACCACAAACGGCTCTTAGGTGCTGCTCAAACTGCGAAGTTTCACAAGCGTCAAGGGAAAAATGCCCAGAATTGTGGGTACGGGGTGCAATTTCATTTACCAGAATTTTGCCATTAGTACCCAAAAATAGCTCAATTCCAAAAATGCCTACTACTTCTAGGCTATTTAATAGAGTATGTGCGATCGCTTGAATTTCTGCTACTTGATTAGGTGTAATTTCAGCAGGCGCAATTACCCGCCGACACACTTGTTGTTCTTGTTGGGTTTCTACCACTGGATAAGTGACAATTTCTCCCTCTACAGAACGAGCTGCAATAATTGCTAGCTCTCTTTCAAAAGGGATAAATTCTTCTAACAAAAAAAGTGATTGATTTAAAGTTTTTCTAGTTTCATCACTTAGCTTTTGCTCTAAAGTAGCAAAATCCTGAATTATGAAAGTACCTTGACCATCATAACCGTGCCGGCGGGATTTTAAGACTGCGGGAAAACCTAAATATTCTATTTTTGATTTGAGATTTTCTCCCTCTTCAAGGGCTAAAAATTGGGGAACAGGTAAGCCCAAGTCGCGTAAATAGCAACGCTGATGATATTTATCTAAAAGAGGAACTAAAGCTTCCAATCTGGGACGAAAACAAACGCCTTGGTGTGCTAAAATGGATAAAGCATTTAAGTTAACAAATTCGTTTTCAAAGGTGATGACATCGCATTTGTTAGCTAATATTTCCGTAGCAGCTGCATCATCAACTGAGGCGAAAACAGTTTCTTTAGCAATTGACACGGCCGGATCGTGTTTACTAGGAGTTTGTACTACTAATTCTACTCCTAGCTTCTGTGCTGCATCCGCCATCATCCAGGCAAGTTGTCCGCCACCAATTACACCAACACGTTTCATTGACATCCTAAAGAATCACGAGTTTGCACGCTTGTTTTGGAATTCACACCACTGGCTTTAGTACACAGTTCTTTGATTTGCGCTCTATCCAAAATTGCATCTGTAAAATCTGCACCGTCTATATTCACATCATTAAATATGGCGCCCAGCAAAAGAGCTTCTTTGAAAACTGCATCACTCAAATCTGCCTTAGTCAAGTTTACCTGATCAACCATTGCATTAGTTAAATCTGCTCCGTGGAGATTTGCTTTTGTCATCACCGAAGCACTCATGACTGCTCCCCGCAAGTCAGCCTTTGTAAAGTTAGCTAGTTCCATATTGGCGTTAGAAAACTCCGCAGCTTGCAAACTTTCACCAGAAAAATCACGTCTTGACAACTCTGCATTGCTAAATGAAAGCGGATGAGTCCAGTCTACTGCCAGTGCGGGATCAGACACGCACCATATAATTATTCCGAGAAGGAACGCCAACCCTTGCCGCCATAACATATTGAGAGTCAATTTGGTGTCTAATCGCTGCATTTAATTACCGCATTTGAATATTAGCAAGACTGAATTATTTTATACCAATTCACATAAACTCTGATACATATACATTTATCGTAAGGGCTAGGCATTGCCCATTGGTGTCAATTTAAGCTAAAAATAGCAAAACTTTTGGCTTGACTTACCCGCCTAGAACTAAAGTTCTTTGGCTTTTAGTAAAAGTCTACTGAAGTAGACTAAAGATTTTTAGCTATATTTAGTCATCAAAAGGAGACTTTCGCTATAAAAGAAGGAACTGAAGTTCCTTGCGGGACATAGCTTTTACGTTAAGTTGACACCAATGAGCATTGCCTACCCCTTACTAGCGTATTTGTATCAAGTGTGGTATTAATTAAGACTCTTAATCTAGCGTTTCCTAAGCAGATGAGGTACACTCAAGTCTTTTTTAACAAGCTTAGTAAGTTTGAAAACCTACCTTACCAGATCGGGAACCACTATATTTACACATCACGCGATTTGAAAAAATTATAAATAGCAAGAGCGATCGCTAAAAGCAACACTGCATGAATTAAATTTCCGGCAATATGAAGTGCCAGTCCTAATCCCCAAAAAGCAACCAGTACAACAACAATACCCCAAAGTATACTCAACATATATTTGCTCGGAATCAAGTAAGTTTTTATTTGTTTAGATATTTTACTCCTAGCTTCACCTTGAGTCTATTTATCCTCAGAGAGGTCTATAAAATTAAATCATCTTTCTTGAGAAGGAAAATTAATTAAAAATTTACCTTTTGCCCTTACCCGCAATTCCATTTCACTTTAACTGAGCCTACGCTCGGTGATTTGTTTACAATTCTTCATTTTTAGATTTGAATTTCAGCATATAAAGAGTTTTATTAAGCAGTAATACTCATGGGCTTATTTACAATTCTTGACTTTCAATATTTGAAGTAAAGTTTATTGTCTTTTAAATTCAACAGCCCCCATCAACTGTTAGTCTTTTAATTAATGAAAGCAAGGTTTGAGCGTAATTATATGCGTCTCAACTGCTTAACAAAGCTTAAAAGTTGGATAATTAGCGTTAATTTTATAGCGATTAGTTAGTTGTTCAGGAATCTCCAATAGTTTACATTCACCAAGTACACAACTTCCATAAACCGAACTCCGAAACCCGATGATGAATCATTACTCACTTCAATGGATTGAGGCATGGTGCCAAGAAAATGGCTGGACAGATTTGTTTGTCGAGCGGCGTAATAACTTCTGGGCTTTCCCTCCGGGTGGGGTAATGCCAGAACCAATTCCAGTTCACGTTCTCAGAGTGATTAAAGCCGAGAAGGGATTGACTTTTGAAGAACGATTGTGGTCGATGTCCGCAGTAATTGGCACAATTTTAGCTGTTCTTTTTACCTTTTGGTTGCAGTCGCCGATGCCATTAGTTTTAGCTTTCGCTTTTAACGCCGTTACGGTGGCTCAATTTGAGCTTGAAGATGCCTAAATTATTATTTTGGATTTTGCGATTAAAAACTGCTCTTGTCTACTTTTAGCAAGAGCAGTTTTTAATTTTATAAAAATAGATGAAATCAGGACAAATTGGTTTAGCTTTCGGGTAGGGATTGAAGTTGGGAAGATTTTTCGCGGGTGGATGGATGGAATACACTATTCTAGTCTTTAGGCAACTTTGTGTTACCAAAGAATATTGTACACAACCTTCAATCGCTATATTTAGATTACGCAATGCAACAGTTGTCTCTTTTTCTAGATTTGTCTACCTCCGAGCCAATTAATACAACTTGGTTCCAAGATATTTTAGCCATTCTTAGAGTCAAGCAAGAACCAGCATGGACTGACAATTTTGGTAAATCTCTCCGCCAATGGCTGATGGAACAGGGACATACTCCCATTAAAACACTCAGCTTATTTTCTGGTGGTGGTGGATTAGACATTGCATTTCATGATGCTGGGTTTGAAATCATTCAAATGGTAGAGCTTGAAGCCAAGTATGTTCAGACTTTACAAAGGAATTCTTTACCAGAGAAATGGCTAGAAGGCTCTGAAGCTGTCTGCATTGATATTAGAGATTATTTACCTGAATCTCATCTGACAGTAGACTTTATTATTGGAGGCCCTCCTTGTCAAACTTTCTCTGCTGCCGGGCGTAGAGCTGCTGGAGTCTCTGGAACAACAGATGCTAGAGGTACACTATTTCAAGAATATGTTCGTATTCTCAATGTACTTAAGCCGAAAGGATTCTTATTTGAAAATGTATATGGAATAACTGGTGCTAATGGAGGAAAAGCTTGGCAAGAAATTCAAAAAGCTTTTAGAGAAGTTGGCTACAATATTTATTTTCGGATTCTTGATGCTGCTGATTATGGAGTACCTCAACATCGAGAACGTTTATTTATTGTTGGATTAAAAGAAGGGGAATATTTATTTCCTTATCCTACTCATGGGCCAGATTCTCTGAATCAAAATCCTTATTATTCAGCAGGAGAAGCTGTAGAATGCGCTGATATTTCAGAAATGGAAACAGGTCTAGGCGGACGTTTTGGACATCTACTCGAACATATTCCACCTGGACTGAACTATAGTTTTTATACAAAAGAAATGGGTTATCCTAACCCAATATTTAGCTGGAGATCGAAATTTTCAGATTTTTTGTATAAAGCAGATCCAACAAATCCAGTACGGACAATTAAAGCGCAGGGAGGACAATACACCGGACCTTTCAGTTGGGAAAATCGAAAATTATCGATAGCAGAGCTAAAGAGATTACAAACTATTCCTGATGAATATGAAGTTATTGGTAATAGACAGGTTTGTATTGAACAAATTGGAAATTCAGTGCCTCCTCAACTTGGGCGGATATTGGCTCTTAGTATTTTAGAACAAGTAATTAAATTTAAATTACCTTTCCCTATAACTTACTTACCTGAAAATAAAAAACTAGGTTTTCGCCAGCGGAAAAGAAAATTAACCGAAATTTATTCTCAAAAGGCTAAGTCTGCAATTATAGATTTACGTAAAGCAGGAAAAATTTTATCTATACCTCGTTTGAAATATGAAGATAAAGGAAAAATGATCAGGTTTCTATCTGCTGATTTTTCTTGGACAACAGAACAAAGTTCTGAAGGTGTAAAAATTTATATATCCTACGATTTGAATGATTCATGCTGGGTGTTCACAGCAGGTATAAATGATAATTGTGAAGAAGAAGATCAATTCGTGATAGATATTAATCCATCTTGCGGTCACGATGAATGGGTTCTGGGAACGTGTTCAGTTAAGCTTTGTGCTAAAGCTCTTGATGCACAGCTATATACATCTCTTTGGAAAGCTTTTGAAGAAAAGTTAACTGAAGCGACAGGAAAAGCGGATTTAGTTCAGTTATCTGGATATTATCAATACAATGCCCGAATTAGTGGAATAATAACTTTTCATCCTCAGTTGAAAGTTAAACCCCTTTGGCGTGTAATCCAATGTGTGACGAGGTGTATTGGTACTGCTGCTCAACTTTCAGCTACAGAGTTTGCAGACCGATGGGGTGTGAAAGCAGAAGATATCTTCTCCTATCTTCAGTCTCTACGAGCTATGGGTTACGAAGTTAGAAATCACAATACAAATCCACAAATTCCCAAAGGTGAGTATTTAATTCCTTATGCCTTTCCTACACTAAATCCTAAAAGTGTGCAACTTCGCAAAAGTCTATAAACAGATTATGAATGAGCTACACCTGAGAGTCTATACAAATAGAAGTGAGTTAGTTTTACCTGATGGAACAATTCAATACTTTCAAGAAGGAGGAATGAATCAAGCTGCAAAGATACGCTACAAGAAAATAGCAGTAGAACTATCTACAGGTTACTTGGAAAGACAGATTTTATTTTGCAGAGATTATTCATCGAATCTTGATTTCTTGGTCTTAAACCAAGCGCATAAATATCTTTTAGATAGACTTGTACAGTCAGTGACCAGCGAAGTTGGTAGAGCTTTAGTGGGTTTGTCAATTCTACAGTTGTGCGTTAAGGCAATTGAGCCAGAGCAGAGTATTAGGTTACACAAAGGTAGTACGGCTATAAGAGACTTTTCTTGGTGTGATGGTATCTCTATGCGTTCTCTCGATAAACAATATATTACACCTGTGTTACGAAAATATGAACTACTGAGATTGAATGCGGATGGTTTCATGATGACACGCAGTTTAGCAGAAAATTACCCGTATTCATCTGTATATAAAGCCAATATGAGAGGCGCACGTTCTGAGTGGGTAAGTCTTGTTGAAGCTATTGAGAAACATGAAGTAGTTGCTGAAGTAACACTGCGCTATCTTCTTTCGCAACTACTTAATCAAGCAGATAATTTTAGAAGATTAGCTTTACAAACTATTGAGAATCTGACCTTGTTTTTGGGAGCAACAGTTGTTAACAAAGGCATTTCATTAAGTCTCATACAGCGTCACATTAATCAATCTGATTATGCCGCTCGTTTAATGGAGATAGCCATGCATAGTTTAATGCAGGCTATGCAAGAATATCAAGCTTTTCCCAAGAGTTTGCTAAAACCACTTTCGCAAATGCGTTCAGCCAATAAGAAGCATGGCAATATCGGTGATATTGAACTTTTAGAGGATAGGCAAATTGTGGAGGCTTGGGATGCTAAGTATGGTAAGTCATACTTGCGAGATGAGATTGAGGAATTATCAGAAAAACTGGAAGTACATCCCGCCGTTAAAAAGGCTGGTTTCGTTACAAGTCTTAAAGCTGAACGAATTGATGAACTGATGCCTAGATGTAATGAAATTGAAGAAATATTTGGGATATCCCTTGAAATAGTTACTTTTGAGGAATGGGTAGAGCTACAGTTTGCTCATACATTAGCAGAAGAGGTTGCAACTGAACAAGAACTTGCTTCTGCTTGGCTCATAGCTTACACAGAATCTTTAGCACAGCGACGTAGGGATATTGCTCCAATTGATGAGCCATGTTATCAATGGCTGTTTAAACTAAACGAGACTCTGAGAAGTCAATAGCTGAATGCCGCTCATATTCAAGAATTGGGTAAAGTGAGAATTGAACCAGGCGCTCACACTTATTTTATTAAGATTTTCACCTGTTCAAGCGTGCTATTCGCTTCAAAAGCTTTAATCCCACGCTACATCACGTAGATTACCTTGTGAAGAATCGCTTGAGTTAAACATTTACTAGATGCTACCTTCTACAAGGTGACACAGGATTTGGAGCGATTTTTTAACAATGAAGCACAGACACAAAGTAGCTTATGGCTTGACATCGCTGATTAGTCTTAATTTAATATCTAGTTTAATTGCATTTGATGGTGCGATCGCAGCGCCAACGCCAAAAGCGATCGCCACAGTACCGAGAACGCCAGATAAAACTGTCAATTGCGAGATTTTAGTTGTCGGTGGTGGACTCTCCGGTGTCGCCACAGCTTACGAGGGGTTACTCGCCGGAAGAACGGTTTGTCTCACGGAAATTACTGACTGGCTGGGAGGACAAATTTCTTCTCAAGGGACATCTGCGTTAGACGAACGCCCAACTCAGCGTGCTCTCAAATTCTATTCTCGCGGCTACCTAGAATTGCGAAACCGGATTGGGCGCAAATACGGTAAACTTAACCCCGGTGACTGTTGGGTAAGTGAATCCTGCTTTCTTCCCCGCGATGCTCACGCCATTTTGGCCCAGATGCTCAAAGATGCCGAAAAGCTTGGCAAAGGGAAGTTGCAATGGTTTCCCAACACGGTAATTAAGGATTTGGAAATCGCTGCTGATGGCAAAATAATTGATAGTGCGATCGCAATCCAACATCAACCAGCAAAAGGCGCACCACCCCTCAATACTTTTACTTTATCTCAAAGTATTGAAGATTCTTATAGCTACGAAAACTCATCTCGATTTACCAAAACTATTCTCCGTTTCCTCCCCAAGGCAGATAAAGGGGATGCTCCTAAGTGGTATATCGTAGACGCCAGCGAAACTGGAGAAATTATTGCCCTTGCTGATGTCCCCTACCGATTGGGTATTGATGCCCGTTCTTACCTAGAACCTTCGGCTTCTGACACCAACAACGACCCTTATTGCCCTCAAGGCTTTACCTACACCTTTGCAATGGAGGCAACTAAGGAACCGCAACCTCAGACGATGCCCCCATTTTATTCACAATACGCCCCATATTTCAGCTATGAATTAACGCGACTGGCTAACTTTGATTTAGTTTTTACCTATCGTCGCATTTTGAGTCCAAACAAAGGGAAACCAGAAAAATTCGGCGGTGTAAGTTTTGATGCTCCTACACCAGGGGACATCTCTATGCAAAACTGGACTTGGGGTAACGATTACCGCCCTGGAACAGCCCAAGATAACCTGATTTACAGTCGCCAACAGTTACAAAGTACTGGACAGTTAAACCCAGGTGGTTGGATGGGAGGATTGCGAACAGAAACCCTCCGCAAAGCTGAGGAAAATGCCCTCTCTTTTTATTATTGGTTGGTAGCTGGGATTACAGATTCCAAGTTGGGGGAGGGTGTAAAGCAGCTGCAAAGCAATAACCGCTTTGTTTCAGGTTTAAATTCCCCAATGGGGACAGTGCATGGGTTATCGAAATATCCCTATATGCGCGAAGCACGGCGGATTATTGGCCGCCCCAGTTGGGGACAACCTGGTGGCTTTGGTATTTGGGAAATTGATATTTCTCGCCGAGATTACAACGATAAGTATTATTCCCAAACTCTTCCAGCAGATATGTATCGGAGGCTACGAGCCGCACTTGCAGGTTTGGAAGCAGTATCAGTAATTGAAGGTAAAGTCTCACCAGAAAAAGCAATGCGACGGACTCGTTCTACCATCTTCCCCGATGCTGTGGGTATTGGTCACTACGCTATAGATTTCCATCCTTGTATGGTGAATAGTCCCCCTGAAGCCCCTGGTAATACAGAACGTCCGGGTGAAAGGCGTGGTGCTGGTCAAGCTTATCCCTTTCAAATTGCTCTGAGGGCAATGATTCCCCAGAAAATTGATAATTTGCTGGTAGGAGGCAAAAGTATTGCTACTAGTCATATTGCTGCTGCTGCTTATCGAGTCCATTCCTTTGAATGGTCGTCTGGCGCAGCTGCGGGAACTGTTGCTAGTTTTGCGCTTAAAAATGCGATCGCACCCTACCAATTAGTCGATAATTTACCCAACCAAGAGCCACAACTGGAAGCACTCAAACGGCTTTTGCAACAAAATGGCAACCCCACAGCCTTCCCCGATACATCTATTTTTAACGAAAACTGGGATAATTGGCGGTAGATAGTCATTGGTCATTGGTCATTGGTCATTTGTTAAGGACAACGGACAACGGACAAATGACGAATGACAACTGACAATGGACTAAACTAATTATTTGTAGTGTAGTTTTGTAAAATTATCTTGCTTAATTGTTCTATGGTTATGACACTTTCAGCAGATGTTTACGGGATGGCCACAGCACCAACTAAAGCTCCTGAACGGTCTAATCAAGTTACCCGTAAGACTTATCCGAATTACAAAGTGATTGTATTAAACGATGATTTTAATACATTTCAACATGTGAGTGAATGTTTGATGAAATATATTCCGGGGATGAGTGGCGATCGCGCATGGGATCTAACTAATCAGGTACACTATGAAGGTCAAGCGATCGTCTGGGTCGGGCCCCAAGAACCTGCGGAACTCTATCACCAGCAACTGCAACGAGCAGGTTTGACAATGGCACCTCTAGAAGCAGCTTAATTATCATGGGCAAACCCACCGTAGATTCCCTCCGAGCGGCTTCGCAAAAAGCTGGCAGACTAGTTTGGAATCACTCGACCCACCTTGATGGTCTAATTCCCATTTTAGAACGTCTTTGTCAGCAGGATAACATCCAAACCGTGACGCCGGGAGTCATTGGGCGGGCAAAAGGTCATTGTCCAAAAATGCAACTGCGCGTTTCAGTACCGATTCGGGGCGGCTATAAAGTAATTGCACGGCAGGGGAAGACGGTACAAGAGGTTTTTATTTTAACCCCTTTGGCGCAGTCAGAATTGGAAACGGCATTAGCGATCGCTATGAAATCTTAATCATTCCCAATTCCCCATGCCCCATAACTATTCTTCAACACGGTGGACTGCAAATTTGTGTAGTGGCAGACTAACAATGCAAGAAAAAGTTAAGAAATATGACAGAGCTGTAGTTATCCTCAAAGTCATTAGTAGAGATTCCCAGTCGGGTAAAACTAGTTTTTCTATCCCAAAGGCTACACAGTAAACTAGCCAGTAAGTAAAGCTCATTCTAAATAAAATCCGCTCTGTTTCTTCCACATCATTTTTTTGCTGCTTGCCGTCCCACAGTAACACCAGCCCAATAATGCAAGCTACAAAGGAAACAGCAACTACAAATTCGTGACAAAATATATTTAACGAATGCATTTGTGTTTATCCCCACATTTCTCAGTTAAAGATCAGTCTAAAGGAATATTCCTTATAGAAATACAAATTATTTACAAACCTCAATAGAGTTATGAATTTTCTGTAAACAAATGCAACATAAATTGTTGTTTTGCAAATATAAATATTTTTAATAAAAATTAAATATTTCTGTTAAGTAGGCGTTTGAAAATTAGAGATTACTAATTAGTTTAGATTTTGGACACAAAAAAGCTGCGTATTTTGTACGCAAATCAAAAAATATATCACAAATTGCCTCAGTTCGTTTTTGAACTAAAGGAAATGACAGTATTTATTTAAGGACGTTTTGTCGTTGATAAGCTAATCGGCATTTAAGTTGCATAATCAGGGCGCTCGTATTGCCCACCCCAGAAGATATTAATAAAATTTTAATATGCAAATTAGATGTGTTTTAACTTATTACTATGCTTTGGGAAACTGCCCAAATAGTAAAGTACTGGTTGATGTTATCCAGCACCTAGCGTCGCACAGATCATATTTCGCTAATTGCTGGATAAATTGAGCGTATTCAATAACCTCACAAATTTTAACAATTTTCTCCTGATGTTTCACAAGCAGCAATACTTACCCAACGGCTAGAACCATCTTCCCAATGCTCTTTTTTCCAAATGGGTGCATTATGTTTGAGGGTATCAATAGCATATTGGCAAGCTTCAAACGCCTCACTGCGATGAGGACAACCTACTGCGACTAAAACGCTAATTTCTCCAACTTGCAAACGTCCAGTGCGATGATGAATCACTACCCGATTTACATCAGGCGTAGATAAGCGAATATCAGCAGCAATTTGATAAAATATCCGTAATGCCATAGGTTCGTAAGCTTGATACTCTAGAGCAATTACAGGTTTACCATCGGTTTGATTGCGAACTACGCCACTCATTATAACTACAGCACCGTTGGCTGGATCGTTAGACAAGGCATAGATTTCTTCAAGAGACAATGGTGCAAAGCTAATGGCAAAACTATCTTCGGCTCTTGGTTTAACAGCAGAGGTAAGTGTAATTGTCATAACTGCGATCGTAATTATGTGGGCTTTTTCTATTGTCCCTGAAAACACTGCTGAGTATGTTTAGTTGCTCTTGCTATAGCGCTTCTTGTTTACGTGAGGTGTAATCCCTTCGCTCAAAATCAAAAAAAAGCAATTCAATTTGACTTTTGACTTTTGACTTTTGACTTTGATGAAAATTATTAAAGAACACGGTGGTTTTATCACCGTATCAAGTCTTGTAGGCAAGGGAACAAAGTTTAAGGTGTACTTCCCAGGAGTTAATCAAGTTCCAATCTAGTTGTTAGAAGATACGGAAATAGTAACTGGATCTGGTGAATGTATTTTGGTTGTAGATGATGAAGCTTCTATTCAAGAAATTACTAAAATATCCTTAGAAAATTATAATTATAGGGCAATTACTGCTGGTGATGGCATCGAAGCATTAGCAATTTATGCCCAGCATAAAGATAAAATTAGTGCGGCAATTGTCGATATCATGATGTCCAAGATGGATGGAGCAACTAGCATTCGGACATTGCAAAGTATCAATCCGTTATTGCCGATTATTGTTGTTAGTGGAATTGCAACATGTGAACAAGTGCCAATCGATAAAACAGATGAACATACAGCCTTTTTACCCAAACCCTACACAACACAATAATTATTGAAAACCTTACATGCAGTTATTAGTCAATAGTATAATCTGCACCATCTAGACGATCGCAGTCATATCTATTTTTAATCGCTTGATTGAAAAAGCTGCCAATTGAGTCAGAGGAATGTAAATCTGACCAAGTATCCTCGTCTACGCCTAAGTACTGATAAACACCTCCATTTTGAAACTCAACTTGCAAAATGTGTTCGTCGCGATCGTAGCCTACTGCGATCGCCATTGATGAGCTAACTGGTAACATCGCAATTGGTTCTTCTTTAAAGGGTAGCGCAGGCGTTTGGGCAATAACTTCGTTCAGTTCTTCTAATCCTTCATAAGCTTCTACTGGCGCTGGAATTTCCAAAAACTCTAGTTCGTCGCCTCGATCGAGCAACAACTGCAAATATCCATCAGAGTGAGCGATCGCAACTAAACTGCTTAAGTCTACCTTAGATAGCTTCATTTATTTTCTGTTTTCCTGTTGGCGTAGTCAAAACTGTTATCCAATACGTAAGTAGTTTTATAGTACAAAAATACTATAAAAGCATTTCTCTGTCAAGTTTTTTCTCCTAATAGAGAATTTACTGATCCCAACTATGTTAGTCTAAGTAATTTTGCACAATAAAACCCTTTTTTCCCTGCCCCCTGCAATAACTGCCTTATCCCAACCATAATTATCTACGCCGACCTACTTATTGGCTTGCGACCAAAGGTATAAAAAATTATGACGTCGTTCCAAATGCCTTGTTCCGTAACTAATGCTGCCAACTCTGCTTCAAATTCCGCTTTAACTTCTTCCAGTTGCCCAGATGAGAGTTGCTTCATGGGATTGGGAAATTGCCCAGGTACTGGATGAGAACCTCCAAACCACATCCGCTTTGCCTGTTCTAGGCTATCTAAGCTAATATAGCTACCATCTTGCTCAGACTTAATTTCAATCGCCTCAAAGCCTGCTGTTTTTAGTAAGTCATGACACTTTTCAATAGTACCTGTTGGTTTACTTAATGCAAGTGAAACGCCATATTTTTGGGCGACTTTTTGCACAGTTACCCCACCGACAAAAGCGGTGTCTGCGAATGCATGAAAGCCAATTAGTCCACCAGGTTTGAGCAATTGATGCCAAAGGCGTAATGTATTGGGAATGTCAGCCATCCAAATCAGGGCTGAGGAACATAGGACAACATCAAAACTGTTGGCTGGAAAGTTCAGTTTCTCAGCATCCGCGAGTACAAGCTCAATATTATTCAGCCCCAGCGCCTCAATCTTGCGTTTTGCCTGCTCAAGCATCCCAGTTGAAATGTCCACTGCAACAACTCGACCTGCAAAACCGACAAGCTGTGCTGCTTCAATCGCCACCATACCTGTTCCCGTTGCAATGTCTAAAACATGCTGTCCTTGGCTAATCTGTGCATGTTCAACCAGACGATGAGCAATTCGAGGATGCCAATCGCCCTGATCATAAGTTTGGCCTCTGCGACTGTATAAATCGGCAATCTGTTGCTTGTATTCATTTAAATCGAGTTGTTTATTCATAATTCTCTTGCAAACAGTGTTTTTTGTCTTACATTTACATAATGCTAAAACACTGATTCAAAGAGGTAAAGTATATGTCAGAACAGACCTTTATTCAAACTGACTCTGAGCGATCGCTGGACATTGAGCAGTTTCCTGGTGCTAAGTTTTTCCCCTTAGCCGAGCCTGTATCACAAGGTTCAATACACTTACTGACAATGAAGGCGGGTACAACGATTCCTATTCATACTCATCCTTGTGATGAGTATGTTTATGTGATGAACGGAGTAGTGGAAACTGGAGGAAAGAGTTGTTCTGGTGGAATTTTTTGGTTCACGCCAGCCCACACCCAACAAGGACCCCACATAGCCATCACGGATGTGGAAATACTCACGATTCGGCTTGGGCCAATGGGCGTGTTTGAGTCACCTTAGTTGTGCAACCAAAAACCTTGTAGAGACGTAAAATTTTACGTCTCTACATGATTCATACCTGTATTCAGTAACGCATCTGAATCTAGCCAGAGACAACAGCAGAGTTCATATCATGAAAATGGGATCTCTCTGTTTGCAAGTAACGATAAAGACGATTGAGGGCGTTGATATGAGCATAAGCTGCGGCGACCACAATATCAGTATCAGATGCTTGTCCAGAAAATATCCTCTCTTGATGCTTTAAGCGAACTGTAACGGTTCCTAGTGCATCAATTCCTTCAGTCACAGATTGGACGGAAAATTCAATTAGTTGATTGGGTATTTCCACTAATTGATTGATTGCTTGATACACCGCATCTACTGGGCCAGTGCCTACACTCGCATCTGTGAGAATTTTGCCTTCAGGAGTGACAATTGTAATAGTTGCAGTTGGGCAAGTGCAGTCACCGCAGATTACCTGGACGTGTTCGATTTGGAAGCCACTTTCTACTTGAATCTGCATTTCATCTCGAACGATCGCTTCTAAATCCCAATCTGATATCTCTTTCTTCTTATCGGCGACATCTTTAAATCGATTAAAGGCTTTATTCAAGTCTGCTTCATTCAATTCAAACCCCAATTCCTTGAGCCTGGTACGGAAAGCATTCCTTCCAGAGTGCTTGCCCAAAATAATGCGATTTTCTGGCAAACCGATCGCAGCAGCTTCCATAATTTCATAAGTCTCGCGGTGTTTGATAATCCCATCTTGGTGAATACCAGACTCATGGGCGAAAGCGTTTGCTCCCACGATCGCTTTATTGGGTTGAATCAGCATTCCGGTTAATTGAGAAACCAAAGATGAGGTTTTGTAAATCTCCTGAGTCTTAATATTAGTCAAGGGTGTATCGGCATCAACCGCACGACCAAAGTAAGGATTGAAAAAGGATTTGCGAACCTGCAACGCCATTACAATTTCTTCTAATGCTGCATTCCCGGCTCGTTCCCCAATACCATTAATCGTACACTCCACCTGACGCACACCATATTCAATCGCAGCCAAAGCGTTAGCTGTCGCCAAACCCAAATCATTTTGAGTGTGAATTGAAAGAATCACCCCATCGATATTAGGAACATGTTCTCGAATTCCTTGAATCAGAGTTCCGATTTCTTTTGGTGTGCAGTAACCAACGGTATCAGGAATGTTAATTGTAGTCGCACCTGCTGCGATCGCTCTTGACAAAACTTCATAAAGAAACTCTGGCTCAGTGCGGCTAGCATCCATCGGTGAAAATTCTACATCGTCTACAAACGACTTGGCATAAGCAACCATTTCTGATGCGATCGCTAATACTTCGCTGCGAGACTTTTTTAATTGATATTTCAGGTGAATATCAGAGGTAGAAATCATTGTGTGGATTCTGGGATGAGCCGCGCCCTTCAAGGCTTCGGCGGCTGTGTGAATATCCTGGCGAATCGCTCTAGCTAAACTGCAAATGATTGGCCCACCCGGTATTCCCACTTGTTGGGCAATGGTTTTAACAGCTTGAAAATCTCCCGGACTAGCAACGGCAAAACCTGCTTCAATCACATCGACACCAAGGAGGGCTAGTTGATGAGCGATCGCTAATTTCTCTTCTACATTCAGGGTTGCGCCCGGTGACTGTTCGCCATCCCGTAGCGTGGTGTCGAAGATGATAACTCTATCTGGTTGAGATGCAATGCTCATAACTGTCTCCCGTAGTATTGAAGGGATTACTTTGGATATTGTATACAATTTTTCTAATTTTGTATACAATATCCAATATGAATTTAAATGACTTAGCAGCGAATGTGCTGCAACAACAACGCAGTACCCCAGATTTAATTGCTGATGCTTTGCGGGAAGCGATTCTGCGCGGCATATTTCAGGAAGGACAATCTCTGAGACAAGATGAAATCGCTACTCAGTTTGGAGTTAGTCGCATTCCCGTGCGTGAAGCGCTTAAGCAGTTAGAAGCAGAAGGATTAGTGACACTACATTTAAATCGTGGTGCTTACGTATCGGTGTTGACAGCTCAAGAGGCGCAAGAAATCTGTGAAATTCGCAGCGCCTTAGAAGTGAAAGCGATGCAATTGGCAATACCCAAGTTCAGGGAAACAGATATAGAAAAAGCTGCTGTGATTTTAGAAGCGACAAATCAAGCAACTGATGCAGGTGTGTTGGCAAAACTCAACTGGGAATTTCACGCGACGCTGTATGCTACTGCTGAACGTCCTCGGTTGCTGACAATGATTAAAACTTTACACGTTAATTGCGATCGCTATGTTCGTATACAATTAGCGCAGATGGATTACCAAGAGCGATCGCAAAAAGAACACTATCAACTCTTAGATGCTTGTCAAAAGCAGGATACAAAAGCTGCTGTCAGACTACTAAAACGACACATTGACACAGCAGGACAACAGCTAATTGCATACTTGCAGCAAATTGCTCAGAAGCGCTGATTATTAGATGATATAGCAGAACAGACTAAACGGTAAATTTCCACTATTCTGTTCAACAAACCTCTCCCTCCCTTGAACTAAGGTTCAATCATGAAAAAACTGATCAAGCATATTAAAAAATTGCTGCAACGTATCTTCAAGAGGTTTGCATCCAATTCTCAGCAAACATCGCCCTTAATAAATTCTCGTCCATTAGAAACTTCTATCAAGAGTGTTTCTCCCCGATGGGAGTCTGGTTTAGTGCTTGTATGTTCACAATGTGCAAACGAGCGCTCAAATAGTTTTCATCCAACTAGCAAAAGCTCAACAGCTTCGGAAGACTTAGAGAATTGGTTAAAATCTCGTTTAAAATTTGAGGGATTATGGGGAGAATTTCGGGTTGTTAGCACCAGTTGTTTAGGGATTTGTCCAAAATCCGGCATTACTGTCGTTATTGTAAGTAATGGAAGTGGCGGTAATAGTCCATGCTTAATTGTAAATCCTCACAGCGATCGCGAACTTCTCTACTCACGCATCAAACAGAATAAAGGATGACTTTACAGCTTGGGTAACGCCCAGATTAGGATATTATTCACTAAATTATTGAATAAGCTAAAAAACATCTAACTTGCATAACCCTTATTAAATATAACTCTTGTGGGGTGGGCATCCTGCCCGCCCAACTTATGCAAGTTTATTTGTGGAACAGCTTACTAAACTGTATTTTGTATTGCACTAAGTAAGTCGGCCATAAATGAATCGTTCCAGAGTTTTTACAAAACTCAACATACCTTGCTTTTATCGTCCCGACTTACTTACAACCCGACTGTAACTTTTACGCCAACCGCAGATAAGGACACTTTTGTAAAAACCCAGATGCCTTATTTTTGGCATCTAAGTTATGAGTATGTGCTGGCGTAGGTCGAATAATGCCACCAAATAGGTCATCTAACGCGTAGGGAGTAAAAAATTGCCATTGACCTTGTGCATCTAGTCGAACTCCTACAGCAGTAGCAGTGTGCAGCCACTCTGCGATGCCATCCTCTGTACTAGTGTAGGGTCTGCTACCAGGCCGCCAACGAGCAAAACTAGCTTGATTTTTTACATCAAACTGTTCATGAGGAAATTGTTCTGTGAGAGTCGCCTTTGCTGCTAGTTCTTGAGAACGGTTTCCCTCTATATCAAAGAATGCAATATCAAAATCTTTAATACGTAATTTACACTCATTGCCAAAAATTGTAGACCAAACAGTGTTTCGGACTGCACCCCCGGCTAACCACCAGTTAGGTAGATTTAGTTGAGCGATCGCTCTTAATACTGTATCAATAGGTGTATCAGCTAAAATCATCTGTAGACGAGTGTTACTATTCATATCAAATTCCTGGGACGATCAACTAGAAGGTGAAAATATTATCATTCACATCTCATTAGGGACTTCCAAGAAATAAATTACTCAAATAAACGAACCTTATTAGACACAGAGAACACAGAGGAATAAGGAGGAGAAAGTTTTTTCGCCACTTTTTTGAGTATTTTTTTATTTGGAAGTCCCTTAAGCTTACGGTCTTGATAGTCCTACTGTGACACTTGGCGGGTTAAGGTTTTTTCGGGTAACAGCTGAAGTCAGAGTATAGAGAACAGGGTTTTACGGAAGGTTAAATAATTCGTAATTCGTAATTCGTAATTCGTAATTAAGTTTTGTAATGGCGAGTTTTCGAGCGTCTGGGTATTTGAAATGTAACTTTCTAAACAAGTGATGAAATGATAATCTTTATTTTAAGCAACTGACCTGTCGAAGGAAATCTTAGTAAAATGATTTAATAAACCGATCAAATTATTTAAAATAGCTATATTGAACTCAAATTATAACCTTATTTTGTATATCATATAGTTTTACATACCTGTCTGCAAATTATGTTAAATAAAGCTAGCACAGGATCAATATTTTTCTATAAAATCTTACTGGAAATATTCAATTATGTGATTTAGCTAAAATCAAATTCTAAACATAATTTCGGTTTACTGTCGAAAGTTTTAACAGTTATTTGCACACAAAATTGATGAAAAACGATACACCAGAAGAATTAAATCCAGATAAAGAGATTGGGCGCTTGATTGATCAGGTAATGTCTTCATCTTTGACTGATGAACAGTACCGCAAAAAGATGCAGCGACGCAAAGAAGTGCAGGATCAACGTATAGCACAAGCTGTACCAGAAAAAGGATTAATTATTGTAAATACTGGTAATGGTAAAGGTAAAACTACTGCGGCTTTGGGGATGGTGTTACGATCGCTAGGTCACGGGTATAAAGTAGCGATCGTTCAATTTATCAAAGGTAGTTGGGAACCTTCAGAAAAACGGGTTTTCAGTAATTGGGAAGACCAGTTAGAATTTCACGCAATGGGCGAAGGCTTTACCTGGGAAACTCAAGACCGCGATCGCGATCTCGATAAAGCTAGCGCCGCTTGGCAAAAATCATTAGAATATATTCGCAACCCAGACTTTCACATGGTGTTGTTAGATGAAATCAATATCGCGCTGAAAATGTCTTACTTAGAAGTAGACGATGTTTTAGCAGGTTTGGCGCAAAAACCAGCCGATAAGCACGTTATTCTCACAGGTAGAGGCGCACCGGCTGCAATAATAGAGCGTGCTGACCTCGTAACTGAAATGACCCTAGTTAAGCACCCTTTCCGCGATCAAGGTGTGAAAGCGCAACCAGGAATTGAGTATTAAATTGAAGATTACTTACACATTTGTAATGTGCGGCGATCGCTAGCAGTGATAGAATTTAAATGATAAAAGTCTTGCAGAGCCAGCGAGTAAGGATAACTGCTTAACTCATCTTCACTCACTTGAGGCAGTCTATTGCTTGCAGCTACCTGATTCGACCCAGGAGAACTGGCTTCATTTGACGAACTATTAACCGTCATCGCCAACTCTCCTGATGGGTTGAGTGTACCCTGAAAACAATTAAACTCTGAGTGGGGCATAAACAATGCACCCGTTACCTTATCCTGCTGCTTTTGAAATATGATATAACCTTGACCAAGCTGGTTTGATTTTGGGGATTGACCATAGAGGTAAATCCCATCTTTTACAGGAAAATCCACTTTTGGTAAAACTCCTGCGTCTTTTGTAGCTCCTTGAGAATCTGGAACCAACGCTGTGGTTGTAGGTAATGTTTTAGGGTTCTTATGACCAAAAAACCCTCTATCTCCAGAAGCTGCGTTGAGTTGACTTCTCTGCTCTCGAACTCTTCTTAACTGCGACAAAAGAGAGTTTTCGCTGGTTTTATGAATTTGAGCCGATGATAATGAAGAATTTGTAAATGGTACTACTTGAGTCTGCTTGGCTATAAAGCCCAAACCGAGAAGTAAGCCTAAGCCTGCGAGGGAAATTCCCCATTGACGGGGAGATAAGAACTGATGAAGGTTGTTAAGCACCCTACTTCTCCTGTTAAAAAAACGAACTAAGTTCTTTGTAATTTACTTAAATTATCACTAAGTCTTAATTATCAAAGACTTTGTTTACAACTTATATTACTATTGTCCAAAAAAGAAAACTGTCAAAAACTAAAGTTTTTATTTAATTTAGCTCAACAACCTTAGATTACCATCACTTAGAGTCTTTTTTCTTCATTCAATAGATTCATGCCATTGGGTGAGGTTAATCACAAATTAAACGTTCTCAATTAACATTAAACTTTTTGATATCTTGCTTTTGAGATTTTTCAGGTGATAAAAATGCTGATTTCATCAGTCTTTCAGCAAGTTCAGCCCTTGTTGCTTTCATAGAAAAGGATTGCCCCTTAGCTGAGTACTGAGTTTTGATGATAACTTTTTTTACTCGATTATGATTAATAGTCCTACAGTCAAAGTAATTCTGGCACTTGCAGGTAGTCCCGTAAGTAGGTGGGTGGGAAAATTTATAACTATGTCATTGCGTTGGCTTAAGCCTTCCCGTAGGGTACGGAGCGTCTCCAAGAGTTGCAATTCGCTTGCGGTTTTGAGGATTTTACATTTTGTTACATAGTTCGGTTTATTTGAGCTAACCTATTTAGATCAAGGAAGACTGCGCCTAGACGTGAAAGTGCGTCAGATTTAAAAAGGGTTGCAATGGTGTAAATATTGTGACCAAATTAAGTTGCAATTTTGATGGGTTGTGGGGGTTTGGATAAAATTATCCCTCTACCCAGAAACAATTAGTTTGGATTTCCATCTGTGGGGAAATGGGTGATAATTAACTGTGGTGCAGGTTAATTATATTTACCCTATTCTATGACTGAAGATTTGCTCAAGTCGTTTCAACAAGCTTATCGTAATTTGGAACTGTTACCCTTAATTGAAGAGAATGATTTACGAAGGTTTCGGGTAGAGTATGGCGAAGATACTATTGATGAATTGATACAGTTGATTGAAGATAGTCCCAATTCAGATGGTAAGGTTGTTTTTACCGGACATCGGGGGTGTGGTAAGTCTACTTTGTTGGCGGAATTTAGCCGGAGAATAGAAGATAAATATTTTGTTGTTTTATTTTCTATTGCTGACACTATAGAAATGTCTGACGTAAATCATATTAATGTCCTGTTTTCTATTGCTGTTAATTTAATGCTAGAAGCAGAGGCGCGTCAAATTGATATTCCTGCTTCTACTAAAAATGCCATTGATAAATGGTTTGCTACCCGCGTCCGCACGGAAGAAACCAATATTCAAAGGGAAGCTTCTAAAGATTTTAATATATTGAAACTATTTAGTGTCAAATTAAAAGTTGACTCGAAAATACGTTATGAGCTAAAACAAGAATTTGAGCGGAAAATTTCTGAATTAATCGCTCAATTAAATATTATCGCCGCCGCAATCCAAGTGGTTACAAAAAAACAAATATTAGTAATTATTGATGATTTAGATAAGCTTGATTTAGTAGTAGTCAATAATTTATTTAAAGATAATATCAAAGCTCTCTGCTTACCTGGATTTAGGATTATTTATACTATCCCTATTGCGGCTTTGCGAGAAAAAGACCTCAAACCAACTATTGAAAATGAAACTAACGATCAAGTTGTGGCAATGCCTGTTTTAAAGTTATTTAAAAAAGGAGAGAGTCATTTAGCAAATGCTACACCATTTCCAAAAACTTTGAATATTCTTTGTGAAATATTGACTAAACGAATCTCAGATAATTCACTTGAATCATCAACAGCAGAAAAAATAGTTTTAAATAGTGGTGGCGTGTTGCGGGAATTAATTCGCATTTCTAATGAATGTTGTCGGATTTGTCTGCGGTTAATTCGCCGGAAGCCAGAAGATAAAGTAATAATTAATGATGAAATTTTAGACCAAGCAATTAATAATATTCGCAATGACTTTGCTATGCCTTTAGGTAGTATAGATTATCGGATATTGCAAACAACTTATCAAAATTTTAAACCAGAAAATCCGAAACAGCAAGAATTTCTCGACTTACTACATGGGCTTTATGTACTTGAATATCGCAATCGTCAAAATTGGTATGATGTTCATCCTATTGTTGTCGAATTGTTGCGTGATGAGGGCTTAATTGATGACAACAAATAATCAAAATAAAAATATTAACCCTGATAAAAAAAATCAAGATGCTTTTGATGATTTAATTGTCTCCATTGAAGCGGGAGAAGGTAAATTTAATTTACTCATTGGTGTTTGTGATAATGCTGATTTTCGGAATCAAATAATTAAGCGCTATGAAACAGAATTAAAACCTCATTTTTGTACCTATAGTGTTACATTAGACGAACAAGAACCTAATTTAAAAGCTGCTATTCAACAACTCTTAGAAAAGGAAGAATGTCTACAACAGTTTGAACCAGGAGTGATAACTGTTACGGGTGCCGAAAAGTTGCTATTTCTCAGGCTGGGGGAAGAACAATCAGCACAAGAAAAGTTCTTTGGTTATTTGCAGTGGACAAGGGAAGGCTTGGGGAAATTTCCCTTTGCGATTGTCCTGTGGGTGACGCATCAATTGATGATTAATTTAATGAAAAAAGCGCCGGATTTTTGGAGTTGGCGTAATGGAGTATTTCGGTTTGTTTCCCATGCTAAAAATGTGATTTCTGCGAGAGAAGTTGAGGAGATACGTTTTGCGTTAACAAGTACGGAATTAGAAAACTTTAATAGTGATAATGACTATTTTTTACCCATTGAAGATTTACAAAGATTAATTAAGCAAATAGAAGAACAAAGCGAAATTAAAGACGCAAAATTAGCAAGTTTGTATATTACATTGGCGAACATTTACAAACAGAGATTAGACAGAGGTGAAGCCCAGGACTATCAACAAGAATTAGATTTAGCAATTAAGTATATTTATAAAGCGCTGGAATTGCAAAAAGAATTAGGGTTAGAGGAAGATATCGCCTCTAGCCTCAACAACCTAGCCTTACTCTACAAATCCCAAGGCAGATACAGCGAAGCCGAACCCCTTTACATTCAAGCTTTGGCACTCAGGCGCAAGCTGCTGGGTGAAGAACATCCAGATGTCGCACTTAGTCTCAACAACCTAGCGGCACTCTACTACTCCCAAGGCAGATACAGCGAAGCCGAACCCCTTTACATCCAAGCTTTGGCACTCAGGCGCAAGCTGCTGGGTGAAGAACATCCAGATGTCGCACTTAGTCTCAACAACCTAGCCTTACTCTACAACTCCCAAGGCAGATACAGCGAAGCCAAACCCCTTTTAATCCAAGCTTTGGCACTCAGGCGCAAGCTGCTGGGTGAAGAACATCCAGATGTCGCAACTAGTCTCAACAACCTAGCGGGACTCTACGACTCCCAAGGACGGTACTTGGAAGCAGAACCACTGTATCAAAAGGCTTTAGAAATTGCTGAACTTAGTTTAGGGGTAAATCATCCCAACACAATTACTATCCGTAAAAATCTGAAATTATTGTGTGATCATGCTTAAAGGCTATTTATAATTTTGAGTAGGTTTAGATTTTGCAGCGTGTTGTTACTCCTCATCAAAAAGTGCATCTAAATTGCGATAACCGCTAACTATCCGTAAAATTTCAATCCCGCCTACGATCCCACTAATACTTGATTTCTGAAAAGATACGTAGGGTGCGTTAGCACGGAGAGTACGGCACCATCATTAAGGGTTTGGTGCGTTACGAACTGCGTTCTAACACACCCTACAATACCTAATTTTGTTCAAAAATCAAATATGATTCCTATATATACCATAGTATGTGCCTTTATGCTCCTATTTTAGAGTCTTGCCAGATTTGGTAATTAATGATGGGCTTGCATCCGGTGACAATGCGATCGCATCCTACCTATAACCCAATACCGTTCAGTTAAGCCCAAAATCCTTGTAGAGACGCGAAATTGTACAACTCTTGGAGACGCACTCGCGTTCGTCCCGCTACGCGCTTTCGCGTCTCTACAGGTCTAAAATCACTACCAAAAATCCTTAACTGAACTGTATTGACCTATAACCATTAAATCAGTAGGGGTAACCCAAGCGTATTGAGTTACCAGCATAAAAAAATAGCCCCCTGAATTCAGGAGGCGCATCACCAAGGTGCTAGAAAGACGCGAAACGCCGCGTCTCTCATTTTAACTAGCAACGTATTCTTGAACATTGGCACGACGGCGACGCAGATGAGCCAAAGCTTGATGCTCTAACTGGCGGACGCGTTCCCGGCTGAGATTCAATTTCTCACCCACTTTCGCCAATGACATTTCATTACCATCTTCTAAACCAAAGCGCAGGGCTAAAACTTGTCGCTGTTGCGGAGTCAGTTCTGCTAACAGGTTGTTCAAGTCTTGGCGTAAGAATTCCTGGTTGGTGTAATACTCTGGTGATGGTCCGTCATCTTCGAGCATTTCTTGCAACTCAGTATCCTGGTTCTCGCCAACTTTAACATCCAAAGATACTGGTTGACGCGCCATGTTCAGGTACTCGCGGATTTGAGCCGGTTCTATTTCTAGTTCTTTGGCAATTTCGGCTGGAGTAGGCGATCGCCCCAAGGTTTGCGCCAATTCGCGCTGCACTTTTTTGATTTTATTCAGTTTTTCGGTAATGTGGATCGGTAACCTGATGGTGCGACCTTGTTGAGCGATCGCCCGAGTAATCGCTTGGCGAATCCACCAGTAAGCATAGGTTGAGAACTTATAACCCCTCATTGGGTCAAATTTCTCCACACCCCGCTCTAATCCTAGTGTTCCTTCCTGGATTAAATCCAGAAACTCCATATTCCGCTTTTGGTACTTTTTGGCAATAGCAACGACCAAGCGCAAATTCGCTTCGATCATTTTTTGCTTCGCCCGCTTCCCTTGCGCCACCGTTTGTTGGATCTCGGTTTCCGATTGTTGAACGTGGTCAGCCCACTCTGACATATCCGGTTCGCGGTGCAGTTTCTTCGCTAAAGCTTCTTTAGCGTCGATGAACTTCATCATTTGTTGCACCTGCTTTCCATAGACAATCTCTTGTTCACGGGTTAGCAGTGGTACACGACCAATTTCTCGCAGATAGGTTCGCACCATATCAGCCGTGAATTTGGTATTGAGGTTTTCCGTTTGGGTGTTGACAGTAGGCATTGGTGCGTTATCCTCTACTCCGTAAACACAATGTATGTTTTCTTACTAAAATAAATTGATGAAGGTAGTACATCTATCACAAAATATAGAGAGCTATCAAAAGTAATTATCAATTGATCTAGCCGTTGGTGAGACGTAAACTCTCAATGATAGGTTCCCCTACCTTCCCTAAATTTTCAATCTCTTAAATTTTCAATCTCTATATAAGCACACTGATTGTTTTTGAGAATTCTTCTTTTAGGCAGTTACGAATAGTAACTGTAAATCTGAAGTCGGTATGAGTTCCACTTACTCTTTATAGTAAGATAAATTAGGCAAAGAGTAAAGTATTTTTCGACAAAATGTTTAATTATAATTCAAAATTGCCGATTTCCCAAAAAAAATTAAACTTCCTTGAAATTACTTACTATATCTATAGTGACGCCAAAAACCCCTCTTCTGTTGCCCAAAACTAGCCAGATAACCGAACTTAATTTCCCGTGAGAATGGAGGGATGTTACGAATTGGGCATGGGGCATAGGGCATTGGGAAAATAACAAATGACTATCTAGAACCCAAGGTCAGCCTTGGCTAGTTCAGCAGCAGCGAATACTTCCGCGTCTGGTTTTTCTTCCCAAGCTGGCTCTCCAATTTCTTCGTAAAAAGTTGCATCATAAGGACGGGTACGGACTACTACTGGCATAGGAACAGCATGACCCAAAATTAAAGCTTGTTGCTTAGAGTCTAACTTTGCCAAAACCGATCGCAGTCCGCTACCACCAGATACACCTGTAAAAATCGCGTCAATATCTTTATCATCATTAAGCAAAGCGGTAATCCGAGTCCCAATCTGGGACATGACTTCATTATCAATACCCGATGGACGTTGATCAACTACCAAAAGTGTGACGAAATATTTTCGCAATTCCCTGGCGATAGTCCCAAAGATAGTACTTTGTACGATAGCTGGGTCAAGGAAACGGTGCGCCTCTTCAATGGTAATCATCAATGGCGTGGGGCGATCGCAAGGGTTTTTGCTTTGCAGGAATTTATCTGCTTTCTTGACGTAATGCTCATGAATCCGTCGGGTGATCATATTCGTCACCAACATATAAGAGAGCATATTAGACTGGGAACCAAATTCTATCACAACATTCTTCCCAGATTCCAGGCACTGGACAATTTTACTAATATAATTCTGCGGGCAAACCGCTCGCATATACTTCAAGCTATCCATCCGCATAAGTTTGCGCTGTAAAGAGTTAATTGAACCTGGGTGTCCCGGCTTTTCCTCACAGAACATCTTAATGTCCTCACCAGTCATATTTAACAGCTGGACAATCCAAGACTTACCAAACTCATTAAACAAAATATTAGCGTTATCCAAGGCTGCGTCAGAAAGTCCTAAATCTCGACCACATAACTTAATATCTTCAACTTCAATTTGCTCATAGCTCAAATAGAGTTCTTGAGCATCACGCACACCCCGGCGCTTTGTCGATTCCGGGTCGAGGGTGTAAACTTCTACTTTGCTAGGAAAAAGTTGCTTTAAACCTTTAACTGTACTTACATTCTTCCCTTCTGCAACGGCTTCCCAGCCATACTCAGAGTGCATATCAAAAATCAAATTTACTGCCGCGTTTTTACGGATAACGCCAGCTAAAAGTAACCGTGTTAAAAAAGATTTACCAGTACCAGATTTCCCAAAAACCCCATTACTCCGTTCCACGAAGCGATTTAAATCGATGCAAACTGGCACATCCATATCCAAAGGTTTACCGATGGAAAAATTACGCCTTTGGGGGTCATCTTCCCAACCAAATACCCGGCGAAAATCGTCAACACTGGCATCGTAAACTTGGCTAAAGTGGCTAGGAATAGTTTTAACAGGCAACAATTCCATTGTAGTACTGGTTTGTGGCACAAATGAAGCCAAACCCGTCACTGATGGCAGAAAGGGATTTGCTGATTTGCCATTTGTTGGGGAGAAAGATTCTTCCGATTCGGGAGTGAACATCAACATCGGCGCGAGGTTGATAGTACCATAAGTACCACTTCCGGCTAAAACATCTCGTAAAAAAGTGTCTTCCCAACTAGGGGGACTTGCAATAATTCGGGCATTAGCAGCCCCCAATGCTACATCTGTCAGCATACAAAAAAAGCGCGATCGCATCCCTTGCACAACAAGAAACTTACCCACCCGCATATCTTCCACAGAAATGTCAGGATGCAATCGTACTTCTAAGCCTTCAGTTAGAGAACCTTGAATGACCGAACCTAATGGCTGTGCCGAATTTATCTGATTAGTCATTTGTCATTTGTCATTGGTCATTGGTCATTTGTCTTGAGTTATTATCTCCCAGTCACCAATCCCCAATCCCCAATTACCTAGTCAATCTGAATCGAAGTTGGCGCACTTCCTGTTGGTGGAGTGGTAGTGATTAATGGTTTGCGGAATTGGGCGTAAAGGCGATCGCGCCAGGTAAAGAATGGTTCATAATTTATATTCTCTGAAAAGATTGGTAATCCTTTACCTCTAATAGAAGCTGGTAAATCCAGATAGGGACCTGAGGGGAACTTGAGCAATATCGATAACCCAGCTACTGCCAAGTCAGCTAAAGTTGGCTCATCTCCAGTTAAATAAGGACTATCTGCCAATAATAACGTTACCGCTTCCAAGTCTTGTTTTAAAGATGCGATCGCTGACTTTATCATATCTGGGCTGTAACCTACGCCAGAACCCAGCACTGTCAGTAAGTCAGTTGGTACTCCTTCAACCAGACTTTTAAATATATCTGGTGTTGAGGTGGGTAATAAAGACTTGCGGAAATTTTGGTCTTGACTTATGGCTGCAAATAGCGCTTTGCGACCTTTGATACCTATGGACTCATCCGCCCATTCTTCGATTAATAAAGTTAAACCCCGTTTTTTGGGATCTTGCGGTATTATCGGGCGATCGGGATACTCTAAGTCTAAATACTTAGCTATTTCCGTAGAATCCGCAATATATCTATTACGATCCTTTAATACCGGAACTTGTTTCTGACCAGTCAGCCGAAACAGTTCTACTTGTCCAATCCCAGGCGTAACCTCTATTTTGCGGTAATCTAGTCCTTTAAAATCTAGAATTAGGCGCACTTTCTCTGAGTATTGAGATAGTTCCCATTGGTATAATTCCAACATGTTGTATACCTTATAACTGGTCAACTTCTTAACTGTACAATTGTATCTTTAGTTAAAGTAATTTTTCTTTACATTATTTGCTTTTTGTCTATTTAATTGAAATTGTGCTTCAACTTATGCCTGATTTTTAACAAAATCATCGATTTAAAAAGATTCTTTCTGATTAAAATATAAAATTGAATAATTTAATTTGGCATATATCAATAAACTTAAGCGCTCAATTGTAAGTCTTCAGCAGTTACTTTAATTTCCGTCACTGTTTAGACTGAGTTAAGATATCTAAGTAATTAATTTCTCTATTTTTGCTGAAATAATTAATGGTTAATTCAAAGATATCGCCTTATTTATTATGGGATTCAGTATTTTTTAATCATTTATTCATTTACATAGAGCATTGTATATAAATTTACTTATTACCAAATAAAATATTTTTCACAGCTTATTGTAACTCATACCTTGTAGATGTAAGTTTTTCAGACGTTTTGAGAGTTGACGTTACAGCAAATGAGGCTTTTTAACTGTTTTGGCGTCAAAAAAAATACTCATTACAGAAAATATGTGCTAGATATATTTCATAATTGCCAGTGTAAGCCGACGTTTGATATTTTACCTGACCAGCACAAACTCTTTTAAGGAAAAATTTTACTTCCCTCTTAAGTTAGATTTTGTGTATAGCAAAATGTTATAAATCTTTATGTAATGTGTGGACAAAAACAAACAAAATTTATGAAGACAAATTACAGCAAATTGCTGATCGCGTTGGCAGGCATAGCAGGATTTAGTAGTTTAAGCCTGATTATTACTTTACCATCTGAAGCTAAACAGACACTAAATCCTAACCCTAGTATTTTTAACGAAGCCCCTTATAACAAGGGTCAACGTCTTCAAGTAAATACTCAATACACACCTGTTGAAGCTGCTTCAGAAATAGAAAAGGGCAATACCAAACCCAAACAAGTAGCGCAGAAAGGTAGTGTAACAAATCCCAGACCAAGTATTTTCAACGAACCGCCCTATAACCGTGGTGGTGGTGGTGGTGGTAGTGTTACACCTAGTGAAGTTCCAGTTACACCCCGCCCTCCACGTCCTACCCCTCCTACCCCAGGAACTGAACCCTCCAACACACCTACTACAACTCCACCAGGGCCAGGTTCAAGCGACAATCAAGGTAAAAACTTATTAGGGTTGGCAGAGTCAAACGCTTCTTTTAAAACCTTAACTAGGGCTTTGAAAGCAGCAGGATTAACTGGAGCTTTGCAAGGCAAAGATAACTTAACCATTTTTGCACCTACTGATGCAGCTTTTGCTAAGTTGCCACAAGATGCTTTGCAAGAATTGTTAAAACCAGCCAACAAAGAAGTATTGCTGAAGATTTTAACTTACCATGTAGTACCGGGTAAGATATTGTCCACTGATTTGAAGTCTGGTGAAGTTAAAAGCCTTGAAGGTGGCGCAATCAACGTTAAAGTTGATCCTACGACCGGTGTAACTGTCAATGAAGCTAAAGTGACACAGGCAGATATCACAGCCACTAACGGTGTAATCCATGCAATTGATCAGGTGATTTTGCCTCCTGACTTGTAGCTTTTAGGTACAATCTGTAACAGACTAGTAGTCTGTCAAGCTAGTGCAAGAGGGTTCGTAGTAAGCACAAAGCGTGCTTAAAAATTTAAGAATAAAGTCCTGACTACGAACTTGTTTACCCCTCAATTCAAAGCTGACAGACTACTAAGTAAGTCGGCCCAAATAATCATCACTGGAAGGAGAGAGACTTTGAATTTTCCCCCTTCCCGACGCGGGAAGGGGGTTAGGTTAATGGTTAGCTTTTCCACATAACTTGAATTGTCAGAACAGGTTATAGGCTAGACATTACATCTCGTGCAACTGCTAAAGTCTGATCAATATCTTCTTCAGTGTGAGCAAAAGACGTAAACCCAGCTTCAAATTGAGAGGGTGCTAAGTAAACACCACGCTCTAACATCCCCCGATGGAAGCGTCCGAATTTGGCTGTATCAGATTTTTTGGCATCTTCATAGTTATGAACTGGGCTAGAGGTAAAGAATAAGCCAAACATGGCGCTGATTTGACCACCGCATACCCCATGACCAGTTTCTTTGGCAATTTGCAGCAAACCATCTGCTAGCTTCTTAGTAATCCGGTCAAGATACTCGTAAGTACCTGGCTTTTGCAGCAATTCTAAAGTCTTAATACCAGCAGTCATCGCCAAAGGATTACCAGAAAGAGTCCCAGCTTGATATACGGGTCCGGCGGGGGCAACCATTGACATAATATCTCGGCGACCGCCATAAGCTCCTACTGGCAACCCACCGCCAATCACCTTACCCAAGGTTGTTAAGTCAGGAGTCACACCAAATTTTTCCTGAGCGCCACCGTAAGCAATACGAAAGCCTGTCATCACTTCGTCAAATACCAATAAAGCTCCATGTTCGTGAGTCAGTTCTCGTAATCCTTCTAAGAAGCCAGCATCAGGTGCAATAAATCCAGCATTGCCGACAACTGGCTCAAGAATCACACCAGCAATATCGTTGCGGTTTTCTTCAAACAAGGCTTTGACGGATTCTAAGTCGTTAAAAGGTGCGGTTAGAGTGGTGCTAGTTGCCGCTTTCGGAACTCCTGGTGAGTCTGGTAAGCCAAGTGTGGCAACACCAGAACCCGCCTTCACGAGAAAGGTATCGGCGTGTCCGTGATAGCAGCCTTCAAACTTGATGATTTTATCTCGTTTTGTGAAAGCCCGCATCAGCCGCAAAACTCCCATACAGGCTTCAGTTCCAGAGTTGACAAATCTGACCATTTCGATGCTAGGAACGGCATCGATAACCATTTCTGCCAAAACATTTTCTAGGACTGAGGGAGCGCCGAAACTGGTGCCTTTTTCTAAAGCTTCATGTAAGGCTGCAATTACTTCTGGATGAGCATGACCGCAAATAGCTGGTCCCCAAGTGCCTACATAGTCTATATATTGGTTGCCATCTACATCCCAAATATATGCCCCTTTAACACGATCAAAAACGATGGGTTGTCCGCCCACAGACTTAAAGGCACGAACCGGAGAACTCACTCCTCCGGGCATCAGGTTTTGAGCAGCAGCGAAAACTTCTTGTGATTTCGTTGTTTTAATTGTGGTATTTACCAAGGTTCTCTCCTAACAGTGGGCAATAAAAAGCTATATCTTAGGATAGGGTCAAAAAGTGCTTATAATTTCTATCCTATATAATCAGCTGAACTAAAAAATAACAATATGTTATGCAAGTGGAATAAAGACTTGCCTCTAGTAGTCTGTCAATTTGATTTTGTTAAGCTTGTTTGTACTATCCAAAACCTTGTAGAGACGCGAAATTTCGCGTCTCTACATCCGTCATTTTTATGTTGACAGACTACTAGATATTCAAACTCGATTATCTGAAGCATACCAGGATCTTTAGGAAGCAGCTTTTAATTCGGCGATTCATTGGTATGGCGAGGCATCAAGAGCTTTACAAAGTCGCGTTGAGTGCTGTAAAGATGCAGTCTGCTATGGAACGGAATGCTTTTGTTTAGAGCTAGATAAGATAGTTCAATTAAAAAAACATGCCAGTTGCCCTATCGAGAATGGTATCGTGAATCCATGAATTATTCTCATTAGAGCAAACTAGCTGGTATGTCTTCTAACGATTCGCACTCACTGCATGACGCTATCCCTGTTGAGGAAATTCGCTACGATGAACGAGGTCTAGTGCCTGCAATTGTCCAAGATTATTTGGATGGTACTGTCCTGATGATGGCGTGGATGAATCAGGAGTCGTTACAAAAAACTTTAGAAACTGAAGAAACTTGGTTTTGGAGCCGTTCCCGGCAAGAGTTATGGCACAAGGGGGCGACTTCTGGACATATCCAAAAAGTGCAGAGTATCCGTTATGACTGCGATAGTGATGCGCTGCTCATCGGGGTTGAGCAATTAGGAGATATTGCCTGCCACACTGGAGAACGCAGTTGCTTTCACCAGATAGAAGGGAAAATTGCCCCGCCACCAGGGGATACATTGTCACAATTGTTTGAAATAATATGCGATCGCCGCGATAATCCGACAGAAAGCTCCTACACCTGTAAACTATTTGCAGGTGGCGATAACAAAATTTTGAAAAAGATTGGTGAGGAAACCGCCGAGGTGGTAATGGCCTTTAAGGATGATGATGCAGATGCGATCGCAGGTGAAGTCGCTGATTTGCTATATCATACTTTGGTTGCCTTAGCTCACCATCAAGTTGATTTAAAATCTGTATATCGGAAGTTGCAAGAACGTCGCCAATGAGGAGGAAAAATAAGCGCACAGATGACGCCCCTACTCAGCTAAAATTCGATTGAGATATTGTAAAATTGCCAGAGCGATCGCTACACTCAAAATGAAGCATAACCAGTAACTATTGGTAATAATTTCTGGTTGATCTAATGCCCATCCACCCAAGGGATGACCAATAAATGAGCCAACAGCCCAGCACAAAGCGTTGATGGAAAAATAAACGCCGCGTTGATTTTCCGGGGCTAACTCAGTCACTAAAGAAGCAGCAGATGGGGTATAGGAGACAATCGCCACCGCAAATACTCCTAATGCCAATATTACCCAAACTAGATGATCAGATGGGGCAGTGCCGCTTACCCAAATCAGGCCAAAACCAATTGCCCAGAAAATAGCGGAAACAGTAAGCGCGAGTGTGTGTGAGCAGCGTTTTAAGATGCTAGTTACAGGCAACTGGCAGATGATGGCGAACACCAGATGCCAAGCAAATAGAACGCTAATCGTAGTTTGAGCAAATCCTTCACTACTACTTTTTATAACAAAGTTTTTGAAGTAAAGCGGCAGGGTGCTATGGATTTGAGAAATGTAGATTGTAAAGAATATATTAACTGCTATGTAGACCAGGAAACGGCGATCGCTCAGTACTGCCATCCAAGAAGCAAAAAGTTCTATCTTTTCAGATTCCCCTATTTGCTGTTGTTCAGTTTCACTAATTCCCACATAGACAACCCCAAAAAAAACCAAAAAAGAGATAGCATCAATCACAAATAGCCATCGATAACTCCCAATTACCGCGATCAAAAACCCAGCTAGCGCAATTCCGATCGCTAACCCAAGATTATCAGCTAGGCGAGCGATCGCAAAAGTTTCGCGGCGATTGTCAATCTGGCTGGCGTCAGCAACAACAACTTCAGCCGCCGGCCAATAAAAACCTATCCCTAAACCGCTAATCAAGCTACCGATTACCAAAATCGTAAAATTATCGGTTCCAGCTAAAACCAGAGAACCAATTGCGGAAATCGCCGTGGCTAGCAACAAAGTGCGGCGGCGTCCCCAGTGTTCAGAATCAGCCAAAGAACCACCTACAATCCGCCCTACAATGCCGGAAATCGAAGCGCTACCCAAGGCTACCCCAACACTGGTTGCAGATAAACCAACTTGATTTACAAAAAAGATGGGGGCGTAAAACAGAGTACAGCCAGTACCAACTTCCGACAGAAATCTACCAATTGCAAAAACCCATATCTGGGGATGTATCGAGGGCAGCCACGATGATAACTGCGATTGCGAAGCTAATTTCATGAGTTTAAATGTCATGGTTATGTGACATTTTGGTAATTCTTATCATTGGGTGCTATTTTTATAACTCATTCCACAGGGTTTCCACAGGGATTTTAGCAGTTTTCCACAGGTTCTCTACGAGCTAATGGGCTTCTTACCCTCTTGTTGGGGATTGTTAATTAACAGTGGGAAGGAACTTAAAGGACTGAGTTATTATAAAGTTATGTAACGAAAAATAGCTTTAAATACCTATTCTAGCGTTCGCATTTATTTTTTATACAATCGTTTTTAACATTTCGCAGCATTGACAAACCCACCCCCTCTTGGCGCACAATGATTCGGCTTGCTTTTGTAATCCGTTCAACCGTTAGCACCAAATGTGTAAAATATATTACCATCAGATGTGGGCGGAGATTGGCGGGCTGGCGAAAGAGCGTGTGAAGTAGCCCTAAGCCGCTTCAGCGCAAGCAACTTGTCCCTCTTGATTATCCTCATAGGAGGAAAATCTCATGAAATCAACGGTTAGCATCTTTACAGAAATTCCCGAAACACTCCACGAATCCTTAAAAAACTACTTAGAAACCCATCCCGATTGGGATGAAAACAGAGTATTGACGGCGGCTTTATCATTGTTTTTACTCCAAAATGGAGATAGCGATCGCCGTGCTGCTCGAGTCTATCTGGAAACTTTGTTCCACCACTCCTCAGTAGAAATACCCTGTACTGACTCACCCGCAACAGCTAATTTACTAGACACCCCATAGGTACTGGTATCAAGCCCTAATACGGGTACGGCAAACCGTACCCCATTAACGGACTTCAAAATAAAAAAATAATCAATCGTTTTGGTCAAAACGGTCAAACAAATGCAAAAAAATATTTTCCAGTAGACTCTCTTTGTTGTCTACTGTTTTAAACGCATAAATAAAAATCTCAAATAACCACCTGGTGTGTATTTGAGCAATATCTACCTATTTTGATTGTCTAAATTTGTCTTTTATTCAAGCCAAATAAATTCAATAATCCCTCCCCAAGAGTTAACAGTCAAGAGTTAAAAAACTCTAGACTGTTAACTTAGGACTTAGCTTCCAAGTGCTGGGGATGAGCAGGAGATTCAAACTTATACCCTACGCCACGTACAGTTTGAATTAATGCTGGCTGACTAGCATCAATTTCAATCTTCTTGCGAATTTGCCCAATATGGACATCTACAACCCGTTGGTCGCCGACATATTCATAGTCCCATACCTCTTGGATTAGCTCCGCACGCCGCCAAACTCGACCTGGATGACTGGCTAAAAAATGCAACAAATCAAATTCCAGAGCAGTTAAAGGTACTGCTTGGTTATTAAGCGCCACCTCCCGCCGCACTGGGTCAATCATAAGTTTTTCAAATACCAAGCGTTTTTGCTCGGCAGTAGTTATCACTCGTTGACGCCTCAAAATCGCTCCGACTCTGACTTCTAACTCTCCTAACCCAAAAGGCTTGGTGAGATAATCGTCAGCACCTTTAGCAAAGCCGCGAATTTTGTCAGCTTCGTCAGCACGGCTAGTCAACATCAAAACAAACACACCATTACGACTTTGCATCTCTTGGCAGAGGTTAAACCCAGTTACATCTGGTAGATTCACATCTAGAATCACCAAATCAGGGTTAAATTGCTCAAATAGAGTTAAGGCTGTCTTTCCATCTTCGGCAGCCTCCACCTGATAGTTCTGCTTAATCAGAAAGCGTTGGATTAAATTCCGAACCGCAGGGTCGTCGTCAACTACAAGAATCTTGGCAGGAGCCATGACCATTACTTTGCACAAAAATTCGTAAGATTAACAAAAGGTTTGCGTAAAAACGCAGCTGCCACTTAGGGGCTAACTAAGAATCTACATGGCTAGGGTATGAGATTCCTGATTATTCAAAAAGAAATACTCTAATCAGGATTGTGGGCGATGAGAACGCGAAACTTGTGTTAGCCACAGTATATAAGCGCTCTGACTTTAGCCGCAACAGTTCTTAATACCAAGACACGTTCGCGATCCGAGTTAGGTGGTAACTAAAAACGTCTCAATTCTAAATCGATATGCGGATATATACCACAAGCGATTATTCAGTATAATTAAAAAAATTCTATTAAGGCACAGTAAGTTGCCAAATTTGAAACAGTAAAGTTGATATTTTCATAAAAACTATGTGTTTTAGGTACTCTCCGTTCAAATTCTAGATTAGAGCCAGAACTAGACAACGACATGAGGGTATACACGGAGTTATAGCGATATGTTAAAGTGGGTATAGTTAAAATTACAAAGTCGATTAAACTAACCCGTGCTACTATCCTGTTAGGGCATAAAATAAGTCGAAACTTTAGTTTCGATTAAAACAAAACCTAAAGCTGTTTTTTATTCGACAAAAGACTGCCGCTGACTGAGGCTGAACTAACAAACTCCCATGAGCGATCAAAATCCCTACGAAAAACTTGGGGTATCAGAAGAGGCTAGCTTCGATGAAATTCAGGATGCTCGTAATCGCCTATTCGAGCAACATAGTGGCGATGCCAAGCATTTAGAAGTAATTGAAGCGGCTTACGATGCGATTTTAATGGATCGCTTACGGATGCGCCAAGAAGGTAAAATTAAAGTCCCTGAGCGTATTCGGTTTCCAGAGTTGCGAGTGCAATCGCCTCCAAAAGAAAGTCCAACGCCTCGTGAGCAGTCGCCTGCATGGCTGCAACGGATGCTGGATCAGCCAACACCTGCTGATATATTCTTACCAGGAGCTTGGTTTCTTGGTTTGAGTTCTATCAGTGTGTTTTACCCAGAGGGAGGCGATCAGGTTTTGCAGTTAGCATTGGTGGTTGGGGTAGGCGCTAGTATTTACTTTCTCAATCGCAAGGAAAGTAAATTTGGGCGAGCAGTTTTGTTCACCCTGGTCAGTTTAATAATTGGCTTAATCGCTGGGGGACTAGTTGCTAGTTTGCTGTCACCACAAATATCATTCCTGAATTTGTCATCGAATCAGTTCTCTAGTGTAGTAACGTTTATATTGTTGTGGTTGGTTAGTAGCTTTCTACGGTAAACCACTACCCATAAACAAGTTTTTATAAAGAAGACATGGTTTATGTGTGTTCTTCTCAAAATTTGAGAATCAGGAGTCAAAATACCTATTTTGACTCCTATTTTGATTTGCTATCTGAATGCCGATTAATTCAATCAGTTACAGCTTAGAGACTGACAACAAATAAATTATCTAATCTTGTGGGGTGGGTGTCTTGCCCGCCCTAATCATGGGCGGACAAGATGTCCACCCCACAAGAAGTAGTTGAGTATTTTTTTATTTGGAAGTCCCTTACAGAGATTTTCTAGACAAGCTGTTTAGGTTTTAAGACATAAATCTACAGCAGTGCTGAAATCTTTAACGATTAAGTCGGGGTGGTAAAGTTCCAATTGGGTGCGATCGCGGATGCCAGATTCCACAGCCATCACCTTAATGCCATAATTTTTAGCTGCGGTGATGTCGGCTTCGGTATCTCCCACCATCCAGGTATCAGTAGCCGGGGGCAGTTCTTTTAATGCCCTAGCCATTAGCAAGGGTTTATCTTCAATATCACGAGTCTTCACGTAGTCGTTACTCAAGCAATAACATCGATTTTCTGGGAAAAATCTTCCTAAATCATATTTTTTAAAAGCATAATCTAGTTCTCGAACTCGGCGCATAGTCATCACTGCTAAATCAATTCCAGCTTCTTGAATTTTTAAGAGTGCATCCACAGCACCAGGCGCGAGAATATCATAGTTGAAATAAGCTTCTGTATGCACAGTTTTCCGCCGCAACTGGGCAAATTCTTGGGCTTGGGCTTCGTCTAACCCTGAATTTAAGGCGATTTGTTTTTCGGGAACGCGCGATCGCTTTAATTGCCAAAATTCCGCTTTCGGAAGTTCTTGCACTACTTGGTCTGGGCGACGGGTTTTCTCTAAACAGAATTGATAAACACGGTAGTACCGTTCGGAAACATCAATAATGGGGCCGTCGAAGTCAGTAATAAGTCTTAGCATCGGCGGTAAAAGTTAATTTTTATTAAGTTTATCTCACATGTATGGCTATTTTTCGAGAGTATTATGAGCATTTTATTGCAGAGTACCGCGTTTGATTTGTTCGCTTTCAATGGCTTCAAATAAGGCGCGAAAGTTACCTTCGCCAAAACCTTGAGCTTGGTAACGGCGTTCTATAAACTCAAAGAAAAATGTCGGTTGTTCAAATATTGGCTGGGTGAAAATTTGTAGTAATAAGGGTGCAGTATTTCCTCCCTCTAAAGAAGTATATTCTTGCCAGTCTACGAGAATTTCTTGTTGAGCGATCGCTTCTAGTTCTAGAGGTGATAGGGTGAGTCCTGGACGCTGTTTTAGTTGTGTGTAATAGGTTTGGGGAACTGAGAGTAAGGATAAACCACTGGCACGAAATTTAGCGATCGCACTCACAAGATTAGTCGTCCGCAAGGCAATATGTTGAATTCCTGGTCCTTGATTGACATCAAGAAATTCCTGAATTTGAGAATTTTTGGTAGCCGGTTCATTAATTGGCAATTGGACGCTACCGTTGCGCGAAACCATCACCTGACTGTGTAAAGCAGAACGATTAGTTTTAATTTTAAAAGCTTGCTGGGGTTGAAAATCTAGGATATTTTCGTACCAAGCCACAGCATTTTCCAATTGACCAACTGCGACGTTTAATACTACGTGATCTATGGCGGTAAAAGTGTTGTCCGTTGTCATTTGTCCTTTGTCATTTGTGTTAGTTACAAATGACGACGGACAAATGACCAATGACCTTTCGATCAATGTATGAGTCAGTCCACCCCAGGCGGAAATTTTGCCACACTTGAGGAATTCTGTACCCAGCTGGCGTTCTTGGGTGGGTTGTAGGATTGTAGCACCGTGTTTTTGAGCTAGTGCGATCGCGCTTTCTAAATCTTCCACAGCAAAAGCGACATCTGCCACACCAGGTGGATATTGACGCAGAAACTCAGCTACTGGACTTGTGGGTAACACTGGTGAAGACAGAAAAAAGCAGACAGCACCATTTTTTACCACTTCTGTAGAAGTGTGAAATGAAATGCTGCGATCGGCTACTGCATGAAAACCAAGATGGTGTACAAACCAATCCCGCCATACTTTGGCGTCTTCTACATAGAAATGAACGTGATCAATTTTCATAGATATTGAAAATCCAGCATAACAGTTTATATATCTGTAAATTTTGCCTTTTTTGCTAGATTTTCACGTCCTTCCTAAGCAAGAATTATGTAGACGCACTCTTACTTTAAAAGAACAAATGACTATCAGGTTGAATGTTAATTTCCATTGGCACAGCTTGCGGTTCGGCAGAAAGGGCAAAGAAAATCGCATTGGCAGCAGTTTCAGGACTAAGCATTTTTTTCCGGTCTACTTTTAGGTTGACGTTATCCCAGAAAGGAGAATCTACCCCACCAAAGTAGAATAGCGTGAACTTGATACCAAAACGCTTGAGTTCCTCTGCCATGCACTTGCTGAAACCGACAACACCAAACTTAGAAGCAGAATAAGCCGCGGCCATTCCCATCGAATGCTTGCCCAGAATTCCAACCACGTTACAGATGTGACCAGACTTGCGCTTTTGCATCTCTTCAGCAGCCGCTTGAGTGGTGTAAAAGCTGCCTTTTAAGTTGACATCTAGCATCTTGTCTAAATCAGCAGGTTCTAGGCTGTTGTAAGGCTTGAGTATACCAGCACCGGCGGCATTCACTAAAATATCGATTTGACCAAACTCAGCGATCGTCTTTTCTATCAAAGTATCTACCTGTTGCGGGTCAGTAATATCGGTGGGAACGCTCAAAACTTGCCCTGGTAAATCAGCAGCCAATGTTGTCAAACGAACCGCATCTCTGGCAGCCAGTACTAACCGGACTCCGCTAGGCGCAAGTTTGTGTGTTAACGCTGAACCAATGCCACCAGTAGCACCTACAACAACAACGACTTTATCCTGCATTGGATTATTTACATTTCTTTACATCTTTATACATAATACTGAATTACAGACTCAGGGTGTACGTAAACATCCAGAAAGTATTTAAGTAAGTAGGCGCAAATAATCATCACTGGCTCGTAGTTGCGCTAAAGCGCAAGAGGGCGCAACTACGAGCCAAATACAGAGATTTTACTTTTCGTTACATAGTTTGGTTTTATCTTGCTTACCTACTTATTCACATAGCGGTATTACCTGATATTCCTTGCCACTCGCCTTTAATGTAAATGTGGGAGATAATTCTAGATATTTGGTAAAATTGGAACCTAACTTTAATTTTTTAATAATTGAATTAGGAGATTTTCCGGTTATTTTCTGCAACTCTGAACCTAGCTTTGACACAGATAATTGAGTTTGTGGAGATTTGATTTGTATATCTTGAATAATTTTCAATAGTAATTTATTTAATGTTTCTCCACTAAAAATTTCCGCAGAGCCTTCTTTTGCTTCTTTTTGAAGAGATTGTGCAGATGAGTTCTCTATAACAGGGATTATTTCCTGAATTTCTGGTTGCTTTGAATGATGTTTAATATTGATATCACATCTTTCTTGAAATAAAGTTGCAACAGCCACTAAACTGTTTAATCGAGTATTGATTGATTCTTGTTCACTTTTGATTCAATCTTGAATTTTATCAACCACTTCTTCAAAAGATGGAACTTCTGTTGCCATAGGTAAGGAATAATGAGTTAAATTGCCAGTATTCCGGTTTTCTATTTGCAAATTTTGTCCTTGTCTACGTACCCAGTAAACAATTAATCCTTGATTTTGAAGTTCGTTACAGAGGTGGTTCAAAATTCCATCGCCAGAACAGACCAAGATTTCTTTAACTGTTGGATAAGAGCGTAAGACACAAGCACCAAGTGCGATCATTTTTGCATCAGCACTGTCTTTACCCCCAGGCACATGGACAAGCTGATAGCCACGATTGTATAGTTCAATATCTTGCTTGCCAATGCTGGGATTTCTCCAGTTAGCAAATGCAATTTTAACTTGGAGAGGATACTTACAGACACTGGCTAAAAATAATTCAGAATTAACATCTAATTTTAAGTTTTCTGCATCTAAAAGCAGAAGTGACATTCCTGTTTCTAATTGATGTTTAATTTCGGTTTGTTGTTGAAATTTTTGGATAAATTGGCTGAAGGCAGCAGATTCTAGCCAATCAGGTGATAATATAGTTTGCAGCAGTTCTTCAGCTAATGTAAGACTAAAAGAGCCAAAACTGTTCTCTGTAATTTTTTCTTCTGGCAAGTCTTTTACTAAAGGAACTTCTGTAGTTTCGGACATAGATACTTTAGTATTTCCATTGCTGTTAGCAAGCAACTCATCTTCCAGGGAACGAGGGAATGCAGGCTCAAGAAATTGTTTACCACAATTTTTGCAGAGGTAATTCTGCTTGTCATTCCGACGACCATTTTTCCGAGATAAAGTAGATTCGCATCGAGGACATTTCATTTTATGATTCAGGTGGTCTAGAGCAGATACTTGCCTCTAAATATACAGTATCAAAAACTACTGTCAACATCACTTTAAATTGCCCAACACAAGAAAAACTTCAACTAACGCGGGCGAAAACATAGTCACGGGTGCGAGAATCCACGGGGTTAGTAAAGATTTTATTTGTACTACCAAATTCAACCATTTGAGTAATACGATTTTCATTACTATAAAAGAAAGCCGTAAAATCAGATAGGCGAGTAACTTGCTGCATATTGTGAGTAACTATCACAATTGTCAACTCAGAACGTAAGTTATGGATCAGATGCTCAACTTTCATACTACCAACAGGATCAAGACCTGAACAAGGTTCATCCATTAACAGAACGTTCGGTTTAACTGCTAAAGCACGGGCAATACACAGTCTTTGTTGTTGGCCGCCAGAAAGCTCTAAAGCAGATTTGTGCAGCTTATTTTTCACTTCATCCCAAAGTTCGGCAGCTTTAATGGCAGATTCAACGATTCCATCTAATTCTACTTTTGGATGCCATCCAATTAATTTCACCCCATAGGCAACATTATCGTAAACACTCATGGGAAAAAGATTTGGCTTGGGAAAAACCATACTGACTTGGCGACGTAAGCGATTGATGTTGACACGACGCTCATAAATACTTTGTCCAAAAAATTCTACTTTTCCTTCAACTTTCGCATCTCCTTCTAATTCACTCATGCGATTTAACGATTTAAGAAAAGTAGACTTGCCACAACCACTAGAACCAATAATTGCCGTGACTTGGTTTTGGTAAATATCCATTGACACGCCTTCAACTATCTTTTGAGTGTCGTAAGAGAAGCTGAAGTTTTTGACTCTGATGGCTGGAGTTAGTTTACTCATATTCCCAAAACGTGTGAAATAAAAGTTGACGAAGTAAAGTAGTGCAAATCAGCAGCGCTGTTTCACTATGTTACTGCCAAAAGGAGATATTCATGGAAATTACGTAGTTATACAGTAGCCATACAGCAGATAAACTGTTAATAAATACTTTTATTAAGATTATGTAATCTTTTATAGACCTTATTTCAGTACTGGGGCATACCTTAACCGAAACGCCCTGAAATGTAGTCGCGGGTACGGGTGTCTAGTGGGTTGTTAAAAATTTGCTCTGTAGCGCCAAATTCAACCATTTGACCTATCCGACTTTCATCGGTGCTGAAGAAAGCCGTAAAATCAGAGACGCGAGCGGCTTGCTGCATGTTATGGGTAACGATCGCAATTGTCAACTCAGACTGCAAACTATGGAGTAGTTCCTCAACTTTCATGGTAGCAATGGGGTCAAGAGCCGAGCAAGGCTCATCCATTAGCAGAACTTTTGGCTTGACTGCTAAAGCACGGGCAATACATAATCTTTGTTGTTGACCACCAGAAAGCCCTAATGCTGATTTATCCAACTTATCTTTCACTTCATCCCAAAGAGCAGCGCTTTTAAGTGCAGATTCCACAATCTCATCTAATTCTAATTTTGAATACCTGCCTGCTATCCTCATCCCGTAGGCAACATTTTCGTAAATGCTTATGGGAAAAGGATTCGGTTTTTGGAACACCATACCAATTTGGCGGCGTAACCGATTGATGTTGACACGAGGAGCATAAATATTTTGACCAAAAAATTCTACATCTCCTTCAACTTTCACAGGTCCTTCTAATTCGCTAATGCGATTCAGAATTTTGATGAAGGTAGATTTACCACAACCACTAGGGCCAATAATTGCGGTTACTTGCTTTTGGTAAATATCTATTGACACCTTTTCAATCGCTTTTGTTGTGCCATAGTAAAAGCTGATATTTTTAACTTTGATAGCTGGAATTAAGTTACTCATGCTAATTCGTAATTCGTAATCGGAATTAAGACATATAAAACAAATCCTGATACTGGCAGATTACCATTTTAAGGTCATGCTTTGCTATAATGCAAAAGAATATAAAAAATTATTTATTTTACTTCAATCTTCTTTGCCTAATAACTAAGCGAGAGAAAATATTCACACATAAAATTAAGCCGAGTAGAACTATAGAAGTAGTCCAGACTAATTGGTTTTTTTGCGGGTCGGGGTCGTTGTAGAGGTTAAAAATCAATACTGGTAAGGAAGCTGTGGGACTTAACAATCCTTCTGACCAATCTAGACTAAATAAAGCAGTAAAAATTAAGGGTGCTGTTTCGCCAGCTGCACGAGCTACAGCTAATAAAATGCCTGTAGTAATTCCAGGAATTGCAGCAGTAACAACAATCCGAAGAGTAGTTTGAAAGCGAGTTCCGCCTAAAGCAGCAGAGGCTAGACGTTGAGGTGTGGGAATCAGTTTTAAGGATTCTTCTGTTGTCAGTATAATTACAGGTAGCATAATTACGGCTAAAGCAAAACCACCTGCGATCGCACTAAATCCTTTAGTTACCAAAACTATCACACCGTAAGCGAATACGCCTACAACTATTGAAGGAACGCCTGTTAGAATACTGCTGATAAAACGAACAATACTAGCGATTGAGTTGGTTTGACCAAATTCTGCCAAGAAAATTCCTGTCATTATCCCTGTGGGAATGCTTAAAATAGCACCAATTATCACCATGATTATGGTTCCTAATATGGCATTGCCAAAGCCATTATCAATAACTGCTTTGACAAACATTTCCGATTTGAGTCCAGATATTCCCCGAACGAAAATTTCCCACAAAATTGATAATAAAGGAATTAGTGCTAAACCTGTAAAACCAAAGGCGATCGCATTCATTGCATAGGTAAATATTACTCGCTCTTTTGGCAGAGGACTGCATAATTCTGTCGCCAAAGATTCATCAGTTTCTGACTGAATGTAACCACTCATGTTTTTATTAATTTTGATTGATAAATGTCTTATTACATTGAGGTATTTAGATTAAGATAGTGCTATTTATTTATCCTGCCAACCCATTTAACCAAAAGGACAGCGCCAATATTTACAGCTAGAGTCAACCCAAACAAAATCAACGCCAAATAGCTTAAAGCGCCTATATGCAAACCCGGTTCAGCTTCGGCAAATTCATTAGCTAATACAGAGGGAATTGTATAACCTGGATTGAGTAAAGAAGCACTAATTTGAGCAGAGTTACCAATTACCATAGTGACAGCCATTGTTTCACCCAAAGCACGTCCCAAGGCGAGCATTGCTGCACTCACTATTCCAGAAAATCCAGATGGTAGCAAGACTCGAAAAATTGTTTCCCAACGAGTACCACCTAAAGCCATAGATGCGCTACGTAATTCTTTAGGGATAGCCATTAAAACATCACGAGTAATTGCTGCCATTGTGGGTAAAATCATGATAGCTAGAATAATTCCAGCAGTCAACATATTAGTCCCAGAAGGGTCTTCTGTATTAAATAGTGGTATCCATTTAAAAGTGCTGGCTAGCCATTTTTGTAGAGGTTCTAGAACTGGAATAAAGACAAAAATCGCCCACAAACCAATAATGACACTGGGGATTGCTGCAATTAATTCAACAACAAATGCTAAGGTTGTTCGCAGCGATGAAGGTAAAAAATTTTCACTCGTGACTAAGGCTACTGCTATTCCGACTGGGATAGCGAATAAAATAGCGATCGCACTACTTACCAAAGTTCCATAAATATAAGGTAATGCACCAAAAATCTGATTACCTGTATCCCAATCTTGACCCCACAAAAACCCCAATCCAAACTGCTTAATGGCTGGTAGAGCTTCGTGTAAAATTACCCAACTCATCAAAAATAGCACTGCAACGGTAATCACGGCAAAAAAGTATACTAGCCGTGTAAAACCTTGGTCAAACCAGAGATTTGTGCCGCCAATAGCTGTTAGATTAAAATCTTCATCGCCTAGATTAGAATCATGTGATGAATTTCTGTCGGCTGGTTCCGATGAATTTGCCATTACAAATTAATCAAATAGATTTTTTATTGCTAGTAGGCTAAGTTGTTAACTCAACCTAATTAGGAGAGGAAATTAGTAAAATTCAGGACTTAAGCATTGAAAATCTAAAACCTTGATTCACCCTAGTAGTCTGTCAACATAAAAATGACGGATGTAGAGACGCGAAATTTCGCGTCTCTACAAGGTTTGGGATAGTACAAACAAGCTTAACAAAATCAAATTGACAGACTACTAGAGCATATTTTCAAACTACTTGTTTAGTTTCCTAAATTTTTATATCCCCCTAAATTCCTCGATAAATTGGGGGACTTTAAGAGACTCTTAGCCCCCTTTTTTAAGGGGGTTGGGGGATCTCTGATGGATAAGTCTTAAAAATTGTAAATTAAGGCTTCACAGAGCTATTCACTGTCTGAAGCACCCGATTTGCCACATCAGATGGAATTTTGGTGTAGTTAAGGTCATCGTTATACTGTTGACCATCTTTCAATACCCAATTAATCCATTTCTTAATAGCATCAGCTTTAGAAGCATTAGCATACTGTTTGTAAACCATAATCCAGGTAAGACCGACAATCGGATAACCTTGTCCTGGATCTCCTACAAAAACGCGGTAGTTGTCTGGGAAAGTGACAGTTGATAAAGCTGCGTTTGCAGATTCTAAAGAAGGAGCAACAAATTCTCCTCTCTTATTTTGTATTAGCGCTGATTTCAAATTGTTTTTGACAGCGTAGGCATATTCAACATAACCAATAGAACCAGGAGTACGAGATACTAATGCAGCTACGCCTGGGTTACCTTTGCCTTTGAGGACATTTGGCAGAGTCCATTTGGGAGCAGTGTTAACTCCAACTCTGCCTTTAAAATAACCGCTAGTAGCACTTAAATGGTTAGTAAAAATAAAAGTTGTACCGCTACACATCAGCGCGAACAACAAACTTAATTGCTTGATTTGGTAGATTGACACCCGGGTTATCAGCTTTAATTTTTGCGTCATTCCACTTGGTAATCTGACCTGAGAAAATTGCCGGTAGTGTAGTGCGGGATAATTTTAGATTATTAACACCTGGAATATTGTAAACAACAGAAACAGCACCGCCTGCTGTGGGTACTAAAATTACACCGTTCTTGACTTTAGCTATTTCATCATCCTTCATTGCAGCATCACTACCACCAAAGTCAACGGTTCCAGCAGTGACTTGACGAATCCCGCCGCCGCTACCTATTGCTTGGTAGTTAATTCTCAAATCTGGATACTTGTTTTTTACTTCACGAGCATAACGTTCGTAAAGCGGAGCCGGAAAAGTTGCTCCTGCACCGTTCAAAGTTTCAGCTTGTGCGATCGCACCCAAAAATGGACTAAGTGCAATAGAAGTTGTCACCACTGAAGTAGCGACGACACGATTCAAGATGGTGGTCGAAAAAATCATATTAACCCTGATTTAAGGAATATTTGTACTGCTGTTATTCCAGCCTTAGATAGGCTACATTTTTTATAGTTAAGTTTTATTTAACAAATGATAAAGAAATAGTTAAAATGTGTTTAAAACTTACTTTTAAATATTTTTTACTTCTTGAGATTTGATTGAGTAGTCTAGGTTGCTGATGAAAATTTTATGTTTAATTTAAATAGGTAAAAATGAGTAAACTATACTGTGTATCTACACAGAATCAGGATCTTTGTCCTCATAATATCGCTCTCGTTCTTCTTCATAAGAATGTCTTCCGTGGCAAGCATAAACACTATAGCCATCAGTAAATTTAAGGGCAGCTTCCCCTTCAGCATGAAGCATATTTTCTTCGTCAAAAGACAACTGACAAGGGCGATCGCAGACTATACAAACCTTTTCAAATTGGAACATAAAACCACAATGTTGCATCAACTCTTTAAGTACATTCCATTTTTTCTTATCATGTTGAAGCTCAAGAACTGAGATACAAAAATCTAACATACAACCCAAAATTGCCCATTCTGCTGGTCTAGTGAGGTTGTTTGTAAAATATAAAATATCAGTAAATTCAAGTTCAAGCTTCTCGATATCAGCAGTTAATTGATGTTCCAGACATCTTCCTGTGTAGGGAAAGTATGAAACTAATGGATGACTATGAGTTGAGAGTATGGAAATTCAGGGTGTTGAACTTGGTTCCGCAATCTGATAAGGAGATGCTCGTCAAGTTGTTGCGCTATTCCATGTTGAACGTGATCTACTACTCTTTTAGCGAATTTCATGTGGATATCGCGCCCTAGATAAGCCTTAAAGTTTTCAATAGTAAGAATTTTCTCAATTGCCGTCATAGGACTGCTATAGAATAATATCTCAGGCTCAGGATAATCACTCACCGCATAAGCAGCTTTGATTACTACTGCGACTTTTTCTTGCTTAATTGATTCAGTTGATATTTGTATCGAGCGCCACTTGTCTCTATAAATAGGAAGCATTGCCTCTTGTTCATCAGATAGTTCGGTGATGATGCGTTTTGGCATATCATTTGTGCGTCTTGGCATATTTCAGTGTAAAAATAGTAAGTTGGCTTGAACTAAATATTTGTTACGTAGTCACCTTTAACCACCCAAAAATATCACCGACCGTCAACTGTAAACCCTGACAGAATTCTGGCACTGGTAAAACAGACTCAATTTCTTCAAAAGGTAAAGGTTGTTGTCTTGCAGGATAAGCAGCAATGAATCGCTCATCAGGGTCAATTAACCAACCCATTTGAGTCCCATGATTGAGAGCGTGTAAGATTTTTTTTGTAACTTTTGTATGGCTTTGTTCGGGCGAGAGAATTTCGATTATCCAGTCGGGTGCTGCGGCAAATGTATTGGCAATATCACCATTCTCGTCTACAGGAAGCCTTGCCCAAGAGAATACAGCGACATCGGGAACTATAGAACGTCCTGCAAAGGTGCAACGTAATTCTGGAAAAGCCCAACCCATTTTTTGGACTTTGATAACAGAATTGATTGTGGGACAGAGTTCTCCTTGAATAGTGCTATGTTTTCCTTGAGGCATAGGTTTTGAAATTATTTTACCGTCTATGTATTCGCAATACGGTTTAGTTTCTGGTAATGCGAGAAACTCTTCTAGACTCAATATTTTATTTGATGTTTGTACCATGATTATCCTAGCTTAAACTTGTAATATTTTTTACATCGTTAGTGTTTACCTTATTTTAAAATATTTTTCAATTTACCAATCTGCTAAAATATAAATTATTTCATGTTTGCTTGCGGCTACAATACATTACCAAAAGTATAAATAATCCTATGCCTGCCAAATATTTAATTGCATCAGGTACGCTGGGATTAGGCGAAAAAAAGCCTTCGATCGCACCAGCAATAACCAACATTGGTACAATCCCAAATATTAACTGCACCGCCTGAGAACCGTAAAATTTTAGTGCATCCCCACGGCGATATTTACCAGGAAATAAAATTGCTCTTGCTAACAAAAATCCCGCACCCCCAGCAAAAAAGATGGCGGGTAATTCTAAAGAACCATGCGGTAACACAAACGCCCAAAAAGGATAAGCCAGATTATTTTGACCAACTAAAGTACCAACAGCACCAATCAATAAGCCATTAAAAATCATCAAATAGGCTGTGTATAACCCAGCCGTCATGCCACCAGCAACAGCCCCAAAAGACACCGACAGATTATTGATCATAATACTGCTGGATGCCAGAGGTTCAACGCCAACAATTGACCCCATCCATAATTTATGCTCATCTCGCACCTTGGTAATCAAACTTTCAGGGACGATCAAAGGCATAAAGCTGGGGTTTTGCCAAGAATACCACCAAGCCACTAATGCCCCTACTAGAAACAGCGCCGTTGCAGCAGCAATATATGCAAATGTTTTCTGAACTACAGATGGTAATCCCCAGCGATAAAATTTTAAAATTGCCTGCCATTCTTGTCGCCGCGAACCTTGGTAAATCTGCGTATAAGCACGAGTTGTTAAAGATTGTAAACTTTGGATTAAAGTATTGCCGATTTGCTGAGTGCGAGCACGGGCTAAATCTGCCGCTACCGAACGATACAAACTCGCTAATTCTCTAATTTCTGCTGCTCGTAGGGACTTTAACCCTTTTTTTTCTATCTGCCTTAATAGGGCATCCAAACGCTGCCAATTTGGTTCTCGTCGCGCAATCCAACGTTGAATATTCATGACTTTTGGGAACACTGAGTTTAACTTAGCTTAAGATAGCTTCAAATTCATCTCCGTAGTTTCAAGGGAAATTTACCATTATGTCTGAAAGTTTTGGATCTCCCGGTCAGATACAACCACTGAGTATTGGTAACGTTGTCAGTGCTGCCGTGCGGTTGTATCGTTCTCATCTGAAGACTTATCTGAATTTGGCTGCGATCGCTCACTTGTGGCTTTTAGTTCCGATTTATGGTTGGGCAAAATATGCAGCTATTTCTGGACTCATTTCACGCTTGGCTTTTGGAGAATTAATTTACCAACCTGAAAGCGTCCAAGCCGCCAGCAGCCATGTTAATGGGCGTTTGTGGTCATTTTTAAGAGTTGGTTTTCAGGTAGGAATATCTTTGGTTTTAATTTATTTTGGATTAGCGATCGTCGGTGGTATTGTGGGTGGCTTGCTGGGAGTGGTATTAGGAAGCATATTAGGTACTACAGGCGTTGTAGTCGCAACCACATTGGGAATAATCTTAATGGTATGTATTTTGCTGTTGGGGCTAACTTGGTGCTACTCGCGTTGGGTGATAGCTGAAGTACCCTTAGCAGTTGAGGAAAATATTAATGGTGGCGAAAGTGTTGCCAGAAGTTGGGAGTTAACTAAAGGCTCGGTATTTCGCATTCAAGGCGTTGTTTTAGTTGCTTTTATCGTTACATTACCCTTGGTATTTGTATTAAACTATGTACCTAGCATATTCCTTATAAGGCTTGAGTCAGGTTCTACTATCTACTCAATTGTGTCTTTTATTTCTTGGATTGGAAGCTTGATAGGTGGAATTTTAATCATGCCATTCTGGCAAGCGCTAAAAGCTGTTTTATACTTGGACTTACGTAGTCGGCGTGAAGGTCTAGGTTTGCAATTAAGAGAACCTCCCTTGCCAAATTTTCGTTAACTCAACACCTTAATTCAACTCTATTAATTTTGAATTAGTTAAAATATTATGCGCTTTTTTAATCGCATCACATTCCAGACTCCAGAAAGTGTAGAGTTGGAATTTACTTTAGCGGGAATCGGTAATCGAGCTTTGGCACTGCTGATTGACTACACAGTTTTGGCTGTAACATTGCTTGTATTTCTCCTTACTTGGACTGTCTTTTCGACGCAACTGTTCAATTTTTTTGAAGACTTGATTACGAATGCTCAAAATTTAGGAATTTGGTTAATAGCAATTTTCTTCCTAATCGCCTTTGCAATTTACATCGGCTATTTTGTATTTTTTGAAACCTTATGGTTTGGGCAAACCCCTGGTAAACGGGTTGCTAAAATTCGCGTGGTTCGAGATGATGGTAGACTAATCGGGCTACAGCAAGCAACGCTACGGGCTTTACTACGACCCTTTGATGAAACTTTGTTTATTGGCGCTTTTTTAATTATGTTGAGTCGTCGAGAAAAGCGTTTAGGTGATTTAGCCGCTGGCACAATTGTAATTCAAGCCGAAACACCCACTGCATCCGCGACATTGATAATTTCAGAACAGGCAAAAAAACTTCATGAACAGTTAATCCAAATTGCTGATTTATCGCAATTGATGCCAGATGATTTTGCTGTGATTCGTGAGTATTTACAGCGACGTGGTGCAATGTCGTTAAAGGCAAGAGCATCACTATCTTTAAAGCTAGCCGAGCAAGTTAAAGCTATTATTAATTTAGAAAAATTGCCAGAAGCTGTTACACCTGATGTATTTTTAGAAGCTATTTATCTTGTTTATCAGCAACCGGAATTTTAGGCTAGAGATTTTATTTAGAGCATTGGCAAAAAATTAGGTTTACCTAAAAGACAATTTATCTTTGAGCTTATTTTCTCTGCTATGTCTACAACTAGCGCGTAATTACGGGTTCTCGCTTTTTCGATAACTAATAATGAGTAGTCAGTAGTCAGTGAGTCGAAACTACTAACTACTAACTACTAACTACTAACTAATGACTTAAAAATCTAAAATCGGCCAGTCTGGTTCACGATAATAGCGTGTCATGTTGTCAAATTTTCGCAATTCGACGCGATTAATGAAAACTTCTGGTAAATTCAACAGCCATTGATCATTCAATTGAGAAAGCATTGTGCTGAAACTTATGCGGTCTAAGTCAGATGAAACCTCCCCAAAATAGGCTAATGTAACATGGGCTGTGAAGTGATAATGCTGCTCAATACCCAAAGCAATTAACTTGGGATTTTGATAAATTGTTCGGCGAAATTTAATAATTTCCTCGTAACAACCTTCATCTTTTGGTACTAAACAAACGGCTACAGCCCTTGGCATCAGTATCAGTCCCAGCATTTGCCATTTAATCGGATGACTCCTATTTGTCATCAATTGTTGATATTGCTGAAAGGTTTCTGCTAAACAAGAGTGTAACTCTTCGTCAAATTTGGGATTTTTTTCGCAAGCGTCAAGGTAAGCATTGTCCCAAATTAAATCCGCTAAAGTCATGTGGAAGCTAGCAGGAGGTAGAGGCACAATCAAATCATGGCTTACAGGCAACTGCAAAAGTTCCTGTTGGTAAGTCTGTAATTTGTCATAGAAAGCAGAATTTTGCGATTCTTCTCCTGCTGGCGGGGTAATTAACGTATAGCCAGGAAAGGACGCTGCTTGTCTCAACCCAGAATCTGGCTGAAATTTAGAAGATTCCTGGATATGCTGGACTTGGGATCTGTAGGCTTCTGGCAGCGTCAGCCGTGCTAACCGATTTAAGTAAGTTTGATAGTTGTCGTCCAATCTTCATAGCCTCATGCTCTCACTTGATAGATTTTAGGGAAAATTACCTTAATTAACAGAATGATTTTAAAAGTATTTAATTTTGGGAGTCGGGAGTGGGGAGTTAGGAGTTAGGAGTTAGGAGTTAGGAGTATAAATATTAACTCTTGACCAATGCCCAATGCCCAATGCCCCTCCCTCATCTACTAACAGGTTAGTCTATGCCAATTTATGTTTACTGGGGTGAAGATGATTTTGCTATGGAAAAGGCGATCGCTATGCTGTGCGATCGCGTCCTCGATCCCCAATGGATTAGTTTTAATTACACTGCATTCACCCCAGATCAAGCTGATGCTGCTATCCAGGGGTTAAATCAGGTCATGACACCCACTTTTGGCGCTGGTGGGCGCTTGGTATGGCTGATAAATACTACTTTGTGCCAGCAGTGTCCAGAGAATGTGTTAGCAGAACTGGTGCGATCGCTAAGAGTCATTCCCGATAACTCATTTTTATTGCTCACCAGCCGCAACAAGCCAGATGAACGCCTCAAATCCACAAAATTGTTAAAACAATTTGCTACCGAATTCCGAGAATTTCCCCTCATTCCCCCTTGGAAAACCGAATTGCTGGTGCAATCTGTTAATCAAGCTGCTCAGACTGTGGGCGTAAAACTAACTGCCAATACTGCCCTGTTGTTGGCAGAATCTGTAGGAAATGATACACGGTTGCTATACAATGAGTTAGAGAAACTGCGGCTATATGCCCAAGGTAGCAACAAGCCTTTAGACACAGATACTGTTACCAAGTTAGTAAGAAATACTACTCAAAATAGTTTACAATTAGCGGCAGCAATCAGAACAGGAGATACACCTAAAGCTTTGACGACACTGGCAGATTTGAGCAATGCTTCCGAGCCGGGATTACGGATAGTTGCCACATTGATTGGACAATTTCGCACATGGCTGTGGGTGAAGATTATGATAGAAAGTGGGGAGCGCAATCAACAAGCGATCGCTAGTGCTGCTGATATCGGTAATCCCAAACGGATCTACTTCTTACAGCAAGAAATCAAGCTTCTTTCTGTACAACAGTTAATCTCTTGCTTACCCCTATTACTGGAATTAGAAGTGAGTCTCAAACAAGGAGCATCAGAAATCCCAACACTCCAGACTAAGGTTATCGAACTTTGTCAATTATGCCGAGGTAATTGACAAGTAAATATAAAAGCTTGATGTATTAGAGCAGTTGCTGGAACTTCCAACTCTGAAAATAATTCAACGTTCTTATAATATCCCTAATGTAGTTCTGTGTCACACACTATATGAAGAAAATTTCTGATTTATTTTCCCGATCTAGCCGAAAGCGAATCCTTTCCCAATCATTCTTTTTCGGCGCGATCGCCACTGTGGGTGTAATTTCCAACGCTTTTTTATTGAGTTCAAAAGCTTCTGGTCAAACTCCATCACCAATAGTTAACAATACTCAAATCGACAGCTACGCTCAAGCCGTGCTAGCAATGGAACCAGCCCGTCAAAATGCCTTTGAAGAAATTAAAAAACTTATTGGTAATGGAGAAATTCCCAAGATTGTTTGCAACGACTCTAACAGCATAAATGGTCTTCCGAGGAAGGCTCAAGATATTGCAGTGAATTACTGTAACCGCTCTCAAAAAATTGTCCAAGATAATGGTTTGAGCATTGATCAGTTCAACAAGATTACTATAGAATTACAAAATAACAATATCTTAAAACGGCAGGTTTACAATAGCTTATTACGCTTGCAAAAAAGTCCTGACTCTCCTTAGTTAAAACTTGTATAAAAATTAGAGAGTAACACGTTAAATTATTCGTACCTCGGCAACGCTTGGCAACCTAATTCCCCACTCATTGAATAATAATTATCGCTTGCAGAATTGTTATTCCACACTTTTGGGTAAGTTCCAAAACATCTAATTTGCATAATCGAGTTAAACATAACTCTTGTGGGGTAGGCATCCTGCCCGCCAAGCTTATGTAATTTAAATGTGGAACAGCTTACTATTCAAACATAAGACATATTTGCTTGGCGCTTGGTGTGAATATTTTTCATGTGCTTCTTCACGGTGTTTATGGTGATGTAAAGCTTAGTAGCAATTTCTTTGTAGCTGTAATTGCTTCTATAGAGAAACCAAATTTCAGCTTCTCGCGGCGTCAGGTCAAATTTTTTAACTTCAGTGAGTGCTACATTTTTCACAGATTCATATTGATTTTCTATAGTCACCAATAAGCAAGGCACTTCAAACCCCTCTAAATCTAACAGTCTCACCCTAATCCGAAAAATATTGGACTTATCAAGTACAATTTCATCCGACAGAATTAGAAGTCTATCAGAAAACAAATACCGACTATTGAATAACGATTCACAAAGATTCCAGATGACTGGTGGGACAAAATTTGGGTTGAAGTTGCCTTGATTAAATTGACAACAAACACGACGAGCCGATGCATTAGCATGAACTACTTCACCAGTTTGGCTTAAAATTAATATACCGTCTTCTAAGCCTTCAATTACTTCTTGCAAAAAATCAGCTCGTTTCGAGTCATGTAAGTCAATACTATCTAGCTTTTGTGGTTCAGCTATTGCTTTTACTAATGTCTTTGTTAGGGCGATCATAGGAAAGGTTCCAATGTAGAAAACACTGCTGATTAGTGATTAAGGGGAGTTGAAAGATGCACCATCTATTTTTTTGATGATTATCTGAATAAATTGGGTGAATATTACAGAGCAATCATGCTAATGGCAATAAACCAAGTGTTTTTTAACACTATTTTCTTGAAATATTAAATTTCTAATTTATGTAGTCTGTTTGCATTAGATTAAGTTACATGCTTTAAATACAACTCTTAAATTGCCTATTTCGGAATTCCCTCCCAATAAGCTTTAAATAAGGGACTTCCAACAAATAAATTACCCAATCTTGTGGGGTGGGCATCTTGCCCGCCCTTGTATATGGGCGGGCAAGATGCCCACCCCACAACAAGTAGTTGAGTATTTTTTTATTAGACATCTCCGACAATGAATGTAGAGACGCGTTAGCGCATAGCGGCACGAAGTGCAATTTCGCGTCTCTACAAGGGTTTCAGGTTACGCATATTTAATTTCTGGAGATGTCTATTTGGAAATCCCTAAGTTCTTCTTGCCTAGTGACACCCTTAAATCAATTCGCACTCTTGCCTCCGGCACGCTTTATGTTAAGCCAAGCGTTACCGCAGTAGACAATTAGGTTTTGTGTCGGGGATTTAAATTAGGCATTCAATTCGTCTTAGCCCTGTCTTGCTGGGGAATTAAACCCTAAACTTTGTTAAAGGGGAAGAAGGGGAGAGGGTGGGAGGGGCGGACTCTTCAGAAGTGGTAGTTTGACTGTAAACGTCGCCCCTTGTCCTTTTCCTGGACTATTTGCGTGGATAGTACCGCCATGTAATTCTACTAAATTACGCACGATCGCTAATCCTAGTCCTAATCCGCCATAGGTTCTAGTGCTAGAACTATCAGCTTGACGAAACCGCTCAAAAACGTAAGGAAGAAAATCAGGGCTGATACCAATACCTGTGTCAATTACCTGAATCTGGGCATATTTATGCGTTATCTGTTGTTTTTCTTGGCCAGCAACTACAGACAATTCCACCTCTACCCGTCCTCCTGTGGGTGTGAATTTGATGGCATTGGATAGCAGATTCCAAATTATTTGCTGCAAGCGCTCGAAATCACCCGATACTAAGAATTGAGAATTTTCGCCCAACATACTTTGAGATTGTGCTTCTCTTGATTCTAGATTTTCCTGATTGATTCCTAATTCCAAATCTGAATTTGGCGCGAAAGTGACCACGGGGAGTATCCCCGGTGGGGCATTTCGCGTTTCTTTTGAGGGAATAAGGGAAAATCTTAAATCGATTTCCTTGGATTGGGCGGCTAGGCTAACAGTCTCTAGGCTCGACTGAATCATTGGAACCAAATTACAAGTACAGACATTAAGGCGTAACTTGCCTCTCATCATCCGTGATATATCCAGCAGGTCTTCAATTAGCTGGGTTTGCGCTTTTGCATTGCGCTCAATTGTCTCCGTAGCTCTAGCTATTAGGGTTTCATTAAGCTTGCTTCGTTGCAGTAATTGCGCCCAGCCAAGGATGGCATTGAGGGGCGATCGCAATTCGTGAGATAATATTCCCAGAAACTCATCCTTCATCCGGTTAGCCTCTTGCAACTGCTCAGTTTGTTGTTGCAAAGAAGCAATTAAACTAGCTCGTTCCATTGCGATCGCTATTTGGTCGGATACTGCTTGCATCATCCCTTTTTGATTCTCGGTGAAGCTTAACAGAGTGCGGCTGCCAAAAGAAAGAGTACCCAACAAGCGTCCTTGGGCGATCAATGGGTATGCATAATAAGCAGTAATCCCTAAAGAGCGAATCAATTCTGTTTGCGAGTCAGTGGATTGCTGCACATTCTCTACAGAATCGGGATGCCGTTTTTGCGCTACACCACCAGAAACTCCTTCACCAACTGCCAACGACTCAATTTCCTTTGCCATCTCCTGAGAAATACCACTGTAAGACCCCAACCGCATTACTTGAGAGTTATCCTCAACCAAATAGTTTAAATAAACATCTATTCCAATTTGCTCTCTTAGTTTTCGGTAGACGCTATCGATTAGTAGTACTGGTTCTTGGCTTGATAGTAAATCGCTGGCTGTGTCAAATAGTAGGTTTAGCCTTTTGTAACCTAACGAGAGGGCTTTTTCTACCTGTTTGAGGTTGCTAATTTCTTGGAACACTAAAATACAGGTAGCTGGATGACCGTGCATTGCTGGTAAGGTATCAGCAAATACTAGTAGAGAGCGGACACCACCGGGGGTATGCCAGTCTACTTCCAATCCATTCAGGCGTTCGCCAAGGGCAACCCGTACTCCTGGCATTTGCTGATTGGGGATGCGATCGCCAGCCGCATCTGTATAATGATAAAGTGTGTGATAGTCTGCGGCTGCTACACCTTTGGGAAATTCGCCCCCAGCTAATTCGTTAGCAGAGCGATTGGCAAAAGTTACCCGCGCTGTTCCTGGTTCGATAAACAGCAAGGGTCTTGGCATCAGATTTAACACATTCTCTAGCCATTTTTGCTGATTTAGGAGTACTTCTTGTGCCTGTTTACGCTCCGTAATATCTAAAAATGCACCAACGCTTCCTCTGGTTTTACCCTCTTCGTCAAATAAAGGTGCAACGTACTCCAACAAGTTGACGATTTTTCCATTTTCATGAACAACATCGACTTCACAACCCAGAACTTCAACACCATGACTTGCAGAGTATTGCATCGGGAGTTCTTCTGCTGACAGTTCCTTTCCCTGGCGGTAGATTTTAAAGCTTGTCGGTTTTTCGCCCAAGGGAGGGTTGAGGGAGGCATTTGTATCTGAGGATATTCCTAACTGCTTGGCAAAAGCAGGGTTGACTTTGATATTTTGGCATTCGGGATCTTCGGCAATGCCAATTCCAATAGGAATTACCTCTAATAGAGTTTGTAATTCAGTAATGCGGCGCTGTAAATCCTTGTTTAGTTGTAGAATTTGTTCCTTAGCCACTTTTTGCTCGCTGATGTTGCGAGTCACAGTTGCTAAGGCAATTGGCTCACCTGTGTTTTTGTCTGTAACAGTGAAGATATTGTAATCAACTGGTATCGGTTGACCTGTTTGGAGATGCCGAAAACAGAATTCTCCCTGCCAACGCCCTTGTTGCAGCACAGTCGGCAATATATATTGTTGAAAATAGGCTTTGTCTTTGGGCATGAAGTAATCTAATACTGCCTTTTGTCTGACTTCATCAAGGCTGGAAAGACCTACCAGCTTTTGACCTGCATCATTTATGTAGAGTAATTGACCCTTAAGGGTGGCGATGCCAATAAAGTCAGAGCTATTTTCTACCAGCGATACTAATTTTTGTTGTTCTGCTTCTGCAAGCTTACGATCGCTCAAGTCGAGGATAAACGCTACTGACTCCTCGCGGTTTTCTCCTAGCAGCACGTAACCAACTAAAACCGGGATGCGGCTACCATCTTTGCGAATGTATTCTTTTTCGTAAGGCGTACAAGCAGCGTTGGTATTTCCCTTTGCTTCGGCGACACCTTGCTCATCCAAGTATAAATACTCTGGTGGTGTGATATTGCTCCAACTTAACCTACCTGCTAACAAATCCTCCTGCGTGTAACCAATCATCCTCAAAAATTCGTCGTTTGCCTGTAGGATACCCCCATAAACATCGCCAAGCAGAATGCCGATAACGTTAGAATCTACAAAACTTCCCAGTTTAGCTTCGTAGGTTCTCAGTGCTGACTGGGCAAGATCGCGCTGATGGCTGAGGCGTTCAACAACACTGGCACTTTGCCAAATCAAAATAGTAAAAATTACAATCAAAACGATCGCAAATACCGATACTGCAAAAGCCGGATCGTATTTTTCTGCCCGTTGACCTTCAACAATTACCCACCCCAATATAGAAGGTACTGCGATCGCGGCAATTAATAAACGACGTGCAAGTAAGCCGCCGTAACTATCACTTGTAACTACCCTCATTAGCCCTTGGTCTGCCCGCGCCCACAGAATGCCTATAGTTAATAAGCTGAACAACAGCGCTGTATGTAAAGCCATTGATGTTGTATAAGGGGCAAGTCCGTAGAGAACTTTCACTTTATAGGCATAGCCCATGAGCGCCTGAAAGGAAATTAAAGTAGCGATCAGAGTGATAATCTGAGCATACCAATAACTGCGGTGGGTTTTTGGATGAATCAAAATCTGTAGGGCGACGCTAACCAGCATAAAATTAACTGCTGTGTTCACGCCCATTCGCCCCGGATGCGATGTCGCTATAGTAGTTGACAAATCACCAAACAGTAGCTCGTCAATGCGGAGATTCCAGCCAAACAGATATTCACAAAGTGTAAGCGCAGCTATTGTAGTGACAGCTATTGCACAGACTCTAGAAATTAGAAGGGTATGGGGGGAATTTTCAATTGTTCTTTCCCCGCTGCTCCCCTCCTCCCTTGCTTTTAAAAATAGCCACAGCGACACACCACACAGTATAAAACACAGGGCTGTATTCACTTTCATCGTGGCAGGACTACCAAAGAAGCCGCGCTTGAGAACTTCAATGCCAAGACACCAACCAACTAGTACCAAGCTGCCAACAAAAACAGCGATCGCACCTGCTACTTTTGCCACAAGTGAATTTGTAGGCATTTTAAATATATCTTGCCACCGCAAGCGGTTAATATTTAACATTTATTGTTCTCTAACCGCATCTATCTAGTGTAGTAAACTTACCTATTTCTTACGGTTTAACCATTTCTATCCTTTGTATTGTAAGTTAACCATTGACTTGCTTTTCATCTACCTCTATACATATTTTTTCTTGGACAATTTCGAGTAAAAAATAAAGGTGGTTTTTTGAGCCACCTTTGTGAGTATTTTAAAATTGCAGAGTATGTTGCTTACCATCATCTTGGAAACGTTGCTCTCCAACCCCAACAAGTTCTACAATCACCTCACGCCGTGGAGGTGTCCATTCCCCAACTCTTGCTTTAATTTCCACTACTGTTTGATTAGAGTCAGTAAACACGCTGATATTTGTTAGCGAAAACTTTTTATTTTGATACTCGTTTGTTTGTCCATCATCTTCAAATAGTTGATATTCGTTATTACCAGGCCAAATCCGTAATCGGATCTCATCGAGTGGCGCTTGATCGACGTATTGCCTGACAGGTTGCATAGGAACGATCGCACCGCTACGGACATAGAGTGGCATTCTTTCGAGTGGTGCATGAGCAAGAATATGAATCGGGCCTTCGTAGCGATCGCCACTCCACCAATCATACCAAGTGCCAAGGGGTAAATAGACAGATCGATGCTCAACTCCAGGGCGGTAAATTGGTGCAGCCATCAGCGATGCACCTAGCAATACTTGATCGTAGAGGCTATAGGTTTTCGGATCGTTAGGGAAATGGTATAATAATGGTCTTAAAATCGGTGCGCCTGTTGTTACCGCTTCCCAAAAAAGAGTATAGATATAGGGAAGTAGTTGATAGCGTAGATTAATGTATTCTCGACAGATATTTTCAACGCGATCGCCAAATACCCAAGGTTCATGCCGAGCAGTAGACATTGCCGAATGACCGCGCATCAATGGGTAAAGCATTCCTACCTGCATCCACCGAGCGAATAATTCAGCGGTAGCATTACCAGCAAACCCGCCAATATCGCAACCGACAAACCCCACACCCGAAAGTCCCATATTGCAAAGCATCGGCAGAGACATTTCTAAATGCTCCCACAACGATTGGTTATCCCCCATCCACACAGAAGACCAGCGTTGCACACCAGCATAACCCGATCGCGTTAACACAAACGATCGCTCTGAACTTCGATGCCGTTGCAACCCTTCATAGCAAGCTTTAGCCATCATCAGCCCATACAAATTATGCACTTCGGTATGAGTCACATCAATTTTAGATTTTAGATTTTGGATTTTGGATTGAGAATTATCCTCATCTCCCCCTGCTCCCTGCGGTGCATCCAAAGGAAACCAAATCTTTTCACCATCATCGCCGAAAGGGCGATCGTTTATGGCAGGTTCATTCATATCATTCCAAATTCCTGCCACACCAACATCAGTTAAGCTTTTGTGTAAATCAGCCCACCAGTTAGCCACATCAGGACGCAAAAAATCAGGAAAGACAGCTTTCTCAGGCCAAACGTAGCCGTGGAACAACTCGCCATCAGCTTTCCGCACAAAATAGTCGTTTTCTAAGCCTTCGTCAAAAACATGATAATTTCCTTCTGGTTCATACTTCACACCAGGGTCAATGATTGTTACTGTTTTAAAACCATCCTCTGCTAAATCACTAATAAGTTTTGCTGGGTTGGGAAAGCGTTGAGGACTCCAAGTGAATACCCGATAACCCCGCATATAGTCAATATCCAAGTGAATAACATCACAGGGAATGCGACGCTGACGAAATTCTTGCGCCAGTTCCCGCACAACGGTTTCTGATTCGTAACTCCAGCGACATTGATGATAACCTAGCGCCCATTTCGGCGGTAATGGCATTCTCCCAGTTAACTGAGTGTAAGTCTCCAAGATTTGGGCAGGTTCGGGGCCATAGATAATGTAATAATCTAATTCACCGCCACGAGTTTCCATCTTCCAAGTACCTGGTTGTTCAGCACCGATATCGAACTGACTCCAAAAAGAGGTGTTGAAAAAGATGCCATAGCCTAACTCTGGGCGCAAAGCCATAAAAAATGGTATTGCTTGGTACATTTCATCAGTCAGTGCATCATAATCTAAGGTATCCGTTGTCCAGTTGGTTTTTACCTGGCTGAGTTTATCCAGAAAGCCTGTGCGTTCACCAAAACCATAGAAATGTTCATCGGCTGCAATTTCTTTCCATCCTGCAACTGCACCCATCCGCCAACCTATACCCATCTCTGCATCTTGGGCAAACGGGCGATTATTTTTGTCAAAACAAGCAATGCGGCACTTTTCTCGCTGGACGCACACACGAATCTGCGCTGTTTCAATTTCTACCGTTGCTTCATTTTGTTGCACACTAAAAGGTATTATTGCCCATTCTGTATCATCTGGCGCCACTGCCCAAGAACGGCGGGGCATAAATTCTCCAGTTGGTGCAAAACGCACGCGGATTAAATTGGGCGCAAGGACGCTGATGGTAAGGCGTGAGTCGCCACAGTCAAAATTAATAATATTATTGTCCCAGGTTACAGCTTTTACATTGCCGATGGTTGTCCAAGGTTGGTTAGTAGTGGGTAGTTTTCCGAAATATTGCGGCATATCAGTTATTCAGCAGGTAAACACTTGTCCGTATTCATAATTACAGAGATACTCAACCTCAAACTCTTTCTTTCGCTAGAGGTTGGGTGAAAGATTAGCAGATATTTTTTAGCATAGAGTGGTTTGGGCGCGTACTTCCTCAATGCGTCCAATGGCTTTACCAGTTGAGTCTAATACTGCTTTACCCAGCAGTAATTTTAGATGAATTTCACGAGTTTTCATTATCGTCCCCCTGGAATTCGTGCGATGATGCGATCGCGCAGCCATTTTTCCTAGTTTAAGGCTGCTACAAAAACTCTCTACAAACCTCTTTCCTTTGAGTTCTTTGCGGACTTTGCGGTTCGTTATTTTATTCTCCACCTAAATCCAAATACCGTATAAAAATAAACTTGTACATTTGGGATGCCCCCTATTTTTAAAATTTATTATATTAACATAAATTAAGATATTACTTTCATTTCTAGTAAATTATGACGGTTCCAATGTCAAAGGTTTTACAAAAGACTTTAAAATATTTTTAATTTAAAAAATATTTGACAATTACATCCCCTATTAAGCATATCTTGATGTCTATCATGATGCAGATACTTTATTTAGAATTAATAGTCTAGGCTTATACAATAACAAGCTGGAATACACATATTAGCTTGGTTGTGGCAAGGTTGAAAGACACATAAAAGCACAATCTTAGAAGGGAAAATATTTTGAGATTTTCCCTTCTAGTTTCCCATTACTCTTACCTTCATAACCTTCTTTCCAGCAGAATTAAGTTAGGCTTAAAACTCTAAAAAAATATGCAAAACGACTCTGGTAAAACTATTTCTATTTGGATGACAACGGCAGAAGTCCCAGAACAACCCGTACTTACCGAAAATACTCATGCAGATGTGTGCGTTATTGGTGCTGGAATAGCGGGGATGTCAACTGCCTATATGTTAACCCGCGCAGGTAAATCAGTGGTTGTGCTGGATGATGGCCCCATTGGTGGCGGTCAAACAGCAAGAACAACGGCACACGTATCGAACGTGCTGAGTTATCGTTACTACGAACTGGAGCAAATGCACGGTAAAGAGGGCGCAAAACTGGTTGCTCAAAGTCATACAACAGCAATTAATACTATAGAGGCGATCGCTACCCAAGAAAATATTAACTGCGACTTTGAGCGACTTGACGGCTATCTTTTTCCGCCAGACCTGAAATCAATAGATGAGATTCAGCAAGAGTTAGAAGCAGCACACCGCGTTGGACTCACTAATGTTGAAATGGTGAAAAAAGCCCCGTTGAGTGGCTTTGATACAGGAGTGTGTCTACGCTTTCCCCAACAAGGGCAATTTGATCCATTAAAATATCTAGCTGGACTGGCAGAAGCCATACAAGGCCGTGGCAGTAGAATTTATACTGGGGCGCACGTAGAAAAAATCACAGGTGGTTTACCCGCTCGGGTTGAGACAAGCAGTGGTAAAATTGTAACGGCCGATGCTGTGGTAGTAGCAACCAACTCACCCATCAGTAACTTAGCTACTATGCACTTTAAGCAAGCTCCATATATAACTTTTGTCATTGGTGCAAAAGTGCCTCGTGGTTCTGTTTCTAAAGCACTTTATTGGGATACCCTCGACCCCTACCACTACGTAAGATTACAAAGCATTAACGAACAATATGATGTATTAATTGTTGGTGGCGAAGACCACAAAACCGGACAAGCTGACGATGCTGATGCCCGCTATGCCAGACTCCAAACGTGGACGCGAGAACGTTTCCCGATAGCACAGGAGGTTTTATTTCGCTGGTCAGGCCAGGTAATGAATTCTGATGATGGTATTGCCTACATAGGCAAAAACCCCTTTGATAAGGAAAACGTTTACATCGCCACCGGTGATACAGGCATAGGAATGACCCACGGCACAATCGCGGGGATACTGTTAACTGACTTGATTTTAGGGCGAAACAATAGCTGGGCACAGCTTTATGAGCCATCGCGTGTAAAAATTGGTGGAGTCGGCGATTTTATCTCTGAGAATCTCAACGTAGCTGCCCAGTATTTAAAGTGGGTGACACCAGGCGATGTTGATTCCGTTGAAAAAGTTGCTCCCGGTACAGGTGCAGTGGTGCTACGTGGTTTGACAAAAGTCGCAGCTTACCGAGATGAAAACGGCACACTGCACGAACATTCGGCAATCTGTACTCACCTCAACTGTATCGTCGCTTGGAATTCCTCAGAAAAGACCTGGGATTGCCCATGCCACGGTTCGCGGTTTGATACGCAGGGAAAAGTAATCAACGGCCCAGCCATTAATGGGCTGGCACCATTGGAAAACAAGTAAAAAGTGGAGACTATAGCTTTAGTCTGACTCGAAAGAACTGCTTAAATTTCCATATATGTGATATAATATCCGCATAATATAGTTATTCTAATCACAGCTATTACACACCCCACCCCTAACCCCTGCCCCCTCTTCGGGCTACGGTGTACATACAAGTCCAATTACCCCCCTCAATCCCCCTTTATTAATGGGAGAAACAAGATATCTAGTTCCCTCCCCAATATATCGGGGAGGGTTAGGGTGGGGTAAAACCTTGGTTAATCAGCTATTTCATACTTATGTGTACACCGTAGCCTCTTCGGGAGGGGAGACAAACCATAGCTTTGGCTCTTTAGGGTTCTTCGGGCTTAATAAGCAATCAAGCGAACATAATATGAGAGGTCAAATATTGACAAATAGTTGATTTAGTGGGCTGTTTGTCCACTTTTTTCTTGTCAATCTCGTAAATATACGGGAACTTCTTGTTCTCAGTTATGGTCACCTTATGTCACCTTGAACAGTAAGCAGGTTCCCCCACTGTAACCGATCAAGCGTGGACGTAGCCCAACCCAGTCATCGCAAACCTCTATGTCTAATTTAACTTACCCTAACTCTCCGACAAGCCACCGTTCGCATCTAAAGGTGCGTACACTTACTGTTATTCATTACCAGCTTCTCCTAAGATTGTCTTTATATATACAATAATTATAATTTTTTAGTCAAATTAACGCAGACTTAAAACATTTTCAAATCCCGACAATGGAAGTTTGCTAATGGAAAAATTTCGCGCTAATAGACCAAATATTAGCATAATTCTTTATATATACACTAAAACTTCATGATAGCTATATCAAACGGCATATTAAAGATTTTTGCGACCAAAACCCTATATACTAAATTAGACTTTGATAAATTTGAGAGTTTTGTTAATTGCAACACCAAAAACTATTAATTTTTAGATGAAATACTAGCGTATCTTATAGTCTATAGTTTTTAAGGTTTAGTCAAAACTATATCCAGTATCATCAAAAAACTGCAAACTTCATGTGGTGCAAAAATCAATCGGGGAGTGAAAACATGAATTTACGTAGAGATGCATTGCAAATCCTCAAAGAAACTAGCCGAACTTTTTATATCCCAATTAGTCTTTTACCGCCAGGATTACAAGAAGCAGTAGCATCAGCATATTTGTGTATGCGTGCCATTGATGAAATAGAAGATCATCCTGAACTAGATAACGCTACTAAAGCAAAGCTGTTAAGAACGATTAGCCTGACATTACAGGCAGGGGTTGATGGCTTCGCGGTAGATGCTTTCTTTGCAGGATTTAGTGGGTATGAGAATACCTTAGAAGAAGTCACAGTGAGGATTAGAGAATGGTCGATACTAGCACCAGAGACCATTGCACCTCGAATTTGGGATGCTACTGCTGCAATGGCAGACCGGATGGCTTACTGGGCAGAAAGAAACTGGAAAATTTATACAGAATCTGATTTGGATCGTTATACCTTTGGGGTTGCAGGTGCAGTCGGATTGTTACTATCGGACTTATGGGGTTGGTACGATGGAACGCAAACGAACCGTACCCAAGCGATCGGGTTTGGCCGCAGTTTACAAGCAGTTAATATTCTGCGTAACCATACTGAAGATTTAGGGCGTGGGGTAGACTTTTTCCCAGAGGGTTGGAGTGCAGAAAATATGCAAGAGTATGCTCGGCGCAATCTAGCCCTGGCAGAAGCTTACACCAAAAACCTTCCTACAGGGCCTGCCTTAGATTTTTGCCAAATTCCTTTAACCTTGGCTAATGGCACTCTTGACGCCCTTGCTAATGGTAAAGAGAAACTCAGCCGCAGTGATGTTTTTGCACTTCTCGAACAACTGATTAGTGTAAACATGAAAGCCAGCTAATAGTCTCTTAACGACTAATGGAGACGATTCTAAATTGCCTCCAAACTTGAGCATCCAAAATTCTACAGCAATTTTCTGTAAGGGAGTCAGTGTGGTCTTATATCAGGTTTGGTTAAACACTTAATAATATCTGTTCTGTAGGTTGGGGAGCCATTGCGAAGAAAGCGGTTTCCCGGCGAGCCTTGCAAGTGGCGTTTGAGGAACGTAAATCAGAATGCGAATAGCATCTGTCTGCAACACGCTGTTCGCGTTCGTATAGAAGGGGCTTAAGGCAGGGTAACCCAACATTTTATCCTTGCTTATGTTGGGTTACACTGCCGTTCAACCCAACTTACATCTTAACATTGATAGATTTTACTATAAGTTATCACCCGAACTTGATATTATCCCTTGTTGCTAGCCTTTCCTTTTGGCAGAAGGGGAGATGCCGGAAGAAGGTGTAGGTTGATAGCGCAGCATTTTGGTATATGCTATAAAGTAATTTAAATAGTTATTTAAGATTCTAAGTATAATAATTTTCTTGTTTGACCAACAGTTTACGTAATATTAGCTAAACTTTAGAAAATCTTCAAACCATTTCCAGCAAAAATTACCTGGCAAGAGTTGATTAATATCTAAATAATTGAAAGAGAGTATAACAACTCACCGTGATTATTCGTGCAGCGAGTTGACAGCGCATGAGCTACTGCTTAAATCCCACCTGCCCCAATCCAGAAAATTTGGTACATAGCCAAAAGTGCCGCTCTTGTGGCTCGCAACTACTGTTGCGCGATCGCTATCAAGCGATCAAACCATTAGGTCAGGGTGGCTTTGGAGCAACCTTCTTAGCCAACGATCAAGGCTTACCAGGAGAACCGAGCTGTGTAATCAAACAATTACGCCCATCAGGAAGCGCCCCACACGTTTTACAGATGGCCAGAGAACTCTTTGAACGAGAAGCCAAAACTTTAGGTAAGATTGGCAATCATCCCCAAGTACCAAGATTGTTAGACTATTTTGAAGATTATGAGCAATTCTACTTAGTTCAAGAATACGTCAGTGGTGATACTTTGCAGGAAGAGGTCAAACTTAACGGCATCTTAAGCGAAACTGGAGTCAAGCAATTTTTAAGCGAGATTCTGCCACTACTGCAATACATCCACGAGCAAAAGGTAATCCACCGTGATATTAAGCCAGCCAACTTAATTCGCCGCACTCAAGATGCCAGAATGGTACTCATAGACTTTGGGGCCGTCAAAAACCAAATCAGCCAAGGTGCGGTAAATCAATCAGGACAGACAGCATTAACTGCCTATGCCATTGGTACTCCTGGTTTTGCACCTCCAGAGCAAATGGCTATGCGTCCAGTCTACGCCAGTGATATCTATGCAGTGGGAGTGACATGCATTTATTTACTAACTAGCAAAACTCCTAAAGATTTAGATTACAATCCCAACACTGGCGAGATGATGTGGGAGCAACTTGTGCAAGTGAGTGACCACTTGAGCAATGTATTGCGAAAAATGTTAGAGGTGTCTGTACGTAATCGCTATCAGTCAGCGACAGAAGTTCTCAGAGCTTTGGAAATAGAACCATATTTAGAAAGTTTAGCCAAGGGTTTACTAATTAAATCAGACACTGGGTCTAAAGAGCGAACACCCAACCACCCGGAAAATTCTGCTGTTTTATGTAACAACTCTTCTGCTGCTGCTAGTACAGGAGTGGCACAGGTAGCGGCAGCAATTCGCGCTAGACGAGCCAAGGCAGCAGCAGAAGCAGCTGGATTACAGCAGGCTTCTGGGATGGCCAAATCAGAGACTTTAACTAATAGCAACAGTAATAGTTCACAAGTTAAAAGTTCTAAAGTTGAGCGTAAATTAGATACCCAAGGTTTATTAACTGCCTATCAGAAGGGAAGACGAGATTTTGCTCTACACAATTTAAAGTTGCTGAATCTGCAAGGTGTTGACTTATCCCAAACAAATTTCCATTCCACTCAATTGCAAAATACCAATCTCCAGGGAGCTAATCTTTACAATAGTGACTTTAGCAGGGCCAGTCTCACTCGAGCAAATCTCAAGGATGCTAATTTGAGCAAAGCATACCTTAACCATGCTGATTTAGAAGGGGCAGACCTGCGAGGCGCAGACCTCAGCAATGCTTATCTCACTAATGCCAACCTCCGAGGAGCTAATCTGTGTGGTGCTAATCTCACCAGTGCCAAAATTTCTGATGAGCAGCTAGCACTAGCAAAAACAAATTGGATGACCATCCGCCCCAGTGGTAAACGAGGCTTGTTGTGAGTTAAAAGTTTAAATTTGATAGTTACTCCTTGCTCTGGCTCCCAGACTAGTACCGCAAGGCAAAAGTCAAAAATCACGGATTCACGCATTCAAAAGTATTATGAAATAAGCTTTTTAGGGGTTTGAAATGGTTGCTCTATTTATTTCGTTCTGTACTAGTGGCCTGTCCTATTAGTTATGAGGGGTGAATAAGTTCGTAGTCAGGACTTTAGTCCTGGATTTTTAAGCACGCTTTGTGCTTAGGGAATTCCAAGAAATAAATTATTCCAATAAACGAACCACTCCAGACACAGAGAACGCACAGAGAATAAATAGAGAGAGTTTTTGCGTCAGTTTTAGAACATTTTTTTATTTGGAAGTCCCTTACTACAAACTCATGAAAATTAATGGGATAGACCACTAGTACTCTGTCAATTCAACTTTGACAAGGAGATAAATTCTTCAATTTCTCTTCTTTCCTTCTTCCAACTCTTGGAGACGCACTCGCGTTCGTGGTTCGTTCCTTTCCCCTTCAAACTTCGCTTGACAGACTACTAATTCCCTCTTTTTTAAGGAGGCTTAGGCAGGATCAAGTCTTAAACTCAACTGTATTATTTTATAAAGTTCACAAGAGTTCTATTTTTTCATGAGCTTAGATAAATCAGCCCTTATTCTTATCGATAAAACTCAGATTTATTCAAAACCGAAATCAGGTAATACAAGGTTTACGTATAATGACTGACTTTGCACAAATGGAAATAGAACGGAGATTAACTTTATATCAGGTATTTCTTAAGTTGTATGAACACCACAGCGGCCTTCTAGATGAAATTCTTCAGCTAGAAAACCTATCTCAACCTTCGTTGACAAGAGTGAAGAGATGTTACGTACATGGTGTAGTGGATACTTCTGCTGTTTATTTGATGACTAATTTGTGCGACAATCAGACCCAAAGTTTACGGCAGCCTCAGCAAATCTGGACAATAGGTCGTAATCGCAGCAGTGGTATTTGCATTGTTGATAGTTATATGTCTCGTCGCCACGCTGCTATTCAATATATTGACGATCAAGGCTTCTACTTTATAGACTTCAACAGTACCAATGGCTCATTTGTGAATGGCGATCGCGCTTTTGTCCCGATCAAGCTCAAAGATGGCGATCGCATCCGTCTAGGTAGTATGACTTTTGATTTTTTCATGAATTCTACAAGCCGCGTTTTGCCAACTGTAGCAATGGAGTTATTGATGCAACTTATGCATCGAAAGAGGGATAATCAAGTAGAAATACTTACTCATCCCCAGAATCGACCAAAACTTTTACCTGAAAAACCACATGATAATTCAGAAATTAGAAATTATAGACTAGTAGAGAAGTTAGAAGATTGCTCTGACAATTTCAGTTCCGAACAGAAATCAGAAATTTTAGACCGCTTTTTTAGCAGACAAATACCATAGAATCCCAGCTAAAAAATTGGAAATCATCTAGCGCTTTTCGTTTGCATAAAGTATATTTTTAAACCTCACCCCCACCCCCTCTCCGATGCTTTGCAGAGGGGAGTGTAAGTTTCCTCAAATACGGGGTGAGGTTCAGACTGCAATAACTCATCAATACTTTCAAAAAGGTGGGTTAACTCTCTATGTAACCCACTACAGATTAAAAGTTGCAGATAAATCCGCATTCCTTATTCTTCTGGCTCTAAATCGACTTCTTCCTCTTCATCTTCTTCACTGGTTTTAGCTACAGAGTTAGCAGAAACAACAGCACCTTTATCTAGTTTTTCCCGCACCAGTTTCTTAATTTCTTCAGCAAATTCTGGCTTTTCTTCTAGATATTTAATGGCGTTATCTCGTCCTTGGGAGATATTATCGCCATTGTAACTATACCAAGCCCCCTTGCGGACAATAATGGAAGTTTCTTCTGCCAAGTCTACAATACAACCCAAGGTTGAAATTCCCTTGCCAAAAATAATGTCAAATTCCGCAATCCTAAAAGGCGGAGCTACTTTGTTTTTAGCTACTTTAACTTTAACGCGGTTCCCAAATTCATCTGTACCTTTTTTCAAGGTTTGAATCCGGCGAATATCCAAGCGCACCGAAGCGTAAAATTTTAATGCGTTACCACCAGTAGTAGTTTCTGGGCTACCGTAAGTAACACCGATTTTTTGCCGTAACTGGTTAATGAAAATTACTGTACAACCGGATTTACCAATATTACCCGTAATTTTACGTAGAGCTTGGCTCATTAACCGCGCTTGCAGACCAACGTGAATATCACCCATATCCCCTTCAATTTCCGCGCGAGGAACCAGTGCTGCTACTGAGTCAATGACTACAATATCAACCGCAGCAGAGCGAACGAGCTGATCGACAATTTCCAAAGCTGATTCGCCTGTGTCAGGTTGGGAAATCAGCAAATTGTCAATATCTACACCCAATGCCGCAGCATAAGTAGGATCAAGGGCGTGTTCAGCATCAACAAAGGCAGCAATACCGCCATTTCTTTGCACTTCGGCGAGCGCATGTAGCGCTACTGTAGTTTTACCAGAACTTTCCGGCCCATAAATTTCAATTACCCGCCCCTTGGGTAAACCACCACCCAATGCTAAATCTAGGGTGAGCGCCCCACTGGAAATTGTTTCCACCCGCATCCGGGTAGCATCGCCCAGGCGCATGATTGCTCCTTTACCAAAGCTGCGCTCAATCTGGTTGAGTACCATAGTCAGCGCTTTTTGCTTGCCTGAAGTATCGGTGTTGATAGCCATTCTTGCCTCTAAATATATGGTTTTAAGGAGTGTTGCTCTGGGAATTTGAGTAGAACAGATATACTATTTTAACCAGAAAATTCTGGAATAGGACTTCTCAAATCAAAAAAGGGGTGTAACAAGATCGTAACTCGATCGCTACCAGATTAGGGTAGTTCTGCACAATGATACCAACTTGCATTCAGAGATAGCTTTTTTTGGCTGGGTAAGCAAGGGTTTTCAACAAAAAATCATCTAAACAACCTCGACAGTAGAAGCGTACTGGTGAGCATTTGTGGAGGTTGCTAAATTAGGAGCGATCGCTATGCCACTCATGACATCATCTACAGGTGCTGTATAGGGTCGGGATCATCTGTAAAAAGTTTCTATGGGAATAGTAAAGGGATTTTTAGCTTTCAGGGTCTATGATGCTCAATCTTACTTGCTGCCTATCGGCTTAACGTATAATTACTATTTAAATAGTATACAGCACCAGTACAGGGGAAACGTTATGGCTAAAGTTAATTTAGATGCTCTAATTCCACGAGAAGATTTTGATGTGGAAGAAAATATTAATCTAGGTAAGAAAAAAGAAACGATTTCTATTGAAGACCTTAAAATAGACTCATTCTTCTTTTCAAACATCAGAAAACCTGATTTTCAAAGAGAAACTAACGAATGGGATAAAAATAGAATTTGTGAATTTATCAAGAGTTTTATTGAAGGAGATTTAATACCAGCAATTATTTTATGGCGAAGTACAGGTGGCTACTTGTTCGTAATTGATGGTAGTCATAGATTGAGTGCTTTATCTGCCTGGGTAAATGATGATTATGGTGATGATAAAATTTCAAAAGATTTTTATGATGGGGTAATTTTTGATGAGCAAGTAAACATTGCTCAAGAAACACGAAAATTAGTAAACAAAACGGTTGGTTCCTATTATGATTTTAGGTTGGCTTCCACATCCCCTGAAAAAGTTAAACCCGAAGTTGTCAAATACGCTAAAAATCTAGCAGCCCTGGCAATTCAACTTCAATGGGTTGAAGGTGATGCAACTAAAGCAGAAAGTTCATTTTTCAAAATTAATCAACAAGCTGCACCAATTGATAAAACTGAGCTAAAACTCCTTGAATCTAGGAAAAAGCCTAACAGTATTGCGGCACGTGCAATTATTAGAAGCGGCAAAGGACATAAATATTGGTCATCTTTTTCAAATGAGACACAAGATCAAATACAAGAAATAGCTAAAGAGATTAATGAAATACTTTTTGCGCCTAAGTTAAAGACTCCTATAAAAACTTTGGACATACCAGTTGGAGGAAAACTATATTCATCGCAAACATTACCATTAATTTTAGATTTTGTGAATGTTGTTAATAATCTAGATTTTAATAATAAGGGAATTAATGATGACTTAACTGGTGAAGCAACAATACAGTTTTTAAAGAAGACCAGAAAAATTGTGTATAGATTAAATAGTAATCATTGCTCATCATTAGGATTACATCCAGTTATATACTTTTACTCAAAAGAGGGACGACATAGAACAGTATCTTTACTCGCTGTAGCTAATTTTGTAATGGAACTTGACAAAAGAAAAAAAATAAATGACTTCATTCAAGTACGAGAGCCATTTGAGGAATGCCTCATAAAATATGATTACTTGATTCAGCAAATTTATTTAAAATATAGGTCTGTTAAAAAAAGCTACAAGGATGTATCAAAATTATTTCAGAGAATTGTAACTAATTTACAAACTGAAAAAACAATTGACAATGTTATACATGAGATTATATCTAGCAATGATTTTCAATATTTGACTATTCTTACAATAAATAAAGAAATAAGTTCATCCACACAAGACTTCAATACAAATAAAAAAAGTGAAATTTATATAAAAGATGCATTAAAAAACGCACTAAAATGTAAAATATGCAATGGCTTTATCCATAGAAATTCAATTTCGATTGATCATATCCAGCGTAGAGAAGATGGCGGACTAGCAAGTGTAGATAACGGACAGATCACTCATCCATACTGTAATACAGGATATAAAAATTAAGTGATTAAAATATTTTTACTTAACCAAAATGCTAAAATATAGTCAAAATGTCTAAAATAGTCAAAATTGCTATGCAGAGCTACACTTTAACTGATGCTCGGAACAAACATGGTGAGGTTTTTGACAAAGCTGCTACTGAGCCAGTTCTACTAACCAAGCAATCACGGCCTAGTCATGTGATTATTTCAGCCGAGAGTTACCAAAAATTAATTAATCGGCTGCAACAATTAGAGGATATGGTTTTAGGCCAAGCAGCTGAAGTTGCTCTGAGTCAGTCCAAAATGATTGGTACAGAAGCTTTTACATCTGCATTAGAGCATTTAGCTAATGGCGAAACTTGATGGACTAGCAACTGTTCTTGATTTTCTGAACGGTTTACAGCCTAAAATAGCAGCACAGATTGCAAAAAAGGTTTTGGCTTTGAATGTTGAGCCTTTACCTAGTGATAGTGAGCAGCTATCTGGTTATCAATCAAGATTTAGTAGAAGTGATTTTAGTCGGTAAGCGCAATGATGATGATGTCTACAAAAGATTGAAGCGTTTATTGGGTTAATCTTTGGTTTTCATGAAAATGCTAAAATTTCTCCAGCACCAATGCTTTCAGGCATCTTTGATGACTTTCGACCTTCCCGACTCTCTGATTCTCCATACTGCACTTTCAGTTTCTGGATTAACTGACTATATCCGCTTGCTGTTAGAGCAAGATGAACAATTACGGCAAGTTTGGGTAACTGGCGAAGTCTCCAGTGCTAATCACCATCGGAGTGGTTTGTTTTTTACGCTGCAAGATACCGATCGCACCGCCGGAATTAAGTGTGTAGTATGGAATAGCCAATTGCCAAAACTAGCTCAGATACCCGTTCCCGGTGAGCAAATAATCATTTTGGGTAGTATTCGCCTGTATCCGCAACGGGGAGAGTATCAGTTATCAATTTGGCAAACTCTACCTGCTGGTGTTGGTTTACAGGCGCTACGCTATCAACAACTCAAAAATCGCTTGCTGGCTGAGGGATTGTTCGACACACAAAGAAAGCGATCGCTCCCCACCCACCCCCAAACGATCGCTGTCGTCACTTCACCAACGGCTGCTGCTTGGGGTGATATTCAAAAGACTCTCAGACAAAGGTATCCAGGTTTACATGTTTTGTTTTCTCCGGCTACAGTACAAGGTGAGCAAGCGCCAGAATCTATCGTCAAAGCAATTGAGCGGGTGGAAAAGGATGGACGCGCCGAAGTGCTAATTTTATCGCGGGGTGGTGGCGCGGTTGAGGAATTGGCTTGTTTTAATGATGAACGTGTGGTGCGATCGCTTGCTAGTTGTTCTATTCCCGTAATTACTGGTATCGGTCATCAACGAGATGAAACTTTGGCAGATTTAGTCGCAGATGCTTGTGTGCATACACCCACTGCGGCGGCGGAAAAAGTTGTGCCAGCACTTTCAGAGTTGTATACTGAGCATCGGGGGCGAGTTGTGGCTTTACATGAGGCGGTGCATGACTCTGGGGAAAATGCTCTTAATAAACTGCAAGGATTGCGAAATCGTTTGCGACGTTTGCGGTTAGACCGGCAAGTGCAGCTGGAGGTGGAAAAGCTAGCTTGGAAGCGTCAGCATTTGGTGCAAATTACGACGGGGCGATCGCAGCAAGCAACGCAGCATTTAGAATTATTACGGCAAAAGTTAGCTAGTCTTGACCCGAAAGCGGTGTTACAGCGTGGTTATGCGGTGGTGAGACAAGAAGATGGAGCGATCGCTCGTTCTGCTGCTAAGTTGGCTGTGGGGCAAGATTTGTTGATTCAGTTGGGGCAGGGTGGGGTTAAAGTGAAGGTTATGGAAGTAAACGAACCTTATTAGGCGCAGAGGACACAGAGAGGTTAATGGTTAAACGTAAGAGTGCTTCTAGTTCTGAGGAAGGTTGGAATTATGAGGCAAAGGTTATTGAAATAGAGGGAATCATCGCTCGTATTGAATCGGGTGAGTTGGAATTGGAAGCTGTGTTTGAGCAATTCGCAAGTGCTGTTGAGTATTTGCGTCAGTGCGAAAGTTTTTTGCAGCAACGACAGCAACAGGTAGAGTTGTTGATTGAAACCTTAAGCGATGAGTAGAAGCCAGAGCCGGCTGGTGCGGTTCTTCGGGTTTAAGGGACTGACAAGAAATAAATTATTCTAATAAACGAACCACAGAGACAAGGCAGCGCGGTCTTGGGGGTTTCCCCCATGAGCGACTGCCGCACAGAGAACGCAGAGAGAAGAAATAGAGAGAGTTTTTGCGTCAGTTTTGGAACATTTTTTTATTTGTCAGTCCCTAATAAGTAATCAACCTTTGTTTACATCGTCTTTCAATAGCACTTCTCGAATAATGGCGGAGCGCTCAAGAGCAGAGTGCGCCTCCTCTTTCAATCTTTGTGCTGCCAATGGGAGGTTGCGAGCCTCCATCCTTAAAGCCAAGCGATGTGATAAAGAAGCTTTCTCTTCCAATGCCCTCAAAGCAATCCATAGCGCCTCCTCTATGGCATCAGACTGCGTGGCCAGCAAAGTTCTTGCTGAATAAGCATGACCCGTGCGGCACCGGAAGCGCAACAAATTTCCCTCTTCGACTTCCCAGAGGATACCACCGCAGTCAGGACAGCCAAAGGTTGATGCTTTACCGGGTCGATGGCTTTCATTTTCTACTGCTTCTAAATTCAATTGCGCTATTTCAGTTTCAAACTCCATCTTCCTAGGTATGGGGTTTTCTGGTTCTATTTCGATTGGTATATTAACTAAAGCTACCAAAATAGAAGGAATATCTGAAAGTGGCACAATATGGTCAATATCCTCTACATTTTCGATCGCATTACGTGGCATATCAGGATACATTGCATCGTCGGGATTTTGGATAATTGCCACACCGCCCCGCATTTTTACAGCCATTAGTCCGGCGGTGCCGTCGTCAAGCATACCTGTTAGTAGCACAGCAATCACTCGCTGCCCATAGGTTCGCGCTGCACTGCGAAACAATGGATCAATGGCAGGACGACAACGGTTTTCTTTTGCTCCTCGCGCCAAACGCAAATATCCTTGTTGTACCAGTAAGTGGTAGTCAGGCAAAGCTACATAAATCCTACCATGAACAATAGCTTCGCCGTCATGAGCATGAGACACTGGTAAGTTGGCAGCGCGACTTAATATTTTTGGTAGAACACTCGTACCGTGACTGGATACATGAAGAACTATAATCACAGCAGCATTGAGATCGGGCGGCAAATTCTTGACTAAATAAGTCAGCGCCTCAACTCCACCTGCTGATGTTCCAACAACTATAATATTCTGTTCAAGCATTAATGTAACGATTTCACTAGCATAGCAGGGCGGGCAACAAAAGCACATTTACTGGTGGTAAGGATCATAACGCAGCCAAAGAATTTGCTCATCTAGCTTTAAGAGAATTTATTCTTCATTTGAGGATTGACACTCTCCAGTCCTAAAAGACTCAGCTAACTTTCATCCCGTGGCTGAAGTCCGAAGCTCTGGTAAAATCTTTACATAAATGAGGATTTTAGGGCAATTTTCAAAACACTGATTTGTCTATGATAATCTGCGGAATGTGGGCTTTAACTCTATCCGCTCAATTAATTTACGATGTCTCAGCAACAGCGCATCCTCCTAATTGTCGATGATTCCCCAGAAGATCGAAAACTGTATCAGCAATATTTGCTGCGCGATCGCAAATATTCCTATACTATTCTGGAAGCAACGTTAGGAGTGCAAGCATTAGAACTGTGGCAGCGAGACCAGCCAGATGCGGTTTTACTTAATTATCGACTATCCGACCTGGACGGACTGGAATTTCTGGCTCAATTGCAACTCTTGACCCCACAGCCTTGCCTACCTGTGATTGTCGTCACCGGACAGGCCAATGAAGCGATCGCACTTCAAGCGATCAAAGCGGGCGCACAAAATTATATTGTCAAAGAGCAAATTACCCCAGAAGGGCTGCAAATAGCAATCAATGGGGCAATTGAAACAGTGCGACTACACACCCAACTACAACAGCGGATTGAACGAGAGCGCGTAGTCTCATATATTATCCAGAAAATTCACCAGTCGCTGAATCTGGATGAAATTCTCCAGACAATCGTAACCCAAGTCAGAGAATTTCTTCACACCGATCGGGTTTTGGTTTTTCGGTTCAAACCTGACGGCAATGGTACAGTCGTAGCAGAATCGGTTGGGGCAGAGTGGCGATCGCTGCTTTCCTCGACTATATATGATCCCTGCCTCGCTGAAAACTACCTTGCATGGAATCGACAAGAAATAAGCTACGATCCCGCCTTTATTGAAGATTATATCCAACGCTATAGTCAAGACGTAACAGCAATATTTGATATTCAGGATAGCACTATTGACCCGTGCGACCTTGAATTGTTAGCTGATCAAGTGAAAGCTAATCTGGTCGTACCGATTATTTATGGTAACTACTTTTGGGGGTTGCTAATTGTGCATAAATGTGTTTCTTCACATAGGTGGCAGCCCTTAGAGATTGACTTGGTTAAAGAAGTGGCGAGTCAAGTTGGCATTGCAATTCGGCAGACGGAACTCTATGAGCAGGTACAGAATGGGCTGACCGAGCGCAGACGGGTAGAAACGCAACTACGGTCAAGCGAAGAACAGTTGCGATTGGCACTGTTAGCTTCTCGGATGGGAACGTGGAACTGGAACATCCAGACGGGAAAAATTTCTTGGTCAGATAACCTAGAAGCCTTATTTGGACTGCAACCAGGAGAGTTTGACGGCTCATTGGAGATGTTTGTGGCGCGGTTACACCTTGACGATTGCGATCGCGTGCTGGCAGATGTAGCTCATGCTGTCGCCACTGGAGAAGACTATGACATTGAATTTCGGGTAGTATATCCCAACGGTAAGATTCGGTGGACACTGAGTCAAGGCAAGGTGTTCTACAACCAACAGGGGCAACCGATGCAGATGGCTGGTATTGATATAGATATCACCGAACGCAAACGGTCAGCCGATGCTGTGCGCGAGAGTGGGGAACGTTTCCGGCAACTTGCAGAAAATATTGATGCAGTATTCTGGATCACAGAAGTGTCGGAAAATCGAGTCAGCTATGTCAGTCCTGCTTATCAACGCCTGTGGGGATTAAACCCGGAAGAATTGTATCAAGGAAAACAATCATGGGTCGAGCGTATCCACCCAGAAGATCGAGAATCGACTGATAGAGCGTTTCATGAAAAAGCTGTCGTAGGTAAATTTGATCAGGAATACCGGATTATTTTACCCGATGGTAGTATTCGCTGGGTTCACGATCGCTGCTTTCCACTTCGAGATGAAACAGGAGAGATTTATCGCTTTGCAGGTATTGCCGAAGACATCAGCGAACGCAAACAGGTAGAGCAGTCCCTGCGAGACAGTGAAGAACGCCTGCAAATGGCACTGGAAGGTTCTGGTGGCGGTTTATGGGATTGGAACATTGTTACCAATGAAGATTATTTAAGTTCCCGATGGCTGGAAATGCTGGGATATGAGCAAGGAGAGTTACCTGGGAACTTTAGCAGTTGGGAGCGACTGATTCATCCTGAGGATAAAGTTTGGGTGATGGAACGCTTGAATGCTCATCTTCAGGACGATTCGGTGTCTTACAAATTTGAATATCGGATGTTAACCAAGTCTGGGGAGTGGAAATGGATTGCCAACCACGGAAAAGTGGTTTTGCGCGATCAACAGGGCAATGCACTTCGGATGGCAGGCATCCATCATGATATAACTGACCGCAAACAAGCAGAGGAAGCATTACGCCAAAGCGAGGAACGCTATCGCTGCTTGGCAGAATTAATCCCGCAATTAGTCTGGACAGCCAACGCAGAAGGAGCGTTAATCGATGTCAATCAACGTTGGTTGGAATTCACAGGATTAACGCCAGAACAAACCCACAACATCTGCTGGAAAGAGGTTATCCATCCAGAAGATATAATTATTCTGGCTCAAAAGTGGAGCGAGGCAGTACAACAGGGTACTTCTTATCAAGCCGAAGGTCGGATGCGGCGGGCAGATGGTGTCTATCGCTGGCATCTACACCAAGCAATTGGGCAAAAGGATAAGCAAGGTCAAATTCTCAAATGGTTTGGCAGTGCAACTGATATCGAAGCGCAAAAACAACTCGAAGCTGAACGCGATCGCCTATTCCAGCTAGAGCAAACAGCCAGGGCTGAAGCAGAACGCGCCAATCGGATCAAAGATGAGTTTTTAGCTATCTTATCTCACGAATTGCGATCGCCTCTCAACCCGATTCTTGGCTGGACAAAACTGCTGCAAACTCGCAAATTTAATGCAACTAAAACAGCTGAAGCTTTAGCCACCATCGAACGCAACGCTAAACTGCAAACTCAACTGATTGATGATTTGCTCGATGTCGCCAAGATTCTGCGCGGCAAACTCAGCATCGATGCCGCTCCTGTCAATCTGGCATTTGTGATTGAATCTGCGATCGACACGGTAAGTACAGCAGCTATTGCTAAATCAATACTATTACATCCAGTACTGCCGAATATTGGGCAGGTTTCTGGAGATTCCAACCGCTTGCAACAGATCGTTTGGAATTTACTTTCTAATGCTATCAAGTTTACTCCCAAAGGCGGACGCGTAGAAATCCGACTAAAGCAAACCGACGATCAAGCGCAGATTATCGTCAGCGACACTGGCAAAGGTATTAGCCCTGACTTTCTCCCCTATATTTTTGAATCATTCCGTCAGGAAGATGTCTCAATTACTCGCAAGTATGGCGGGTTGGGATTGGGGTTAGCGATCGTCCGGCAGTTAGTTGAGGCTCATGGCGGCACGATCGCGGCTGATAGTCCAGGTGTTGGCTTAGGAGCCACCTTTACAGTCCAGTTACCATTGCTGAATGTTCAACCGGAAATCAACCAGAGAGATGAGTTGTCACAACAAGCACTCGAACTTACGGGGATTAGAGTGCTGACAGTTGATGATGATCCTGATGCGCGTGAGCTATTAACAGTATTGCTGGCTGAATACGGAGCGCAAGTCTTGACTGTTTCCTCTGCGGCAGAAGTGTTAACAAACCTAGAGTCCTTTCAACCCGATGTCTTAATCAGTGATATTGGGATGCCCGAAGTCGATGGTTATTCCCTGATTCAACAAATCCGAACTTTAACCCCCGAAAAAGGCGGAAAGATTCCCGCGATCGCTTTGACTGCTTATGCCAGAGTTGAAGATTATCAGCAAGCCATAATCAGTGGCTATCAACGCCACGTTATCAAGCCCCTTGATCCAGAAGAGTTAGTTCAAGCTGTGGTAGCACTTGCACATAGTAAACCATCCCCTTCCTGAAAATAATTCGGTTGCCCTCATCGCCCAACCGCGAATCCCAGATTTGAGATTCGGGGAGCCAGAATTTCAAACTCCCTCTCCCAGATTTGGGAGAGGGATTTAGGGAGAGGGTGAAAACTACGGTTCTCAACTCTGTCTGCTGAGTTTTTTGTTAAGCCAGACTACATCTATCTTTTATTTAGATAAGTGCAAAAAGGACATAAACTTTTTGATGTAAAACGAAACATTAAAAGGTGGTTATGGCTAAATTTCTTTTTGTCACTGACTTAGATGATACCCTCGTGTATCGCACTGTGGGCGATGACAGCGCTTTGCCAGAACTAAATCAACTACTAAGTCAACATCGGCAAGAATACGGTACGAAAATTGTTTATTCTACTGGGCGATCGCCTGTACTTTACAAAGAACTCCAAGCTCAAAAAAATCTTTTGCAACCCGATGCCCTCGTCCTGTCTGTAGGTACAGAAATTTACCTTGATGGTACTGATACTCCCGACTCCGGCTGGTCAGAAATTCTCTCTCCGGGATGGGAACGGGAAACTGTCTTATCTATTACAAAAAAATATCCTGAATTAGTTCGTCAACCAGATTCCGAACAGCGTCCCTTTAAAGTGAGTTGTTTTCTAGAACAGGATGCATCTGCGAATGTTATACCACAACTTGAAGCAGAGTTGCAGAAATCTAATTTAAATGTAAAGTTAATCTACAGTAGCGGTATTGACCTTGACATTGTACCCCATAGCAGCGATAAAGGTCAGGCAATGGAGTTTTTACGCCAGAAGTGGAAATTTGCAGCAGAACAAACAGTTGTCTGTGGTGATTCGGGTAATGATATTGCTTTATTTGCTGTAAGCAACGCACGGGGAATCATTGTGGGGAATGCCCGAAAAGAGTTACTCCAATGGCACAATGAGCATCCCTCTGAACACCGCTACCTGGCTTCATGTTTTTGTGCGGGTGGAATTATCGAAGGATTAAATTATTTTGGTTTTTTGTAATGATTAGTTATTTAAAAGGTATAGTCGCTGGTATCCAAACAATTGGCGCTAATCGCGTGATTCTGACTCTGGAAGTGAATGGCTTGGGGTATGATTTGCAAGTTCCCCAACGGCTAGCAAACCAGTTACCAGAGTCGGGAGGAGTAACGCAAATTTTTACCCATTTCCAAATTCGTGAAGAAGTGCCGTTACTTTATGGCTTTGCTTCCCCAGCCGAACGCGATTTATTTCGTCACTTGCTGACTGTTACCGGTATTGGTGCAGCCTTAGCGATCGCCCTCTTAGACACCCTGGAACTACCAGATTTAGTCCAAGCAATTATCGCCGGCAATACACAAATATTAATTCAGGCTCCCGGTGTCGGTAAAAAAATCGCTGAACGCATCTGTTTGGAACTGAAAAGCAAATTAGTCGAGTGGCGCAAATCAGCCGGGTTCTTCGTCGCCACAGGTGGTCCAGCACCAGGAATTCTCGAAGAGGTGCAAATGACCCTCTTCGCCTTAGGATATACTGCCCATGAGGTCAGTCACGCCCTGCATGTCGTCAGCGAAGACATTGGACTACCCAAAGACGCCTATGTAGAAGATTGGATTAAACAAGCGATCGCTCATCTTAGCAGCGAACAAGTTTAATTGTCATTTGTCATTTGTTATTTGTCATTCTCCCCCCATCCCCCATGCCCACCAACCCCTATGCTTGGCTAGAACAGTCCTTAGCAACAATTCATCGGGCTGACTGGTATCGTTCAGTACAAACAATCCACGGTCGTCCGGGTGCAACGGTGGTTTTAGCTGGGCAAGAGGTAATTAATTTTGCCAGCAATGACTATTTGGGATTAACTGGGGATGAGCGGTTAATGACAGCCGCAACTGCTGCGATCGCAAAATTTGGAACTGGTAGTACTGGTTCTAGATTACTCAGTGGACAACGACAATTACACAGAGAATTAGAAGAGGCGATCGCATCTACCAAACAAACAGAAGATGCCTTGGTATTTAGTTCAGGGTATCTAGCCAATTTGGGTACAATTACTGCCCTTGTAGGCAAGCGTGATTTAATTTTATCTGACCAGTACAATCATTCCAGTCTGAAAAATGGAGCGATTCTCAGTGGTGCAGTATTAGTGGAATACCCACACTGTGATATGGCACTATTAAAAACTCAGTTGAGTCAACAGCGACAAAACTACCGACGCTGTTTGATTCTTACTGATACTGTTTTCAGCATGGATGGCGATTTATGTCCGTTGCCAGCACTGTTGGCGATCGCTGATGAATTTAACTGTATGCTGCTAGTTGATGAAGCTCATGCCACTGGAGTACTAGGAAAAACTGGCGCTGGGTGTGTCGAACATTTTGGATGTACGGGAAAGCAGTTAATTCAAGTTGGCACTTTGAGTAAAGCTTTAGGTAGTCTAGGCGGATATGTAGCAGGAAGTAGCGCCCTAATTGATTTCTTACGGAACCGCGCACCCACTTGGATTTACACAACTGGACTTTCACCGGCTGATACGGCGGCGGCTTTAGCAGCAATCAAAATAGTCCAACAAGAACCGCAACGCCGTACCCAATTGTGGCAAAATGTACATTACTTGAAAAATTTACTGCAACAATTACCTAATTTAAAATTACTGCCTTCGGAATCACCTATATTATGTTTTCAATTGTCCAGTGCGACAAATGCACTCATTGCTGGAAAACAGCTAAGAGATGCTGGCATTTTTGCCCCAGCAATTCGCCCCCCCACAGTGCCTATAAGTCGAATTAGAATATCTTTAATGGCAACTCATGAAGCAGCACATATTGAAAAATTGGTAGCAGTGCTGAAGGATGTCAATTACAGCGCATATTATGTGAATTGATCGCAGTAGGTTGGGAACTAATTGAAGAGAGTCCTGTTGATGCTGTATTATGTTCCCGGACGAGAGCGAATATGATCGGGTATATGATAGCGATCGCCTAATATTTCTAACAAAGGGCCATTAACGTCAAATTTAACCATACTTACCGACGCGACCAAAATATTCACCCGATAGCGATAGCGTCCCAAATCAATTCCCAGTAAACTGCAAAGCATAATCCGAATCGTAGCTTTATGGGAAACTACTAAAACATTACCTTGGGGATGTTTTTCTTGAATTTCAGCAATTACAGGCATAGAACGGTTAGCAATATCTACCGCAGTTTCTCCACCAATAGGTGCATTCCAAGCCGGTTCTGTCAACCATTTTACATAGTTTTCTGCGTAATTCTCTTGGGCAAACGATTTACTCTTCCTTTCCCATTCGCCGTAACTACCTTCTTTAAGTCCGTCACGCAACTGCATATCCATACCGATAGCATCACAAAATGGTTTGGCAGTTGCAATTGCGCGCTTCATTGGGCTAACATAAACTGCTTCCCACAACAAGCTTTGATAAACATCGGCAAAACCAGATGCCATCTGCATCCCCTCTGTTGTCAACTCCGCATCAGTTTCACCGCAGAAATTACCACTTTGACTAAAACTAGTTTCTCCATGTCGCAGTAAATATAAATTGAGTGTCATAGCTTGTATCACGATTGGGAAAAAGGAGTGCAAAAATAAAATACCATCAATCTCGCAATCGAGTATGTGACAGAAGGACAAAGTAATCAACTAAAAAAGTCAATCAACCACAAACTTTTGAAAGCAAAGACAAAAGTAGGGGTTTTAGCTATTTATTTTGATAGTTTTTATAAACTTGGGTAACAGCATTTCTTGGAATTTAGTATTTATCAGCAGCAAACCGATGTTATGGATATAGAATATTAGTAATAAATTTTGGCTTTAAATACTATATTACCAGGTAATTAACCTCTGACAAAAGAAGTTTTCTAAATAAATAAAAATCTATCTACAGATAAATTACTAAAAATTGCAAACTAGCTTAGGGTGTATAGAGCCTTTGCAATAAGTATTGGTTATTCCAAAACATTTTCATGCCCCATATTCGTTATTCCCAGTTACTGCGTTATAGCATTGTTGTATTAATTGTCGCACTTGCATTAGTGCTGATGTTGATGCTAGACCCCTGGTTAAGCATGAGTGGAACTCCTTTCTTGCTGTTTTTTAGCGCTGTAATGGTGAGTGCTTGGTATGGTGGTTTGAAATCAGGGCTGTTAGCAACCGGCTTGTCTGCGTTACTGAGCGATTACTTCTTTCTCCCCCCAGCTTACGATCTGAATTTTGACTTATCTAATTTTCTGCGAATTGGGTTGTTTGCATTACAAGGATTGCTCTTTAGCATCTTATGTGAGACATTAAAAACTGCTAAAAGTCGGGCTGATGAAAATCTGCAAAAGCTGAAAGTTAGTGAGGGACGATTTCGATTAGCGTTAAGTAGTTCAGATATCGCTATCTTTCAGCAGGATCGCGATTTACGATATCAGTGGATTCATAATCCTCAAGGTCTAGACATTGCTGAAGAAATGCTGGGTAAGTCTGATGATGAATTATTTCCAGCCTTAGTAGCAGAGCAATTGAAGGCAATTAAGCAGAAGGTACTAGAGACTGGTGTTTCAACCCGCCAAGAGGTTTATCTGACAATTGGTGGAGAAAACCGTTACTACGATTTGCTGGTTGAACCATTAAGGGATGTAGACAATAGCATTCAGGGTATTACCTGTGTAGGTGTAAATATTACTGAGGGCAAACAGGCTGAAGAAAGACTCCGCTATATCGCCCAAATTACTAGTTTACTCTCTACTTCCCTAGATTACGAAGAAACCTTACAACAAATCGCCAAAATATCAGTTTCCCAGCTAGCTGATTGGTGTAGCGTTGATATTTTAAATGAAGATGGTTCTATTCGCCGTCTACCCATTGCCCATGCAGACCCATCGAAACCGGAGTTGGCGCGTAAACTTCAGGAGTATGCCACAGATTACAAGCGTGTAAGTGCAATTACTAGAGTATTGCAAACGGGGCAAAGCGAATTAATAACAGAGGTATCTGACTCGTTATTAATGGCAGATACTCAGAATCAGGAACACTTAGAACTGGTTCGGCAATTGGGGATATCTGTGATGATTGTGCCGTTAATTGCACAAGGGCGAGTCCTCGGCACTATTAGCTTTGTCAGCACCCAATCAAACCGTCGCTACGATCGCACTGACCTAACGGGAGCAACAGATATTAGCCATCGGGCTGCCTTAGCAGTGGAAAATGCCCGACTTTATCGAGATATCCACAAGGCTTTAGTTGATTATGCCGAATCTCTATCTCTTCTAGATGCGTTCTTAGAAGCTGCTCCCGTTGCCGTATGCTTTTTAGATAGGGAATTGCGATATATCCGAATTAATCAAGTTTTTGCTGACATTAATGGTTTGACCATAGAAGAACATCTAGGACGCAAATTTGGCGAAGTGTTGCCAAAGATGGCGGGTAAGGAGGAGCTACAGTTACAGCGCGTGTTGGATACTGGAGAACCCCTGCTGAATGTAGAAATCAGTGGTAAGACAAGGGAACAACCAGAACGTTATGGCTACTGGCTGGGCAACTATTATCCAGTCAACAACGCAATGGGGGAAACGGTAGGAATTGGGATTATTTTGGCAGATGTGACAGCAGCAAAGCAAACAGAAGGTGCTTTGCGAGAAAGCGAAGAAAGATTCCGAACAATGTTCAACCAGGCAGCTGTCGGGATTACTCTGGTAGCGTTGGATGGGCAATTTCTGCAAATTAATCCTGCCCTATGTGAAATTACTGGATACAGCCATGAAGAGTTAATCCAATTAAACTTTCAGTCCCTTACCCACCCTGACGATTTAGAAGTTGATTGGGAAAATGGACGGCGAGTTTTGGCCAAAGAAATTAGTGGTTATTCCCTAGAGAAGCGCTACATCCGCAAAGATGGTTCTATTGTTTGGGTAAACCTAACTTCATCAGCAGTTTGGGATACTAAGGGACAACCAAAGTATGCTTTGGGCATTATTGAGGATATTAGCAAACGCCAAGTCGCGCTGCACGAGCGCAAACAAGTTGAAACCACACAAAAGTTTTTAGTCGAAGCCAGCACCCTACTAGCTGCCTCATTGGATTATGAAATCACCTTGGAAAGTGTGGCTAATCTAGCAGTTCCAACCTTAGCCGACTGGTGTATTGTAGATGTTTTCCAGAAAGATTGGTCAAGTAAACAAATTGCGATCGCAATTGCCGATCCCACCAAACTAAATACTTTAGACCAAATCCGACGGCGTTATCCACCCAAAATCAAAGCCAAACAGCTTGTACAACAGCTACGCTTAGGAATATCTGTCTTTTATCCCAAATTATCTAACTCTCATCTTCTACAGATGGCTGAAGACGATGAACATCTGCAATTGCTGCAAAGTCTGGGTATTCATTCTCTCATGGTGATTCCAGTTCGTTCCCGTGGGCAATTATTTGGAGCAATTTCTTTTTTTACCGCCGAGTCAGGTCGGCAATACGAACAAACAGACTTAGCTTTAGGAGAAGATATTGCTCGGCGGGCGGCGACAGCCATTGACAACGCTAGATTATACCAGGAAACTCAACGGTCTGTCAATCGCACCATACTTTTACAAAGAATAACTGCTGCCTTCTCAGAAGCCCTAACTCCACAACAGGTAGCCGATGTAGTGGTGAACCAAGGCATTACCGCCTTAGAAGCTACTGGTGGTTCCGTTGTCTTACTTACTGAGTCCGGTACTACCCTAAAAGTTGTGCAAGCAATTGGCTATCCGCAAACACTTATAAATACTTGGACAACTTTTCCCATCACAGCATCTAACCAAATAGCAGAAACAGTCAGAACTGGGCAGCCGATTTTTTTAGAAAATTTAGCAGCCATGATTGCTAGATATCCCGACTTAGCAGATGTTGTGACTGTTATAGGGAATAATGCCTGGGCTTCTATTCCCTTGGTAGCAGAAGGTAAAGTAATTGGGGCTTTGGGATTAAGCTTTACTACTGGACAAATATTTAACGAAGAAGACCGGGGTTTTATGTTGACACTGGGGCAACAGTGTGCACAAGCGATCGCCCGCGCTCAACTTTACGAAGCCGAAAAAACTGCCAGGGCGCAAGCCGAGACAGCCAACCGAATTAAAGATGAATTCCTCGCTGTCCTTTCCCATGAACTTAGAACTCCCCTAAATCCCATTTTAGGATGGGCGAAGTTACTTAGAACCCGCAAATTTGACGAACCCACGAGAATCCGGGCATTGGAAACAATCGAGCGTAATGCCAAGTTACAAACCCAACTGATTGGAGATTTACTTGATGTTTCGCGGATTTTACAAGGTAAAGTCAGGTTAAATCTTTATGCAGTGGATTTGAAAGTAGCGATCGCAGCTGCACTAGAAACAGTCCGTTTAGCAGCCGAAGCCAAATCAATTGAAATTAAAACGGTGCTAAGTCCTAATATTGGCAAAGTTTTGGGTGATGGCGATCGCTTGCAACAAGTAATGTGGAATCTCTTTTCCAATGCCGTTAAATTCACACCCACAGAAGGACGAGTAGAAGTGCGTCTAGAGCAAGTTGGGTTAGAAGCCCAAATCCAGGTGATTGATACAGGTAAGGGAATCATGCTGGAATTTTTGCCCTACGTCTTTGATTACTTTCGACAAGCAGATGCCAAGACAACCAGGATATTTGGGGGACTGGGATTAGGGCTAGCAATTGTGCGTCATCTAGTAGAACTTCACGGTGGTACAGTTCAGGCAGATAGTCTGGGAGAAGGACTTGGGGCAACATTTACAGTCAGACTACCTTTGCTCAAAAATTCTGAGTTGCGAGTTGAGAGTGGTGAAGCTTCTCAAGCAGAACTTAGCACTGACGACACATTACTTGCTGGAGTAAAAATCTTGCTTGTGGACGATCAAGCAGATGTGCGAGAGTTTTTTAGCTTTGCGCTAGAACAATATGGCGCAATTGTAACAGTAGCTGAATCAGCAAGTGAAGCGCTGGAAATACTTGTGCAATCAAAGCCAGATATTTTGTTAAGCGATATTGGAATGCCCTTAATGGATGGCTATATGCTGCTGCGCGAGATGAGAAAATTACCACCAGAACAAGGCGGGCAAATTCCTGCGATCGCATTGACAGCTTATGCTGGAGAAATTAACTACAACCAAGCAATGGCAGCAGGATTTCAAAAACACCTATCTAAACCCGTTGATCCAGCAGATTTAGCTACTGCGATCGTTAATCTCATCGGACAGAATCAATCTTAAAAGAGGCAGGGGGGCAGGGGCTAGATGAGAATGAAATAGCCCTATCTGCCCCCAGCAAGAACTGCCTCAACCAATAGGACGATTACCAGGATTGACTGCATGAATATATTCACTACCCGATTGCGGTCTTCCTCGCTTATAACAAGCTTCTTCTGGTTTACCCCATCCTAGCTGCAAAATTATTTCCAAAAAGCTAGAATTTTCCCACTTGCACAAACCTGCCCATTCTGTTCTTTGAACAATTCTTTCTACATCAGATATGACAATTTGTTGGTACTGTTTATTATTATTGAAACTCAAGTATAAATCCATCCCCATAGAGACTTCATACCAAAATTCTACAATAGAATTTCTAGCAGTTTTTAATATCTCTAAGTCACTGTTTAGAGCTATTAACTCGCTGTCTACTTCGGGATAGTTCAAGTTTTTACCTTTGACTGTTACCTCACGCCAAATAATACCTGAAACTTGATTTTCCCTCTGATATTCATGAATTGCAGCTTTGAAATCTTGATAGGCGGTGAACTGTTGCAGCCCATCAGTCATGAGAAACTGGTCAATTACAGGATTACCAGAGACTGGTATTTCTAATTTTAGGCGTTTTCCCTTGAGGCAGGCTTGGCGTTCGGCTGCCAAAATTTGAATTAGCTCCTGGGCGGTGTAAACTTTTGACATTAGAATACACTCTAGTTAGTCATTAGTTATTAGTCATTAGTCATTTGTTATGGACTATAGACTATGAATTAACTTTCTAATCTGTAAACACGGATATTTTAATATTATGCTTTGATATCGGCGGCAATGTAGTAACAGATATCACTAAAAAGTAGGGCAGACCAACTTGGCCTACCCCATAAGTTATTTAGCTAACTCACTACTAAACTCATTAAAGGCTCGCCGTTTTAGCTGTGCTGTTTCAGTGCGTGGTACTAAATCAAAGATTTTACGAAATTGATCGTCTATCTCTTCAAAAGGTACTTGACCTTTTTTATTTAAAACTACCTCACCTGATTTATTAAACACCACGACTTGAGGAACACCCCCAGAATAGTAATATCCTGCTTCTGTAGGATTATAGGTCTGTTTAAGCGGGATAGCATCTACATTAATAGGCATAATCTCTGCTACCCGACCATAGAATTCCTGTACCCGTGAAATGGAAATGGCATATCTTTTAGAATCGCTGCTGTCATCCAAATAAAAGGCCAAAAATATGGGTTTATGTTCCGCTAAAGCCTGTGCTAGTGTCTGTCTGGGAGGAACCAATGAACCATTGCCAGCATAAACGACAAAGATATTGCCATCATATAAATCATTATTAAGACCAGCATAAGCAGGTTGCATACTTATAATGAAAAGACTTGCAAGCAACAACAGGCATTTGGACAACCACCTTCGCCAGCCAGTAATTTGTTTATGTAAAAAAAGAAACTTTGTGCTATTCATCAAAAGGAACCTTGCAAGCTACTACTTGTTGTGAGTTTGTGCTGAATTCGGCAAACTGGGCTGGATATGTAATTACGCCCACGCACTACTTTTTAAGATAACGCCTACTGAGATTATCTCTCGCAAGTGGATCAAGGAGATGGGGGAGATGGGGCAATACGCTTGGGTTAAGCCCGAAATCTTTGGTAGAGACGCGAAATTTCGCGTCTCTACAGGTTTAACCCAAAATCCTTAACCCAAGCGTATTGGGAGATGGGGGAGATGAGGGAGATGGGGAGTCGAATTATTAATTATTCCATCCGCATCTTTTTTTTCGTAATGTCAAGGCTGGCTTTTTTAGCCAGGATTCGCTAAACTCACGCATATTAAATTTGCACTTTTAACAGTGAATAGTTTTCAGTAGAGAGTAGAAAGTGATGTATTTATCTTGGATTGAAGTAAGAGACTTCTCACAAAGACAGTAGGTAACAGTTAAGGTCAAATCCCCAACAGGTATACTGTGATAACTGATAACTGGTAACTGATTTAATTAGCAACTGCCATTCGACTAGGGTACAGATGTGGGAAACAAAATACAATTCATAGATAGACTGCGATTGGGTTTCGCGGTGTCAGTGGCAAAAAGTGTGACGTTTATTGTGCGATGTCTTCGACGGGCTGCGCCTACGCTCCGTCTGGGTGCTGGTAGTGTATTACCAGGCTCCATCGCTCGTCGCATTGAACCCCGCATTTTACAATTATTGAGTCAGCAAGTTAAAAACGGGGTGATTTTAATTGCTGGTACTAATGGCAAAACCACTACAGCGCTGCTTTTATGCACAATCCTAGAACGCAAAGGCTACCACATCGCTCATAATTCTACAGGTGCAAATCTCGAAAATGGCTTGATGACTGCGCTGTTAGAAAGCACGAACTTACTAGGTACGCTAAATGCTGATTACGCCATTTTGGAAGTTGATGAAAATATTGTACCAAAAGTATTAACGCCACTCCAGCCGCAAATTATTCTCTGTTTAAACTTGTTCCGCGACCAACTCGATAGATATGGCGAAGTAGACACAATTAGTAAGCGTTGGACAAAAGTTATTTCTACCCTACCAGCAGAAACGGTGGTAATTCCCAATGCTGATGACCCAACTTTATCTAACCTTGGTCAGCAGTTACCCCAACGGGTGTTATTCTTTGGCTTGAATGAACCAGAACATTATCTAGAAGCAATTCCTCACGCCGTTGATTCTATTTATTGTCCAAAATGTGGACATTCTCTAGATTACAAGGGTGTTTATTTGTCTCATTTGGGAGATTTTACTTGTCCAGAGTGTGGTTTTACTAAAAGTAAACCGACTCTAGAAAGTAGTGAATGGTCGCAAATTCTAGTTGGTTTGTACAACAAATATAATACTTTAGCGGCTGCTACTGCGGCTATTGAGTTAGGAGTTGATGAAGTAACAATTAGAGATACTATTAATACCTTTCAAGCTGCCTTTGGTCGGGCTGAAGATTTGGTAATTAACGGTAAACGAGTGCGGATATTATTATCAAAAAATCCTGTGGGAACGAATGAAACCATTCGCGTAGTTACTCAAAGCACAGATAAAACCACACTGCTAGTCTTGAACGATCGCACGCCCGATGGTACTGATGTATCCTGGATTTGGGACGTGGATACCGAGAAATTAGTCGAACGTGGCGGGACTTTAGTAGTTAGTGGCGATCGCGTCTATGATCTGGCACTACGTCTACGTTACAGCCAAAAGTCCCCTGATAGTAACTTAAATTTAATTGTGGAAGAAGATTTGCGACAAGCGATCGCTACTGCATTACAACATACACCAGAGAATGAAACCTTGCACATTCTGCCCACCTACTCAGCCATGCTAGAAGTGCGAGAAGTCTTGATTGGGAGGAAAATTCTTTAAATTTGTCATTTGTCATTTATCATCGCCCCATTCCCTAAATTTATGAGTTCTGAAAATTTAGAATTAACAATTGGTTGGTTATATCCAACACTGATGAGTACCTATGGCGATCGCGGTAATGTAATTACTATAGAACGTCGCGCCGAGTGGCGGGGATATGATGTTAAAGTGTTACCCCTAGATCAAAATGCCACAGCCGCAGATATTAAAACTGTAGATGTCATCGTTGGTGGTGGCGCACAAGACCGTCAGCAAGAAATTGTCATGCGTGATTTGCAAGGTGCGAAAGCTGACGCCATGCGTGAGAAAATCGAAAATGGAACACCAGGAGTATTTACCTGTGGTTCCCCCCAATTACTGGGACATTATTATGAACCAAGCTTAGGACAACGGATTGATGGTTTAGGAATACTCGATTTGGTTTCCGTGCATCCTGGTGAAAATACTAAGCGCTGTATTGGTAACTTGGTAATTGAAGTGACAGCTTCACGCCTAGCGCAAGATTTAAAAGAGATGACGGGTAGCACACCATATTTGGTAGGCTTTGAAAATCACGGCGGACGCACCAAATTGGGAAAAGTGGAAGCATTGGGGCGAGTGGTATATGGTTTGGGAAATAATGGTGAAGATGGGACAGAAGGAGCATTTTATCAGAATGCGATCGCTACTTATTCTCATGGGCCTTTATTACCGAAAAATCCCTTTGTTGCCGATTGGTTAATTCAAACAGCCTTGCGGCTAAAGTATCAGCAGGAAATTACCTTAGAACCTTTTGACGATAGCCTTGCTATACAAGCACGAGAAGCGATGTTTAAACGGTTGAAAGTCAGTTTACCAAGTGCTGCTACCACGAAAGTTTAAATTTTCGGGTTTTTCTCGTTCCCTGACTTTCACAGGGAACGCAATTCAGGAGACTCTGCCTCTAATTTTAAATTAACAAAGGGCAAAGCATGACTCAAGCCTTAACTGAACAAGTAACATTTGATGAATTTATCGCCTGGTATCCCGAATCTTCAGACAGGCATTATGAACTACATGATGGGGTAATTGTTGAAATGCCTAAGCCAACAGGAATGCACTCAGAGATAGCTGGGTTTATCAATGGTTCTTTGTTTATTGAAATCACACGTTTGTCTATTCCTTGTTTTATCCCTAAAGAATGCGTCATCAAATCAGTTAACACTGATTCAGGTTATGAACCAGATGTCATTGTTCTGGATAGACAAGCTGTTAGCAATGAAGCACGCTGGAAAAAAGAATCTATCATTACGCGGGGTAGTTCAGTTAAGTTGATTGTAGAAGTTGTTTCTACCAACTGGAGTGATGATTATGCTTTGAAGCTAGAAGATTACGAGTCTTTAGGTATTTCTGAATATTGGATTGTAGACTATCTAGGTTTAGGTGGTAGGCGCTTTATTGGCAATCCTAAACAACCAACTATCTCGATTTACCAACTAATTGAAAATGAGTATCAAGTTAGGCAATTTCGGGGAAGCGATCGCATTCAGTCGCTAGCCTTACCAGATTTGAATTTAACTGCTGAACAGATTTTTCGGGCTGGAGAAGTCGCATAATTTAGGTCGCTAAGGTTTAAAATTTTATCTGACTTTAAAGTAAGAGCAAAGTATGACTCAAACCTTACGCAAACTAGTAACATTTGATGAATTTATCGCCTGGTATCCAGAAAACCCACAACAACGCTATGAACTGCATGATGGGGTAATTGTTGAAATGGCTCCTCCCACAGGTGATCATGAACAGATTGTTGGATTTTTAGTTGGGGAAATAGTTACAGAATACAAATGTTTAAAACTACCTTATTTCATCCCCAAAACAGCATTTATTAAACCTAATCAGAGCGAAGCAGCTTACTTACCAGATGTACTGTTGTTAAATAACTCTAATTTAGTAAATGAACCTCTGTGGAAAAAAGAATCTACTGTAAGCCAAGCTGCATCAATTCCTTTAGTAATTGAAGTAGTAAGTACCAACTGGCGAGACGACTATTTTACCAAAGCAGGTAAATATGAAGATGTCGGAATACCTGAATATTGGATTGTAGACTATCTAGGTTTAGGTGGTAGGCGCTTTATTGGCAATCCCAAACAACCAACTATCTCGATTTACCAACTAATTGAAGGTGAGTATCAAGTTAGGCAATTTCGGGGAAATGATCGCATTCAGTCGCCAGCGTTCCCAGATTTGAATTTAACTGCTGAACAGATTTTTCGGGCTGGAGAAGTCGCGTAAAAAACAAGTAAAAAAGTAAAATAGTCATCAAAGACTCGTTCACGAGTATCAAAGACTCATTCCAATACGGTTCGGTTAAGCCCAAAAAATGAAAATAATGTGTAGGTTGGGTTGAGGAACGAAACCCAACATCTTGTGGAGTTTGTTGGGTAACACGAATGTTCAACCCAACCTACAAATATTCTTAACCGAACCGTTTTAAATTTAAGCAACAATGAATTAACGACAGTGCCAGAAGCGATCGCCCGCCTGCCTCACCTCCCTGAATTTAAGCGGCAACCCGATCGAAAAGCCGCCGCCAGAAATTGTTGAAAAAGGCATTGAGGCAATTAGGGATTATTTTCGACAACTAGAAGCAAAAGGCTGGAACAGTTGCCTTTAATTAGCAATATTATTAAGCAGTTTCAAGGCAACAAATAAAAGCCCCGGCGAATGGAATTCGCGGCTATACAAACAAAGTCCGCCTCCGCGGACTAAGAAAGAATTGAAGGTTTGAAACCCACGGAGCTGGGTTTTGCCTGTGTAGACGCGGTTTCTAACCGCCCTTTTTACTTGCAACGAATTACGATTACCGTTCTTCACCTTTCTGCTGAAGGAGCGATCGCCAATCTTCAATCGCCTTCTCTGTCCACAGCCAATTTTTAGCTAATTTATCTACCTGAAAGTTGACTGGATCAGACTTAATTACCAATTGTCGCAACTTGATCGCTTCATTTAAATATTGTGTCTGCTTACCATTAGATTGACTCAGTGCAGATTTATACAATCCGAGAGCTAAACCAGCATAAGAAGTTAAAGCATCTTGAGGGACTGTAGATGTTGAGTTTGTGTTCTGCTTTTTAAGAGCTAAATTCAAAGCCTTAAACCAAGAGTCATTACCTCGATTTAGATCGCCTTCAGTGTAGTAAGCAAATCCCAAAGCGTTATTATATAAAAGCGATTCGGGGTTAGCTTTTGCCGCAGTTTCCCAGTAACGGCGGGCATCATCGACGCTATAATTACTGTTTCCGGCTTGGATAGACTGCCATGCTAATCGTCCCTTGTAAAAGTTGACAGATGGATCGTCAGCTTGTTTACTTGAAATCAGTTTCAGGGCAGTTTCAGCCGCAGTCAGTGCGCCACGATTGAGTAGTTCTTCTACAGCCAATAACCCACTTTGCAAGTCGCCCTGACTCAATTTTTCTGTAGCGGTGGCGGTGACAATTCCAGTCTCTGCTGTTTGTAAGTCGGCATTTTGCTGCTTTTTAATGGGTAAAGGCTGGGTAGGAATTACTGGTATATTAGGCATTAGCTGCTGGGGTCGATGCCACCACGAATTTAAAGCGATCGCAGCTACTAACGTACTAATTGCTACAATACCCACAAGCGGCCACAGCTGGCGGCGTTCGGTACGAGGTCTTGCTGGCGGTGGTTGCGAGCGCAAAAAATCAGCAGAATTTTGCCTATTTCTTTCAAAGTTTCCAGCAGTTTGAGGTGGCGGCGCTGGGGCTTCTCCCCACAAGTCTGCTTCCTCTTGCGAAGAAGTCATTTCTTCTGAAACCTGGCTTTGCTGAAAACTATTTTCTGAAATTTGTTGATCCACTTCAGTTGGATCTTTTTGATTATCTAGCTGACGAAACAAATCCGAAACTATCGCACAATCTTCTGCATAGCTTGGGTCATCATACTCAATTTCATCAACAAGATCGCCCCAAGTATCTTCACCTAGCCAGTCCAACCCAGAATCACGCGCCAAACCAGAAGGAATCATATCCTCCATTCCTAAAGGCATCTCGCTATCGTCTGCCATAGCAGAGTACATTGTAGAAGTTATACCTAAAGGCGAACCATACTGGTTGGGCTTTGCACTTTCCGATAACTCAATTTCCTGGCTCAGAAAACCGTCAAATTCTGGCTGGAGATACAAAATCGGTAATGCCCAGTACATCTGGTGAGAACCATAGGCAGAAATTAATCCTTGGCGTACCCGACTAACGCACAAATCTACTGGATATCCCTGACTCAAGTTGCGGTAAAACAATTGTGTGAGCGTCAACGCCACTTCATCAGGAATCCGTTCTGACATTGCCAAAACGCTTCTAATTCCGCGCTTCACCAGACTTTCTGCCAGATTTCGTTCCCCAGTATCTCCAGAGGGATCGGATGCAGCTGTGTACGCCCCCAAGCAGGAGTTAAACACTGCCATTTGGATATTATTGTTGACCAGCAAACCAGCCAGATCGTCTCCAGTCAAGATTTCCGTTAAGCCAGTTCTGCGACTAGCAAGATAAATTTCTCCACCATTGGAACCTAAGTTACTATGACCAGAGTAGTGGAGAACATGGTATCTACCTTGTTCTAAAGCTTGCGTCAGTTCTTCCCGCCCTGGTTGGTCTAAGACAGTGAGTTCAATTTCTGGAAAACGATTGCTATTTTCAGGAATTCGTGGTATCCGGTGGAGTTCTGCTTGCAGTTTGATAGCTTCCTGTTTCTGTAAGTCAAGGCGGACTTGATCTGAGGGAGAAGCGATTACCATCAATACTTTTACACTACCTTGTTGTAGTGGTGTGGGCATATTTTGGGATAGCATTGGCGAAACTCCCAAAATTCCACTTTGGAAGCGAGAAAAAGCGACATAAGACCCAGTAGCCAGAGGCCTATCGCCTGCGTGCATTACTTCCCAAGGCAGACGAGCTAGCCTAGTGTCTTTTAGCCCCAACCGTAAGCGTAGTACTTGTTGATGGTTCTGGGCAATACCTTGAGCAGTAATCCAACTATCCCTGAGAGTGCCTTGAAATAGGGCGTTATAAAATTGTTGACCCAAGGCCACCAAATTAACAGAGTTTTTGGCGATATCGCTTTCGTGTCCGCCAGAGGTGAATAAATCTCCCTGTAACACCGAGTTCAACGGATCATTCATCAAATGTCCAGCAGTTGTCAACCAATCAGCTACAGGCCAAGTCACCAATTCTTCTGCCAATGGGACTCCAGGCGCGACTTGTTCCGTCCGCACCAAGTAGTCATTTCGCCCTACAGGAGTTACCGAAATGTGGAATTCCTGGGTCACAGTTTCTCCTGTTTGCCTCCTAAATCTGGTTTGAAACGCGAAAGTTTCAAGTCGATTTTTCGCTCCCTCTGATAAATTAGATGCATCCCACCCCTAAATGTTTCTGAATTCTAGTTGTTTTGCTTTTTCTGCCTTTACAACTTTATCCGGATTGGATTACTTGCGACTAGAACACTTAATTGGTAGATGCACCTTGATCTTCAACTCCCCTAGTTGGCTAAAACCCACTGGGGGTTTTTTTTATTTTGGCAAACAACAGCAACTTCTGACGCAGATATTCTCTACCAGAAAATAGTGCTTAACCCTAGAATACTTGATTAGTAGATAGGATGTCCCTTGATTTTTAACTCCCCTAATTTAGTTAATATCCACTCTTGTTTTTTTGACACAGGAGAACAATCAATTTTCTCAGAAATTTATCCGGAGCATGGTGGTTAAACCTAGAACATTTAATTGGTAGATGCACCCTGATAACTAGCTCCCCTGGTTGGCTAAAACCCACTGGGGGTTTTTTTATGAAGCAAGTAAGCACAAAACTTACGCACTAAAAACCTGAAACCTATATCTAAATAAGCTTACGCCAGTTGCTTCTCTTGTTCAAAGACGCTCTTGCTAGCAAGCTTTAATACCATTTCAGTTTAATAATGATACAAATACGCTATCTTGGGGCATGGCATTGCCTGGCCTTTACGATAAATCTATATAGTATCAGGATTTTCGTAAATTGATATAATAGTCCGCAGGGAACCCTTTCAGTAGTTCCATACCCTACACATTCCTACGTTGCGATCGCTACGCTAAGAGCAAGGTACTGGCTCCCCTGAAAAAGGGGGAACTCTAAGAGCCAACTTTTTCAGGGGTTTGGGGGATATCTTGTGCGTAATTCTTAAAGCAGCAATTATCCCTAACACACCGATTATTTAGGGCAGCACACCAATCATTTAATTGGCAAATTAGTCCTGATAACTAACCCCTCTGAGGTTTTTCTTTGATAAACAAACAGTAACAACTTTAACCTCTGCTAATTTATCCGGTAGCGACCCATTTACAGCAGAAAAGATTATTAGTAGATGCACCCTGATAACTCACTCCCCTAGTTGGCTAACACCCACTGGGGGTTTTTTCTAGTTGCTTTGGCATAGCCCGTCCTAGACATTGCTATCAACCCCAATTTTGACGATTTTTTCCCGAAGATACTGGCTGCCCCTAGAAAAGATTACTGGTAGATGCACCCTGATAACTCACTCCCCTAGTTAGGTTAACACCAACTGGGGTTTTTTATTTAAAAAAATAACTGACCTTTGTACAAATTTATCCGGAGTATGGTGTTGAACCTGAGAACATTTAATTGGTAGATGCACCCTGATAACTAACTCCCCTGGTTGGCTAACACCTACTGGGGGTTTTTTTTGGCTTAGACGCGTAGCAGCTTGTCCTTAGTCATCGCCTAAATAACTGGAGTCAATTTACCTTCTGTTACCACGATAAAGCATAACGCGATCGCCCCGTCCCTGAATCGCTTTCTTTTTATTATGAGCTAGAGATGCCATACCAAAATGATTGCTATGATATTTAATCATAATTCTTAATTTTTTTTCTACATTTTGACCCTTACTCCCAAAAATTAAAAGCAGGGAAGGACAAAAAGATTATTAGTTCAGGATTTTACTATTAAGTTGCCCATAATGACCAGCTATATGGTAATATGTCATGGCATTATGCTAAAAAAGTTTGCCTAGAATCAAAGAGTCCCCAACCCATGAGTTTAGCTGTAATTAAGTTCTCTTCTGAAGAGTGCGGCATCTGCCACAAAATGTCTTTTTATGACAAAAAGGTGGCACAAGAACTGGGTTTAGAATTTATTGATGTAAAAATGCAGGATACCGCTACTTACCGTAAGTATCGCAAGATTTTATTAAGTCAATATCCCGATAAATCAGAAATGGGATGGCCTACTTACATCATCTGCAATTCTCCAGAAGGGGAATTTCAGATTGTGGGTGAAGTAAAAGGAGGCCATCCCAAAGGGGAGTTTAGAAGCCGTCTTCAAGAGGTTCTAAATTCCCCAGCTAGTCAAAACTAAATTAACTCAAAAGATTTAACCTCTAGGACAGGGCCAATCATGGCAGCTGTCATGATATCTTCACGCACCTGTGCTTTAACTTTTGCTTTTTGTCCGGCTTTGAGCAAGTCTTTGTCAGCCCCTCTGAGGATTTCGTAAGTAACGCCCTCTTCTGTAACTAACGCCCATGCGCCTGTGCCAATGTCACGGCGTTCGATTGTACCTGTAAGTGTAATGCTCATAAATAGTGCTGAGTGCTGATTGGGGGAGTTAGGAGTTAGGAGTTAGGAGTTAGGAGTTTGGAGTTAGGAGTTAGGAGTTTGGAGTTAGGAGTTATTAAGAACTCTTCCACCTATTCCCCATGCCTAATTCCCAATTCTCCATTTAGGGACTTCCAAATAAAAAAATATACAACTATTTATTGTGGGGTGGGCGTCTCGCCCGCCCATAGTCAAAGGCGCTCATGTTGTCCACCCCACAAGATTGGATAATTTATTTCTTGGAAGTCCCTTATGCTATTTTTTCTTCGTTTTTCAATGCTAAACGAGCTAGTCCATAACAGATTAGGGCATTAGCAATGAGGAAGAGGCGTGCTAGGTGACCACTTCCTAAACCCATAACTGCTGGATCTAAAAATGCACTTACTGTCAAGCACGCTGCTACACCTAAGGTTGAACCAATGGCAAACCATCTCCAACTAGGATGTCCCAGCAGCAATGCCATTAACACAACGGGAATCAGTACGCTAGCAAATAGGGGATTCAATGCATCGGTTCCTTGGAGGGTATTGCCGAGTTCGGGAATTGAACTGCCCAAAACCCGGAAAGGCCATTGGGGAAGATCGAAAATATAGATTCCTTTGAGGAAGAATAACCCAGAACTGCCAGCGATTAGTCCACTAAATAAAGACCAACTCCAAGTGAAGGGGAAGTAAACCCGTAAGAACCAAGCTAGTAGATAGGAACCAACTACCATTAAAATCTTAGGTAACAGTGCGATCGCACCACCATCAATCCAAAAGCCGGGGTTAAGATAGCCGCTATCCCGTAACCACCGGAAGAAATCTGGAAAACTGATTTGCCCCTGGAAAGCTAGTTTTACTGCTGCTTCTGCATTGAGTTGTCCAGCGCCATAATAGTTTAAACCATCATCCTGGATAACTCGCGCTGACTGCTTGAGGACTTTTAAAACTTCATCTGGTTCTTTGATGCCAGCAGCTTTGATTAATGCCGCAACACCAGCAACGTGGGGAGAAGCCATGCTTGTACCCTGAAAGCCCAGAAATACTCCTTCGCCCTTTTCGTCAATAGTTTCTTGGAGAATCTTACCAGCTTCACTACCGCCAGGAGCAGAGATATCTACCCCAGCACCAAAGTTAGAGTAGGGCGCTCTTTCCCCATCTGGTCCAATTGCGGAAACGCCGATGACGTAAGGATAGCGGGCTGGATAGCTTGCCCCATTAGTGTTTTCATTTCCGGCTGCGGCAATGATAACTACGCCTTTTCTATGGGCATACTCGATCGCTTCTTTCATCAACTGGCTTTCACCGCCACCGCCTAAGCTCATATTAATCACATCTGCGCCTTTATCAGCAGCAAATTTAATCGCTTCGGCAATATCGGCAACAGTACCGCCACCATAAGAACTGAGTACCTTCAACGGCATCAAACTGGCTTCGTAAGCAATTCCAGCTACGCCATATTTGTTATTTGTGGCTTGGGCAATAGTTCCGGCAACATGGGTACCGTGACCATTATCGTCTGTGGCTTCTTCTCGATCGTTAACGAAATCATAGCCTTTGACGAATTTCGTCTCATACAAGTCCCGCACCTTGGTAATACCGGTGTCTATTACTGCAACTGTGATGCCACTGCCTTTGGTTTGACTCCATGCGCCTTCAATGCCGATTTTGTGCAAGTTCCACTGCTTGCTGTAATATTGGTCATTGGGGCCAGTTAATGAGGGGGTTGTCTCATCATCTTCTTGGGGTCTTAAAAATTCTCCCAGCCAAGCTGGTTTACCTGGTTGAGGAATCTTGCTGTAGATATAGTTTGGTTCTATGAATTCTGTCGCTTGGGCAAACTGAGATTTTTTCAGTTCTCGGAGGCGTTGCCGATCGCCTTTGATAATATACACATTATCTTTTTTGGAAAACTTGTTGTCTAATTGGGGTGTAACGTTGTATTGTTTGGCGATCGCTTGTAGATCCTGTTCCACCACCAGTGATGGAATATCTTCCCGAAAATCAAGCACAATCGTCTCAAACTCTCCTTTAGCTGCCAATCCCTGAAAATTCAGGAAACCAAATATAGCAGATCCTAGCCCAATGACAAACAAGCACAATAATATAAGCTTTCTCATATTAACTCATCACCGCTTTTTGCCAGTTTGCTCACTACCATAACTTATCTCCATCCTTTAGTGGTGGATTTTGCACTTTTAGTTACAACTTTCACTCAGGAATTTTTTAAATCATGGAACGTGGTCTTTTGTGGTTGCCGTTATTAGTAATGTTTGTCTGGTTGGCTTGGCAAGGCTCGAAGGAATATCAAAAGGTTGAAGCCTATCGCGCTTGGGCAGAGCAATTTGAACGGGCTAAGTACGATATTTATTCAGTATTAGGTCAAAAAGGCAATAATCTAACTTGGGGAAAACCCACGCCTAAAGGGCCTGTTAAACTAGAAACATTCTCTTTGCTTGATCTTAAAGAAATATATCTTTTAGTAGATGACAAAAAAGTAGATTTAGATAGTATACCAGAAAAAGGTCGTTCTATAGAGTTAGAATTTCTATTTTCCAAATCTACTGATTCAGTGCGGGTTCCGTTTACAGAAATCCCTTTGGCAGCAGAATGGGGTAAGTTTTTGCAGGGGGCGTTAGAAAGTTTGCGATCGCAAGGGAATCAGTAGTTATATCAATTGTGCAAAATATTCTCCTTTTTTGTCCTTTTAGAATACGGAGAAGTTGTGCCAGAACCGCACGTTTGGGGTAGTGCAGACGGAGGCGATCGCAATGCGGATTTTGATTAAAATATCACCTGAAGATAGAGAAAAATTGTAGAAGCATTTTGGGTAAATATACCCAATTTCCACTAAAGAAGTAAATTCATCAAAGTAAATATCTAACCTAAGACGTGTTCTTCTGAAAGTCTCTCCAGAGAAAGAACTCTTTGTATCCTCGATTTTTTAGAATGTTAGTAAAGCTAGATTTTTCCCTACCTGAAAAAGCCATGACTGATAAAAATCAAGAAAATCAAATTAATCAACCAGTAAGTGAGGATACACATTTACGCCAAGAACCGAACGTTAATGAAAGAAACTTAACAGCAAATCCAGGAGATAAAATTGCTGATGAGTCTCAATCGGTTGAAGAAAAAGCTAAACAAGTAGCTGTGGATGATGTACCAGATATTACAGGCGACAAGATTACAGTCCCAACTTATTTCGTTGTAGATGAACCCGATGGCACAAAAAAAGCACTGCACCACGTTAAAGATGCTGAAGAGATTTCTGACGTAATTCGGGCAGCACGACTTGACGAAAATGGCAATCGAATTTGGTAGTAGCCCTTCACTAAAGAGACGTGGGGACACAGAGATAGGGAGAATTGTTTCTTTGCGTCCCCGTATCTGTAATATAGATAATGACTTTCGGTTAGTTAAGACTCAACGAGAAGCAACACAGCGACCAAGTTATAGAATAGCTGTTCGCAAAGATTGAACTAACAAAATTTTCTAATGCTAAGTAAGTGGGCGCAAATAATCATTACTGGCTCGTAGTTGCGCTTTAGCGCAAGAGGGCGCAACTACGAGCAAAATAGACATCTCCGACAATGAATGTAGAGACGCGAAATTTAGCGTCTCTACAAGGGTTTCAGGTTACGCATATTTAATTTCTGGAGATGTCTAATACAGAGATTTTACTTTTCGTTACATAGTTTGGTTTTATCTTGTCTACCTACTTATGCTGCCACTACAACAACAAGTTAGTTCTACTGACAGCTACAACTATCTGCTATTTTCGCCCAATGGGGTACATGCAGACGGAGGCGATGTCTACGACGGGCTAGTCCTACGCAACGAAATACAACACCTACTTTTGCCAACAATCCTATTTTTACATGGTGCGGGTCAGAGAGGTTCTAACTTAGATGATGTGAAAAAGTACGGTGTTGCCAAGATTGTAGAACAACAAGCGGATTTTCCTTTTATTGTCATTTCACCCCAATGTCCACGCGGTGAATATTGGAATATAGAGCGATTAAGCGCCCTTCTGGATCGGGTTATCGCATCCTATCCTGTCGATCCAGAGCGAGTTTACCTGACCGGCTTAAGCATGGGTGGTTATGGAACATGGCATTTAGCAGCAGCACAGCCAGAACGATTTGCTGCGATCGCCCCTATCTGTGGCGGTGGGAACCCAAAAGCCGCACGTAATCTAAAAAATCTTCCTGTGTGGGCATTTCACGGAGCCAAAGATAATGTAGTTCCCTTAAGCGAGTCTGAAATCATGGTTTCTGCACTCAAAGCCCGCAACGGGAATGTGAAATTTACAGTTTACCCAGAAGCTAATCACGACTCGTGGACGCAGACATATAATAATCCAGAGTTATATAAGTGGTTTTTACAGCATCGACGGCAGGCGGCTGTAGGTTAAAGATATTTATTCTCTGCATTGGAGTGAAATCTGTCGGTATTTATGCAGGGACGAGTACTAAAACTTCAAAATTTTTTCATTAAAAATATTTTTTAGCCCTCGAAGATTAAAACTTCTAAGAAGTTTTTAAGTACCAGGGTGTAAATAATTAAAGGTTTGTAGTAAGCGGTTCTAGTCCTAAAGGTAGAGCTAGAGCCACTTACTACAAACTAATCTCAATATTTTTGACATTAATTAATATAGTTTCGATTATTCTCACCGATTTACATATTTACACCTTTGACATTAGAGAATATAGCTTTAATAATGTTATTACATTAAAAAAATTGATTCTCATATAGAACTCCTATTTGATTTTTGCCAAATTTACTGAGAGCAAAAGCCCGATCCGGCTAGCTCTCAGTCAGCTTTGCTTTGAAAAATAAAATGGAATTGCTATATAACTTGACATTAATAGGGTTGCATTATGCTTTTATCTAATTCCAAAGCCAGTTTAAAAAGTCGCCAAAAAAATCATAAAATATCTAGAAGCTTTTGGACACCTACTAACATTGTGCTGCTCAGTGGATCTTTAACCATTCTACCGATTTGTACATTCATAATTTTATCCTTCTTATTGCCTTTATTCACTGCTAGCTTATCGGCTTCCACTGGAACCTCGCATTACTCTACATCGATTCCTTGGATAGATAATGTATCTGAATGTGAACATACTGGGAGAAACTGGCGCGATCGCAAGTGTTGGGATAATGTACACGATCCTACGTTCTAAATGGACATGGCATTAAAAGCTATGCAAATGATCAGAACAATTGCCTAAGAAAGACAAAACAGGCTAACAGTCTTGGAATTAGATCAAAATAGATATGTAGCTTGTTGTTTGTCCAACCTTGAATCAACCTAACTTCGTGCGAAATCTGCAAGAAACTCACCTAAATCGTGCCCGCGCCAGTCTCAGACAAGCGCTGTCTTGGTATGGATATCTTCGTAAGTCAGGACAGCTTTCATCCAACCCGGAATTAGCAGGTTTGTTGAAACCAGAATTGGAAGCTTTGAATTCCACACTCAAGAAGTTGGACTCTAACGTTATTAGAATTGCTGCCTTTGGTTTGGTGAGTCGGGGTAAATCGGCAGTTTTAAATGCCTTACTGGGAGAGAAGATTCTGCAAACAGGGCCTCTAAACGGTGTCACTCAATGGCCCCGTTCCGTCCGTTGGCAGCCCGGTGGTAAGGTACTAGTAGAGTTAATTGATACCCCTGGATTAGATGAAATTGAGGGTGAGTCACGGGCGGATATGGCGCGAGAAGTAGTGCATCAGGCTGATTTGATTTTGTTTGTCGTGTCTGGTGATATCACGCACACTGAGTATCAAGCACTGCTGGAATTAAGGCGATCGCAAAAACCCCTGATTTTAGTGTTTAACAAGATAGACCTTTATCCAGATACAGATAAGTCGGCGATTTATCAAAATTTGCAACAACTGGGTGCAGGAAATTTTGCAGCAAAGCCTCTACTACCTGATGAAATTGTGATGGTGGCGGCGGAACCAGCAGTAATGGAAGTGCGGGTTGAGTGGCCTGATGGTCGTGTCAGTTATGAATGGGAGACACCACCACCGCAAGTAGACGAACTCAAAGAGACAATTCTGAATATTCTGAATCGGGAAGGGCGATCGCTTCTGGCTTTAAATGCACTGATTCAAGCACGAGATGCAGAAGCCGCCATCGCTCAAAAAACTATCGACTTACGCGAACAAGAAGCCGAAAATATCATTTGGCAATTTACTAAATACAAAGCTTTGGCAGTAATGGTCAATCCCATTGCTTTTTTAGATATCCTTGGTGGAACTGTTGCCGATTTGGCTTTGATTCGCGCCCTAGCTAGATTATATGGTTTGCCGATGACTAGTTACGAAGCCGGGAAAATTTTAAAAACGATTTTATTTAGTTCGGGTGGTTTGCTGCTGGGAGAATTAGGTAGTAGTTTGCTTTTAGGTTTGGGTAAAAGTACGGCTGCAATCACCAGTGGTGACAATCCTAGTAATATTACTGCCTTTGCTGGCAGTGCGATCGCTCAAGCTGGTATCGCCGGTTATGGTGCCTACTCGGTTGGCAAAGCTGCCCAAGTCTATCTCGAAAAAGGCTGCACCTGGGGACAGTTGGGTGCTAGTAGTGTCATTCAAGAAATTCTCTCTCAAGTTGACCAAAACACAATTCTGTATCGGTTGCGACAAGAGTTAGGCATAAAATATTGAGAATAAATAAGAATTGTTTTAACTTTGTTGCCGTTTATCAAGTTCTATCAAACTCTTCTGACAATTGACTGACATTGCCAACTTGGGATGCAAAATTAAATCAGTCAACAGCCAATAGTTCAACAGCCAATTATTTATCAGTTATCACGGGTTTCAGTGCGAGGATTTGAAGAAAGACACCAAACACACCATTTGTTAACCGCCCAGAACTGAAGTTCCGGGCTAATAGCTAAAGTCCGTTAAAACGGACTATAACTTTTTATCAGTCGTCTTTAGACGACTTTCGCTATTAGATTCAGAATTCATTCTGAGGCGGTCTAAATGAGAATGAAATAGACCTGGATAATGCGGATAGTTGATAAGTGTTGAGAAAATGACCATCTCTACTAGTTAACGCAACTAGTGGAATTTGCTTACCTTTTTCAATCAAAGATGACAAGACGGTAATTCCCACTTAATTTGGCTAAAAAAATGGCGGTGTTTAGCACTACCTGTTGTGGGAAGCCTATCTAAACTGGAAATGTAGTTAAAATCTATCTCTATAGAACCCATTTGACATCTTTTACTGTGTTGAAGTAAAGTGAGCGCAAAAGTTGTATAAAGTAGTAATGCCATACTCTAGCAGCCTCAC
>NZ_JBALCW010000099.1:0-114855 GCF_036917635.1 Nostoc sp.
TGAGGCTGCTAGAGTATGGCATTACTACTTTATACAACTTTTGCGCTCACTTTACTTCAACACAGTAAAAGATGTCAAATGGGTTCTATATAGCTGGAAGACGTGATGCCCTGGAATACTCTAAATAGGAGTTATGGGTATATGGATTTGTTAGTTGACTCATCCAGTCTGCCATTAACTATGTTTACAGCCTTGGCAGAGCGTAAAGATTTGTTGATGGCATTGACAGATAGATTAGGACGTATTGAGTGGGTCAATCAAGCTTTTGCTGAACGTACTGGTTTAGCATCTGATTCGCTAACGGGACAGAAATTTTTTGCTGTACTTGATCGTAACTCTCAATTAAATGTTCAACAAGCTTACATTCGTGAACAACTATTAAAGGGAGAAAGTTTTAAGTTTGAGCTTTCTTATCAAACACATGATTCAAGGGAGTGTTGGCTTTTAGTAGATGGACAGCCAATACACGATGCAGAAGGCATAACCAGCAAGTATACTGTTATGTCTACTGACATCACTTTGCGTAAGCTAACAGAAAAAGATTTAGAGCAAACTAGACAACGGCTCAAACGTTTAGTAGAAAATGTCAAATTGGTGCCTTGGGAAGCTGTAGGTATTACTCGCCAATTTACTTATGTAGGGCCACAAGCTAGTGAGTTATTTGGTTATGATTTAGCCGAGTGGTATGAACCAAACTTTTGGTATTCACACATTCATCCAGAAGATTTACCTCAAGTCATAACGCATCATAAAAGTGTTGCACAGGATCAAGAGGATTATATAATTGAGTATCGGTTTTTGACGGCTGATGCTAGATGGGTATGGTTAAAAGATATTGTAAACGTTGTGAGTTTGCCAGACCATAATACACAATTGCTTGGTTTTTTGATAGATATTAGCGAACCCAAACAAACAGAACTTTCTTTACAAGAAGCACTGCATAATTTAGAACAAACAAATCAGCAATTAGAAATTCGGGTACAGCAACGCACTATCGCTTTGACTCAAGAAAAGGAAAAATTAGAACAAACTTTAAAGCAGTTACAGAAAGCTCAACTTCAACTGATTCAAAGCGAAAAAATGTCTAGTCTGGGTCAACTTGTAGCTGGTGTTGCCCATGAAATCAATAACCCAGTGAGCTTTATCTATGGCAATCTCACTCCTGCTAGAGAATATACCGAAGACTTACTGCACTTATTACAATGCTACCAGCACCACTATCCAAACCCTAATCCTCAACTCCAAGCAGAAATTGAGGCGGTAGAACTCGAATTTATTATGGGAGATTTACCCAAGTTGTTATCTTCTATGGATGTTGGTGCTAATCGAATTCGGGAAATTGTCTTGTCTCTGCGTAATTTCTCCCGCCTGGATGAAGCTGAATTTAAAGAGGTAGATATTCATGCAGGGATTGATAGTACTTTGATGATTTTACATAGTCGCCTCAAAGTTAAATCTGATTGTCCAGAAATTCGAGTTATTAAAGAGTATGGTCAATTACCCCTGGTAGAATGCTACGCAGGACAATTAAATCAGGTATTTATGAATATTATTGCCAATGCAATTGATGCTTTAGAAGACTTAGTGGTAAGAAGTGAGTATTTAGTAGTTCATAGTAAAGCCACGAACAACAAACAACTGACCACTAGCTATCCTACAATTCGCATTCGTACTGAACTCAGTGATTCTGAGGAAGTCCTGATTTGCATCGCAGATAATGGACTTGGTATCACCAAGGAAATCATTCAGCGTCTTTTTGATCCTTTCTTCACTACTAAAGTTATTGGCAAAGGCACTGGTTTAGGATTATCTATTAGTTATCAAATTGTGGTGGAAAAACATCAAGGTCAAATTGAATGTCATTCCCAACTGGGTAAAGGCACAGAATTTATCATTTCAATTCCTGCCAAACAAACCCCAAATAATACTTGTGCTTTTGAGAGAGTTTAATTTGACCTTCATATATGTCCATTAAGTTGGTAAATGGAAAACGTTTAAAGCTAGAGAAATTAGGCTGAGGAATGTTAAAAACCCAATTGTATCTAGCATTGTAGTTACCAATGGTCCACTAACTAAAGCAGGGTCAAGCTTCAGCCGTGTCAAAGCCATTGGCAGTAAAGTGCCGAGTGTAACAGCCACAATTGTATTAGTTGCCATGACCATTCCGGCAATTAAAGCCACCCATCGCTCTTGGGGTCGCGCCCAAATTAAGGAAAGCAGGATCATTGTTGTGGCTAAAGCTATGGCTGTACCTAAACCAGCGAGAAGTTCCTTGCGGAGAATTTTTAAGGTATCTTTGGGTGTTACCTCGCCTACCCCTAAGCCGCGAATTGTCACTGTTAATGATTGAATACCGACAGTACCACCAGTGTTAGAAAAAATCGGCATGATGACTGCTAGAACTGGCACTGCGGCAATTACAGATTGAAAAGGCGCGATCGCACTGGCGGCACCAATATATAGTGCCATAATGCCCAACAGCCAAGGCAAGCGGTTGCGGATGGTGAGTAAGGGAGAAGATAAAGCTGCTTCATCACCACTCACACCTGCCAGTTTTTGGATATCTTCTGTGGCTTCCTCTTCCAAAATATCCATGACATCATCAATGGTGACAATGCCTACCAATCGGTCTTCTCGGTCAACTACGGGGATAGCAATTAAGTCGTAGCGCTGCATGATTCGCGCCACTTCTTCTTGAGGGGTTTCAGTTGTAACTTTGATGACGCGATCGCTCGCAATATCTTTGATGAAAACTTCGGGAAAGGTAAACAGCAATTGGCGCAGTGAAACCACTCTCACCAGCGTCCGATTGTCATCTGTGACGTAGGCGTAGTAAATCGTCTCTTTGTCTTCATCCTGACGGCGGATTTTGCTCAAAGCTTCACCTACAGTCAATCCTTGCCGCAACCGGACATATTCGGTTGTCATTACCCGCCCAGCCGTGCCTTCTGGATAGCCGAGAATCGTTGCTGTTGCTTGCCTTTCTTCTGGACTGAGTTCTTGTAATAGCCGTTTGATTACTCCAGCAGGTAGTTCATCAAACAATTCTGCCCGTTCGTCGGGACTCATGGCTTCTACAAGTTGCACTACCTGGACATCATGCAGAGAATTAATTAGTTCTTCTTGCACTTCTGTTGGCAGATATTCAAATACATCAATTGCCTGAGCTTTGTTGAGTAAACGAAATGCGATCGCGCGTTGTTGTTCAGGCAATTGTGTAATGTAGTCTCCTACATCCACTGGTTGTAAACGATTTAAATCACATTTAAACTGATTTAAATCGGTAGCATCAGTTAGCAAATCACGAATATCTTGTGTGAGCATGAGATATATCTCCTAAGTCTCCCCCGCGCTGGGAGACTTCCTCGCCAGCTCAGAGGAGGTTGATACTGCCATCTGGTGAACTATGGCCCATAAAATTTCAACAATTCAATATCGATATCTAAATCAAGGCATCGCTAGTCATCATCCTAACCCGGAATAGCGCTCTCCGGGAGATACTGAATATTAGCATTCAGTGTCTGTCATATTCCTCAGCAGTGAGTAATTATAAACCTCATCTATTTTGAGAACCGTAGTTTTTGCCCTCACCCTAAATCCCTCTCCCAAGAAGGGAGAGGGACAACTTTGCGGCTCTCCTTCTCCCAAATTTGGGAGAAGGGGCTGGGGGATGAGGGTTTTTTCTTTTCATCATGGAATATCTACAGTTTTCAAGATGGACGCGGTTTAATTGCCCTGAGTTACAGGTAATTTTCGTCTAACTTAAGGTAGATTTTACTACTGCCAGAAGCTATGTGTCTTGCCAATCAACGAATTTACTCGCAAACTTTACATGGTTAAAATATTTACAATATCAATAAGTAATATCAAGTATCAAGCAAGTTCATGCATAGTCACCTGGACGACGGAGAATCAGAAACGGGTTGGCAGGTTTCACTTCATAGTCGCGGCAAGGTGTTTGAGCTTTAGCGATCGCAACTGAAGCAATCCACTCAGGATGGTCATCTTGCCACAGAGGATGGCGTAAAATCAAGATTGTCTGACGCTTTTGATTTTGGTGTATGTAGCCAGTGAGAGTTCCAAACTGAATTGGGAAGCCGTAACCAAGGCGTTGAAGGGTTGCGGTAATTGGTGCATTTATACCTTGATATAGTTCACTCCAAGGATTTGGAATACTGCCGTTGGGGGAATTGAGATCAATTGTGGATGAGGCTGATAATACTAACTGCGCCATATCCAAAGCCAATCGCCAATCTAATAACCCGTGATAAGCAAGGTTTTGATAATCTCGCAAACATAAGTTGCATGACGTATCACAAACGTTTCCATGTGGCTGATTTATCCACTTGCTGGCAATGCTACTAAGAATATTGGGATTCGCTAAATCGATCAATTTTTTAAATTCTTTTGGCTTTTCCAGAAAGCGACAATATCCTGCCCCATTTTCTAGATGATCGCACAAAAAAGCCTGTCCGATCACAGATCCATTTTGCTCTAGCGATCGGAACCCAGCTTGCAACTCCATTGCATCTACATCTAATTGGGTGGCGGCTGCTACCCGCAACCAAAATGCAAAGGAATACCAAGCCGCACGTCCGATAACTGTGGTTGGATCTGCAAAAACACCAGTAGGCCACTTTTCAATATTTACCAACAAAATATCTGTCTTGCGCCGAGATAACAACGCCACCCGATAGGCATCACCAGAAGTAGTTACTGGGCTATTCTTATCTGAAGAAACTGCATAAGCTCCGGGTTTGGTCTTACCATAAATTAAGGCATTTTGAAAGTCAAATCCGCCATTGCCGCCGTTGTCATTCACAGAAATAATGTGGTCATTAAATGCAGACACGGAAGCGTTAAGGGTATGCTGGACATTGCCTACCTGAGCATTTACACTTAAAGATGGTCTGGTTGCGTTTGGTTGCCACTCAAATTGTCCATCAAAGTCTTCGGGTTGCAAGTTGGTAAAAAATCCCTTGGGTTCTCTAGCATCTAGACAACGCAAAGCATCCACCCCGCACACTGGACAGATATCTTTTGGCGGTTCCTGATATCCGGGATGTGGTTTATTTAACAATTTGTATGGATAGATCACCGCTTGACAGTTACCACAAAGTCCTAAAGATTTGTTCTCTTGGGTGAGTGCTGGCACAAGTCCTGGTTTAGATTCTATATTCTTACCTTGGGGATATAACTCGACTACACCACAGGCTGTATGCACAGCTTTATCTTTCACTGTTTGGGAACGAGGGGCAAATTGGCTGAGGGCAATATCTAGATTGCGATCAAGCACTCCCTCTGTTGGTGGCCATTGGTTGGCGCGTGCAGGAAAACGGGTATAAAGCGATCGCACCCGCGTCGGAAAGCCAAACATCGGCAATAATCCGGCATTTGCCAAACGTTCACTTAACTGATCCTGGGTGTAGGTCTTGTCTTCTACAACTGTTTGAATTTCTGGAATTAAATCATAGCGAAGAAAGCTCAACATTTGAGCATTGCTGGCATTCGCTAAGGCTGTCTGCACTCGCAAGCTATCTAATACTGTGATTATAGCTGGCTCATTCTGGCGATCGCGCAGCCAATCTTGAATATCCGGTTGGTAATTATTCCAGTCAGCTACATTGCCAAACTCACCGTGTACATTATCGCTACCTCCACTAAAATTTGTATCTGCAAAGGCTTGCCGCAAGACTTCCTTAATGAGAACACGCTCAAAAATGGGAACGCTTGTCATATCGACATAAGGCGGCGGTGGCGGGTCGCCTGTGATGCTTTCCGGGCGTTGGAAGTAAAAATCATCGTGGCTTCTACCACGACAGAAGGTGACAGCTAAGGCGACTCCAGCCGAACGTCTACCAGCGCGACCAACTCGCTGTTGATAGTTGAAGCGACGGGGTGGCATATTTGCCATCATCACTGCCAACAGCGCACCGATATCAACACCCGCTTCCATTGTAGTTGTGACGCTTAAAAGATCAATACCTTGGACGCGGGCAATTTCATCATTGATAAAAATGTCTTGAAACCAGCGTTGGCGCTTAGTACGTTCATCTCGATCAGTTTGTCCGGTTAACTCGGCGGCGTTCATGCGGAAAGGCTGACCTGATTTTTCTGAAGAGAGATAAGTATAATAATCGAAGTCTCCCGTGGGTGTTCCGGCGGTGAGTTGCTGAGGATTTTTATTGGTGCTAGTACGGCTATTACATTCAGGACATAAGCCAGCAGCAGGATGCAGATAGAAAGCATTGCAGCGATCGCACCGATAGCCTTGATTTTTGGCCGATGGTAGCATTAAATAAAGTTTATTTGGATCTAGTGCCAAATTCCCACTAGCAGAAATTCCCGCTTGTGACTGGAGTAATTGCTGTTGTATATCTTGAGGTTTTAACCCTGTAGACTCAATGTATTTTTGGGCAAAGCCGGGTAAGTTGTTATCTGTTCCGGGATAAAAAAACTTAGAATACTGATGTCGGCGACGGATGCCCAATTGTCTGATGACTGCATCAGTTGCTTCAATGATCTTAAGTGGTGTATTTTTTGGCGGTTGATAGCTGACCCACCCTTGCCCGAAACCCTCCATTGTGCGTATCATGTGATCAAACAATGGATTCATCAGTTCAGCAGTCAGCATATCTTCCAGTCGGGTAGCATGATCAGTCTGGGTTTGTGTGGCTGGAAAAATTCTTGTCACCGAATTACCAGACCAGTTGTAGCATTCAAACCAAGGATGTTTTTGCTGACCCTGATTTTGTCCAACCCAGTAATTCAAGGCGCGAAAACTTGAACCACCGGGACAAATCCCACATTCTAATAAAGCATCTCTAACTTTTTGCCGTAATTCCAATAAAGGAATGCGTTCGGGGTAGCGTTCCAGTAAACCAAGCCATGCACTACTCGCCTGTTGATTACTGGTGGGTAAACCCATCACCCAGAAAAGCGCCTCTGTAACTAAGGTAGGATTAGCATTAGCAAAGCGATCGCGCCGAGTAATATCATCTGCTGCTTGAACAACAGCATTATAAAGATTAAGGTTTAAAGTCTGCAATTTAGCGAGACTGGCTGGGTTATTTGCAGCAGTAATCTGCAAAAAGGCTATAAGATCATCCCAATATTGATAGAAGGATTGGATCAGCAGTAGACGCACCATATCGCGGTAATGGTCGAGTTCCATTCCCGCAGCCAATTTAGCTGCATCTTGGCGACTATCAGAAAATATTACCAACTTGCGAGAACTACCTAACCCTTTTTGAGAAGGTGCTGGCATTTCTCGTAACAGTCCACTCGCAATAACTTGACAAGCCTTTTGAAAGCCGGTGCGGTGGATACGTAAAGGAGTCGGGAATTTCTCTCGTTTACCGTAGTCTGCATCACAACGAGGACACTTTGTTGGTAGTGCTGGCTGATCTAAATCATCTCCCTTTACCTGATAAAGCCACCCTGGAATCTCATCAGGTTTCGGTGGTGTTGCATTCTGGAACAGTACGCCTGTTTGTTTGTCTAACTTTGCTTTCACCCACTGGCGTTTTATTTTATCAGCAGTCCATTCTAGAACTTGAGGTTGTGTAGTCCAGGCTGGTGTTTCTCCCGGTAATGGCCAAAATACCCGATAGTTGCTGTAACGTTGATTCATCACAACCAAATCGGGTATACCTTCTAAATTCGGCTGATCTGGCGTGAGGATATCTACTGTAATGTTACTTAGCTTGCGAGTACTTTTATATCCTCCCAAAAAGACATCTCCACAGACTTCACAGACAATTAAATCAAGAACGCGGGAACCACAACCGCAGCTGAGGCGATGGTTAGCATAGATAGCACCAATCGTCGGCGGATCGGTTTGTCGCTGAATTTGATCAACTTGGCTGCAACTTGGGTTACAGCAAGCCCATAGGCTTTGCAAGTTATGGAAAAATAGATGTCCGCGCACAGGTTGGGGCGATCGCCCATTACCCAATTTCGACATCCCCAGCGCTAACAGCAGTCCCCGCATGGAGTCAGAAACAAAATTTGTCGCACTCTGCAAATTTGGAAAAAGCTGCTGTTCTAAATCTTTAATATTTGTAGCGCGAACACTGCCATTAACCGCTTGACAAGCATCCCGCAAAGCTTCACCAGCATCTACAGTTGCTAAAGCCTCACCAAGTTTTTCTGCACTTGTTCCTGATGATGCTGAATAACCCAACTGGTTAGCTAAAGTTAATCTAGCGTTCTCTACATTCTGATTATTTATATCAGGTTGCGCCATTGATTGCAATGGATCTGATTGTACAGATTGAGCAAAATCAGCAAAAGCATCTTGGTAATTCACCAAAGATTTTCTCGCATTTACTTTTGGCTGTTGTTGCTGTCCAGTGATGAAAGCAAACTGTTTGTCATCACGTCCAAAAAATTCGCGTAGGAATTTTCTCCCTTCTGGGTTATCTTCCAAACTTGCTGTAGTCGTGATTATCCGCAGCTTTGGCGAATCTGGTGTTAAACCCAGCCGAGAAAAAAGCAAGCGTAAAATATAAGCAACTTCCGTTCCTGGAGTGCCGCGATAGGCGTGTAGTTCGTCAATAATCAGGAAAAATTGCCGTTCTGGATGATTTGGTTCTGCCAACCAGTCACGAGTTATATCAAAAATATCGTTTTCAATGCTCCGCATCATCATAATGTTGAGCATCGAGTAGTTAGTAATTAGAATATCTGGTGGAGTATCTTGCATATCCCAACGTGACCACATTTCCCCACCATCAAGTCTGGGAAAGTAGTAAGGTAAATCGGGATTTAAAGATAAATTAGCCTGAAGTAAATTTTGTTGCTGCTTGGCACACTCATCTAATTCGTTTCGCAGTCGTTTAATTTTATCAGGTGTTGGTTCACCCGGAATCGGGGTTTGTCCAGTGTAACGCCCAAAGGTGATCCGGTTTGTGCCGCGTTCTCTATCTAGCCAATCGTGTACTTCTGGCGCTTCTAGGGCTTTTCTCAGTCGTCTCAATTGGTCTTCTACCAAAGCGTTGAGAGGATAAAGTATCAAACCTCGCATGGCTTTGGGGCGAGTTACGTGTTTCCATTGAGAGATGCGATCGCCTTTTCCATCCCACCAGCAATGATTACTCGGTGGAGGCGGACTTGCTTCCCAAGTGTTGCATTCCCATGCTAAATGGGCGAGAAGTGGCAACAAAAAGCACTCAGTTTTACCGGAACCTGTACCAGTGGTAACAACTAAATCTTTTTGGTTGATTAAGACTTCTTTTAAACTTTCCCACTGGTGTTGATAAAGTTCGATTCCCCCTTCAAACAGCATTTTTCCCAGTTGTGCCAAATCATGGTATTTTACAGGCAGTTGTTTGGCAGCAGTTTGTAAGTCTCTCCCAGATAAGGGATAAATAGGAACTGGTTCTATTAAAGGCGGTTGGCTTAAAATACCTGGTTGTTGTAAAAGGCGATCGCGTTCTGCGGCTAAAGAGCGATAACGTAATGGAAAGGCACTTTTAATATATAGCTGATAGATATGGTTAAGTCGTTGATACGCTCCAACTACGTCATGCACAAATTAAAGCCTCTTCGTATTTAACATTCAGTTTTTGACTCAACAGATGGACAACTTCCCCACTCACATTTTGATACAGTAACCAGTTACCCTGATATGTTGGTAATTGTCCAGATGCCAGCACCAAAGCACGTTCATATATTTCCGGCCAGCGCTGCTTTACTGATATTGCCAAACACTTTGTAGCAACATTGTAATGAACTTGGCAAGATGCACCATGATGATACAAAGCTAGAAAGCGCAAACCATACCAATCACCTTGATACCAAGTGTTAGTGTTTTGGTTGTAAAAAAGGGTGTAGCGGAGGTTTCGGTTTTCATCACACATCTGATACATCCCTGTTTCGTGAGGAATACCGCAGATTTCAAAATCATCACCCTCAAAGTGCTTCCATTCCCAGCGACTCGGCACAATCCCCGGCATATTCCTCAGATTTTGCTGCCAAGTGGAGATATCAGGTAGAATTTGAGCAAGTTGTGTAGATGCTTCACCCGCATTGATGATTGGAAAATTATTTGCGATCTGCGCTTCGCAGCAGCGCTTCGCTATCGCATCAGGGTTATTCACCACCAGTTGAATGCACGATGGTGCTTCCCCTCTGGGTTGAGGAGTAATAGATGCTACAATACCATATTCTTTTAATTGATTGAGTAAGCTGATACTGCGTTGACCACACAGTATAAATTCTGAACTATGTGAGTTAATTTGAACAATGCTTGAAGGAGCCGCCGACCATTTGGAGCCGTCTAGTGAAGACTCAAGATGTCCTAATAAGCGTAACCGTCGTAAGATGCGTTTAGGTTCCTGAAGTTGGAGTGCATTGCAGCTTTTTTGAAAGGATTCCCAGCTACCATTGCCGAGGGTTGATAACCAGTATAGGAAGCGATCGCTATTTTGGGAAGCTTTCACCCAATCAGCATCAGCATGATTAATAGAGTGTAATTCTGTCAGTTCAAACGGGTTCTCAGCACTGAGATTTTGTCTAGGTTCATAAGGAATAAGGCTGGTATAATCATGAACATCATGGGCTACACCAACCATAAATTTTATCTGTTCATAAGTGAAGCCCCGACTAGCTTTAATTGGACACTCGAAAAACCGTAACTTCAGCAAACTTGCTTGTAATTCTGTAGGTAATTCACCTACTTCACAACCGTCAATTGCGAGGAAGAAATAAAACGGCTTTCGAGATTTTATACCCTTTTCGATTCGTAAAAGCGGCACTAATTTACTAAGATTATGACGCTGTACTTGTGCTGAAATTTGGTTAATTAGGTATTGTGGATTTCCGCGATAACAAAATCCTGTATACCATCTTTGAACTTGTGGCATGATACATCCTGATGACTATAAATAATTTAAGAGTTTTGCTGAATTACACTGCCCAAAATATGATATGCAGAATTAATTGGCATTACTTCTCGATACACACATTTTTCTATGTCTAGATAATTCCAATCTACAATCTTGACTAAACGCTGACTCGATTCACCTGCAAAAGTGGCTTCAATTAGATAATCCCCAGGATGAGCAAAATCAAGCGTTATAGAAGTATTTGTATTTTGTGAATTCTCCAGAATTGTCTGATTATCTGATAATCGAGTTACTTTTAATTCTGCGGTTGAATAGAAACCAAAAATAGTAATTTGTGGGCTATGATTCATAAGCCAAGCACCAATTTTAGGTACGCGCAAACCGCCAGACAAACTAATTGATAATTTTACACTTAGTTGCAAAGCATACTTAAGAGTTTGATTTTTGATAAAAACTCCATCCCAAGCTTGAGAAACAACCATGCACTGCTGAAGTTCTACCCAGCCCGAATTATTAAATATTGGTTGAGGTGTACAACTCGACTTTAGTAAATTCTCATCTTGCAAGCGTTCAATATCACTGAGCAATTCTTGTTTGCATAGGAGAATAAACTGAGTACCTAATGATGGGGCTTCCCAAGATGCATAAGCCCCAGAATCAGGATTTTCAGGATCGGGAATTAGTATCCAAAAGTCACGAGCAGGTAAAATTAGGTAATCTAGATCATCTGGAGAAGTAATCTGGTATTTAGCACCATTATCCAACTCCTTCTGACTGACTGAATACTCTAAAGGAAAGTACCATCCAGGACGTTCTTCTCTTAATGAGTGAGTATTATATCCCTGTTTAACTTCTACGGATTCTAGGCTGCGTCCTCGTTGCTGCTTGGGGTAAAGAGTATAATCTACCTCACCTAATAATGGATCTTCAGTGCGATATAAACCACAGAAAATATGACGACTCCAAGAGCAATAATTATTCTTGTCTGCTGTCGGACATCCTTGAGCTTTCCACTGTTCATAAACTTGATGTAACGCTTCCAAAATAGCCTCATGGCGTTGCTTATTTTCCGTCAATAAATCTTTTAAATGGATGCAAAATCCTCCTGCTTATCGTCGAACATGAGCAAACAAAGTTTGGGCATCCCATTCTGCTTGCCATTGCTTCTCTTGGAATAGTTTTCGCAATTTATCTTTATCAGTGCGACGCAGTAGGGATTGAGAAATCGGATAATTAATATAGGTAGCTGAACCACTACCTCGTTGTGCTGAAGGTAAAAATCTATCTTCCATTAGCCAATGATTCCACTCTCGCCAAAGGGGTTCTTCAGCTTCATTACCTAATTTCATCCCTAGCGGACGAGCAAAACCACGCAAGGCTAAAATCTCTCGTAAGCGTTTGAAATAATTAGTTTCTGATATTTTTTCTTCTTGAGCCATTTGGGAAGCAGCTAAAATTGTGGCGCATAAAAAAGCAATTCCTTTGGGTAATCCTTGAGAATCACGCTCTTTTAAATGCTGCAAATTAACCTGTCCCTCAAAGATGACTTTTCTTCTCACTGCTGTGCAGAAGTCATCAACCCAAGTACCACTTGTAGATAATTGCCCAAAATGATAACCAATGCGTTCTATTACATCTTCATCAACGCTCAAATATATTTTTGTACCGTGTGGTGTACCCTTTATAAAATAATCAATTAAAGCCTGATTCCAATCTGTATAATTCGCCATTCGGGTTTAGTGCGAGCGCTCCGCTCGTGAAATCACCATGATTAGTGATAATTTTTATAATGTAAGTAGGCAATTAAAAATTTAATTGGAGATGTTATTTTATAACACAGGCAATCATTGATGAGGGCTTACTGTTTGGTTCGCCACTCAATCAAATATTTTATTTCCAAATTAAAAATTATTATAAAGCTATAATAGTTACCAACGCATACGTAATTTAACTGAAACTGCTAGTCGTTTATCTAAGGTGAATTATCAATAAAAAGAATTCGTTATGCCTTAAAAAGCTGAAATCAAAAGTATAAAAATTTACACAATATAATGAATATTTGAACAAATATGATATTTTCGTTTGCGATCGCCAAAATTAAGTAACCACAGGCGTATTAACACGAGATAATAATAAACTCACCCTACCCTCAGCTGTTTTCCCATCAACCATTACAGAGCTTGTTCTGACTTGGTTCAGGTAATTCACTTCACAGTTACAGGGTCGAATTTTACAAGCTGCTCCCAACCAAACCATGAAAACATCTACCAAATTGCTAACTCGCCTGGACTATTACTATCAGCAAATCAAAACAATCATCCTGACTCGGCAAAATCCAATTACTGGTTTACTACCTGCGAGTACAGCGATTACAGCCCACGGCGATTATACAGATGCCTGGGTGCGAGACAACGTTTACAGCATTTTGGCAGTTTGGGGTTTAGGACTTGCATACCGCAAGATTGACGACGATGAAGGACGCACCTATGAACTAGAACACAGTGTCATCAAACTAATGCGCGGGTTGCTATTTGCAATGATGCGACAGGCTCATAAAGTAGAGACATTTAAACATACTCAGTCGCTACTGGATGGACTGCACGCCAAATATAATACTGCGACTGGTGACATTGTTGTTGGTGATGATGAATGGGGACATTTGCAACTTGATGCCACATCTATATTTTTGCTGATGTTGGGGCAAATGACGGCAGGAGGATTGCAAATAATTTATACAATTGATGAAGTTAATTTTGTCCAAAATTTAGTTTATTATATTGGACGAGCTTACCGTACACCAGATTATGGCATTTGGGAACGTGGGAATAAAATTAATCGTGGTAGTGCTGAATTAAATGCCAGTTCTGTAGGCATGGCAAAAGCTGCTTTAGAAGCTATCAACGGACTGGATTTATTTGGTGTGCATGGTAGTCAAGCATCGGTAATTCATGTGCTACCAGATGAAATTGCCCGCGCCCGGATTACCTTAGAATCGTTATTGCCGAGAGAATCTGGTTCCAAAGAAATTGATGCAGCGCTGTTGAGTATTATTAGTTATCCTGCCTTTGCAGTGGAAGATTTGGAGTTACGCGATCGCACTTTAAACGATATTATCAATAAACTCGCAGGTAAATACGGTTGCAAACGCTTTCTGCGTGATGGACACCAAACCGTTTTAGAAGATCATCAACGTTTACACTACGAACCGTGGGAACTCAAGCAATTTGAGCATATTGAATGCGAATGGCCGTTATTTTTCACTTATTTAGTTCTAGATGGATTATTTCGTGGCCAACAAGAACAAGTTAAAAAATACCAAAATCTTTTAGAATCATTACTTATAGAACAAAATGGTTTACGTTTATTGCCAGAACTTTATTATGTTCTGGCAGAAAACATAGAAACAGAAAAGTTAGCACCTCAAACGCAGCCACGTTTACCTAATGAAAATATTCCCTTGGTTTGGGCGCAGAGTTTATATTTTCTAAGTGAAATGTTGAGTGAGGGGTTACTAGCGGTTGGTGATATCGACCCTTTGGGAAGACATTTGTGTGTGGGTAAAGAGCGCGAGGCATTGGTACAAATTGCCTTATTAGCAGAAGATGAAGATTTACAAACGAAACTAGAAGTTCACGGAATTGAAGCGCAAACGCCTACTCAAGTAGAGCCGATTCAGGTGAGAAAAGCTGGAGAATTTTCCGCTATTTACACCCAAATTGGACGTAATGAAAAACTTGGTTTAACTGGGCGGCCAGTGCGGCGGTTACGGAGTTTGACAACATCTAGAATTTTTAGAATTAGTGGTGAAACAATTGTATTTTTACCTTCCTTTTCAGACTCTCAACAGTTTTATTTAACCCTTGATTATCATTTTCTGCTGGATCAAATTAGAAGTGAACTAGCTTACATTCAAAAATATTGGAGCGATTTAGGGCGTCCTACCTTGACTTTAATGTTGACGCACACCATGCTAGAAGCAGGTTCCGAAGCATTACTAGAACTAATGCAAGAACTGAAAGATGGTGTTTGTAACGGTGTGCAGGTGAAATTAGGGCGGTTAAATCAGCTAATGCTAACAGCCAGAATCCAAAGAATTGATTTTCTCCCTAATGCAGAATTTTCGCGATCGCCAGTAAAAAATGCTAGCCCACGTTGCTATTATCTAGCATATCATCCTGATAAAAACTGGCGCTTAGGCCATACCCAAGAATTTCAAATGGAGTATGAAACCAACTTGGGATTATTACTTTCTTATTTGCGTTCATCAGAGAATATTTACGAGCAAATTGAGTTATTGCAAACTTTAACTCGCTTGCAGGGAATGAAATTTGATACGGGGTATGGTGGACCTGGATATCCTGTCACCGTAGGCGATTTACTAGATGAAGTTTACACCAAAGCTGGAGATTTAGGCATTTGGGCAGTAGTGCGACGGGCTGCGGGGTTACGGCAAATGGTTGATATCAGTTTATCAGATGCAGTCACGAGTATTTTGGTAGGAGGTAAGCAAATTGCTGTGGGTAAAGCTTACAGTGAAGCGTCCTTGATTAGCGTACCCATGTCTCATGATGAAATTGCCGATAAAATTAATCATTTTTGTCGTGAGGATATCCGCGATCGCGTTCTCACTCAAGAGATTTTAATCTATGTTGGTGTCTTAATTCCCTCAGAACCCGAACTATTTCAGGGGCTACTGACGCTGAGAGTTGGTTATCTAATCTTATTGATAACCAGTGAACTAGCGCGAGAATTGCACCTCACTCAAGATGAAGCTTACGATCACTTAATGCAACTTTCACCCTTTGAAGTGAAAATGCGCTTGCGTCAAGTATTAACTGGATATACTGGCATGAGTAACTTGTTACGCCAGCAAGAATCACTGCACGTCAAACAAAAAGAAAGTGATATAGCTTGGGTGGTTCTACCAGGAATCGCCGAAGGAATAGAAGTTCCGCCGGGAGGTTGGCGACGGTTTCGCCAAGCCGAGGGTGCGACAGGGCGCGTACCAAAAGAATTTTTTAAGGAAGTTTGGCTATTAATGCAACATTGCAAGGGTCTAGTAATTGGCGATAAATTAGAGCGCCGCAATCGTTTAGATAGTGAGATAATGTTGTCAGAAATGACAGCCGGGGAAAGAAATTTTGCTCTATTAATTGAGCATTTGTTGAATAAAATCGAAGCTCCAGAATATCGCCAAGTTAATATTGAAGCATTAATTGAATTAGCTGCGATCGCTGCCAATAATCCTAAGCTGCAAATTGAAGAATATATTGTCTTGGATGTGTTAATTGGCCATGCAGTGCGATTGGCGTGGCTGGAAAATCATACTCATCGCAGCGATCGGTATGATGAGGATAAGGCGAGTGCGTGGCGATCGTTTTACAACACTTCTCCTAGAGATTGTGCTGGTTATATTTTGAAAGCTTTCCGGTTCTTGACGGAATTTGTGAAAGATTTTTAAACGCAGAGGGGCGCAAAGGGAAACGCAGAGGAGCGCAGAGGATGAGAGAGAATGAGTTGAGTGGGGTGATTATTGGTTGTGCAATGAGGGTGCATACTGCTTTGGGACCTGGTTTGTTGGAGTCGGCTTATGAGGAGTGTTTGAATTATGAGTTGAACAAAGCCGGGTTGAATGTTGGTAAGCAAATTCCATTGCCTTTAGTTTACCAAGATGTGCAATTGGAATGCGTTTATCGATTAGATTTGATAGTCGAAAACAAAGTAATTGTAGAGATTAAATCTGTAGAATCCTTCCACCCGATTCACTCCGTTCAACTCCTAACCTATCTCAAACTCGCAAACTGCAAACTAGGTCTTCTCCTCAACTTTAATGTCCTCCACCTCAAAGAAGGTATAAAACGCGTAGCCAACAACCTCTAACTCTCCCTCTCTCCCTCTCCCCCTCTCTCCCTCTTTGCGAACCTCTGCGCTTCCCTTTGCGTTACTTTGCGTTGAAAAAAAATATCCCCCACCTCCGATTCTAAAAGTAGGGGTTTTATTAAATCTACTTAACAGAAACAGCATCAACATCAATGGTGCTTTCAGTAGAGGTAGAACCCTCGGTAGTATTAGGTACTTCAGTACCCACATCACCCTTACGAGCTTTCCAGCCCTCAATTACTAGCCCAGACACCTCAGAAACTAGCAGAGTCAAAAGAAAAACATCATCAATCTGTCCCACAACGGGTACAAAATCTGGAAGAATATCAAATGGGCTAACCAAATAGGCGAGTGTTCCTAAAATTACCCACCAACGGTACTTCGGATTACGAAGCACACTGCGATACCAGGTGTAAAGTGATTCGATTGAAAATTTCATATATTTTGAACCTCCAGTTATCTTTAATTTTGACAAATTATCCTAAAAATTCCCGGTGGGAATAACCGCCCTAGTTAGTCTGGAAGACGCTACTCGTAATCTCTCACCAAATACCTATTCTGTTATTCTCCATAAGAGTTTAATACCGGAAGGGTTTGACAAATTAGAACGTCTGCTCATTAGTAATTCGGGATTCTAAGTCAAATACCCCATGCTTGCACTGTCTTTTTAGGTTTTTGGTAAATTTATATTTTGGAAGTCCCTCATTTTGCATTAATCTCTAGAATTAAAATGCCTTAGCACATTTGCTTTAGTCATGGAGGGAGGAAACTTAAACAGTGGATATTTTAGATTTATTTTATAAGGGCGGGCCAGCGATGTGGCCAATGCTTGTTCTCTCGATTCTGTCTTTGAGTGTGATTTTTGAGCGTTTGTGGTTCTGGTTGCGAATTTTAACTCAGGAAAAGCAAATAGTCGATCGCATCCTGGATGCTGCTCAGGATAATTGGCAAGTAGCTGCTGACATCGCCAAACAAGCAAGCCATCAGCCTGTCGGGCGTTTTCTCTATGCTCCCTTACGTTTTTCAAAAACTGATGCAGAAACCTTTCGATTAGCACTGGAGGCTACAGCAGAAGATGAGTTGGCTGGAATGCGGCGGGGCGAAAAACTTTTAGAAGCGGTAATTGCCCTTGCGCCCCTGCTGGGATTGTTAGGCACGGTTCTGGGCTTAATCCGCTCCCTGCGCTCAATTCGGATTGGCGATTTGGGAACTGAATCTACCGCCGGGGTGACTACTGGTATTGGTGAATCCCTAATTAGTACGGCAACTGGGCTAATAGTTGCCATTATTAGTTTAGTATTTTATCGCCTATTTCAAAGTTTTGTAGTCAACCAAGTCAAAGTTTTTCGGAAGGCAGGTAATGAGATGGAATTGCTCTACCGCCAGTCCCCCCCTAATTTTACTAATAGTACATCAGCAATTGTGCCAGAAAATTTCACTCCACCCCGCAAACCAGGAAAGACTAGGTTACCTGAACCTCCTGAACCCCCGAATTCACCTAATTAGCCAAGAATTCAACCCCCGAACTAAGCGTTTAAATTGAGAAAATGAAAGTTAATCTACATACCCCAATTGAAGAAGTCCAAATTCAAATCATCCCTTTAATAGATGTTGTTTTTTGTGTTCTGACGTTTTTTTTATTAGCGGCATTACAATTTACCCGCCAACAGGCAATAAATGTTGATTTGCCCAAAGCCAGCGCCAGTTCAGTATCTGGAATAACATCACAAAATGGAAGTCTGATTGTAACTATCGATGCCGTTGGTAATACTTACATAGAAAAACAGGCTATAAAACGGGATGATTTGAGAGCGAGTTTAAAAAAGTATCTCCAAGCAAACCCTAATGCTCTTGTAGTGCTGAATGCTTCGCGCACAGCAACTTATAATGATGTTATTGAGACATTGGATTTGCTACGGCAAGTAGGAGGCGATCGCGTTTCTTTGGGAATTATTCCTGGCCCATCTCAATCACCCACAAACTCACTTAACCAGCCTAATATACCCTCTTTGCCAATCGATCCTGGTGCAACACCAATACCCACAACCGCACCATTCCCAGGCATCAATCCCGAAGGGAATCTTACCCCTAAATTTCCCTCAGCACCTAATTCTGTACCCCTTCCTGGCATAAGTCAGCCTCCATCTGGACAAGGTATAAGTCCTATCAATCCTAGTATTTCTAACCCACCAGCATCTCAAGCGCCTGTAGCACCCAAAAAGAGCCAACCCAGTCTTAAAAGATGAGATAGGGGCAGGGGCAAGAGGCAGAGAGGCAGAGAGGCAGAGAGAGGGGCAGGGTGCAGAGGAGAGGAATTTATTTTCCCCCTCATCTTCCTCATCCCCCTCATCTCCCCACTCCTCTTCAAACTTTTGCCAAACCTAAAGATATCTAAAATAAAATTCCCTTAGAGAAAAATTTACTGCTAATTTATAGATAATTGGTTGAGCTTTAAAGATTTTTCCACTGATAAAGTGAAGTAATTTATCACCAATTGCCATTCACGTTTCAGGGCTTGTGGCATGAATATTGTGACGCTTTTAATTGTTTGGTTAGTAACAGCTATTAGCCTGTTGATAATTAGTAAATTACCTTTGGGAGTTGAAATTGATACTCCTGGCAAAGCCTTTCTTTCTGCCGCAGTGCTTGGTATCGTGACGGCAATAGTCAGACCGATTTTAAGCCTCGTTTTTGCAGTACCAAATTTACTCACATTGGACTTACTATCTAGCATTTTCACATTTATGATTGCTGTGGTTTGTTTTAGTCTTGCTGCTTGGTTAATAGAGGGCTTTCGCTTGCGTTACGGGATTTGGAGTGCCGTTATTGGGGCATTTGCGCTGACTATAATTAACAGCTTAATCTACACATTATTGGGCGTCTAAAATCAATAGTTAGGAGTTAGGAGTTATTAACAACTCTTAACTCATAACTCATAACTCATAACTTCCATCTCCTAACTATTCGTTGGAACTTGGGGGAGCAACGGGGGTAGTTGATTGTTGTTTACGTTGTTCGCGTTTTTTGCGATCGGCTGAGAGCATATCTGCCATCACTATTAGCGCTTGCGCCATCTTCTCTAGGTTAGAACGATATAGCTCCAAATCCTTGTTGAGTTTGTCATTAGAAAGGTGCAAGCCAGCAGCGATCGCTTTCAGCGCCTCTGTGAGTTGCTTTTCATCTTTGACTAATTCAGGATCTGACTGTTCTAATAACGAAAATACACCAATTGCGAACAAACGGTTGTATTTAAAGTTAGGATTGTTGGCGATCGCTTGCAGTTGTGCTTGCAAGTCTCCATCTCTATCTAAAAAAGTAGTTTGGCCTAGCCATCCAATTAAATCTTTAACTGGCAAACCTTTAGCTACAGCTTCCAATCTTTCGGCATCCTGTCGATAGTGTTGCGGATCTTGTTCCATAGCCCGACATAGGGCGTTAAAAATTGATTCTTGATCCCGTTCTGGTTCATAGCCTTGCATGAAGCGGTCAAAAGTAGTGACGACGCCCAAGGCATAAATTGAATTGTAGCTAAAATCGATATTTACTGACAGCAGATGCATTTCCACCATCAATTCTTCTACTACCCGACGATAAATAGTGTTTATCGGACGGGTATGAAGATTGTAAAAAGTTCGTTTGGTATCAGAGACAGTACGGACGTTATTCACAAAGAAAATGTTAAGGGCGACGTATCTTTATTTTCTCGCTTAAAGGCGACTTTGCCAAGTTGAGCTTTTGGCTGGTGACGGTTTGATTTACAATGTAGACAAATCAAAAGTATTTTATAAGCTAGTAGCCACAGGGGATTAAGACCCTTTCCTCTAAAAAACTAGCCAAAAATATTTATCTTTAATGATTTGTTTATCGCATTTATGAACTTCCCGCCACAGTTAATTGCTTTGGGTGAGTATCTAGCTGGTGAATTTGATAATCAGGAACAAGCCATAGGAGAGCCAATTTGGTATGTCCAACTCCGCCTGTGGCAAAGACCAATTAATCTGTTCACAGAAGATAGCATCACCCTGTTTGCCGAACAGGCTAACGTTGTTAAGCTGGATAAACCTTACCGCCAGCGAATTATGCGGTTGCGTCAGGGTAGCAATGACACATCTCTGGAAGTACAATACTACATGCCTCAAGATCCAGATGCCTTAATAGGCGCAGGCAATAACCCTGCTCTCCTTAACACACTGACTTCCAAACAATTAGATTTACTACCAGGTTGTATCCTAACAGTTAGCCACGAAACCCTAGCTGGCGATCGCTATAAGTTTATCGCTACCCCATTACCAGAGACTTATTGCAGCTTTACTTATCTTGGCAATAACATCAATGTTTCCTTGGGTTTTGAAGCTACTGCTTTAGAATTCCACAGCTACGACAAAGGAATTGATCCAGCAACTGGAAACGCAACTTGGGGAGCGATTATGGGGCCTTATCGCTACACCAAGCGAAATCAGTATTCCATAACATAAAGTTATGATTCATGAATTATAAGTTATGAATTTTGAATTAACTCCTAACTCCTAACTCCTAACTCCTAACTCCTAACTCCTAACTCCTAACTCCTAACTCCTAACTCCTAACTCCTAACTCCTAACTCCTAACTTCTAACTCCTAACTCTTTTTTAGCTAGCGATGCTACGAGGTACACCTTCTAAAGCTTCGTCTTCTGTTTCAAAGATTTCAAACACAGTATCCATCATCGTCACTTCAAACACGAGTTTGGCTTCTGGATGTACATTGCAGATGCGGAAACTGCCTTTAACTTTATCAGCATCACGCATCCCAGCAACCAAAGACGTAAGACCAGAACTATCAATAAAATTTACCTGAGCCAGATTTACAACTACATGGCGACTGAGTTTGGAAATACACTCCTGTAACTTCAGCCGAAATTGCCAAGCAGTGGTAATGTCTAGGCGACCTGCTGGTGTCAGGACAATAACGGTGTTTCCGTCTTGTGTTGTATAAGTTTTTTGGTCTATATGAATCACTAAAGCTCTCCCCGTGACATTTTTCTAAAGATTAACTAGTTACAGAATTTTCTAATACTGCCACTTGAGATTAACAAGCTATAGCTAAAATTGTCACCTTTTTTTTGCTAAGTGCTTAACTTTAGTAGTTGAACTCAGCAAAATAGTGGGGAGTGGGGAGTGGGGGGATGAGGGAGATGAGGGAGATGAGGGAGATGAGGGAGATAAAGAATAAATATCATAACTCCAAACTCCAAACTCCAAACTCCAAACTCCAAACTCCAAACTCCAAACTCCAAACTCCAAACTCCTAACTCCAAACTCCTAACTCCTAACTCAGCACTATTTGGGTGTCCAGTTGATCCAATCTTGAGGCTTAAGGAAAGTTTCATACAACTCGGCTTCGGGTGTATTGGGTTCCGGTTGATAGCCGTATTCCCAGCGCACTAAGGGCGGTAGGGACATGAGAATTGATTCGGTGCGTCCGTTGGTTTGGAGACCAAAAATGGTGCCTCGGTCATAAACCAAGTTAAATTCTACATACCGTCCCCGGCGGTAGAGTTGAAAATTCCGTTGGCGATCGCCATATTCTATCCCATTACGCCGTTCTACAATTGGTACGTAGGCTGGTAAAAATGCTTTACCACAGTCTTGCACAAAAGAAAATAAATCTTCCCAATTGCGGGTTGCTGGTGTTCCCACCTGGTTGCTATAAATAGCTGCTTCTCCATTGGGATTTAGCCCGCGATATAAACCACCTTGACCATCTTGGTAATCAAAAAACAGACCACCTACACCCCGTGTTTCATCACGATGCTTGAGGTAGAAATATTCATCACACCACCGCTTAAACACCGGGTAATAGTCTGAGTGGTGTTTGTCACAAGCCTGTTTTAACGTTTTATGTAAATGTGCTGCATCTTCAGCAAAGGGGTAATAAGGTGTCAAGTCCAGACCACCACCAAACCACCACACTGGCCCTGCTTCAAAGTAGCGATAATTTAGATGAACTGTGGGTACGTAAGGATTGTGAGGATGTAATACCATTGAAGTGCCAGTGGCATAAAAGCCATGTCCTGCGGCTTCAGGGCGTTGGGCTAAAATTGAGGCTGGCAAATGGGAACCCCAAACTTCAGAAAAATTTACACCAGCTTGTTCAAATATTGCACCTTCTCGCAGCACGCGCGATCGCCCTCCCCCTCCTTCTGGGCGTTCCCAACTATCTTCATGAAACTTAGCCACACCATCTAATTTTGCCAATGATTCGGTAATTTCGTCTTGCAGCTGTTTCATAAACTGACTGACTCTAGTCTGAGCGTCAGGTGCTGGCAAAGACTTGGATGATTCTGCTGGTACAGTTGGTGTTTGCGAGTTGGTCAACATAGATTCCCGAACCTAAAAAATTACAATTTCCAGAAAGCCACAAATTTCTTATCTTAAAATTTGGGGGAAACACGCGCCAACAATCAAGCTCTATTTGCCCAACCCGCTTTTTCTTACTGGTTAAGCATTTATCCGATTGATGGGCATCACTACAGTTATTTTCCCTCAAATGCGTATAGGCTTGTATATTGACTGAGTTTTTTTTTGAAATTCTTAATCGGAACATTCTGGTATAAACACTAGACTTTAGTCGTAACCTTGAATTATCAGGGTTTGACTGCCCCGATCAAAACTTCTTTGCCATATTGCTTATGTTATCTGTTAGCGTCTGTAACGAATACAGGCTTGCTATGTTTAGGGCATTTCTGAGAAAGTTTTAATTTAGGCAGGAGTTACGCAAACAATAGTTAAAAAGAATAATTTTCTTCTTAGGGGCAATACCCTGCCTTAAGCCGCTTTGCGTCTACATGAATTGCCCCGGAGCGCGTATAGTTTTGCGTAAGTCCTATTACGGTTTGAGCGTAGTTGCCCACAATACCAGAGTTACCAGAAAGTGTCTAGCGAGGAGGATTAGGAAAATGCAAGGTTGGTTATCCAAATTCATCCACCGCAAACGTCGTCGGTTTTGTGCTTCTCTGGTGCGGACGTATCGAGAGATAAGTTCTGCTTCTGTAGACGAACTGTGGCAAAAAGTCGCTGACTTAACAGATGTTTCCTGGCATCCACTACTTAAGAGTACTAACGTACCCTACGGATTAGTACCCAAGCCAGGATTGATTTATCATGCTGTAACACGCTTTTGGCCGATTCCCATCCGAATTTTTGTGGAGCGCGTCAATCACAAGGAGATGCTGAGTATCCGAGTGATGGCGATTCCTGGGATAGAGGAACGGGTGACTTATCAAGTAGAGTCCACAGTTTGTGGTACATGTTTGTCTTATTCTGTAACACTACGGGGTTGGTTATCGCCCCTAATTTGGTCTTTATCCCGTCCTTATGCAGACCGCGTAGCACGGTCTTTAGTCGAGGCAGTAGAAAAGACAGCATTACCAACGGTATCTGGTAAGAAAAAATCTCTTAATGACAGTTGTTTTGATTTTTAGGTACTGGGGATGAGGGGGATGAGGGGGATGAGGGGGATGAGGAAGAATTTTTGACTAATCCCCAATACTTAGACACCGCTCAGTACAAGTGGCCAATGCCCAATGCCCAAAGAAAGTTAAGATTCTATTAGTGATAATGCAGCAATTTGCTAAGTTTTATTACGGCATTGACAGTGAAAATACTAAGCTGACCTTACTTAAGAAAGCATCGAGTTAATAACTAAGATGTTCGCCATAAGTGTATTTATTCATTTTGAATTTTGAATTTTTATGTACGATGTCCTCGATTCTCGCTCTGTCTTAGAAGTTTTGCGACCAGTAGAAGACCCAGAACTCCGCAAAAGTCTGGTGGAACTGAATATGATTCGCAACGTGAAAATTGACGGTGGTAAGGTTAGTTTCACTTTAGTCTTAACCACTCCTGCCTGTCCTTTACGTGAATTTATTGTCGAAGACTGTCAGAAAGCTGTCAAAAAACTCCCAGGCGTTACAGATGTCAGCATAGAAGTGACGGCAGAAACACCGCAACAAAAAAGTTTACCTGACCGCACTGGTATTTCTGGGGTGAAAAATATCATTGCTGTTTCCAGTGGCAAAGGTGGCGTTGGTAAAAGTACGGTGGCGGTGAATGTAGCGGTGGCTCTAGCTCAAACTGGCGCGAAAGTCGGTTTGCTAGATGCTGATATTTACGGACCCAATGATCCCACAATGCTGGGGCTGGCTGATGCCCAAATTACTGTGCGTTCGAGTGAAACAGGTGACATCCTAGAACCTGCTTTTAATCACGGCGTTAAATTAGTTTCAATGGGCTTTTTGATTGACCGAGATCAGCCAGTAATTTGGCGGGGGCCTATGCTCAATGGTGTAATTCGCCAGTTTCTCTATCAAGTGGAATGGGGAGAACTAGACTATTTGATTGTAGATATGCCACCGGGAACGGGAGATGCTCAGTTAACTTTAACCCAAGCAGTGCCAATGGCAGGAGCAGTAATTGTCACCACGCCGCAAACTGTAGCCCTGTTAGATTCTCGCAAGGGATTGCGGATGTTCCAGCAGATGAATGTTCCGGTATTGGGGATCGTGGAAAATATGAGCTATTTTATCCCCCCCGATCAACCAGATAAGCAGTATGACATATTTGGTTCCGGTGGTGGCTCAAAAACAGCCGCCGAATTGGGAGTGCCATTATTGGGGTGCGTACCGCTAGAAATTTCCACACGAGTAGGGGGTGACAGTGGTGTGCCAATAGTTGTTGGCGATCCAGATTCAGCTTCAGCAAAAGCATTAACAGCGATCGCTCTTGCCATTGCTGGTAAAGTATCAGTTGCTGCGTTGACATAATTAATTTTAATTTCAATCTTATTCCTCGGCTATAGCTTGGGAATACTGAGGACTGAGGAATGGGGAATGGGGAGTGGGGAGATGAGGGAGTAGGAGAAGAAGCAATACTACTCGGTTTTTGGATTTTTCGATAGTGTTTTAGACCTATAGAGACGCGAAATTTCGCGTCTCTACACAAGGTTTTTAGTCTTATCCGAGCAGTATTGGGAGAAGAAGAACTATTGATTATTGACCAATGCCCCATGCCTCATGCCCTATACCCAACAATTAAAGCTAAAGTCTAAACTTACACAATGTTATTAAAACGATCGCTCCCCAAAATTCGCTGGAAGTCTTGGGTTAAGCCCTGGCAATATGTAGATTGGCTACTATTTTGTTTGCCGATTGCTGTCAGTATCTTTGGCGGTGTCATGATTCTCAGTACGGAACTGAAGCAGCCAGTAACTGACTGGTGGTGGCACTGGATGGTAGCGGGTATCGGTGTGCTTATAGCGCTGTTTTTAGCTCGTACCCGTTATGAACTCTTGATGCAGTGGCACTGGGTAACTTATGCACTAACGAACTTCAGCTTAATCGCCGTGATGATTGCTGGTACTAGCGCCAAAGGGGCGCAACGGTGGATTAGTATCGCTGGCTTTAACGTGCAACCCTCAGAATTTGCCAAAATCGGCATGATTGTTACCTTAGCAGCTTTACTACACAGGCGCACTGCTTCCACCCTCGAAGGTGTTTTCCGCGTTCTGGCAATCACCGCTATACCTTGGGGATTAGTATTTTTACAGCCAGATTTAGCAACATCACTAGTATTTGGTGCGATCGTCTTAGGAATGCTTTACTGGGCAAATGCTAACCCAGGCTGGTTAATTCTGATGATTTCTCCTGTGGTTGCCGCCATTTTGTTTAGTATATCTTGGCCTTTATCAGAGCCGATAGTTTTATTCAAAGAACTATCTTTTGGCCCATTAGGAATAGTTTGGTCATTTGCAATGGCTATTGTGGGCTGGCAAAGTCTGCCCTGGCGTCGTTTTGGTTTAGGTGCTATCGGTGCGTGGACTCTCAATATACTGGGTGGCGAATTAGGAATCTTCGCTTGGAACCATGTTTTAAAAGAGTATCAAAAAGACCGACTAACCGTATTCATGAATCCCGATCACGATCCACTCGGTGCTGGGTATCACTTAATCCAATCTCGCATTGCTATTGGTGCTGGTGAAATTTGGGGATGGGGTCTGTTTAAGGGGCCAATGACGCAACTGAATTTTGTACCTGAACAGCATACAGACTTTATTTTTTCCGCAGTCGGGGAAGAATTCGGTTTTGTTGGTTGTTTGGTAGTGCTGTTTGCCTTCTGCTTAATTTGTTTGCGTTTACTGCATATTGCCCAAACCGCCAAAGATAACTTTGGTTCCTTGTTGGCTATTGGCGTTTTGTCTATGATTGTGTTTCAGCTAATTGTCAACGTTGGCATGACGGTTGGTTTAGCACCTGTGGCAGGTATTCCCCTACCTTGGATGAGTTACGGTCGTTCTGCTATGCTGACCAACTTCATTTCCTTGGGAATAGTAGAATCAGTAGCAAATTTTCGCCAAAGGCAGAAGTATTATTGATTTGTCATTGGTCATTGGTCATTAGCGCTCTTCTATGACTCTGGAGAGAGAATAATCCAAGCGATTATAAATCGCGGCTACACAAAGCTTAGTCCGCCTGCGCGGACTAACGCCAAAATAGGGTTTCAAATTTAATCTCACGAGAGTAATAAAAGAGCGTTAGTCATTTGCACTTCCCCAAGGGCAAATGACTAATAAGAAGTATTAAGCTATTAGAAGGAAACAAGCGAGGCTAAAAACATGATTCTGCCTGGAGCAACTGTTAGCGTCAAGAATCCCGCAGATACCTATTATCGCTCCGAAGGACTCGTGCAACGGGTGAGTGATGGCAAAGTAGCCGTATTATTTGAGGGTGGTAACTGGGATAAATTAGTTACCTTTCGCCTGAGCGAATTGGAACTCGTAGAAACCACAGCCGGACGTAAAAAAGCCAAATAATATTTAGTTAGCAGTTAGGAGTGAGATTAGTTAGGAGTGAGAAGTTAGGAGTTAGGAATTATGATTCTTCAACTTATCACTCCTCACTCTTAACTCTTAACTCATCACTCCTAACTCTTAACTCCAAACTCAGCACTCCCATGCGCCTCCCCCTACCACAGTTTACTACTGGCGATCGCCATCCGAATCACATTGCGGAGGTGATTGAAACTACTAGTACTGAATTTTTAGCTCAGTGTTTGGAACCACCAGATTTGAGCTTTCCCTCCATGCCACCCTTTGGTAGTTGGGTCTGTTCTGTAGATGAAGAATCGGGCAATCAAGTTTATGCTGTGGTATATTATGCAACAACAATGCCCATAGATTCCGTACACCGGGCTAGAGCTTTGGGCTTGTCTTTGCAAGACTTACGCGAAGAACAACCCCAGATATTTGCTATGCTCAGAACAGAATTTCGATCTGCGATCGTGGGATTTGAGCAATCTTCCCAGAATCGAGGTTATAACCAAAGAATATATCAGTATCTACCACCCCGTCCCCCGCAAATTCATCAAGCTGTTTATCGGTGCGAACCAGAAGCAATTATTAAATTTACTGAAGAACTAGATTTTTTGCGGACACTCCTTTGTATTAACGGTGCGCCAGTAGAGTCTTTGACCGCAGCTGCTATTCGAGAGATATACCAGTTACGCAAAGCTGACCGAGAATGGCTAATTAAAGCTGGACGTAGCTTGAGTGTGCTACTTAAAGACGACTACGATCGCTTACGGTTCATTTTGAGTCAAATCCATCCATAGGTAGTTAGTTCTGAGACAATTGCCTAGTTAATGTAAGTTAATATATTTGATTTATTTGATTTTTCATCGGGTGACTTCTGCATTTATTTATATTGATTAAGCGATCGCCCCAAGGTAATCGTAGTTTTACCATAGCCCCTTCATTCCTACATGATGGAACTCACATCACAAGTTCTTGCTTTGGAACCAACTTCCCAAGTTCTTGGCAAGGAACCCATTGTTCCCTTTGCTATTTTGCTGGTGGTCATCTTAGTTATACCAATCGTGTTTGAGCGGCTAAGATTACCAGGATTAGTGGGTTTAGTTTTCTCAGGGCTAGTACTGGGCCCCTCAGGCTGGAATCTATTTCAGTCTGACTCGCCGATGATTAACCTGCTATCAGATATTGGGTTAATTTACTTGCTGTTTGTCGCAGGGCTAGAAGTCGATCTAGAACAGTTTCGTCGGCAAAAAAGTCGTGCCTTGGGGTTTGCTAGCTTAACTTTCAGTGTCCCCCTGGTGATGGGAACTTTAGTAGGGCTGATTTTAGACTATGGCTGGAATACTTCAATATTAATTGGCTCTTTATTCGCTTCCTATACTCTTTTGGCATATCCCATAATCACCCGTTTGGGAGTAATCAATAACGAAGCTGTTACGGTCACCATTGGAGCTAAGATTTTTACAGATATTGGCGCAGTACTGATCTTAGCCCTTTGTGTAGCCGTCGGTCATGTTGGAGAATTCAGCTTTGCTAAACTACTCAGCTTGTCGGGTTGGTTAATTATTTACTCTGTTGCTGTTGTCACAGGCTTTGATTGGATAGGCAAAGAATTTTTCAAACGGTCTGGAGACGACGAAGGAAACAAGTTTTTGTTTGTGTTGCTTTCTGTGTTTTTAGCAGCTGTGGGCGCTCAATTGATTGGGATAGAGAAAATTGTTGGTGCCTTTTTAGCAGGTTTGGCGGTAAATGAAGCTGTAGGGGAAGGCCCAGTCAAACAAAAGGTGGTATTTATTGGCAGTGTGCTATTCATTCCGATTTTCTTTGTTTACCTTGGCTTAACGATCAATCTACCCGCCTTTGTGAACAACCTAGACACGCTGAAGTTAACGCTCTTGATGATAGTCGGTTTGATTGTCAGTAAATTGATTGCAGCTTTTTTCACAAAACTGGTTTACCGCTATAACTGGCAAGAAATGCTAACCATCTGGTCGCTATCACTTCCACAGGTTGCGACAACGTTAGCAGCAACGTTAGTGGGATACCGGGCTGGGTTGCTGCCATTAGAAGTATTACACAGCGTGATTGTCTTAATGGTTGTCACATCAAGCTTGGGGCCGTTGATCACTAATAGAATAGCTGTTGGTTTGAATTCCTCACCAGTCAAAGATCCAGCACCACCCCAACCTGACCAAAACGCACCAAAAACAGACAGTGCTTTTAATATAATCGTACCTGTCTATAATCCTCACACCGAGCAGTATTTGATTGAAATGGCGGCGTTATTAGCGCGTCAGTCTAAAGGGAAAATTATACCGCTTGCGATCGCTAATGCTACCGCTCAAATGGATGCACCGCAGTTAGAAGCGTCTCTACAACGAAGTGAGCAATTATTAACCAAAGCTACGGTACACAGTCGAGTATTGGGCGTAGCCGCAGAACCAATGCTGCGGATTGATGATGCCTTTGCTCAAGGAATTAGCAGAGCTGCTCGTGAACAAAAGGCTAATTTAATCATTATGGGTTGGGGTAAACGGACTGGGTTACGAGCGCGTTTATTTGGCAATGTGATTGATGGTGTGCTTTGGGCATCCCATTGTCCAGTAGCGGTAACTCGTCTAGTAGAATCACCGAAAAAAATTCAGCGCATCTTAGTACCAGTAGAAAACTTAACAGCACCGACATTACAGCCTGTACAATTCGCCCAGATGCTGGCAGAGGCAAATCAGAGCCACATTACTGTACTAAATGTGTGCGATCGCCGGACTAGTTCGAGTAAAATTGCTTGGAGGCGATCGCATCTCTCACTACTGGTATCTAAATTGGCTTTGACTAATGCCCCAGAAATTCAAATTATCGCTCATGAAAATGTTGCTCAAGCAATTTTGCAGGCAGCACGATTATACGATCTAGTAGTTTTACCTTTTATACATAATCGTACCAGCCCTGGAGGGTTAGCCATTAGCGATGTCACAACTCAGTTAGCCAGACAACTCACCTGCTCAATTATCATGCTTGGAGAACCGCAACGCACTCAAACCACAAATTTAGTTATGTCTAAAAAGGCTACTAGCATTACCTCTGCTGTATGATAGTAGGCAGAGTTTAATTCACTCATCTTGACTTGGGCTGCGTTGGTGTAGCCCGCACAACGGCCGCGCTCAGTGATCACCGAAGGCATCGCGTTGACAAAAATCTTTGCAACAAATAAATCGGCTGTAAAGAAGTACATCTGTATGCTCTTAGAAAGGTATGTATTTATAACAGAAATATCTTGAAATGATATAAGCCTCTGCATTTAAATACAAAGCAGGATGTTGGGAAATGCGACAACTTGACTATTGCAAAAATATGGGTTATTTGTAAGACTTTAAACCGGGGAAAGTATCAACCTATTCCTGCATCTTACAGAAAACAGTAGTAACCGTAATAATACTTTATATTATTGAAGATTTGATGAAATTTAGGTGGAAGACTAAGAATTTAAGTTATTTTACTAGTTAAATTATTAAGGAAGTAAGTAAAAATATAACAAAACTATAACCGGAGAAAAATAGGTAAGTTTAACAACACTTTTAGATAAAATTTTGTTCTTTTCTTTATTTTGTATTTTTGTCCCCAATCTGGGTAATCTAAAAGTAAGTGCAATAGCTACTGAAAATATTTGTAAGTAACTGGGAAACTATGAGAATTTTGGTTACGGGTGGTGCTGGGTTTATTGGTTCCCATCTCATCGACCGACTAATGAATGATGGGCATGAAGTAATATGCTTGGATAATTTTTACACCGGTCACAAACGGAACATCCTTAAATGGTTAGATAATCCGTACTTTGAAATGATCCGCCACGATATTACCGAACCAATTCGTTTAGAAGTGGATCAAATTTATCATCTAGCTTGTCCTGCTTCACCAGTACATTACCAGTACAACCCAGTTAAAACCGTTAAAACTAACGTCATGGGAACACTCAACATGTTGGGGCTGGCTAAACGTGTGAAAGCTAGGTTTTTCTTGGCTTCAACCAGTGAAGTGTACGGCGATCCTGAAGTTCATCCCCAAACTGAAGAGTATCGGGGTAGCGTCAACCCCATTGGGATACGTTCATGCTACGACGAAGGGAAAAGAATTGCTGAGACTCTAGCGTTTGATTACTATAGGCAAAATAAAGTTGATATTCGAGTTGTTCGGATATTTAACACCTACGGCCCAAGAATGTTAGAAAATGATGGCCGGGTGGTGAGCAACTTTATAGTTCAAGCCTTGCGGGGTAATCCTTTAACCGTTTACGGTGATGGTTCGCAAACTCGTAGTTTCTGCTATGTTTCCGATTTAGTCGAAGGATTCATCCGCCTAATGAATAGCGACTACATAGGCCCAATGAATCTGGGTAATCCTGGTGAATATACGATTTTGCAATTGGCACAAGCTGTGCAAAATATGATTAACCCAGACGCGCAGATTAAATTCGAGCCACTACCTTCGGACGATCCCCGGCGTCGCCAACCTGATATCACAAAGGCAAAAACTTGGTTAAATTGGGAACCTACTATTGCTCTGCAAGAGGGGTTAAAACTAACAATAGAAGATTTTCGCGATCGCATTCAAAGCGATGTAAATAATTCAACCACCTGAGTAACGTCTAGCGTTGCTCTAAATTTCATGCAAGCTCACCCTATCGGTAGCTAGTATGCTTGGTGGCTGAGTTGACTGCCAGTGTCTAAGTGTCATATTGATACTTCTTTTTGAAGACTAACCCCAAAAAAAGTGAGGATTTAAAAAATGCGTGTTTGCGTGATTGGTACTGGTTACGTTGGTTTAGTTACAGGTGCTTGCTTGGCTCATATTGGGCATGATGTAATTTGCGTAGACAACAACGAAGAAAAAGTTAAGTTAATGAAGTCTGGGCAGTCGCCAATTTTTGAGCCGGGACTTTCAGAAATTATCCAGTCTGCCATTCAAACAGAGAAAATTCATTTTACTAGCGATCTCGCTGCTGGAGTTTCCCACGGCGAAATTCTGTTTATTGCTGTGGGAACGCCACCTTTACCCACTGGTGAAAGTGATACTCGTTATGTTGAGGCTGTAGCCCGTGGGATTGGGGAAAATCTCAACGGTGGTTATAAAGTCATAGTGAATAAATCTACAGTACCCATTGGTTCAGGTGACTGGGTGCGGATGCTTGTTCTAGATGGTGTTGCTGAACGGCAGAAAGCATTAGTACCCGCAGGTGGGGTTCCGAGTAATGAAAAATTACCTGAGTTTGCAGCCGAGTTTGATGTAATTAGCAATCCAGAGTTTTTGCGCGAAGGTTCGGCAGTTCACGACACCTTCAACCCCGATCGCATTGTACTAGGAGGCAATAGTCAAAGAGCAGTAGCCTCAATGCGACAACTCTATGCCCCAATTGTGGAACGCAAGTACGCTGACGATCAATCTTTACCCCCCGTGCCAATTTTGGCAACAGACCTGAGTTCGGCGGAGATGATTAAATACGCCGCTAATGCTTTTTTAGCCACTAAGATTAGTTTTATTAACGAAGTTGCTAATATTTGCGATCGCGTCGGTGCTGATGTCACCCAAGTAGCTAAAGGTATCGGTCTAGACTCCCGCATTGGTAACAAATTTTTACAAGCTGGTATTGGTTGGGGTGGTTCTTGTTTTCCCAAAGATGTCTCCGCTCTGGTTCACACTGCTGATGATTATGGTTATGAAGCCCAATTACTCAAAGCTGCTGTCAGTGTCAACGAACGCCAGCGATTGATTGCTTTAGAAAAACTCCAAAAAGTTCTGAAAATTCTCAAAGGCAAAACAGTTGGGCTACTCGGACTCACCTTCAAGCCCGATACTGACGACTTGCGCGACGCCCCAGCCCTCAACCTAATTGAGCAGCTAAACCGACTGGGAGCCAAAGTTAAAGCCTACGACCCCATTGTTTCACAAACAGGTTTACGTCATGGGCTTTCTGGTGTACTAGTAGAAACCGATGCCGAAAGACTAGCTGATGGCTGCGATGCCTTGGTACTCGTCACCGAATGGCAGCAGTTCAGCACTCTCGACTATGTGAAGATGGCAAAATTGATGGCCCACCCCGTTATCATCGACGGTCGTAACTTCCTCGACCCTGAAGTAATGATCCGGGCTGGATTCCAATATGTAGGTGTGGGAAGATAGATAGTTAGGAGTTTGGAGTTAGGAGTTATCAATAAAAATTAATTACAACCCATAATTAATTACTCCTAACTCCCTTAAAAACCTAAAGATTTAAATACCGCCTAGATTATTCTAGGCGGTATTTAATTTGTTTAAAGCTTCACTTTAGCTTGCATTTTTACGTGAGAATATCAAATCAAGCGCTATGTGGAATACGCTCAATTTCAGCATATCCACTGAAAATAAGTTTTTGACCTTCAGTTTCTAATCGGTTGAGTCGCATTTTCACGCCATCAAGGTCAAAACGATCCAAATCGACCATATTATCTAAAATTTCTACCAGCGCCACGCTCAAGGTTTGCGAAATTTCCCGTTGTGCTTCTGGCACTTGGTCAAGTTCGATTTTTGGATCTTTGAAGGAAACTCGCCGCCGTCTTTCAATGCCTAAAGCTAGGCTCATGTTTAGGGGAACGAGTTCGCCATTATTTAAATCTGCTTTTGCTACAAGCTGTAAGCGATTTCCTGGCAATAGCTGTACCTGGACTTCGGTAAAGGAAACAGGTTCACCGCCAGATAATTCTGTTAGTGATGGTACGGTGAGGTTAAGCAGGCGCTTTTTCACCAGTTCCGCGTTAAAAGCTTGGTTTATCCCTGCTTCTGATAAAATTACTTGAGCGATCGCTTGAGTGGGTTGCTTAAGACTGAGTTTGCCCTTTAAAACCGAGCCGAAGTCAATGGCAACCGCATCGGTTTCAAAAGACATCTCCTCTACTGCGAAATCTTTCCGAATCACCAAGCCACGACCGGTCATTTTGAAGCTATCAATGCTGCCTTGCAACAGTTTGCTGGAGGGATAGCAGCGCACAAAGACTTCTACTGACTCGCTTTGGCTAAACAGGTGGCGAATCGTTTGGCTGGCGACCGTATTGAGCATCCGCTCTCCCCAATCAGTGCCTTTAGGATCTTGTAAACCAGTAAGTCCGCCGAACATGTGGTTTTGGGTCTCTAGAAGTTCTTTGTACTTTTGTAACAAATTGTCAAGAATACAGCAAGCGATCCCGTGATTAATTGTGCTGATGGGTGGGTATAGGATGGCTGATGGTTACCAAGTTAATGTATTAGATGTTACTTTGAATGTAGTAAGTGGGAATAATTGGACTAAGTTATTGCTTAGATTCTCAGCAGTACTAAGTATGATACAGCTAAACATTCTAGAACTTGCCAAGCAGGGTGATACAAATGCGATTAATAGTCTGGTAAGTCAGTGGTTAGATTTACCCAAAATTACGCCAAAAACTAGTTTAAAACAAAACCATCTTTAGAAACCTTACCTGAGCAAATTAATACTGATTTTGCCGTACCTTTACTAGCTCAATGTCAAAAAATTGCTCATCTAGATGGGGTAATTACAACAGCAGAAGCTAAGGTAATAGATTCTATTAACAAAAAGTTAAACTGTGATTTGGCTGCAATCAAATAACCTGAATATTGGTGTTAAGATTTATTACCCAAGGCGATCGCAACCTCTACACTACACAAACTGCGATCGCCTCTCTGCTAATCATGAGGCTAGTTGGTAAATTGCAGGACGATATCTCGGTTCAAGAATGTTTATGTGAGGTACATCCGTAGGGGCATGGCAATGCCATGCCCCTACACCTGGCGGTATAATATTGTACCGCATCCGATGGAAACCGCTATAATATGATAGTGTTTCATCCTTACCTCAGTATCGCCACCAAAATCCGAAGTAAGTCTTCTATATCAGCAGGAACACGATATAAATTGAGGTCTTGAGTTATTTGTTTACTTTCTCGATTCAATAGAGCAAATTGCCAAATATCCCCTGTAGAAACAGCCCCCTCTAAATTTGGTTCTTGAGAATCAGTCCACGCATCAATAGCAATCAATTCTACAGCAAGCTGAGTAAAACCCCTTGCCAAATCAGCATTTTTGGCTTCTACAACTAAGAGTTTACGGTCTGCGTGCAAATAATAATCAAGGGAACCTTTTAATTGTTCTGTAACAATTAAAGGATATTCAATTCTAAGTTGGGCGTGAGTGTAATGAATAACATCTAGTAAAATTGGGGCAATTAGTAATTCTCTGCGAGCTGCTTCACTAGTCAAACTAATATATGGCAAACTCTCCTCAATTCTAGATTTGAGATTTGCAAGTCTATCTAATTCAATGGTGGACTTTTGTTGATTGAGAGAGGAACGTTTTAAAGAATAGCCAAATTCAGCCAGTATATCTTCTGGCTCGAATGACATCTCAAAATAGCTTCTGAAAGTGTATGAGTGATTTGGTTGGAGGATGGGATTTTTGCTCATAGCTGCATAATTCGTAATTCGTAATACTTCGGCTTACCTCGGCAACGCTTGGCACAAGTCGCTCACTACAAGTTCGTAATTCGTAATTGAGTTTTTTAACATAACATCAGATTTTCAATAGGTTCGATTGTCATACAAGTTGTATGACAAACGTACTAGACCTCTTAGCTCGTCAACAACTTCCGCCGCAGATTATCCAACGCTGCATTTGCACTCAGATGACGAATTAGAGCGCGTCCTCGCACTGTACCAAATTGATACTCAAAACTTGCCACTTCATCCTTTGGCCCAGCTAAACCAATGTAAACTAAACCCACCGGTTTAGTATCTGTCCCTCCAGTTGGGCCAGCAATTCCAGTAATACTCAATCCCCAAGTTGTTGCAAGGCGGGTTTTGACTCCAATTGCCATTTGCTCTGCAACAGTTGCGCTTACCGCCCCAAATTTATCTAAATCTTCCTGGTTAACTCCCAGCAGCCTAACTTTCACCGAATTGTCATAAGAAATTACGCCACCCCAAAAGTAATCAGAACTCCCAGAAATCTCAGTCAACATTTGCCCTAAACCGCCACCCGTGCAAGATTCTGCCACAGAAAGCGTTTCTTTTGATGCCCGCAACAACTGACCAACCACGGAAGCAAGAGTATCATTATTAACGCCGTAAAAATCCAGTCCGGCAATTTCTTTAAGTTGTTTTTCAATGGGCGCAATTAACGTTTCTGCGGCTGTTTCTGAAGTGGCTTTAGCTGAGACTCGCAATCTTACTTCCCCTTTACCTGCATAAGGAGCGACTGTGGGATTTGGTAATTTCAAATAAGAAGCAACTTTTTCCGCCAAAGCCGATTCACCAATACCCCAAAACTTTAAACTCCGGCTGTAAATAATTTCTTTACCCCAACCTTGACTTTTGAGAAATGGCACGGCTGTTTCTTCCCACATCGGGTGCATTTCACTGGGAACACCCGGAAAGGTAAGAATCGTGATTTCAGGGCGAGGCTGCCAAATGATACCGGGTGCTGTTCCAGTGGGATTAGGGAGAATTTCTGCACCTTGGGGAATCAAAGCTTGCTTGCAGTTACTTGGTGACATAACCCGACCTCGTTGGGCGAATTTTTGGGTTATGTCTTCGATGATGTCAGAACGTTCTACCAACGGAACTTTAAAAAAATCGGCGATCGCTTCGCAGGTAAGATCATCTGGTGTCGGTCCGAGTCCACCAGTGAAAATGAGAATTTGCGCTCTGGAAATAGCAATTTCTATAACTTGCTTCAACCGTTCGGGATTATCCCCAACCACTGTTTGATAGTAGTGGGGAATTCCTAGCTGCGCTAATTGTTGCGCCAAAAATTGAGCATTGCCGTTGAGGATATCTCCTAGCAGCAGTTCAGTACCAACACAAATAATTTCTGCACTCATTGGAAGGATTAGTAAGAAGTTAGGAGTTAGGAGTTAAGAGTTAGGAGTTCAAAACTTAAAACTCATCACTTTTAACTCTTAACTCCTAACTATAATGTCACGCTAGGGCTGGTACAGGAATTTCTAGGTGAGGATATAAGGGGAAGCGATCGCACAATGCTGCTACTCGTTGCCGACAATCTTGGGTTACTACGTCGGAATCTGGAGAAAGTAGGCGATCGCTAATAATATTTGCAATCTCGGTAAATTCTGCTACTCCTAAACCTCGCGTGGTCATTGCTGGCGAACCTAATCTCAGACCACTAGTAACAAATGGCGACTGCGGATCGAAGGGAATAGTATTTTTGTTAGCAGTAATATTTACGGTACTAACTAGCTGATCTGCCTGCTTCCCAGTTAGACCCACAGAGCGTAAATCTACCAAGATTAAATGATTATCAGTGCCATTAGACACTAGCTTTAAACCCCGGTTTTGTAATTGTTCTGCCAAAGCACGAGCATTTTCAATCACTTGGGCAGAATAGGTTTTAAACTCAGGCTTTAGGGCTTCCCCAAAAGCTACTGCTTTACCAGCAATGACGTGTTCCAATGGCCCGCCCTGGCTACCAGGAAAAACAGATTTATCTAGCTTTTTACCTAGTTCTGCGTCACTGGTCAAAATTAAACCACCTCTTGGACCGCGTAGAGTCTTATGTGTAGTTGTTGTCACCACATGACAATGAGGAATGGGATCGGGATGAAGACCACTAGCAACTAAACCAGCAATATGGGCAATATCGGCAAGTAAGTAAGCGCCGATTTCATCTGCAATACTACGGAACTTTTCAAAATCAATTATCCGGGGATAAGCTGAATAACCACAAATCAAGAGCTTAGGACGCTCCCTTAGCGCCAGCTCCCGAATTTGGTCGTAGTCAAGTTGTTCTGTTTGTTGACTGACACCGTAGTGGCTAACTTGGAACCACTTACCTGAGACATTTACAGGTGAACCGTGGGTGAGATGTCCCCCATGAGACAAATCCATCCCCATAATTTTGTCTCCTGGTTGCAGCAGCGACAGGAACACGGCAAAATTGGCTTGTGCGCCAGAATGAGGTTGCACATTCGCATGAGCCGCACCAAATATCTGTTTAGCACGATTGATCGCTAGTTGCTCAATTTTGTCGATATACTCACAACCGCCATAGTAGCGTTTACCAGGTAATCCCTCGGCATATTTGTTTGTCAGTACTGAACCTTGAGCCGCCAGTACAGCAGCAGAGGTAAAGTTTTCACTAGCAATCAATTCCAAGTGATCTCGCTGACGCTGTAGTTCGTCGTTGATTAACTCCGCGATCGCTGGATCGGTGGAGGTAAGAAAGTCTGAGTTAGTCTTAGTCACTTCAATTTTCCTTGTTTTAATTTATACATCAGTCGATTTTGGTTGGGCATAGCACCTAACAGTCCACTCTTAAGAGTTTATAGCTCAAAGTCTATAGTTCAATGATTTTTGACTGCTCTAGAGAGGCGATTAATCGTCTCCGTACTATTGAGGTTTATTTGTGCCAACTTATTTATTGTTAGACGATTAATTATCATAACGTTGCTTTTTGACGCTGCGTTAAATAAAGCTTGTTGCGATCGCTCCTCTGTGAGACAAAAAGCTGAACGCTTCGGTAATTTACTGTGCGTAATACAACGCTTGCGGAAGATGGCTGCCAAGTTATACGCTGAAAAACTTAAGCACTCAGTATTGTTGACAAATGAAAAATTGTTTAAAACTTACCTTTGACAGCAAACAAACAGCATTAGCCATTCGAGTTGATCAACAAGCTGAATTACCAGATGCTCTTGAGCGAATATGGCTTGGCGGTTCGCGTTCTGTTTTAGTAGTAGTGGGGGCGTGCAAATAACATCATTGGCACTCTCAGAGAAATAGCCCTTTCAAGGTTGGTAAAAATTCTCGAAAATAAATACCTCTCTAACCTCTTATCTCTGTGTTTTCTGCGCCTAATAAGGTGAAATAAATTACTTTTAAACCGCAGAGGCACAGAGAGCGCTGAGAAAAAACAATCTTATTTTACGAGTCACCTTGAAACGGCTATTTTTTAGGACTTACGCACTGTACAAATTCATTATCTTGTGCATCAACGAAAATACGTCGTTTTAGGCTTTTATCAATCATCCTTTCATAAATAGCGTAGGCGCAGCCCGCCGTAGGCATCGCCTAAAAAGTGTCGATAAATCAAGGTTTAATAACTGAAATCCTTACCACCTATTTGGTTTTTCCTGTCAATGCGTAAGTCCTATTTTTTAAACAAATTCCCCTTAGATAAAAACATCGGGAGAGTTATTACTAAAGTCCGGTAGCCTAATCGGACTAGTTAAGTTTTTATTATTCATAGACTTTAGTTTATTCCTCCTTAATATGAGTTTAAATTAGCTTTAAAGTTAATAAACTATGCAGGTTTTAAGTAAAAAATTATTATAAAAATATATTTATCCAAACATCTATCCAAAGGTGGTTTTAAATTAACTATTTATTTTATATGATTCCTCAGTTATTCAACTAGTCATAACTCAGGTTCAAATATGCAATTAAACATCTATTCTGATAAAAATTATCTTCCTAAAGGATTAGAGCCAGTTCCAATGCTTTATCCTTTTTGGAAAGAGTTTATCCCTAGTGGGGAATATCCTTGGTCTAGATTGTATGGCAAGTATATAGAGGTAAGTAATTCCCTTTTTCAAATGACTTCCTTAAAGGAAGCTGACCTAGTTATCATGCCTATAAACTGGAGATTCATTAGAGGAGAGAGTTGGAGAAGTAAAGTTAATAAAGAAGCAGAAAGTCTATCTATTGAATTTGCCGAAAAAGTAGCTAATAGCGGCAAAGAATTAGTGGTTTTTTTCGCAGGTGATTGTTGCGCCGAAGAAATTCCTATCAAGAATGCAACAGTAATGCGAATGGCAACATATCGGTCAAAAAGGAAGCAAAACGATATTATTATGCCTTCTTTTACTGAAGATTTTGTTCAAGAATATTTAGGAGGACAAATGTCTCTCAGACAAAAATCTGAGAAACCTGTTGTTGGATTTTGTGGTCTAGCAATAACGGATTCATGGGAAAAGAAACTGAAAACGATTTTATTTCATGGGGTGATGTTAACCCAATCATCAGAGTTTGGAGTTTCGCCTTACAAAGGACAAATTTTGCGTAGTCAGGCTCTGAAAGTACTTGCAAAAAACCCCTCTTTAGTAAACACAAACTTTATCATCAGAGACAAATTAGTATTTTTAACTACACAAGATATAGAGCCAAGACAGAAGACTCGTGATGAATATGTGAAAAATATGGTCGAGAGCGACTATATTTTGTGCTGTCGTGGTTCTGCAAACTATTCTATTCGATTATATGAAATTCTCAGTTGTGGTCGGATTCCAATTTTTATTGATACAGACTGCGTTTTACCTGACGACTCTATAATTGACTGGAAAAAATATTGCGTATGGGTAGATGAGAAGGAAATACCACATATTGCAGATAAAGTAGCTGAATTTCATAGCAATCTTTCAGATCAAGAATTCTTAGATTTGCAGCATGAGTGCCGAAAACTCTGGAAAAATAGGTTTTCTGCTGAGGGATTTTATACTAATTTTCATCTTCATTTTCCGAAAAAATAATTCATTTAAAGATGTATGTAGAAGTCTGTGTCTACGCACTCTTATTTTGTCATTTAAATTCTCAAATATAGCAGTTATCGTACCCTGCGGGAACGCCAAAGGCCAAGGCAATGACAAAATATGTTTTTATACAAATTCTGTATGAAGATGCACATAATAAGACCCCTTTGTAGTCCCCCTTGGGAAGGGGAAGTACAGGGGGGTAAATATATGCAGCTTTACAAAGAAACGGTATTACACATTTGGGATGCTCCTAAACACAAAGGCTTCAAGTAATTTTTAGCGCCTTTGTGTTTTAGTTTGAGCTAATTAGCTACCCTTGGGTACAGTCTCTCCAGGGCCAGCAGTGACAATTATCAGATTTTCCGGCTTAATTAAATTCTCAATTGCCTGTTGCATCTGAGCCATCGTGACTGCTTGAATCTTTTGGGGAAAGTCTCGGATTTCTGATCGTGAAAGTCCTAAGACAGCATTATCTAAAATGATGCTTGCTACATCACTAGGATTAGCTAAATCCACGGGATAGCTATTAGTAATTGAGCGTTTTGCTGCGTTCAATTCAGCCTCAGTCACTCCTTGTTCGCGTAACTGTTTGAGTAAAGCGAGAGTACTAGCGATCGCTTTTTGGGTATCAAGAGGAGCAGTCTGCATCTGAATCAAGAAGGGGCCCGGATTGATTCCGGCGGCAAAACCACTATAGATACCGTAGGTTAAACCCTGGCGATCGCGCACTTCCGTACCCAAGCGGCTCGCTAAGGTATCACCACCTAAAATTTGATTCAGTACAAGTGCTGAATAATAACGTGGGTCTTTCCGAGAAATACCGTTGTAGCCGATGTAGGTAACAGCTTCGGACTTACCAGGTATCACTTTGTTTAAACGTGTCAAAGTTTGGGGCAATGGCACGGTTGGTATTTTGAGAACAGGTGGCTTACCTGTGGCTGACCATTTGCCAAACGCCTGATTCAGCAAAGCTTTTACCTTAACTGGATCAAAGTCTCCCACTAAGGCGATTGTTGTCCGATCTGGTCGGTAGTGTGTCTGGTAGAAGCCAAGCAAATCATTACGAGTAATACTCTTTAAACTCTCGGCTGTGGGAAAGCTGTGGAATGGATGATTTTCTGGGTAAATTGCTTGCTGAAATACTTGTCGTCCTAAACCTTTGGGATCATCTAGCTGGACTTTGAGACTTGTCAGTGCGCGTTGGCGACTCAGTTCTAACTGGTTGGCTGGGAAAGTCGCGTTTTCTAACACATCTGCCAGAGTTTGAATCAATATCGGCAGGTTCGCTGAAAGTCCCTCACCGCTAACGCTAACTCCCTCGCGGCTGGCACCGAAGTTCAAATCGGCTCCTCGGTCTTCTAAGATTTTTGCTAGGGTAAGAGCATTTTTAGTCTGCGTCCCATTCATTAAGTTAGCCGCAGTCAAATTCGCTAATCCAGCTTTTTGATTGCCGTCAAATTCACTACCGGCGTCAATTTGTCCACTCAGGTTAATGGTGGGGAGATTGCGATCGCGCAACAGCAAAACCCGCAAACCATTATTCAAGGTAAACTCTTCTGGTAATGATTGTTTGGTCGAATCTGTCGCTGATGTGGTAGGTGGCAGATATTTAGCCAGTTCTGCTGGATCTACAGGCTTACCAGGGCTGAAATTTTCCACTGTGCGACTAGAACCCGCGCTAGAAGCCCCTGGTTTACCATCTGGTTGAGTTGGCTCAAAGAAGCCGATGGTTTGTTGAGCTGGATTTAGGTAGGTTTTCGCTACTTTCTGTACTTGGGCTGGGGTGACTTTTGCGATCGCAGCTAGATACTGTTCAATAAAACGATAATCGCCGGCCACTGTTTGGTTATATCCCAGCTGGGTTGCCTGACTAGTGATGTCTTGGTTACCCAAGATATACGAGGCTTGTAGTTGCGTCTTCGCTCGGTTCAATTCTTCAGTAGTAACTGGCTGTTCTTGCAATTTTGCTAAAGATTCCTGAAGCACTTGGGCAATTTTCTCTAACTCTTGACCTGGAGCCGCTGTAGCATTAATTTCATACCAACCTGGTTCGATGAGTTCGGAAGCACTGCCACTCGCTGAACTAGCGAGTCCAGATTCCACCAAAGCTTGGTAAAGCCTAGAACTACGTCCGCCTGTAAGGATGGTATCCATCACATCAATTGCTGGGACATCAGGATGCTTGATATCTGGCAGAGGATACACTGCTTGCAATAGTGCCGTGCTTCCAGGTTGCTTGAGGACGATTGGTGCTTTTTTCGCAGCAGAGGTAGAAGCAGTCACCTGGGCGGAATTTTTAGATACAGCCGTCTTGGCTCGTTTTGGCAACTTCCCGTAAGTTTCTTTAACAACTTTGAGTACAGGTTCTGTAGCAAAATCCCCTGTAATCACCAAAGTGGCATTTTCTGGGCTGTAGTAGGTTTGGTAATAATTCCGCACCTGCTCTACCGTGAATTTCTGTACATCTGCTTTTGTACCTCCTACAGGTAAGCCATAGGCTCTATTAGGGAAAGCATCTCGCATCACTGCCCGACTCAGACGATAACCTGGTGAATTTTCGTACCCCTGTAACTCGGAGATTACCACCCGCTTTTCACTTGTGAGTTGCTCAGGACCAACTAAAGAGTTTTCCATGCGATCGGCTTCCAGTGTCAACAATGCTTCGAGCTTGTCTCGTTGCACCGTGCCAAAGTAAGCTGTTTCGTCATAACTCGTAAAAGCATTGAACTGGCTACCCAAGGCACTAAATAACCTGCCAAACTGCACAGGACGGTCAGTTGTACCCTTGAACATCAAATGTTCTAGCTGGTGAGAAATGCCATTTTGTCCCTTAACCTCATTACGTGAGCCAACTTTATACCAAACTTGTACGCTCACTACTGGAGCGGTATGGACTTCTTTAGTTAGCACTGTTAAGCCGTTGTCTAATAGCGTTTTTTGCACCCCTTGGGTGAATGAGACAGCAGATACAGGTGCGACTGCTGTTGGTGTTGCAGCATTGGTGAAATTGCCCGAAAAAGGGACAATACTTAGCACGAGGCTAAGAAAAAACCCTACAAACATATATGAGCGTAGCTTCATAAGCAATGGGAAATGCAAAATTTCTAATTATAAAACAAAACCTTAGTATCGCTTTCTGGAAGTCAAAAGACTTACATTTTCGGCTTTTTTACCATTTTTAATGGTAGCTTTATTTCCGCCATGCCGCCGTAATGGTCGGTTTTAAAGTTTACCTATTTGCCAGATATCTACGAGTAATAACTTACACTAAAAGTATAAAAATAGCTTTTCTTATTCCTTGCCACTTATTCTCTATTTTCAAGACAGATGTGACTTTATGCACCATTACAAATAGTTACAAGTATGTTAACAACGATTGCGATGTATTTCATTTGAAAACTTTTCCGGAATATCCACTTTTAAAATTGGTTTCATTCCTTGTCATCCCATCAGGGTAGATATATTCGTCAAACAATTTTGGATTTTGGATTTTGGATTTTGGATTGCCGATACCGCAGTGTAAACCCTGCGCTATAGCTTTGCTTAGAGCCAGTCCGCGAGCGTCTTTTGGATTTGTTTTGTCCACAAGGCTTAAGGCATGAACCGAAATAATTTATTAATCTTAAATCTAAAATTGGCACGATTATTAAACTAGTAATAACTTTTTGAAATATGCAAACAAGAAACTTAATTACATCATTGACATTAGGTATAACCTTAGCCGCAATACCTGTATTGCAATCTCATGCCCAAGTCGCAAGAACACCAAACTTGTATAATTTCACAGGGTATAATTCAAATGGCAATAAAGTTAGCATTAATTACTCAACATCAAGCATTACTGGTAAGCCCTTTTTCAACTATCAAGAGCAGAAACAGACATTAAACTTTGGGGGAGATGAAATCCGTACTGTAGATACGGAAATTGGTACGCTAGTGACTGTGACTATTAAAAAGACAGTAGATACTGGTAACACCACATTTACCTTGCTCATACCTCGTATAAACCTTGGAAATAACAACGAAGCAAAAGTTGAAACTAAAGGAATTACCACAAAAAACCGCTTTTCTGTGATTCCTCAATTCAACCAGGGGCAGCAACAAAATTATACAACAATCCTTCTCAAGGGGACAGCCCAAGCTGTTGCGTTTTAAGCACAAGAGGGATAAAAAAAATTAAACTTCTTGCTCAGATGAAGAAAAGGAGTAAGGTGGAAATAAAGAATTGTTTCTCTCCACCCTTACTGCTTAAACTGATTGCCTTTTAATTTGGTATCTAAGTGATAACATATTTTGATTAATGGCTTATTACAACAAACTTTCCAACTTGTCATTTTTACGAGCGATCGCTTTTATATAATTATTTAATGCTATGTCATCTCTCCAATTTAAATCAGCATGGAAATACAACTATTGGTGCATATTTGGGATACACCTTAAGTAGCTAGACAAGATAAAACCAAACTATGTAACGAAAAGCAAAATCTCTGTATTTGGCTCGTAGTTGCGCCCTCTTGCGCTTTAGCGCAACTACGAGCCAGTGATGATTATTTTCGCCCACTTACTTACCCAGAAGTGGAAGCGATCGCATTTATCAAATTGATGAAGCAATCAATACTAAATATGTTGGGTGAGTGGTATTAGCAGGCGATTGAACTCAAGGCAACAGGTGAAATGATTAGAGACTACACCATAAAACGGTTATAATAAATGGTATCAATATTTGGCTGCACTTATGGCTATGGAACGCGAAGCTCTAACAATTCGGTTTCCGGCTGATTTACTTGTCAAAGCTAAGAAGATTAAAGAGGGTAATGAATCCTTGAATGATTTAGTGGTTGAGGCTTTGGAACGTGAGGTAAGCCGCCGCCGGGGATGGTCAGCCCATCAACGGATAATTGATCGCAGTGAAACCGTTAAAGCTAAAACGGGGATACAACCAGCCTCTACAGATTTGATTCGCAGCCTCAGAGAGGACGAAGGGCGACGTGACTAGAGTTTTGTGTTTAGATACCAGTGTTTGGATTCCCTATCTTGTACCAGAAGTTTATCAACCCCAGTCTAGAAAACTAGTAGCAGAAGCTTTAAGTCTGAGTATACGGTTAGTGGCTCCGGCTTTTGCGTGGGCAGAAATAGGATCTGTGCTAAGAAAGAAAACCCGCCTGGGAGTAATTACAACACAGGAAGCGCAAGGTTTTTTTGAAGACTTCTGTGAACTGCCTATTGATTACATTGAAGAAGAGGCAATTAGAGCAATAACCTGGAAAATTGCCGATAAATACGGATTATCTACCCTTTATGATGCCGCCTTTCTTGCTTGCGCCGAGAGTGTGTCTGGGGAGTTTTGGACAGTTGATGCTGCACTGGTTAGGCAACTCATGCCCCGACCTGCTTATCTCCGAGAAATAGGAGAAATATAACAGTATAGAGAAGTTTGACTTTTAAGACCTATGACTGCAATGTGGGGAGAATTTCAGGGAATCATATAAGTAGGTAGGCAAGATAAAACCAAACTATGTAACGAAAAGTAAAATCTCTATATTTGGCTCGTAGTTGCGCCCTCTTGCGCTTTAGCGCAACTACGAGCCAGTGATGATTATTTGCGCCCACTTACTTAACTGTAGTTTCCACTTCTGAAATAATGCGGTGCGTTACACTGCATTAACGCACCCTACAAATAAATTAACCCCTAAACTTCAACATTCAAAGTACGCACCAAAAAAGCCCATTTATCTGCGGCTTCTTCGATAATCTTAGCCGTGGGTTTACCCGCACCATGTCCTGCTTTAGTCTCAATTCTAATTAGCGTTGGCGCATCACCTGCGTGATTTGCTTGCAAAGCTGCGGCAAATTTGAAACTATGAGCAGGGACAACGCGATCGTCATGATCGGCTGTGGTAATTAAGGTTGCTGGGTAAGCTGTATCTGGTTTAATGTTGTGTAGTGGCGAATAAGCATACAGCGCTGGAAACTCTTCTGGATTATCTGCTGAACCATATTCAGAAGTCCAAGCCCAGCCGATGGTAAATTTGTGGAACCGCAACATATCCATGACGCCGACTGCTGGTAAAGCTGCACCAAACAAATCGGGACGTTGCGTTATACAAGCACCCACTAATAAACCGCCGTTACTACCACCTGCGATCGCTAGCTTCTCAGTCTTACTATACTTATTCGCAATCAACCACTCAGCAGCGCCAATAAAGTCATCAAAAACATTCTGCTTTTTATCCTTCATTCCTGCTTGATGCCATTCTTCGCCGTATTCTCCACCGCCGCGGATATTAGGCATAGCATAGACACCACCCATCTCCATCCACACCAAAAGACTCACAGAAAAACCAGGTGTCATTGAGGCATTAAAACCACCATAGGCATAGAGATAAGTTGGGTTATTTCCATCTAGATTTATGCCCTTTTTATAAGTGATAAACATTGGTATTTTAGTACCATCTTTGCTATGATAAAAGACTTGTTTAGTCTCGTAATCATTAGGACTAAAATCTACCTGTGGCTGGCGGAAAATGGTACTTTTACCAGTTACCATATCGTAGCGATAGATAGTTCCTGGTGTGGTAAAACTGGTATAAGTATAAAAAGTTTCGGTATCATGACGCTTCCCTCCAAAACCGCCGGCTGAACCGAGTCCAGGTAATTCTACCTCACGAATAAACCCACCTTTAAGGTCAAATATTTTAATTTGGCTGTGAGCATCTTTGAGGTAATCAGCAACAAATTGGTTATTGAGGATGCCTAAACTTTCCAACGTTTCTGCTGATTGGGAAATGATTTCTCGCCAATTTTCTGGTGCAGAGTTTTTGGTTTCAATAGCAATCACTCTTCCTCGTGGTGCATTTAAATCCGTGCGGAAATAAAACACGCTATCATCATTATCGATAAAGCTGTAATCTGCCTCAAATTGGTTAATTAGTTCTACGACTTCAGCATTAGGGTTAGTCAAATCTTTAAAAAAGACTAAATTTTTGGAGTCAGTACCTAACCAAATTGAAATTATTAAATAGCGTCCATCTTCAGTAACACCGCCACTAAAACCCCATTCCTTTTGGTCAGGACGATGATAAATTAGTGCATCTTCTGATTGGGGTTTACCTAGTTGATGATAGTAGAGCTTTTGATAATAGTTAACATCTTCTAATTGACTTTTTTCATTTGGCTCATCGTAGCGACTGTAAAAGAAACCTTGATTATCATGTGTCCACGATGCGCCAGAAAATTTAATCCACTTCAGGTGGTCTTGGAGGTCTTCACCAGTTTCGACATTCCGTACCTTCCATTCTTGCCAATCAGAACCAGAGACGGATAGACCGTATGCTAAAAGTTTACCATCCTCGCTAATAGACAATCCTGAAAGAGCAACAGTGCCATCTTCTGAAAGTTTATTAGGGTCGAGTAAAACTTTGGGTTCGTCGTCGAGGGTTTTCAGAGTGTAGAGGACACTTTGGTTTTGCAGTCCGTCATTTTTGAAATAAAAGTAGCGCTCACCTTCTTTAAAAGGGATGCCATATTTTTCATAATCCCAAAGTTTGGTGAGGCGCTGTTTAATTTTTTCCCTGGTAGGAATTTCACTCAAGTAGCCAAAAGTAACTTGATTTTGTGCCTCAATCCAAGCCCTTGTTTCTTCAGAGTCAGGATTTTCTAACCAACGGTAAGGATCTGCGACTAAAGTACTGTGGTAGTTATCTACTTGATTGCTTGTATGGCTGGATGGGTAGGTAAGGGATTTTTTAGAGGATGGCATAATCTCAGGTCAAAAGTGCTTCTTTATATACTACAAAGAGAGACTCAAGACGTAGAGCATATACTGACCAAAGCTGCGGGAAAATTCCAATTTAGGACTAGCCCTTTCAAGTTCCTAAGGTCAAATTAAGGGTTTGAAACCCACGGAGGTGGGTTTTGTTTGTGTAGACGCGGTTTCTAACCGCCCGTTTCGCTAAACCCCTATAACGCGGTTCTACGGCAGCATTTAGTAGACTACTTGCCACCAACCGAAGGCGGGGCCGATAAAACGGATAGTTGCCCATGCTACAACCATAAGGCCAATGCCTATCCAAGCACCACGACTTGTCCAACTGACAAATAATTCGGCTTGCTTTTTTGTGATGGGAAGCCAAGGCAAGATGCGAGTTTCTTGACCGTATGTTTCCCCTAGTGTGGTTTTACGACGCTTTGCTTCACCCATAATCAGCAACTCAAATTTTTACTTAGGTTCTATCTAAATTTATCTTGCCAGGAATCATAGCTACAGAGAGGCAATAAACTGATAATAGTACTTGCTTTTAGACGATCGCGCTTTGGTTGACAAAATGTAAATTGGGCATTGGTAACTGAACTTTAAGCAGAATTTTCTTCATCGGTATTAGAAAACAGACTGGGGTCGAGATAGTTAATGCGGGCCAGAGGACTTAAAGCGGCGAGAATTTGAGCGCCGTAGCTGCGATTAACTACACGACTATCAAGTAAAGCAACAATACCTTGACTTTCTCGGACTGGAGCGATCGCTCTTTGTAATTCATTCAAAGCTGCTGGTAACAAATATAAACGGAACCAATCTTGATGCGATCGCTTATAACGAGCTACCCTACCAGCTACTAGCGGATTTTCTAAAGATGGTAAAGGTAAAGTAGCAATAATTAACAAATGGGGTGCTGGCAAGACTCGCTGATGTTCTCGCCAAAATTCCCAACCGCTAATCAAAATACCATTTTCATCTAAACAAGTTTTTTCTACTTGCACCCGCGAACCAAATTCTGAAGCCAAAATTGTCGCCACTTGAGCCTTGAGTGGTACATCCCCCACCAAGACAACCGTCAATCCTGGTGCTGTAGCACTTAGACAAACCAGTGTGCGGACTTTGTGAATAAATGCCGCTTGAAATTCTGGCGTGTTGGGTAAGGGCAATTTATAAGGTACATATAGTTGAATTGCTTCGGCTTGTCTCTCCGAAGAGAACTTCAGGCAAGTTAAATCGTCCAAACCAAGGCGCTGTCGGAAAAGAGGAGCCTCAGTTTCTGGTTCTATGGCGCTGCCAATTAAAACTACTGGTTGTCGCTGCCATAAGGGTGAGAGGATTTGCCCTAATTCCATTGGCGCATAGTGCAAAGAAAATAAACCTTGTCGATGGGCAATAGTCGCCCAGAAGAGGGCAGGGGGGGCAGGGGGGGCAGGGGAGGCAGGGGGGGCAGGGGAGGAAAGATTTTCATTAAGGGTTTGAAATTGTTGCCAGAAATTTTTCCAATTATCTGGGAGGTTGGCTTGATCTAAAGCTAAATAGAGACGGCTTAAAATTTCTATTTCTGGCTGGGAAATTAGGTAGCACTGATATGGATTGACAGGATGCTGAAAAAGTTCGTGTGTAAGTTGTATCCGGGCTTCACGAATTGCCTCAGCTTGATTTGGGCAAGCCAGCATGAGTTGCTCCCAATCATGGGGTTGAATATCTTGCGTAAGTTGATCGCGCACCCAATCTTCTAGATCATCTACTCCATCAATAATTGTAGGGATGCCTTGGGGAAAGCATGAGCCACCAGCAAATTGTCCTTTTAACCAAGCTTCTGGAGAGGTCAACAGTAGCCCTTGGAACTGGCCACTAGGCCAAGCATCACCTGTCCTAATCGCTTTGTTGGCTGGTAGCCACTGCTGTAGACGGGGAATTTCCACCCGCAACAGAAGTTGCTGCACGGCTTCTTGAGCAACAATAATTACAGGGCCATGCCACATCAGGGCTGATGCTACGAAACTAGTACGATATCGCCCTTGATAGCCACAAACCGCCCCTACTTGAATTAGGGCGCTACGTCCCAATCGTAAGGCGCGTGCTACCAACCGTGCCATCGTCAAATGATGGGGCCAGGAAGGGAACCCCGCTTGCGATCGCAAAAAGTTATGTAGTGAAAAATGAACTTCTGCCTCAATCACACGCTTTTAATTCCATACAAAGTGACTTTTACGAACAAAGCCCCATTTCTATTATCTTGTCATTAGTCATTTGTCGTTTGTCCTTTGCCATTGATCCAAAACTAATGACCAATGACCAATAACTAATCACCAATAACCAAGCACCTAAATACCCTGAATTATGCCAACTTACACAGGAATTTCCAGCGAAGCCTTTAGGCATCCACTAGATCGCCAAGCCGAGCAAGCTTTACGAAATTTACCAGGATTTGATTTAATCGCTCGTAAATTTGTGGAATTTATCTACGAACGCCCTCAGTTAGTCTATCTAATGGGTAACACCATCCAAGTCGGGCCGCGTCAATATTCCACTATTTACCAGATATTTCGGGAATGCGTCCGAGATTTGGACATTTACCCAGAACCGACACTGTTTGTCTCGCAAAATCCCCAAGCAAATAGCTATGCGCTGGGGCAAGAGAATCCTTACATAGTCATAAATACAGGGATACTAGAGTTACTCGACGAAGCCGAAATTCGGGCGGTGCTAGCCCATGAACTGGGGCATATTAAATGTGGTCATACTATTTTAATTCAAATGGCGATGTGGGCAATGAGTGCTGCTTCCGCCTTGGGAGAATTAACCTTCGGCATCGGTAATATTGTCACACAAGGTTTGATTTACGCCTTTTTTGAGTGGCGGCGGAAAGCTGAGTTATCCTCAGATCGCGCCGCACTACTAGTTATGGATGACTTAAATCCCGTCATGTCAACGATGATGAAACTCTCTGGCGGTAGTAACAAATATGCCAATGAATGTAGTTTACAAGAGTTTATCAAGCAGTCAGAAAATTATCAGGCACTCGATGAAGATGGACTGAATCAGATATATAAATTCTTGATCTACAATGGCGGTCAGGGTATGATGTTGAGCCATCCTTTCCCAGTGGAACGCTTGCATTACTTACGGGCGTGGGCAGTATCCGAAGAATACGAGCAAATTCGCCGAGGAAATTATCAGCGATCGCCTGCTTCAGGATCAGTAAATGTTGCAGCAGAATCTTCTGCAAATGAAACAGAAACTTTACGCCGCCAAATTGAAGAATTACAACGGGAAATCGACAGAATGAAAAGGTCTGAGTAGTTTGGAGTCCTGAGTACAGATTAACAGAAATGAGCAATAAAGTGATAATTTTGTAAAAGCTTGAATTTGAGTCTCTATTTTAGCAAAAATAATTCAGTTAAGTTTGCCATTCTAGTTTTTTGGATTCCCTTAAAGCGGATAATATTTTCTAGCTGAACTATCATCCTCTTACGGGTGGATAAATTCAAGATTCAAAATTAAGGCTTGAAAATTGCTTAACTATATCTCAGCATTAAATTAGATGTAGGCATTTCTGAATATGGCAATTCACTTGACAAAACGGCTTTCTGTGTTCGCTGTTATTCTAGCTCTTGTCCTTTCCATGCCGGGAATTGCCTTAGCTGCACCCGTTAAAGTCCATACTACTTATGGTGTTATTTCCGCCCAAACTACCAAAACTGCAAGCTACTCCACCTCGTCGGAGATTAATCTGACTCCCTTACAACGCCAAGAACTCCAGGCTGTGCGTCAGAGAAGAAACAGGGAAATTGAGGCAGTCTTAAACACATCACAACGTACCCAACTTAATCACAATCTCCGGGCTGGTAATAATATCAATCAAGCCCTAGAAAAACTAAAACTGCATTTGCAACCAGAACAGCAAGATTTTGTAAAGGCGATCATGCAATTTACTAACTTGAAAATGAAGGCTATTTCGTCTAGGCATTTGCTAACAATAGACCATAAATAAAGGTTTGACTTGTACATTAGATTATTGAATCGTTGTCATAGAAGATATAAATCATATTTTCTATGACAGCCTTTTGGATAAAATGCGATCAAGCGATCGCACTTTTTTTGTAGGTATCTCATTACTAAACCACGTCTATCTTGAAACCTATAGTTATTCCATGATGAAAAGGATTTGCCCTCATCCCCCAACCCCGAATCCCAAATCTGGGATTCGGGGAGCCAGAATTTCAAACTCCCTCTCCCAGATTTGGGAGAGTATCATTGTATTTGGTTTGGCGATAAGCTGTTCCACATTTAACTTCCATAGTTATGGCGGGCTTTTCGGCCCACCCCACAAGAGTTTGATTTAATTTGATTATGCAATTTAAATGTTTTTCAGCTTACTATCAACTGCAAAGTACAAATATCTCTTACTCTCAATTGCAGCATCTATAATTAATCTTGCCCCCTGAAAGTTCGTTACCATGTCGGAAGAAGATATCCGGGCCGCAAGGCTGGAGAAAGTAGAACAACTCAAGCAGCTAGGGACTAATCCCTACGCCTATCGTTGGGAATCTACCCATCATGCAGCGCAGTTGCAAGAACAGTTTGCCGATTTAGCCAGTGGTGAAGAAGTTGATTTAGAAGTTGCGATCGCTGGACGCATTATGGCGCGTCGCGTTTTTGGTAAACTGGCTTTCTTCACTTTGCAAGATGAAACTGGCACAATTCAGCTTTATTTGGATAAAAATCGCATCCAAGAAAGCATGGCAGATATTGATGCTGATGCCTTCAATCATTTAAAACAACTCACAGATGCAGGCGACATCCTGGGAGCCAAAGGTACTATTAAACGGACTGAAAAGGGCGAGTTATCTGTCTACGTTAAACAATATACTATCCTGACTAAATCCCTGTTGCCGCTACCCGACAAGTGGCATGGATTAACGGATGTTGCCAAGCGCTACCGTCAGCGCTACGTTGACTTGATTGTTAACCCCCAAGTACGGCAAACTTTCCGCCGTCGCGCCCAAATTACTGCCGGTATTCGTCGCTATTTAGAAGAACGAAATTTTCTGGAAATTGAAACGCCTGTTTTGCAAAGTGAAACTGGGGGTGCAGATGCGCGTCCATTTATCACTTACCACAACACTTTAGAAATGGAGTTGTATCTGCGAATTGCTACAGAACTTCATCTCAAGCGGTTGATTGTGGGTGGTTTTGAAAAGGTGTTCGAATTGGGGCGGGTTTTCCGTAATGAGGGAATTTCAACTCGACACAATCCCGAATTTACGACAATTGAAATTTACCAAGCCTACGCCGATTACAACGATATGATGGCGCTGACAGAAGGAATTATTACCACTGTCGCCCAAGATGTACTCGGCACATTGCAAATTACCTACCAAGGGGAATCTATAGATTTAACACCACCTTGGCGGCGAGTGACAATGCACGATTTAGTTAAAGAATTTACAGGCTTGGATTTCAATTCTTTCCAAACATTGGAAGAAGCAAAAACAGCAAGTAAAAATGCTAGTATTCCTGCTGTAGATGAAGCCAAATCAATTGGAAAGTTATTGAATTTAGCTTTTGAAGAGAAGGTAGAAGCTAATTTAATTCAACCTACCTTTGTAATTGATTACCCAGTAGAAATTTCGCCTTTAGCAAAACCGCACCGTTCTCAACCTGGTTTGGTGGAAAGATTTGAGTTATTTATTGTCGGGCGAGAAACTGGGAACAGCTTCTCAGAACTTACCGATCCTATCGATCAAAGAGAACGCTTAGAAGCTCAAGCTGAAAGAAAAGCTGCTGGCGACTTAGAAGCGCAAGGTGTAGATGAAGACTTTTTGACAGCTTTAGAATACGGTATGCCGCCTACGGGTGGTTTAGGGATTGGGATTGATCGCTTAGTAATGTTATTAACTGATTGTGCCAGTATTCGGGATGCGATCGCCTTCCCGCTACTCAAGCCCGAAGGCAGCGTTATTAAGGAATTTACCTATGAGCCAAAAACTCAAACACTAACTATTGAATTTGATAGTGGAAGTGTTTATGAGTATTTCAAAGTACCTCCCAGTATTAAGGAAGACTTAGACAATGCACCGTCTAAAGGTCAATACTTTAACAAGTTTATTAAAGGGAAATTTAAGTTTGAACAGTTGAGTTAAGCTACTAAGTACCATTCAAAAATAATTACTAATTCGTAATTAAAGCTTCAACTCTGCTCAAAAGTCGGGTGCGTTAGCGCAAAGCGCTAACGCACCATTTTTATTACCTAAGCTGCACTCACTTAGGGACTTGCAAATAAAAAAATATTCAACTACTTGTTGTGGGGTAGGCCGAAAAGCCCGCCTATATACAAGGGCGGGCTTTTCGGCCCACTCCACAAGATTGGGTAATTTATTTGTTGGAAGTCCCTTATTCTTACGACATAAACATTCCGATGCTACTTGACGGAATTTCCTAGCTAGAGCAAAAACATTCCTATAGATAGATGAAAATTAGTTGTGCTTTTTTCATCTTCCGTTGTTGGAGTGCTTGTTATTACAGGTATCCCTTTATTTTTTGCCCAGCCTCTCACAAGTGCGATCGCTCACAGGAAAAACGCAAAATCGCACGGAAGCTTATGTTATTGACTATTGACTACTGACTAATGACTCTTTTTGAGTATTGATCAGTGCTAGCTCAATTTTATCTTCAGATGGCTGCGTTATTTCAACCTCCAATCCAGGGCCAAAATAGTTGGTCATTTTTTCCTGCTTTTTTTGCCAGACATCAATTGGTATTAGCGGTGAATCAAATTCTAAAACTAGGGCATAGCCGCCATTAACTTCTGTTTCTCGCAAACCTGTTACTGTTGGTCGTTCCTGGTCTGAGGGACTCAAACCCAGAAAAGAAAGTGTTGTATCTAGATGAGCATCTTGACCGTAACAATATCGGGTAATATCTTTGCGAATTTTATTTTGAGTATCAGTTGCTTGCTGTTGGCGCAATATCAATGCTGACGGTGACGTAGTTTGGGTAAAGGGTACTGGCTTGAGTTCATTAGCTTTCAGCGCCAATCCTCCCAACAATAGAGGAATTCCGTAAAAAAATCCGACAAGATTTAATGTGGCATTATTAGCACCATAGGCGACGAAACCCATGATGGTTAATATACCGCCGATAGTTAAACCGAGTGTTCCTAAAGAAATTTGGCGTAGCATGAGCTTAAATTAGTATAAAGTCTGAATACCTCAGTTTTATTATCATCGGCTATGAATAACTAATTAGGGAAGAACATCGTTTCTAGACGGTAATATTCAACCAACTCAAAATTGCTAGCTAAAGACTGACACCGTAAGAAGTCAAGAGGTTCTGCCTTCTTTATACAAGAATTTCCGTAGACGCAAGGAAACGGATTTCTAACCCACAAAGTTCGTGTAGTAGACTAGTAAGGGCGTATTATTGCCCCAGAATATTGGATTTTGAGTTAACTTTAAATTTAAAGGTAGTTAAAGATTAGGAAAAAAAATGGATTTACAGACTATAAAACAACGAATTGGCGCAGTTCAAAGCAAACGCGAGTACCTGTTAGGGCTACTAGAGCAACCAAATTTGGGAACTTTGAGAGTTGACGTAAATCAGGCTTTGGAAGAACTGGATGAATTAATTGATGAATTTAGACGCACCATTCCGGTAGAGTAGAAATTATCAAAAATTGCGTCGGTTTAACCGTCAACTTCAGGTTATACCGACGTTACTCAGTAGTATCATTGTCTTCAAATCGTCAGAATTTAACTAAGTCTGAGTTGACGAAGCAACATAGCTGTATCATTTATCCTACAACTGAACGATCTCCTGCACCTTGACCTAACTGCCTAACTAAGGCAATAAGTTCGCTTGTAGGTACATCTTTCTTGCAAACGTTATCAAAGTTAGACATTGCCTTTGTCCCCTGAAAATTTACGTCTTCCACTGAGGAGTAAGCAAGGATCTGGCTGTTCGGCGATATAGCTTTAATGTGACTAGACGCACTCCAGCCATCCATGACTGGCATTTGTAAATCTAAAACAATTACATTAGGATGGCAACGTTTAACCATTTCTATAGCTTCTTCACCATTGCTGGCTAAACCTACTACTTGAATATTTTCCTGGCAAGAAAAAATTAATTGTAAGGTTAAACGAGTCAGTTCGTGGTCATCAACTACTAGAACACGCAAGGTAGAAAGATCACAGGATAACATTAACATTGAGAGAAAAGACGAAATTATTTCAGAAGAACCTCTCTAGTCTATGGGAACAAATGCCAGCACTAACTCTATCCTATGGTTGAATAACTTGTCTTAACCCATGACAAAAAACTTAGATAACTTCTCAAAAAAGTCAAGTTTTATAAAAAACTAAGTTGAGCTAGTTGTCAAGGTAGAAGTAACTTATTTTTTAATCAATCAGCTTTGAGGCTACACCAGTTGAGCGTAATGCCATATTCATGAGAATTTTTTGTGAATTAGCTTCGGGAGAATCATTGTATGGACGGCGTTGAATGTAACTGCCATCGCCTTGTAATTCCCAAGCTTGGCGATTATCTGCGAGCATAATTCCCATAATTTCTTGCAAATCTTTGGCAATATCTGGGTCTTTTACTGGGGTAATTACTTCTACTCGGCGATCTAGGTTGCGGCGCATCCAGTCAGCACTGCCGATATAGATTTCCTCTTGTGTATTGTTATGAAAATAAAAAATCCGAGAGTGTTCTAAAAAGCGGCCGACAATGCTGATTATATGAATATTTTCACTAATGTCTTTGAGTCCTGGACGCAAACAGCAAACGCCCCTGATAATTAAGTCGATTTGCACTCCGGCGCGGGAAGCTTCATATAAAGTGGCGATAATTTCTGGATCGACTAGAGAATTCATTTTGGCGACAATGCGTCCAGAAAATCCATTTTGAACATTTTCGATTTCGCGGCGAATTAGTGCCAAAAAGCGATCGCGCATATTCACAGGTGCAACCAACAATTCTCGATAAGACTTTTGTCGTGAGTAGCCTGTCAAGAAATTAAATAAATCTGTGATGTCAGCACCTAATTCTTCACGGCAACTGAACAATCCCAAATCTGTATACAGTCGTGCCGTTTTGGGGTTATAGTTACCTGTGCCAATATGCACATATCGGCGTATCCGGTCTTTTTCCCGCCGTACTACCATGACGGTTTTACTGTGGGTTTTCAGCCCCACTAAACCATAGACAACATGAACCCCCACTCTTTCTAGTCGTTTTGCCCAGTAAATATTATTCTCCTCATCAAATCGCGCCTTTAATTCTACCAGTACGGATATCTGCTTGCCATTTTCGGCGGCGGCAATTAAGGCGTTGACGATGGGCGAGTCGCCAGAAGTCCGATAAAGGGTCATCTTGATAGCTAAGACATTCGGATCGTAGGCCGCATGGGTAATAAAGCGCACCACTGTAGCCGAAAAGGATTGATAGGGATGGTGTACTAGCAAATCCTTTTCCCGAATCACAGCAAAAAAGTCTTTTCCTTCGTCAGTCTCCAACGTATCTCGGTCTAAAGTTGGTTCCCTGAGTCTTTGCAAGCGTAATGGTACAACAGATTGGCGTGGTGGATCTTTGAGTTCTGGCAATGGCAAGGACATAAAATACATCAAATCCCGCAGTCCCAAAAGACCGTCTACTTCGTAGAGATCGCTTTCTGTTAATTCCAAATCATGCAATAATCGCGATCGCACTATTTCAGGAGTCTGCGATTGAATTTCTAGCCGGACTGGACTTCCACCCAAGCGGCGTTTTCGCAATTCTTGTTCGATAGCTAACAACAAATCATCTGCTTCATCTTCTTCTAAGATCAAATCGGCATCACGGGTAATGCGGAACGGATGATATTCTTGAATATTCATTCCTGGAAATAGAGATTCCAAGTTATGAGCGATCGCTTGTTCTAAAGGTACACCAGTCCAGTGGACAGGTTTATCGTTATTTTGATCTCCCAACTCTGGCGGTATTGTTAAAAATCGGGGGAGAACACTGGGGACTTTAACTCTGGCAAAGAATTCTTCTTCGGTGTCTGGGTTTTTGACTACAACAGCTAGATTCAGGCTGAGATTAGAAATAAAAGGAAAAGGATGACTAGGATCAACAGCCAGGGGAGTCAAAACTGGAAAGACTTGTTCCTCAAAATAACTGTTGAGATGAGTCCGTTGTTTTTGATTCAAATCTATGTAATCCACGATATGGATGCCGTGATTTACTAATAGAGGACGAAGTACTTGCTCAAAATGTTGATGCTGTTTCTTTACATGAGGAGTGAGGGTAGACCGAATATCGTCTAGCTGTTGTTGTGGTGTCCGACCATCGGGAGTTAACAGGCTGACTTTCGCCTCTACTTGTTGCTTTAAACCAGCAACGCGCACCATGAAAAACTCATCCAAATTAGAGTTGAATATTCCCAAAAACTTGAGGCGTTCTAGAAGGGGCGTGCGATCGTCACAGGCTTCATGTAATACCCTGGCATTAAATTCTAGCCAGCTTAACTCTCGGTTAAGATAATATTGTGGATCGTTTAAATTGATGGGATTGGCGCTTTTTTTGGATTTTGCCATAATGACCTAAAGGCAGGCAGAATTAGCCCATTTAACTGGGGGACAATAAACATAGTAAGTTAAATGGTGCATAGAGGCGAAGCAGCTTTTCCCGGAGTCGGAAAAAGGAACTTCATTTGTCCTTAGTTTCCTTGGTTGTGGCAAACGGCAATTGTAGATTTTGGTCGTAGAGGAAATCTTTGTCAATGGTGATATCCCGTGTGGGCAAGTTACTATTATTTGTGATGCCATCTTGAGGCGGGATTCGCAATGTGTACTTACCAAGCGGAACTGCATCTAGACGATAAAGACCAAATTCGTCACTTTCAGATGAAGAAATTCTTTTACCCTCAGCATTGATAACTTCTACCTCTATTCCTGGTATTGGCTTACCTGCGGCATCTGTAATTCTTCCTGCTAAACCGTATTCTACTCTGACAGGGAAATCTAACTTAGTCACAGCAGAGCTTTCCACCTTAGCGACTATCGTACTTTTCTTCACAGAAAGTTCTACAGGTAATCCTTGTGGGTCAAATTGAACTACATATACACCTTCTGGCAAATTACCAACGAAGAAATTACCTTGAGAGTCAGTTACAGTTCCACCAACGCTTTGACCTTGTTTATTGATCACTTGGATCGTAGACTCACTTAAATTAAAACCTTTATTTGCTCCTTCTATGACAATTCGTCCAGCGATCGCACCTTTATCCTTACCAATAGAGGTATACTCCGAAGGAGTCATTCTCCCACCTGCAAAAGATAAATCTGATACTAATGAGATAAACAGGCGATCGTCACCAATACCACCAAAAACATTTTTAATTCTAGAAGGGATGCCCTGATATTCGACTCTAGCGAACAAACCTGGTAACACACGCATACTAGCACCAACCACTGGGCCAATATCTCCATCTCTATACCCTAGTCCGATGCGCCAACTTAAGTCTGAGAAGTTACTGGCATTACGATTGAGGGTTACAGTGTAACGAGTAGCAAAATCACCGCCAGATTCAGTCCCCAATGATAGTAAATATTCTCTATTGAGATTATAGCTAAAGTCTGTTGTATAGATATCATCGACAGCGCTCAAAGCCAGACTGCTATTCTGTGTTGGTCGATAAAAAGCGTTAAATAAATAACGTCCAGCAAAATCAGGCGCACCTCTTAAAGATAAGTTAGAAAACGGACTGAATGAAAAACTGGGCAAAATGTAACTACTTGAACTCTTCTCATATTGCCGATTACGGGCTACGACTCCTAGAGTAAAAGTATTACTAAAAGTATACTTAGCTTCTAAACTATGATTATAGCGATCGCGCAATTGAGTACTATATAAATAACCAGCAGGATATAATTCAGAATTTCCGAAAATTTGTAAGCGATCTAACTGGAAATCTAAATTAGCTGTATAGCCAAATTCACCATTAGAAGTGCCAACACTAGCAGCTATAATTGCTGGATTTATTAACCGCCAAATAAAACCTGCTTGTGTTTGTGTTCTATCAGAAAGTGCTTGCACTGAACCTTCCAAAGTCAAGTCATTGGAAATTCCCTGACGAGCTTGGAAAAATCCAGCAAGCTTACCTGAGTCAGCGTTAACAAAATCATCAAATAAACTTCTCTGGATATAGTTACCACTGAAACCAAAACCTGCTAATTGGGTGCTTCCGCCAGATGGTAATAATAAATCAGAGGCTCTCAATCTTAAAGAACGAATTTCTGTAGGTATAGTTAGGTTATTCCGGTTAAAAACCAACAATTCAATCTCATTGGTTTGACCAGCAGGTAAATTAACATCTAAAAATTCATATTGTCCGCTCAATCCTACTTGCTGTTGAGCAACTATAACTCCGCCAACTCTTAACTGTACAAAACTTGCTGGAGCAACTCGACCGTTAAAGCTTTGTACAGGTTGGGATTGTCTAGATAAAAGTTCAGTTGCACCATAGTCTGCATTAAATCTATTTAAGGGGAGATTGGTATGACCAACTTGGAATCCAGTCAGATCAATATGTGACAATAAGGGATGTAAACCGATTTGTTGACGACCAATCTGATAGATAAATTGATTTGAGCGTTTAAAGAAAAAGTATTCAGCAATCTCCGGCTGGTTAATAAAATCGTTCTCGAGACGTATACGCCACGAGCCGCCAGCTAAACGTCCTCCAAAAAGAGTAGAACTATGCCAGCCTGAATTACCAAAAGTATTAGTAAAATTTAATTCTTGCCTTAAATTTGATATCCCGCTGCTAGGAGGTAAAGCTTCAGGTTGGAGATCAGCAGCCTGAGTGCTATATTGCCCATTATTTCTTCGCCAAGGCAAATCAACTATCAAAGCTGCATCTGAGGCTTTTAACTCAATATTTGTGGCTAATTTAGATTGCAAAACAGTATTACTAATATAAGTAATACCATTGATTTTCTGAAGTTCATTCGATGTCAGTGTAACTTGACCAGCAGGTGTTTGAAGTTTTGTATTTTCACCAGAAGTATCAACAGTAAAGCCAGCAATTTTAGCAAAATCCAGCAATGGGATTAATAACGTATTGCCCTGCTGTATCACATCTAAATTACCAGCTTCTTTCTCATTAATAATTATTCCCAATAATAAAGTTTGTGCCTCTCCAGTCTTCTTTTCGGCAAGATTATTGGATAGAGGATAATTTTCTACTACTGGGTCTGTTGACGTTGTGGGTAACTCACCAAAAGCTGAGTTTTTTGTGGTTTGGGCAATTAGCTTTTTAATAAGTTGCTGATTTACAGAGGTTTCTGGTGTTTTATATGAAGAAAATTCAACAGGTAGGGTTTCTGGTGGGGCGATCGCTGCTGCAATTATCTTGTTTGGCTTCCTAGTATTGGCGTCTATTAACTTTGCAGAAGATAAGTTTTTCGGCTGTGCGATCGCCTTTGACGGAGCTTCGCTTATCGCAACTGTTGGGGGAGGTGTTGGATTTTGGTAGAGCATAAGTAAGCACAAAAGTTCCTATAGGTAGCTCAAAAAAGTTTTCAGCTACCAAATCATTTCTAGAAAAAGTCACAATTAATTTATTTTGAGATTTTGAGCTTTGGAATCTACAAAATCTATTGACGACGAAGAGGATTTCTAAAATTACTCGCAGATGGCTTATTTTGCGACTGGTTATTATTAGCTGCTGTCACTGTGAATGGAATACCTTTATCAATTGGTACACCACTCAATTCCCCGTTGATATCCAAGATGTAGTTTCCAGGGGGTAGAGTTTTAGTGATAGGTAGCTGGAGTTCACGAGTATTATTAGGTAATACTGGTGATGATGGTAATGAGCCTACATCTAATACAGATTTTGGTAACTTTTCTCCCGGTTTACCTGTATTAGCTATGGGTTTTGTAACTTCACTACCTGGATATTGAGCAGCAGGCCAAATGGCATATTGACCACTTAGGCGTACATAAGCATTACCTTTATTAGTAATATCAAATACAGCCTTTAGAGCATTCGGTTTGGCATCAACAGTAATAGAATTGAGGACACCAATTTTTTTAATCTCTCCCACATAACCATAAATTACTACCCCTAGCCGTGCATTTACCCTCACTCCTTGAGATGATTTGATCGGGGAAACTGGGGAAACCTCTTGGAGATAAAGTACAGCACGGTGTTCACCTGGTTGGGGTTGAACTTTAGGACGAATAGCAAAGCGTATGGTTTGAGCGCCTCCGGGTGGAATTGTAAATTGAGAGGGAGTAAAAACTATCCACTGATCTAAAGATTGCTCATTAGAAGCAATGTCTTGGGCTTTATTATCTTCATTCATTACCCAAGATTTGACAGTGGCTTTCAGCGTAACTGGTTGAGAAGCAAGGTTAAGAACGCGAATAGTTTGAGTGCGTGTCTTACTACTATTAATTTTGACTTCCAATCGGGGTGGGCTGACACCAATATTAATTGCTGAAGCAGAAGGTATGCCCAGAGCCAAGGCTCCTAGTAAACTTAAAGCTATTTTGCTGATTTTTTTTAACGTTGGAATTGTGTTTTTCATTTTCATCTTTCACATCACGAAAAAAACTAACGGCGATTAACCGTTACCGCCACATTGCCACCATATAAACCCGCCGACTGGGCAGTTGAAAGATCCATTTTCAATTGGAATCCCCCTTGCACTAAAGCTGTATTGCTATTTTGATCGCGGGAAATTTCGGTGATGGGTAATGGTTCTAGTACTACTTGAACTGCCGAATTGGAATTCTGGGCATTACTTACCGCATTGTTGCGTCCATTTTCCGCCTTCATTTCATAGGTGGCATAGAGAAAACCCACTTGGTCTGTAGGCACTCGCATTTGCCAAAAGTTGGGAAAATCACGGGTGATGAAGGTATTAAAACCCGGAGGAGACAGCAATTCTTGTGCATCGCCTACGGACTCACTTTTGACTGCGGGTAGAATTTCTGATGCTGATAAAGGAGGAATAACTAGGGTTTGAGGAGTAGATAACTGATTAATTTGTGTAGGTTCAGCAACTCTCAAGAAAGATTGTCCTAAAGAAGGAAGCTGTGGCAATACTAAAAGTGTTAGGCTTGAAATACACAAGCAATTAATAATTTTAGTCTGCACCTTATTTCGTATTATTAGATTGCTGTCACTCTGTTTACATCTGTTGGTCATCTTGCATCAATCTCCGCCATCCTTAGAGGTTGTTTAAAAATTGGTTCACTATAATTTTAGGCACTTATTGATCGCTCCTAAACCTCCTTTTAAAGGCTACGTTCTACACACACTCTATGCAAAACCAAAATCATTGCAGCTCCTCGTAAATCACCCGATAAATTGGGAGACTTGAAGAAGTTTTTGCTTCCCTTTTTAAGGGGGGTTAAGGGGATCAAAAATCTATGGGGTAACTCTAGAAGAGTTGTGTGTACACCGTAGCTTTTTCAGAGGGGAACCGGAATCAAAATCCCCCTTTTTAAGGGGAGCTACTGTGGTCTTGAGGTTTCCCCAAGTAGAGCAAGTGACGTGAATTTAGGGAAATCTAGAACTGTTTGCTCCCGACAAGAGGACTTTTCAAACATCCTTTTAAGGGATATGGAATAAAATTTACTGACGCAGAGTTCAAATCCAATCTAATAGAATTGGGGCGTTGCATAAATGCGGGATGAATTGGCGGGTGAAACCATTGATAATTCGTTTCAAATTGAGCGAAATCATCCCATGATTCAGCAACACCAGAATTGGAATAGCCGTCGTGTAAGTCTTGTAAGGTATCGCTAGGGCTAAGGGTAGATGAGAAACCTGTTGATATTAATAACTTAAGAACCTCAGCCCTAATTCACAGAAGTTGCTGTATCAACATTCGGATACCTGCTATCCCTCAAATAGCAATGCCAATTAGGGAGCGTTAGCTGTGATCGCAATAGTGCCTCCAGTATATGAGCCTGATGCCTTGGCTGCACTCAAGTTTACTGCTAAAGTGATGCCACCAGTGAAAGGAGCGGCTAAACCAGGGGCAGTAGTAGTAGAGGCTGGACTAGTGACGGAACTAGTGAAGGTTGCTAAACCACCAGCGGTAACACTAGAGCTGAGAGTACCGGTAGTAGTGGTTGCGGTGACGTTAACCCCAGTGCGAGGGGTGTTAGACCACACTGCAAACACCTTAGGTATTGATTTAGTGACAGTGGTGGTGAATGGAGAGGACTCATCTAGTGTGCTGGCAGTTAAATCTGCTGTAGTAGAAGGTGATGTCTCAGTATAAACTCCACTTGAAGTTAATGAAGAATTTAAGTCTTGAGGTGTAATGTCTAACTGAATATCACTGACAGTCCGCAAGTAGAGAACTTCAGGTACTGTGACAGTAACATTGACGTTACTTGCAGTAGTAGTAAGTTGAGCATTGGCGGGTGCGATAATGACACTACTCAAGGCGCTAAAAAATGCAGAAGTAGCGGCGAGAACTAGTAAAAATTTGGTCTTCATGATAAAAAATTTCTCCGTATTGTTCTGTGTGAATTTAATTTGAGTTTGAGCAAATCTCACTGTCTTGTTAAGCAACAAAGTTGATTTTGGCTTGATATCCAAGAAATAAAATTTCAGTAAATTTACTGTTTATTAATCTTGGTTTATACTTTAACTCATGGCTGTTGTCAAATCACCTCCTTGTTAAATCACCCACAATTCTGTGCCATTCGTCCCGTTCGTAGCAGTGAAGAACAGCTGCGTACCAACGACAGTGAGCTTGGCAGGGTCAGCAATTCCTGTAGTGTAAATATTGCTGAATTTCCCCGTACCAGAAACTGTGCCGTCGCTGCTCCACACTTCCCTGCTGCTACCATCAGAAGCCGCAAAATACAGGGTGCTATTGAGATTGACGAGACTAGTAGGAAAACTATTATTAGGCTGGCTTTTAGAATCGTTACCAGCCCAAATATCTTTAACTATTACTGTGTTGTTATCGGTACCATCTGTCTTCCAGAGTTCGAGACCACTTGCTGAGTCATAAGTCACGAAGTATAGGCTATTGCCAACGGCAGTCAAATCGGTAGGGCCAGTACCAATATTTGGCGCTTTTGTAGTGTCATTCTTAACTATTGCAGTACCGTTTGTAGTGCCGTCACTCTTCCAAAGTTCTGGCTGAAAGTCATCGTTATATTTGACAAAGTACAAGGTGTTGCCAACAGCAGTCAAATAGTTTGGTGCTACATTGTTCTTACCAGGTGTAGCATCTTTAACTAAACTAGCTGCTCCAGCTTGATACTTCCAGACTTCAAATCCGCTCGTACCATTATTGGCACTGAAGTAGAGGGTACTGCCTATAGAAGTGAGACTGTTTGGCGATGAGCTAAGTGTTCCTGTCCTGATGTCGATAATTTGTGTTCCGTTCTGAGTTCCATCACTTGACCAAAGCTCAGTCCCATAAGTGGGGTTATTGGCTGTGAAGAATAGCTGACCATTGACATTGGTGAGATTTAATGGACTGGAACTATTGACATCATGGTAGATATCTTTAACGAGCGCAGATGTTGTGCCGTTATATTCCCATAATTCCTGACCATGCGTGCCATCATCAGCAGTAAAGAAGAGTTTGTTCCCAACAACAGTCAAATTGCTAGGGTTAGAACTGCCAGAATTAGGATTAATATCACTAACTATTTGGGCTTGAGTGCCATCGTATACCCAAAGTTCTGTACCTTTGATTCCATCATTAGCGCTGAAGTAAAGCTTGTTATTGAAGACAGTCAGATTAGCTGGGTTAAAATTGCCAGAATTAATATTAGTCAGGCGGGTAGTGTTAGCTACAGTACCATCACTCTTCCATAGTTGAGAGCCAGTGCTACCATCGTTGGCAGTAAAGTACAAAATGTTACTTGCTACTGTCAGATTGCTGGGGTTGGAGCTGCCAGAACCGGAGTTGAGATCAAACATTCTGGCTTGAGGAGATCCAGACAAGTCTAAAGTGTAGTAAGTGTTGGCAGAGCCAGAGGTGTAAACGCGAACGTAATAAGTCCCAACCCCCAAATTGGCGTTTATAGTTTCATTGGTATTCCCTGATTGAGCAGATGTTTTAATTACATTAGCGTTGCTATCTAACAGTTGCACATCTGCATTGTCAATCAACCCACTCAGGGTGAGATTGAATAGACCATTGGTATTAGACTTGAAAGTGTAGTAATCAAAAGTGTCAATATTACCCACAAAATCGTTGAAAGTTTGGGAACCATTTAAGATGCCAATATTTTTCGCTGTAGATGATAAATTGGGAGCTTGATCTGCTGCTATGGCTTGAGCAGAAGTACTAAGAGTATAATTTGTTGCTACCCCTGTACCAGGAGTGACAAGAGCGTAATAAGTACCTGCATTCAAGCTGCGCCGAATGGTGTCTATAGCAGTTCCTGTTTCGTTGGAACTTTGAATACTATTACCATTACTATCTATAAGCTCTAAATCTGCATTTCCTGTTGCTGGTGTTAAGGTGAAATTAATTAAAGCAGCAGAAGTTAAATCAAAGCGGTAATAATCCTTATTGTCAGATGAATTAACAAAATCTGAGTAGCTGTTAGTAGTTAATGGATTAATGTTGCGAGCTGTTGCTAAAGTGTTACCCGCATTATCTACTGGATCTGAAGCCAGCGAAATCTGCAAATTATAGTTAGTAAAACCTGATGTCGCCTGATTTACACGAATGTAGTATACTGTTCCCTGGTAAAGATTGGCGCTGATAGACTCAGAAGCAGTGCCAGATTGAACAGAACTACCAACGATTGTCCCAGAAGAGGTAACTAAGTATAGATTGGCATTAGCCCCTAAGCCATTTAGGTTAATGGTGAGGTTCCCGTTGCTATTTAATTGAAATTTGTAATAGTCCTGACTATCTACAACTGCACCAATACTACTGACAAAATCACTGGTGCTATAACTGTTAGAACTGGAGATTATACCGATATCGAATGCGGTTGCAAGTGAATTATCAGAGCGGTTACTTTCTAAGATGGTTTCAGATGAGAGACTGAGATTATAGTTTGTGGTAGTCGTACCCGAAACCTGGGCATAGTAAGTACCAGCCGCTATGTTCCCACGAATTGACTCTGGAGTAGTACCTGAGTTAGTGGAGCTATAAATAGAACTGCCAGAACTATTGAGCAATTTTAAATCGGCATTACTGCTCAAGCCATCCAAGCCCAAAGTAACAATACTGGAACTACTAAGAGTAAATTTATAAGTATCGAGGGTGTCAGAGCTACTAAGAGAATTTTGAAATATGCTGGCGGTGCTGATCAGAGAACCACCAATATAAGATGAAGATGTTGTATCTAAAGCCGTAGCTGTCGTACTTCCTGGATCGGGGAATCCTGAATAAGTTGCCATAGTTATTTATTATTTTCTGTAAAGCTCAAGCACATATACTGGCTATAAATTACTCATAGCAATGCCAAATAAGTTTATTGCTGTTAATCATCGACCACCAATTTTAAGTACTAGATAAGAAAGTTCTTATAAATACCAAGTTGCTAATTTTTTTATAAAAACTTAGCAATATTGTTACAATTTTATAAATTCACCTACAAAAGAGTTATGTATTTGCTGTTGTTATAAAATTTTTAATGTTCTTTTGTATTTTTCCTTTAAACTTCACTGCAAATAGAATTTAACTCTTAAATAAAAGATGATGCCTGCGTAAAAGTACTTAATTTATTGAGGTTAATCGTTAAATATATTAAATTATTTTTCTAGAGAATTTTAGTATAAAAATTTTTCCGGTTAGAGCCGAATTAAGAGTATTTTGAAGGAAAATAATCGATAGTACCATATCTGTTTTATTCTTTGCTAACTCGCCTACCCAAAGCATTTTTCGCGGCATTGCAATATGTTTCAAGCGACTCGTCGCCGTCTGGCCCTTTGGTATACTACTGTCACTGCTGTATTACTACTACTGTTTGCCAGTGGCGTTTACTTATACGTCCGCAGTACACTGGTTGAGCGCATTGATGATACCCTTAACCATGTAGTAGAAATAGTGGAGCGTTGTCTCACAACAAGCCCCTGTGCATCTAAGCTCATATTTGAACCAATTAATGCTGATGCAGATAAATTTCGCATTAATGTAGAAGCCAGTTTTCGTGATAATACTGACACCGTAGAAGATGACCACATCGACCTAGAATGGTTTAGTCCGACTGGTGAATTACTTTGGTCTACGCTATCCGAACCCTTAAATATTCCTATTCATGCCAACCGCACTGGTGAAACTGTGCGCGTAGTAGTTAAGGGAGAGAAAGAAAAAGGCAAAGATGATAAATTCCTCACTCCAAACTCCCCACTCCCGTTCGGCTACGCTCACGGTAAGCCCACTCCAAACTCAGCACTTTTATTGCGACAAGTGACACAACGGGTGGAAGTGGGGCGGCAAGTATTAGGATATCTGCGTGTTAGTCATCCCTGGTTTGAAGTCACTAAACCCAGTCGCCAGTTAATTTTTGATTTGGCGCTAGGTATTGGGTTAATGGTGATTTGTGTGGGCGCAAGTGGCTGGTTTCTTTCGGGTAAAGCGATGGAACCTGTAGGCGAGTCTTACCAACGCCTCAAACAATTTACTGCTGATGCTTCTCACGAACTTAGAAGTCCGATTACTTTGATTCAAACTAATGTGCAAGTCGCCCTTGCTGACTTGGATTTAGCAGAGACAGAAGCGACTAATTCTTTGCAGTATCGGCAACAATTAAAGGTAGTGGAACGGTTAACACAGCGTTTGGGTAAGTTAGTTAATGACTTATTGTTCTTAGCACGACAGGATAGTGGTATTAGCAAAGAGACTTTTTCAACTTGTCCGCTTGATGCCTTGCTGATGGAGGTGGTTGAAGAACAACAATCGTTAGTCCCTGAAAAAAAAATCGCTCTTTCTCTAGACTTAGTTGATCCTTCCGCCTCCGAAACTAGCCCGGAATTACTGGAAAATTGGTTTACCCTTGTGGGCAATTGGGATCAACTGGTGCGGCTGTTCACAAACTTAATTGCTAACGCTTTGCATTACACTCCAGCAGGTGGACGGGTAAAAGTTGAATTGGCGCGGATAGAGGGAATAAATCGCGTTTCTGGACTACGTTATACCAGCGCCCAGTTGCAAGTTAAAGTGAGTGATACCGGAGTTGGAATTCCAGCAGAAGCACTACCACGGTTGTTTGATCGGTTTTATCGGGTAGATCCGGCACGGACTCATACAAGTGGGAATACAGCTACAGCCAGCGCTACTGGTTCAGGATTAGGATTAGCGATCGCTCAAGCTATTGTCGAACATCACCAGGGTCATATTCAAGTTGAAAGCACTCAAGGCATTGGCACTACGTTCACTATCACTTTACCAATAACCCTTGAGTCTTAATTCGGTAAGAAATATTTGTTTCCTGTGACAGATGCAGACAAGTGAATTTATTTACTAATTTATATAGCAAAATCTGCAATATTTAGCAATAAAATTGGTTAATAACATAATATTTATTGATTAGGTTTGTCAAACTTTAGAATGAGATATTATGTCTGATTTTTGAACCTCTAGTTAGAGATAAAAAATCGACTGAGTTGTTAAAAATTAGATGTATTCAGCATAAATCAGCCGTTAATTAAATTTACTATTTGAGAAATTTTTCTGTTTAAATCTGTCCCTCTCCGTATCGGAGAGGGATGAATTTGTGTTGTAAAAGTTATTCCTACTTGCGCTGAAACATTTTAGTTAGCTGATTTTGCAATTGCACTTCTTGTTTGCTATCTTCTAATGTCCGCGCCAATATAATCGCCCTTTCGTAAAAATTCCGAGCAGTTAGGTAATTACCTTGTTGCTTGTATAACTGAGCGTAAGACTCAAAAGATTTTAATTCTTCTCGCAAATTTTGCAATTCATTAGCAAGTGCTAAACGTTGCTCTAGTAAATCAAAAGCCCGTTCATAGCGTCCGACAGCAGTGTAAGCAGTAAGTAAACCGTCAATTGCCCGTAATTGATTAGTGCGATCGCGGTTCGTTTTTGCTATCTGCATTGCTCCCTGATAACTGCTAACGGTATCCTGATAATTTCCAGATGCTAGGTAGGCATCACCTAAATTATTTAAGGTATTTGCTTCACCGATGGCATCGCCAGTCTGACGGCGGAAAATTAAAGCATTTTCATACAATTTAATCGCCTTATTATAATCTCCTAACTTAGCAGTTAGTAAACCCAAATTACTTAAAGATAGTCCTTCTCCTTCAATGTTTTTGACACCCTGAGCAATTGCGAGTGCATCTTCAACAATTTTACCAGCAACAACAAATTCTCCTTGTTGCAGGAAAAATGTACTGATATTATTTAGCATAAAAATCTCAGATTGGAAGTCTTGGGTATCACGAGCGATCGCTAATCCTCGTCGTAAAGCATCTTCCGCCTCTCTTAAACTTCCAAGCTGCACATAAGCCTTTGCAAGCAAATTGTAGGTTAGACCTTGTGCTTTCAGGTCGCCAATTGAGTGATATAGTTCCAAGGCCTGCAAGCAAGACACAATCGTTTTATCGGCATATCCTGAAGCGTATTGTTCACCGATACTCAGCAAGCTATCTGCTTCATCTCTTGATTGTCGCCCAACGGAACTATTTAAAGGGCGGTGGAGTTGTTGCGTAATATCAACTGCACCCGCAGCTACAGGACTCAGCAAAAAAGTCAACAGTAAAAAGCTCTGTAAAAGTATTTGGGGACGAGAAATCGCACCTAGACAAATTAAGCCTACCTTTTGCCTGGGGAATACAAGCCGTTGTTTCATAAAAATTACCCCTAAAGTTGCGGGTTTAAGTAGAAGGTGTAAGAAAAAGGTTTAATTTTTTAATTGGAGACAAATAATATACGCGTTTACACTTAAATCATGATTGCAGTACATCTTCCCCAAAGTAGATAGAGCGGATATCTGTGGGTAATTTGTCCTCTAGCATACGATAGCCTTCCTGGAAAAAATTGGCTACTTCGCTTGGGGCGATCGCTTCTCCTTCGGCTTGTAGATAGGCGGCGATTCTAGTTTCGCTCCAGTGGAAAGTTTGAGCCATTAACACGATTAATCGCAAAACTGGTGGTAATTGGTCTAACGCCTGTTCTACATAGCACCATAGCGGCGGCGAAGTCGCTTGCAGAGAATAATGAATTGCTTCTGTGGGTGGTAGCTTAATCTCATTAATACAGAAAGCTGTCATATTAATTAACCAATTTTGCATGGTTAAGGTTTCCTGTCCTGATTCAGAGGCGGTTAAATTTAGTCCACCGAGTTCGTAGTAGATATGCCGCCAGGTGAGGGCAAACAGATAATCTGCCTGCACAGGCGATCGCGCCGAATGCCGAATTAAGGTATACACTATGGGACTATAGCGGCAAAAAATCACCGTAAAGTACTTTCCGGCATCTGGATTGCTCTGAAACAGAGTCAGTAGTTCATGGTCGCTATGATGGAACAGCGACTTCACCAGGGGGTGATTAGCTTCCGGAAAATGAGGAATTTGCATAAGCCTTTTGATTGATAGTTGTTAAAATAGTTTTAGGAATTGCACTCCGGTAGTTAATCGCATAATATCTTGGTGTTGCCCAGTTTGTAGCCCAAACTCAGACTACTTGAATATTGATAAACTAGAAACAAAGACTTAATTTTAGTCTTAATCGACAATCATAAAATCGGCTCTCTTATAGAATCCTTATTTGTTCATGGTTATAGCAGTTAGTGTGATATCGTTCCTCCTCAGTCCCCTTACATTAGGCTCCTTTCTGCCTTCCCTGCCCTTAGATAGCCTATTCTCCACTCAAGGGATTATGGTGATGCTGCTAGCAGCTTACGCTGGCGCAATGTGGATGTTCCTCACCAGTGCGCCAAAAGTACACACTGTAATGGTGTCGGATTTGGAGGTTGCCCGACAGTTGTATGAGGGGCTGCTAGATTTGCCAGCAGCTGAGGTGCCATTGCACTACTACTACAACTACGAACAAACTATCGGCGCAACTGGCATTGATCCACTATATATGTCTACTGGGCCGAGCTTGTCTAGCAAAATGATGAATAATGGCAACGATGGGCTGTGGTATCAATTGAAGAAAAACACCCAGCTACATGTGATTACTGGAGCGAGTTTAGGTAGCAAAAATCAGCAACGCCACGTTTGTTTTGATCATGACTGCCTGGAAATGATTTTAATGCGAGTCGAAGTGCGCGGTTTGAAATTCAAGATTCGCAACCAGAAGCCCCTGAATTTTTTGGTCAAGGACTATGAAGGGCGGGTTATTGAGGTGGCTGAAGTAGCGAATTAGTCGTTAAATTTTAGATTATTTTAGCTTGGGTGGGGTGCGATCATCGCTCCACCCAATATTTTTAAGTAGCTAGGTGTAAATAAATCAAAGTTTGTAATGAGGACTTTAGTCTTGATAAACCTTTGTAGTGAGCGATGAATCGCTCACTACAAAGGTTTATATGACTTACGCATTGACTAATTGAACAAATAATTAAACAAAAAGGTAATAGGCTGCTCCCCAGCCTTCCCCTACCTCAGCGGATTGTAACAGAAGGTAGCATATACTCAATTACCGCCAGCATATCTTGTGATCTTCGCAACAGTATTTATTACAGTATGCTGTTTGCCAATTGTGCTATTACTATAGTTATTAATTTTAAAGTATAGATATTTTATCTATCGGTTCACTAAATATTCTCTTAGGGTGACTACATGATAGGCGAAAAACTCACATGGCTACGCACTAAATTGCAACTTAAAGGTTCGGTTCTGAAAGCAATTTATAAACATATTTTATGGTGCGGAGCTTTCGGATTTTTTATTTCTATACTTTACCATTTTGATTTGCCTGTTTCCCAACCTATTTTAGGAAGTGTTATTCCTAGTATTGTTTTAGGTTTGTTACTTGTATTTCGTACTAATACTGCTTATGAGCGATTTTGGGAAGGGAGAAAATGCTGGGGTTCTCTAGTAAATAACACCCGAAATCTGGCACGGCAAATTTGGGTATCAATTGACGAAATTTCACCAGAAGATAAAGACAATAAAATTACAGCATTAAATTTATTGGTAGCTTTTGCTGTGACAACTAAATTACATTTGCGGGGAGAAGCAGTCAATAGCGAGTTAGAAGATTTAATGCCATCTAGTAAGTATATAAAACTGAAGATTATGAATAATCCCCCTATAGAGGTTGCCTTTTGGATAGGAGATTATTTACAGGAGCAGTATCATCGCAATTGCCTTAATAGTTACCAGTTAACATCTCTGCAAGAGTTATTGAATAATCTTGTGGATAATTTAGGTGCTTGCGAACGTATTTTAAAAACACCTATGCCATTAGCTTATGCGATTCATCTTAAGCAATTATTATTACTATATTGTTTACTGCTACCGTTTCAAATAGTGCATAGTCTGGGTTGGTGGACAGGTTTAATTGCTGCTTTGGTTGGTTTTACAGTATTTGGTATTGAAGCCATCGGCTTGGAGATAGAAAACCCCTTTGGTTACGACCCTAACGACTTACCTCTAGATGCGATTTGCGAGACAATGAAACGCAATATTGACGATTTAATTACTCTGACTCCAAATGCGCGATCGCATCTAAGTAATTTGACTTATGAGAAAAGTTGAGATGGGGAATAAATTACAAGGCTTTGTTATAGCTGTCAAGTCGCATCTGGTCGCGTCCATCTTCTTTCGCAGTAATATATAAACGCGAAACTATCTCTTCATTGGTGGATGTGCAATGATGCCTGTACGTCAAACATTATCAAAGCCTGATATTCAACTTTCTTACTTAGAGTGGAACCAAGGTCAAGAACCTTTACTACTGTTACACGGATTAGGCGACCATGCTCTAGTCTGGTCTAGTTTAGGAGATTACCTAGCAGCAGACTACCACATAGTTGCACCAGATATGCGCGGACATGGGCAAAGTAGTAAACCTGAGAAAGATTATAGCTTTGAAAGTGCGATCGCAGACCTCGAAGCACTAATGGATCATCTCGGATGGACTTTTGCCCATATTGTCAGCCACTCGTGGACAGGCAAATTAGCCGCCATCTGGGCAAGGCAAAACCCAAAGCGTTTGCGGAGTATAATTCTAGTCGATCCAATTTTCATCTGGAAAATGCCCAGCCTTGTCAGGGTAACTTTTCCCATGTTATATCGCTTCTTGCCTTTTCTCAAAAGCATGGGTCCCTTTGCCAGTTATGAAGAAGCCGAACAACAAGCACAGCAGTTAAAGCAATATCAAGGATGGAGTTCCTTACAACAGCAAGTTTTCCAAGCCGGAATAGAACAAAAACTCGATGGTAGTTGGGGCAGCAAATTTACTATAGCCGCCCGCGACGGAATTTTTGAAGCAGTAATGCAAGTGCCTGGTTTTACAATTCCCCTTCACACCCCTGCCATCTTCGTCCAGCCAGAACAAGGATTGAATCCCCAAGATTGGCAAATCCAACCCTACAAAACCTATCTTAAAAACTTACGCATCTGCCAAGTTCCCGGCAACCATTGGCCGTTTTTGACACAACCAGAGGCATTTAACCAAACTGTAGCAGCTTTCTTGGCAGAACACAGATAGAAAATCTCATAATTATTGGACGGGATTATCATACAGCAACAGAAGAATTAATAGGGACATTGGGCATTGGTTATTCTCCCATCTCCCCCATCTCCCCACTCCCCACTCCCCACTCCCCACTCCCCACTCATGAGCCTTTGTATCAATCCCGTTTGCCCTAAACCAAACCACCCGGATAATCATCAAAACCGCTTTTGTCAAAGTTGTGGTTCCCATTTGGAATTGCTAGGGCGTTATCGCGTGACGAGCCTGTTGAGTGATAAAACAGGGTTTAGTAAAGTTTATGAAGCTTATGAACAAGATACCCCTAAAATCCTCAAGATACTCAAAGAGGATTTATCAGGCGACGCCAAAGCAGTAGAACTATTTCAGCAAGAAGTAACTGTATTAGGACAACTTAAGCATCCCGGCATTCCCAAAGAGGATAGTTACTTCCAATATCAAACCCGAAATGGTTTAGTGTTGCATTGCATTGCAATGGAAAAAATTGGTGGATACAACTTAGAGCAGTGGTTAAAACAGCAGCAGAATTATCCTATTTCGCAGGAACAAGCTGTGGACTGGTTAAAACAATTGGTAGAAATTTTGGATTTAGTACATGGTAAACAGTACCTGCATCGAGATATTAAGCCATCTAATATCATGATTCGCTCTCCCCTTGCGAAGGGCTGGGGAGATTTGGTACTAATTGATTTTGGCACCGCCACTGAAATTGATAGAGCCTACCCAGACAAACTCAACAACGGTGACGGGATGACAGCACTGATGTCATCTGGCTACAGCGCTCCAGAACAAATGAATGCTCAAGCAGTACCCCAATCAGATTTCTTTGCCTTGGGGCGCACATTTGTATTTTTACTCACGGGATACCATCCTTTAGATATGTATGATATGCAGCAAAATTTATTGCACTGGCAAAATCATGCTATCCACATCTCACCCTTACTATTGAATTTAATTGATTCGCTCACAGCACCGGATATAGAAAAGCGTCCTGCCCATACTCAGCAAATTTTACAACGCCTAGAAGAAATTGAAACCAAGCTAACAGAAACTAATGCAAATATTGATTTAATAGGGGATTATAATATTGAGCAATTGCCACCACCAATTACTAAAACTTCATTTACTCCGCAGAAAAAGCCGGAAGAAGTACCACTACTAAAATTTTTTGCAGCATTGCTAGTGATATTAGGATTACTTAGTATAGCAGCCTTAGCAACGCGGACATCCAAATTTTCTATCATGCAAAATTACGGACAATCTCCCGAAAAAAAAGGCAATATTGATTATTTTTCTTATCAAGAAGGTAGGGATAGTCAGGGGAGGGTAGCCGAATTTAATGTAGCTGTTTTATCACTAAAATATAAATGGCTTTTAGGTAGCAATTTTCAAATTAAATATAATGATGAAATTATTAGTCTAGACCTTTTAAAGTTGAACTTAGAACAAGAAGGTATACAGAATATAATGCAAGACCCTAGTGAGATTATTTCTGTAGGCATTTCTTGTAAAGGTAATATAGAAGTTCAACAGCGAATGGCTCTAGAACGTTCAAAACAAATCCAATTTTTAGTAAAAAAAATATTTATTAATACACCAAGCATCAAAGGTTATCGTATATTAAATTTGGGACAATTTAAACAAAGTGATTGTCAGGCAAATCAAGATTTAACTAAATATCAGAGAAGTATTATAATCATTGGTGTTAAAAAACAATCACCAGGTGTAATTCTTGATGAAGCACTACGGGATAGGTTAGAAAAGAAGCCTTTTGCTGATTTTAAGTTAGAAGATTATTCTTTGGGGAGGGCAGAAAACTTTAAGACAATACCGAGTAATTTATAAAATCTCTATTCTCAAAGGAGGTGCAAAAGAATCCACTGTGCAACGGGCATTGCAAATTCTCTACGCTGATGAGCAATTGAGCCAGTTAAAAACTAAACCACGTCTATCTTAAAACCTATAGTTCTTGCTTGATGAAAAGGATTTGCCCTCATCCCCCAATCCCGAATCCCAAATCTGGGATTCGGGGAGCCAGAATTTCAAACTCCCTCTCCCAGATTTAGGAGAGGGATTTAGGGAGAGGGTAAAAACTACTCTGCGCGGTTTGACGCAAAGCTGTACTTAACCAAATCATTGGATGGGATTTTTTTAATTGAATGTTAAATTATTTAAGCTCCCATCCCAGAGTACCGCTTTAAACCTGCACGCCAAAGCACGCGATTCGCACCCAAAAACACTAATATCCATCCCACCATTGACCCAAATCCTCGCCCAATATCTACAGGTAGCCCTACCAAAAGACTCGCAGGAAAATTAATCAAATAGGGAAAAGGCGTAAACATCACTATTTTCTGCACAGGTTCTGGAAAGACCTCTAAAGGTGCTATCAAACCAGATAAAAATAGATAAAATAATAACCAAAAATTTTCTAACGCGCTAGCCCGTTCTGTCCAAAAGGCAAACATGGCAAAGGTGTACTGAATCGTAAACCGCAAAGCAAAAGCTAGCACCACCGCCAATGTAAATAGCAAAAATCTACTCAAACTTGGTAACCAAAAAGCTTGGGGATAAAGAATAAAAAATAATCCCACTAATAGTAAAGCAAACGTTAGCCGAACAAATCTTTCAGAAACATGACCCGCAACATGATGCCATACTGGGTCGAGTGGTTGTAGCAACTTGGGCGAAAGCTTGCCTTCCACTACCTCTGTTTCAAAGTCCCAAATTACCCAAACAACTGTTAATTGTCTAATGACGAAAACTGTGATAAAGTAACGAGCAAAATCTACAGGTGATAGCCCAAATTGCCCGCCTTGTGCTGCCTGTATCCAGATACCCATAAGGATAATCGGCAAAGACCCAGCCAAAACCCATAAGATTAGTTCTGCTCGATACTCAAGCATGTAGGCGTAGTATACTGACAGCAAAGTTAAGGCTTTTCTGATTATTCGCTTCATTTATTCACTTACCGCTACAAAAATTACCCACTCTTGTTACAGACGCGATTAATCGCGTCTCTACTCCACAACACCTGCCTGAAACACTCGTCCAATTACTTCCTCTACAGGCGGTTCGGTAACTGTTAAGTCAATTACCTCCAAATCCGTCAAAATCTTAGAAACGGTGCGGGTGAGCGCCTCTCTAGATACCATAAAATGCACCGATCGCCCTTCTAAGAGTTGCACATCACCATAGGTCATAAGTTTTTCTCTCGGTAGAGGTTGGGCTAACTCTATATGGACTTCTCGGTATGGAGCAAAACGTTGTAGTAGTCCATCTAAACTACCGTCATACATCAGCTTTCCCTCGTGAATCAACAGCACTCGTTGACATAAAGCTGTGATATCAGCCATGTAATGACTCGTCAACAGCACTGTAGCTTGATAGCGCTGATTGTAGTCGCGTAAAAAATCGCGCACCGCCACCTGAGCATTTACATCTAGTCCCAGTGTTGGTTCATCTAGGAATAATACGTGAGGACGGTGCAAAAGTGCTGCTAGCAATTCCGCCTTCATTCGTTCACCCAAAGATAGCTTCCGTACTGCTTGGGTAAGTTTGCCTTCTAGCGAAAGCATCTCTGTTAGTTCTCCCACCCGTCGTTGAAACTCTTTATCAGAAATGTTGTATACAGCAGCATTAATTCTCAAAGAATCCAGCGCTGGTAAGTCCCAAATTAACTGCTGCTTTTGCCCCATTACCAAGGTAATTTTTTGCAAAAATGCTTCTTTGCGATGAAACGGAGTTTGTCCAGCAACTTTGACTGTACCGCTAGAAGGATGAATCAGCCCCGTGAGCATTTTGAGTGTGGTAGTTTTACCAGCACCATTTGGCCCTAAAAACCCCACTATTTCACCAGGGGCAATTTCAAAGGAAATGTCCTGAACTGCTTTAATTGAGCGGTAGGTGCGGCGAAAAAAGTGGTTTATTGTACCTTTAATACCCGGATTTTTAACTGCTACCGGATAAGATTTACTCAGATTTTCCGCAATGATGATTGGCATATTTTTTATATTAGAAATTCAATTTTAGATTTTAGATTTTAGATTTTTCCTTCAATCCAAAATCCAAAATTCAAAATCTAAAATGGTTTTACCGTAAACGTCCCGATCGCAATGTACTAATAATTAACCACAAACCCAATAAACTGGCGACGGCAAACAGGCTAGTGCTTAAAAAAGATAGCTGTGTTGTCTGCGCTCTGGTGGATATAATTGCTGCACCCATAATCAGTGAACCGACTAAAATACTAAAAGATAGTCGGTTAGCTGCATCGTCCATAGTGCGGCGCACGCCATCTAACCCCCGCAGCGATAAATTCCACTGTAAGGTTTCTGAAGTAACCCGGTCTAATAATAGTTCAATTTGCCGGGGAGATTGCAGAGACAGACTTTTAATATCTAAGGCTGTGCGTAATAGCGATCGCACTGGATTATCGCCTAATAATTGCCGCCGAAACAAGTCTGTAATTAATGGTTTTACTTCATCAAAAAAGTTAAGCTCCGGGTTGAATGTCCGCGCTACACCTTCTAAATTCGCTAGGGTTTTGGCATACAAACCCATATTACTAGGTAATCTAATTTTATTGTTGCGGGCAACTTGTAAAACTTCATAAATTATCTGACTGAAGTTTATTTGCGTTAGGCTGACATTATGATATTTTCGCAACATGCGATCGTAATCATTTTCTAACCGCGACAAAATTACTGGTTGAGCAGAATCTGAGAGTTGCAAAGTTAATTGAGCGCACCTTTGAGCATCTAAATCAACGATCGCTAACAACATCTCTGTTAATATCTGCTGTGTGCGCGGATCAAGTCTTCCCACCATGCCACAGTCTAAGAGGGCAACACGACCATCTTTGAGATAAAACAAGTTTCCTGGATGCGGATCTGCGTGAAAAAATCCATCAATATATAGTTGCTGAAAAAATACCCGAAATAACAAAGTAGTTATTTCTTTACGCTCTACAGCAGGGTCTTTACCATTATTGTTGTTGTCCAAATCCGCCGATAAAAATGGCACCCCATCCAACCATTCCATCACCAGTAATTTTGCTGTGGTCAATTCCCAGTTAATTTCCGCAACTACTATTTGTGTGGGATCGTACCAGCGACTCTGAGATAAGTTACGCCGTAGTTGGTCTGTAAAACCCGCTTCCCGGGTAAAATCTAACTCGGCTTCTAGAGCTTTGGTAAATTCTTCGGCGATGGATTTGATTTCGTAAGTTTGCCCAAACTCAGTTCGCGCCACTAAATCGGCAATACCTTGAATTAAAGCAATATCTTGGGCAATAGTCAAATCAATTCCCGGACGTTGCACTTTCAGAGCGACTTCTCGACCGTCTATTAATGTAGCGCGATGTGTTTGAGCAATTGATCCCGCCGCTACTGGGATCGAGTTAACTGTGCTGAAGGTTTCTGCTAGTGGAAGTTTTAATTCTTTACGGAGGATTATTTCTATCTCTGACCAAGGAACAGGCGGTACTTCGTCTTGTAGAGTTGATAGTTCCTCAATATAGGCGGCGTTTAGTAAATCGGGACGGGTAGAAAGTAGCTGACCAAGTTTAACATAAACTGGCCCCAAGTCTACCAGGATATTTTTTAAAACCGCAGGTGTAGGTAGCTGGGGTTCATCAGCTTTACCACCAGTAAGTAACCTTCGCATATAGTCCCAGCCATTGCGAAGGAATACTTCCAGAATTTCTCGTTGACGAGGAACAGTTTGGGTGAGGAACATTTTTGAGGTGGGGAGTGGGGAGTGGGGAGGTGGGGGGTAGGGAGTGGGGAGTAGGGAGTAAGAATTTTAGATTTTGGATTTTGGATTAAATTTGAATCTAAAATCGTTAATCCAAAATCTAAAATTGAATTGCCCAATGCCTCATTCGCAATTCCCAAAGTCAAGTTATAATGGGAAAATAGGCTTTTTCGCCTCTACCAAGGGTTTTAACTTTTATAGCAGGTCGGTAAATCGGGAATCGCTTTGGAGAATTTTGAGGATCTGCTTGATTTCCTGGGTACGTTCTTTTTTAACAACGAGGGTGACATTGCGATCGCGCACAATCACCACGTCCTCTAAACCAATTGTAACAACTACATCCTCTGGATTTGAGGCGTAAATAATCGCCCCCCGAGTATCTAGCCCTACGTGCGTAGCAAGTTCTACATTGGGATTCTCTTCTGTCTTGAGTAAGCGTTCGATCGCATTCCAATCTCCTAAATCATCCCAACCAAAATCAACTGGCAAAACGTATGCTAGAGTTGTCTTTTCCATTAGCGCATAGTCTATACTCTTCTTAGGCAACTGGGGATAGATATCAGGGCCATGTTGTTCTAAAGGTTCGATAATTTCTGGCGCATGGGTATGTAATTCCTTGAGAATAACCCCTGCCCGAAAAACGAACATGCCACTATTCCAGCTAAAGCGTCCCGTAGATAAAAAAGTCTCCGCCGTTTCACGGTTGGGCTTTTCTGTAAAGCGGTTGACGTGATAAGCTGGCAACTCATTAAAGCTACCTATTTTTTCACCTTGTTCAATGTAACCGTAACCGGTTGATGGAAAAGTAGGCTTGATCCCCAGTGTAACGATCGCTGCTGTGCTTGCTGCTAGTTGCGTAGCCGCGCTTAATGTGTGTGCAAACGCCTCTTGGTCAGCAATCCAGTGGTCAGCAGGGAAAAAGCCAATAACAGCGTCTTCTCCATAGCGCTGTTTGATTTCCAAACTTGTCCAAGCAACGGCGGCGGCGGTGTCTCTTCCTTCCGACTCAATCAATAAGTTCTGAGATGGTAGATGGGGTAATTGTTGTCTTACCCCTTCAGCTATCTGACTAGAAGTAATTACCCACAAGGAATCCCACCCCCAAGGGGTTCGCCAGTCGCCTGTTGCGGGAGAGTTTCTTGCAGCGCTGGACTCACCGCCACCGAGTTCAATCAATCGATCGGCGGTTGCTTGTAATAAACTTCTAGAGCTACCATCAAGACTTAAAAATTGCTTGGGTCGGTTTTTGCGACTCAGGGGCCAAAAACGTTCACCTTTACCACCAGCAAGGATTACGGGGAACAATAAAGTATTCATGTTGTCATACAGGCTTACCGAAGAACATTACAAGTTTACAGTGAGCTTTTCCACTGGCAATATTTGTAGCTTGGATTAACATACTTTTAGGGAGTGGTTGAGTGGGGAGATAATTGTGATAAAACAAGTCGAATGGTCAGAAAATCCTTTGACATCTCAGCAAGTTGTAGAATTTGAACCTGAGGTGAAACCGCAGCAACTTCAACGAACAGAAAATCAAGTAACAGCTTCACCAGTAGAGGATTTAGAGGAAGAGGTAGAACTAAACCCGCCAGCGAATCCCAACCGTAGTGTTGTCGAATCAGTGGGCGCAATTCCCAATCAGCTTTATGAGAGACTGGGCTTAACCATGCCTCGATGGCTGTTGTGGATCATGACGGTTGTCATCGGCATCATCTTATCTGGACTACTAGTATCAATTTTAGCGCTGTGGACTCCCTTATGGAGCAATCTAGATCGAACAGATGAAGATTTAGGAACTACTACTAAAGACGAGGTAAAAATACCACTACCAGGGGAGTTATGGAGCAAACTCTCCCAGTATCAGCTTTCACGACCGATGAATATTTTAATTATGGGGATTGAACCAGTTAACGGTACTGTTGACGGTTCACCAGAAAGCTTTGCTGGGAAAAGCGACACCATGCTGCTGGTACGGCTTAACCCTAGTGATAAATCTGTACGGGTGCTTTCGATTCCCAAAGATACGATGATCGCCATTCCAGAAAAGGGAGAAAAGGGTTTAACTAAGGTATCTGATGCCAATGCCAAAGGCGGCCCAGTCTTGGCAGCACGGGTAGTTAGCCGTACCTTAAACAATGCCCCAATCGATCGCTACATCCGTATTTCTACCAGTGGATTACGGCAGTTAGTCGATCAGTTAGGCGGAGTAGAGGTTTTTGTTCCGCAATCAATGGAATATAAAGACTCTAGCAGTCGTCTGTCGATTAATTTAGTCAGTGGCTGGCAAACCCTCAACGGCGAACAAGCAGAACAGTTTGTCCGATTCCGGGAACCAGGTTTGGGAGATTTGCCAAGAGTGCAGCGTCAGCAAGCACTAATAGCAGCCCTGCTGCAACGCTTAAATAGTCCTACCGTCTTACCCAGGTTGCCTCAATTAACTCGCTTGATGCGAAAATACTTTGATAGCAACCTGAAGATGGAAGAAATGATGGCGTTGGTGAATTTCGGCCTCAACTTAGATCGGGATAATTTCCAAATGACCGTGTTGCCTGGTACGTTTAGCCGTTTTAGCAAAGACCCTGATAGCTATTGGCTAAATATGACTGGACAACAAAGCCTGTTGAATGATTATGTTGGGGTAAATGTCCCTGGTCTGAAACCAGATATGCGTCAGGTTCCTAACCTCAAAATTGCTATTCAAAATGCTTCCAATCAACCTCAGTTAACTGAAAAAGTTATTGCTTATCTGAAACACAAAGGCTTTACTAATATTTACAAAGTACCTGATTGGCCAGATACCCAACGTCAAACTCAGATTGTTGTCCAAAAAGGCAACCGACAAGTTGGAGTTGATTTGCAAAAAGTCTTAGGCTTGGGTCAAATTGAGGTAGCGGCGATTGGTGATTTAGAATCTGATCTCACAATTCGGATTGGTAAAGATTGGAAATAGCTAAGAGTCATTAGTCATTGTTCACTAACAGAGGACAAATGACAAAGCGCAAAGTCTGAGCGCCGGCTTCCGGCGATCAGAACTTTGTAAGAGAGGACTAATGACAAAAGAAAAATAATAAAGTTATGAAAAAGATTTTACTGCGCTTTTTTGGTTTGATTGTGATTTTGATACTCGCATTTTTCTGGTTAATACTTAATCCAAAACCGGCATTTGCTCAAATGAATACAATCAACTACAACAATATAAATTTAGAAAATCGTGACTTTTCTCATGCTGATTTGGCAGGTGTGACTTTTGTCGCAGCAGAAATGCGGGGGACAAATTTTCAAGGAGCGAATTTAACTAACGCAATTCTCACTAAAGGAGTTTTGTTAAAAGCAAATTTGGAAGGAGCAAACTTGAGCGGCGCTTTAGTCGATCGCGTCACGATGGATGGTGCTAACCTGAAAAATGCCATTTTTACAGAAGCAACTTTGACTCGCAGCCGTTTTTTCGATGCCGAAATTACAGGTGCTGATTTTACAGACGCTTTGATTGACCGTTATCAAGTGTCGCTAATGTGTGAAAGGGCTGATGGGGTAAATCCGGTTACAGGTATGTCAACGCGAGATAGTTTAGGTTGTCGATAGTTAGGTTGGGTTGATTCGTGTTACCTAACATATTGCAGGGTTTGTTGGGTAACACAAATCAACCCAACCTCCAACTATTCTTAACTTTTGAATGCGTGACTCCCGCCTTGAGCTACCACTCGCTTCTAATTACCACTGGGAATTTCAATTAAAAACTCTGTTCCTTCTCCTGGTTTTGAGGAACATTTAATCTGGTCATGATGTTTTTCAACTATTATTTGATGGCTGATAGATAATCCTAACCCCGTACCTTTACCTGGGGCTTTGGTAGTGAAGAAGGGATCAAACATGTGCGATCGCACCTCTTCTGGAATCCCTAGACTATTATCAGCTATTCTAATTACAATCTGATTATTAACAGCTTCCGTAGTAATCCAGATAGTTAAACCGCGTCTATCTTGAAACCTGTAGTTCTTCGATGATGAAAAGAATTTGCCCTCATTCCCCAACCCCGAATCCCAGAGAGAGGGATTCGGGGAGCCAGAATTTCAAAGTCCCTCTCCCATATCTGGGAGAGGGATTTAGGGTGAGGGCAAAAACTACGGTTCTCAACTTAGATGAGGTTTAAGGGTATTGTCGGACACTTTTTAGATAACTTCAAATACCTTTGCTGTATAGTTTTAAATTTTTCCTCTAATGCATCAATAAATAAATTACTCAAATAAACGAACCACAGAGAACACAGAGAACACAGAGGAATAAGGAGGAGAGAGTTTTTTAGCCAGTTTTTTGGGTATTTTTTTATTTGGAAGTCTCTAAGACGACTATCAGATATTTTCTTCCCCTACTCCCCCTGCTCACTTTGCGATTTTATTTGGAAGTCCCTTGAGCGATCGTGACAATACCCGCCGTAGGATACCTAAAGGGCTGTAGGGCGAAAGCATGTAAAATAAGTAATTTGTCAAAATTTACCTGACAGACTACGGGATTTCAGGTTAAATGTTTTAAAGTATGCACTCTGCAAGAGTTGTCGGGTAATATTCGTGACACAACAAGACCAAAAACCCTCTCGTTCTTTCGCTGGAATTGCTGGCATTGTTGCCGCAGCCACATTAATTAGTAAAATCTTCGGTTTAGTGCGGCAGCAAGCGATCGCTGCCGCTTTTGGTGTTGGTGCTGCTGCCACCGCCTATAGTTATGCCTATATTATCCCTGGCTTTCTATTAATATTACTCGGTGGGGTCAATGGGCCATTACACAGTGCTGTTGTCAGCGTTTTAGCCAAGCGGCGGCGAGAAGAAGCGGCTCCCCTAGTGGAAACCGTGACAACGCTGGTAGCTGGATCGCTGTTGGTGGTGACAGTGGCTCAATTTTTATTTGCGGATGCGATCGTTGATTTAGTCGGTCATGGTTTGGAGGCGACAACCAGAGCGATCGCCATTCAACAACTCCGCATTATGGCACCAATGGCTTTATTTGCCGGTTTAATTGGCATTGGCTTTGGTACTCTCAATACAGCCAATCAATATTGGTTACTCTCCATTAGTCCCTTATTATCTAGTATTACCGTTGTTGTCGGCCTTGGGATCTTGGCTATGCAACTGGGCAAAGATATTATTAAGCCGGAATACGCTTTAATCGGTGGAATGGTGTTAGCTTGGGGAACCTTAGCAGGAGCAGTTCTCCAGTGGTTAGTGCAGCTAATTGTCCAGTGGCGATTAGGACTCGGCACATTACGCCTGCGGTTTGATTTTAAATCCCCAGGCGTTCAAGAAGTGATTAAAATCATGACTCCGGCAACAGTTTCTTCTGGAATGATGCCAATTAATGTTGCGACTGACCTTTATTTTGCCAGTCCGATCCCTGGTGCTGCGGCAGGATTTAACTATGGGAATTTATTAGTCCAAACTCCGTTAGGGATTATTTCTAATATCATTTTACTGCCCCTGTTACCAATATTTGCCAGACTTGCCAGCCCCGAAAATTGGCCAGATTTAAAATTACGCATTCGCCAAGGACTGCTACTTACTGCTTTCACCATGCTACCGCTAGGGGCGTTAATGGTGTCGTTATCTGTACCTATTGTGCAGGTGGTATATGAGCGCGGTGCTTTCAAGCCAGAAGCTACACAGCTAGTTTCATCCTTGCTAGTCGCTTATGGAATTGGCATGTTTGCCTATTTGGGACGTGATGTTTTGGTGCGGGTATTCTATGCTATAGGCGATGGACAGACACCTTTTCGCATCAGTATTTTTAATATTTTGCTCAACATGATATTAGATTGGTTTTTTGTTAAACCTTTTGGCGCTCCCGGTTTGGTGTTAGCAACAGTGGGTGTAAATTGCAGTTCAATGTTGATGCTGTTATGGTTGCTCGATCGCAAGCTCAATGGTTTACCTTGGCGGGAATGGAGTTTGCCGATTTTGGGTTTGACTGCTGGTAGCGTGGTAGGTGGGGTAGCCAGCTATGGGACATTGGTTGTTTCTCAACAATTCTTAGGGAAAACAGGTTTACTGACTCTGATGTTGGAGTTATGTATATCTGGCTTCGTGGGGATTGCAGTGTTTGCTGCGATCGCTTCATCAATGAAGATACCAGAGGTGAATACTTTTATATCTCGTCTACGTCAGCGCTTTTTGAAGAAATAATTATTATTTGAATATTTCACTTGGTAGACCCAAGTAGGTGAGAAAGAATTCAGCCACTTGGGTGAACCAGATGTGCGAGGTTAGATTTTGTAAAAAAAGAGATTCTAGTACTAGAGAATATTGATTTTACCTAACTCTAGTGAGAAGAATTCTATGAAACTTACAAAATTAGCTGCCTCTTTCCTCGCTGTTGCTTCCATTGTCCTCTCGGCTGGAATTGCTTCGGCTCAAACAGCTGGTACAAACGCCAATTACATCGGTGCTGGTATTGCGGTTGGTGCAACCAGTGGCGGACAAGGAAACGATCAAGCACAAATTGGTGGTAATATTCAAGGACGTTACGCCGTTCCCAATGCGCCTGTTTCATTGCGGGGTTCTGTGCTTTATGGTGGTGATGCTGCCGCAATTATGCCCATACTGACTTACGATGCGCCCATCGCCAAAAATACTAATGTTTACTTCGGTGGTGGTTATTCTTTTGTAACTGACGAAGGTCAAAAAACCCCATTGGGCAATCAGAATGCACCTGTAGTCACCCTTGGTATTGAATCAGAAGTTAGCAACAATGTCATTGCTTATGGCGATACTAAATGGGGCATTGATGCCTACAGAAATAGTGATGCTGATGCTGTCAGCTTCCAAGCTGGATTAGGCTATCGCTTCTAGTGATTACTGTCAACTTAAGAAAAAATCTGCTTTGAGAGGACGTTTTGCCCTTATCCCCTAACCCCGAATCCCAACTTGAGATTCGGGGAACTAGACAATTTGCTCCCCTCTCCCAAAATTGGGAGAGGGGTTGGGTGTGAGGGTCAAACCTGGAAAGTTCGCCAAATCTAGCTTATACGTTAAGTTGACACCAATATTTAATTACTTTTTATATTTAATTCCTAACTTAATCAAAAAAGTTATTTCCAACAGCGATTATTATTAATATTATTTGATAATTAGCAGTAATAGAGGTGTGCTTGATGGCTAAGTCTGCACTAATGGTATCTTTGCAACGCGCTTATAAAATTGCGAGGGCATCGCTTAAAACTGGCATTCCCACCGATGAGATAGTTGATATTTTAAAACAAAGAACCACTCGTCGCCGCTTACTTTTTGGGGGTTTGGGATTAGCAAGCGCATTAGCTACAGCTACCTGGCATAATGGACGTGATTCTGCGGCTTTTGCCACAATTCCCAAAGTGCTGGTAGTGGGTGCGGGAATTGCTGGCTTGAGTGCTGGCTACCGCTTACGTCAAGCTGGAGTTCCTGTAGATATCATTGAGGCGAGGAGCGGCGTTGGTGGTCGGATGCGTAGTTTAACTAACGCAGCAGGTACTGACGTGACTGTGGAAGTTGGTGGAGAATTTATTGATACAGATCATAAAAAATTACGATCGCTTGCTCAAGAACTTGGTTTAACAATAGTCGATCTACTTGCTACTGATAAAGGATTAGTGCCAGAAACATGGTACTTTAAAGGACGTAAAATTCCTGAAATAGAAATTATTAATTACTTCATTCCTTTAGCGCAGAAAATTGACGAGGATTTAGTTGCCATTGGGGATGGAGATGTAAATTATCGCTCTTACAATCAGGCAACTTTCGCTTTAGATAACACCTCCATTGGAGATTATTTAGAGCAAGCAAAAATTAATCCCATTTTGCAAGAAATGCTGTATGTTGCCTATACTACCGAATATGGTCGAGAAGCAGCAGAACAATCCTGTTTGAATCTACTGTTTTTGATTGGTACTAACACTGATACATTTTCAGTCTACGGCGAAAGTGATGAACGTTATACCATTCGTGGTGGTAACGATCAAGTACCTCGTCTGCTAGCGGATTATTTAGGAAATTTTATACAAACTGATACAGAATTAGAAGCTATCTGTATTCGTCCCGATGGTTGCTATCGAGTTAGTTTACGGTCTGGATATAGAACCTTTGAGCGTACTTATGAAAGAATTTTGTTGACATTGCCCTTTAGCACTTTGCGTTTAGTGAAGTTGAAAGTTAATTTACCAGCAATCAAACAGAAAGCGATCGCAGAATTAGGATATGGTACAAATGCCAAATTAATTACAGCCTATCAACAAAAATTGTGGCGTACTAAATATAACTCAACAGCTGCAACATTTACTGATACAGGCTTTCAAAACACGTGGGAACCCAGTCGCTACCAAAAAAGCCCCAAAGGTCTGATTACTGACTTTACTGGTGGTGAACATGGTTTATCTTTGGGTAAAGGTTCAGCAGAATCTCAAGCCAAAATACTATTACCACAATTAGATCGAATTTTCCCCGGAATCAAAAACCTGCGTCAAGGTCAAGCCATTCGCGCCTATTGGCCTGGAGAACAGTACACACGAGGCTCCTATGCTTGCTATTTAGTCGGACAATGGACAGGGATAAGTGGAGCTGAACAAGAACGTGTAGGTAATCTATTTTTTGCTGGTGAACACTGTTCTGTGTCCTACCAGGGATATATGGAAGGGGGTTGTAGAACAGGTGAAGTTGCAGCTAAGAGAATCCTCAAAGATTTAGGTTGGCGAAATATCCCTGCTGAACAGAAAAAATCAATTACTACCAATCAATTAAATCGCTATCATCCCAGGATTCCAAGGGACGAAAGTTTTTCTAACGACTACACCCAAGAGTAAAGGTAATTGCCTAGCAGCTTGTCGTTAGACATCGCCTGGTCTATTAAAGAACTGACATCATAACTATTAACACTAGCAATAGTCTCTGGTGTTAGATATTCTGCTGTTTCTGTAACTCCCTGACCTATTAAAGAACTGACATCATAACTATTAACACTAGCAATAGTCTCTGGTGTTAGATATTCTGCTGTTTCTGTAACTCCCTGACCTATTAAAGAACTGACATCATAATTATTAAAACTAGAAATTGTCTGTGATGTGAGATAATTTCTAGTTTGTGCGTTTATAGGTAGCAAGTTGTTGTTAGAAATTACCTGCCTTGCCAGAGAACTAACATTGGAAATATTAAAATTAGAGAAACTAGAGATTGTACCTTGTGAACTATTTTCTGCTGTGTCTGCTTTGGCGTAGCCCGCACTTCGAGAAAGCTCAGTGACCATCCTAGACATCGCCTGACTCGGCACAGAACTGACATTAGAAATATTTGAACTATTTGTAGTTTGTGTACTATTTCCTGCGGTTTCTGCCACAATCTGACGGACTTGGGCATCAGTCAAGTTGTGGTTAGCACTAAGCATCAGGGCAACTATACCAGCAACATGGGGAGCAGCCATAGACGTGCCGCTATAAGTAGCATATTGATTATTCGGAACTGAGGAATAGACCTTGACTCCTGGGGCTGTGACATAGGAAATTTCATTTGTTCCAGAACGGTTAGAGAAGTCAGCCAAATTATTATTCTTATCCACAGCCCCAACGGCAATTCCCGACTTGGATGCATAGCGGGCGGGATAGTCTGGTGATGAGTCACCATCATTACCTGCTGCCATGACGACAATCACTCCTTTGCTGCTGGCATAGTCAATGGCTGACTCTAAAGTACGATTGGAATAAGGACCTCCTAAACTGAGGTTAATCACGTTAGCTCCATTGTCCACAGCATAATGAATGCCTTTAGCAATGGAAGTGTAGGAACCAGAGCCAGAGTCATCTAAAACTTTGACAGGCATAATTTTGGCATCATAAGCAATACCAGTGACACCGTAGCTATTATTTTCTCCGGCGATCGTGCCAGAAACATGAGTACCATGACCGTTGTCATCTAGGACATTATTATTATTGTCAACAAAGTTCCAGCCGTGGATGTCATTAGCATAGCCGTTGCCATCATTATCTTTACCATTGCCAGCAATTTCCTTGGGATTTGTCCAGATATTATCCTTTAAATCCTCGTGGTTATAGTCAACCCCAGTATCAACAACAGCGACAACAACACCTTTACCTGTGTATCCCTTTGCCCAGACTTCTGGTGCTTTTACAAGGTCTGCTCCCCAATTATTGCCACCAAGATCAGGAACATCAGCAAAGGTATTCTGACCAATAGCTCTAGCCACTGCTGCTGCTCCATTAATCAAGCCATAGCCATTGGTGGAGTTATAATTTTGAGCGCTAAAAGTATTAGTAGTAGCGTTACTGTTATTTTCGGAGTCACCATTATTTAGCAACTGCACATCAGCATCGCCTGAGTTATAGCTACTAGGTCTGCTGAAGTTGAGGCTGTGGTCATCTTTGGTCTTAAAGCTATCTAATGAAGAAATTGAAGTGACATTTAGCTGTTGAGTTGACAACACGTTGTTATTAACATCATCAATGACCATAAGTATTTTTTCTCAATGATAGCAATCGTTTTTTGACAGTTTGAAGCTTTAAAATATCGATTAGAAAACTTCAATTTTTGAATAAGCCCCATTGTCAATAATTACTATGAAATTTCATAAGAAAATGATAATTTTATTACCAAAAAACCTTCTGAAAACTGCGATTTTTATTAAGAGTAAATTCCTCAAGTAAATCTTAAATCTTTGAAGTGTATTAATGGCCACTAACGCAATGAGAAGAAAACGTTATGACTGTTACTACTTTTAAAACTACTGCGATCGCGGGTTATAAAACAATCCGCTTGAATTAGCACCAAAAACCTTAAACTGTGTAGGTATAAATTTGCGTAAGTCCTATTATTAAAATCATCAAAATTAAAATGGCGAATGGAGTATAACTGCATTCGCCAAAAACTATCTTTAAGCGGCTTTCCAGACGTTTATCTTTTATGTAACTACAAGCTTTGAGTTAATTAAATGTTTGCTTGCTGCCGTTGATATAATGACCAATACAAACCCTTTTGTTGCAACAATTGTGAGTGAGTACCACGTTCGGCAATCACGCCTTGCTCCAACACCAAAATCAAATCAGCACGTTTGAGAGGGGCAAAGCGGTGAGCAATTAAAAACACGGTACGATTAACGGAAACTTTTTGCAGGTTTTGCAGTACTTGTTGTTCAGTTTCACTATCCAAAGCGCTGGTAGCTTCATCTAAAACTAAAATCGGTGCTTGGGAAAGAAATAGCCTTGCGAGGGCAATCCGTTGTCTCTGTCCGCCAGATAAAGCGGTACCGCGTTCACCAACATTAGTTTCGTAACCGTAGGGTAATTGACTGATAAAATCGTGAGCTACTGCTAGTCTTGCCGCCTCTACTACTTGCTCTGCGGTAATGTCGGGAGTACCGAGAGTGATATTTTCCAAAATGGAACCGTTGAATAAAAAGTCTTCTTGGAGAACTACACTAACTTGTTGCCGCAGTGAGGCTAAATCGGCACTTTTTATATCAAAACCATCAATAAGGATGCGTCCTGATTCAATTTGATAGAGGCGTTGCAATAACTTAGACAGAGTACTTTTACCAGAACCGCTCCGTCCGACAATGCCAACAAATTGCCCTGGTTCGGCATTGAAAGAGATTCCCCGCAGAATTGCTTCAAAGTTCGGCCGGTAGCGGAAAAATACTTGCTCGAAGGTGACTTGACCTTTCAGGGGTGGTAAAACTAGACCTGTTCCCAGTTCAGCTTCTGGGGAGACGTTGAGAATATCACCAATGCGATCTACAGAAAGTAGCACTTGTTGGAGGGTTTGCCACAACTGTACTAAGCGCAAAAGTGGGCCTGTGACTCTACCAGACAGCATTTGGAAGGCAACAAGCTGTCCGACTGTGAGCTTTTGTTCGATAACTAATTTGGCTCCAAACCAGAGAATCAGCATGGTGGAAAAATTGGTGAGAAAGTCACCGATATTGCTGCTGATATTGGAGGTGGTAGAAGCTTTAAAACCTGTGCGAATGAAACGAGCAAATAAGCCTTCCCAGCGATCGCGGGCTACTGGTTCTGCTGCATGGGCTTTAACGGAGTGAATTGCGGTGATTGTCTCAACTAGAAACGATTGACTATCGGCACTCCGGTTAAAGGTTTCGTTGAGCCAGTTACGCAGAATTGGTGTTGCAACTATCGTCAATGTGGCAAACAGTGGCAGTACTGCTAAGGCTACAAAGGTGAGTGGGATGTTATAGTAAAACATCAATGCTAGGTACACCACAGCAAAGATGCTATCCAAAATCACAGTTAATGCTGTACCTGTGAGAAACTGACGTATTTGTTCGAGTTCCTGGACTCGTGCTACTGTGTCTCCAACGCGCCGCGACTCAAAATAAGCCAAAGGCAGACGCATCAGATGGCGAAATAGCTGTGCTGATAAACTCAAATCCAGACGACGAGCTGTATGGGTAAAAATGAATAGGCGCAGAATGCCAAGTATAGACTCAAATATGGCTACGCAAAAAAGTGCGATCGCCATCACATCGAGAGTCGGCAAACTCCCCTGCACCATCACTTTATCAATGACGACTTGCGTAATTAGCGGTGTTGTTAACCCCAAAAGCTGCAAGGTAAAAGATGCTAACAATACTTCTGTTAGTAATTTCTTATACTTCCAAACTGCTGGGGTGAACCAACTGAGGTTAAATTTTTCTTGCTGGGATATCAGTTCTACTTGCCACAATCGCCCATCCCAAGATGCTTCAACTATTGATTGTGGTAAGCTTTCACAAATGCGATCAGGATTTAGAGGGTTAGCAATAATTAAGCGATCGCCTTTAACTCCATAAGCTACCACCCAAGAAGGACTCTGGGGCGAATCAGAATTCCACAGCAGTAAAGCTGGAAATGACAACTGTCGCAACTCACCCCAACTCACTTGTAACCGCCGCAACACTAACCCTAACTTTTCTCCTGCTTCCACAACCTGTTTTGGGCGTTGTCCTCTGAGTTGCCGCTGCACCCATTCCAGTTGCACAGAATTTTCTAACTGTTGTGCCACCATTGTTAAACAGGCAGCAGCAGTGTTCCAGCTAGCAACAAAGGGATAATTTGAGACGATCTGATTGGCGGCTGGGAGTCCTCTTTGGGGTTGGAGGCTGTGGGGGCTAGAAGTTCGTTCACTAGCTGGCGCTAATGAAGGAGTCGAAGAGAAGGAAAATGTGTCTTTCTCTCTCTCCATGCCCACTGGTAACACTTGCCAGAATTCCTGAATTTGTGGGTTTGAAAATTCTGCCCAAACGGCTGTATGCCAACACACTACTACTACTTCTTTACTAGCAGCTACAGCTTTAAAATTCGCAGACAGTTTTTGGAACTCACCAAACCAATCCCCCACATCTAGGGCGGCTATTGGTTTGCCAACTCCTTCTTCTCGTAAGCGGACTTTTCCAGCCACAATTAAGTATTGGTAACCGCCGATATCGTTTGACCAGATTTTCTCTCCAAGACGATACTGACGGGTTTGGGACTCCTTTTCCAATCGGGATTGTTGTTCGGGAGTCAGCCAACATAAGGGGGGCTGATTCCAAGGCAAAGAAGCTAGCACTTTTAATCGTAAAGATTCATTATTCAGAATATTTAACTCACTTGTAATTTGACTGTCAGTTTTTGAATTTTCTCTGCTAGCCATTTCTCAAACAACTCATTTTGTAGTGCAAGCTTTAGTTGAGTATCTTCTGAAGACGCTGGCAGAAATTGTTCTACTCGAAACAAACCATAAGGTCCTTCTCCTTGCGGAGAGTCTTTGCCAACGATTTCTATTGGTCCTATCAATTGTCCAGGACTCGCCACATCAATAGCTGCCCGTAATATATCCGGCATACTTCCTCGGCTGACTATTCCCATCATGCCGTTCACAATTCGGTCATCTGAAAGGGAATACTCTTTAGCTAGTTGCTCAAAACTACCTCCTTCTTCAATTTGAGTTTGTAGTTCATCTGCCAATTCTCGATTATCAACAACGATCCGAGAAAGTACTACCCGATCCAAAAAAATTTTGCGTTCAATAAAATATTCTTGGAGTTTTGCTCCCGTCACTAAAGCTTTTAGCTTTTCTAACTTGTAACCAAAAGCCACCGATGTGTGAAAGGTAGCGTAATCTGTGTTGTTAGCCTTTAACCATTCTTGAAAACTTTGGGGGTCAGTTAGTTGGTTTTTCAGCCTAAAGTCAATAATTGCCTGTTCAGTTATTGCAGTACCAATCTCAATATCGTCTCTTGTTCGGATTTCTTCCTCAATTACATACTGGCGGAGAATATCTCCAATAAACTGTCCCAATTTTCCAGAGGCTTGCAGGTATTTTACTGCTGACTCAATAGAAATTATTTTGTCATTGATTGTTAAAAATGATAAAGATTCCATGAACTAACTATGTGAAAATGGTTAAGCATTTATAGGACTTTTAAATTAAATCATATAAAAATCATCTGGTGATTAATCATTAAATATGATAAAGTTTTTATGAATTAATTACATCTAAATTGTCAAAAAATTATATATTTAGTAAATAAAATAATTTTCCATAATTACTTTTACGGTCTAGTGGGGACAGAACAGGATTTAAAATATCAGTTATAAGGCAAAACAAGTTGTGTAACCAAATCTTTATAAATTCAAATAAATAATCAGGTAGATACAGTTAATGAGCATTTAAGTGCATAAAAGCAGGGCTGGAGCCGCTTGCTACAAGCTAATCATTCTAGAAAAATGAATGATCGTAAGGTTAGATAAGCAAAAATAAATTAAAACATATTAAGAATTGTTTCTTGCCAGTTATCTATGTCAGTTGCTAAAACTCGATCCACTGTGTTTCTCATTTAATCAAAGTTGTAGCAACTGAGGGCAAAATCTTAACAAGTAATCCTTTATTCTTACCTGTCTACTTAATTATACTTATCCATGTCCAGGCGAGTAGCACAGCAGCGATCGCACCGATTAATGTATTAAAAATGTTTACGACTTCATTGGTTAGCCAATTATACTTAGATTGCAATGTTGCCCCAATCACACTTTCTAAGTTAGTAGCAATAAATGCTGCCACTACACACCAAACTACTCCTAATAGATCAATTAAACCAACTCCCCAACCAACAAATGCGATCGCAACAGAAGCTACAATCCCAGCTAAAGTCCCTTCCAAGCTTACCGCTCCTTCTGTACCGCGAGGCACTGGTTGCAGTGTAGTAATTAGAAAGGTGCTTTTACCATAAGCTTTACCGACTTCACTAGCAGTGGTGTCAGCCAGCTTGGTACTGAAACTCGCTACATAGCCTAACAATAATAGGGACTGGGGATTGGGGACTAGAGATTGGGAACTAGGGATAATAAATCCCGAATTTATTATCCCTACTCCCAAAGCACACAGCGCCCCAGTCAAAGCTGAACCCCAAACATTTTCTGGGCCTCTTGCCCCAGAACGCTTTTCGGCAATTCCTTCAGCCTCCTTCTGCGCCATCCCGATGCGGGTAACGCCAGAACCAACGAGAAAATAGAACATTACGACTGCATATCCTTGCCAGCCTAGAGTTACCCAAATTAGGATGGCTAGAAACCAGGCGTGGAATAATCCAGCAGGGGTAAGCAGCTTTTTCGGAGCAATCCAAGCTAAACCCAATAGAATTGTGTTTAATCCTACCGCCACCAACCAGGGATTAACAGAATCAATTAAGGATGACATCAGCAATTAATCATGAGTAATTTTGTCTGAATATCAACAGAATAACGAATTTAGTACCCCTAGTACCGCAAGGCAAAAATCAATCTTGAGTCAGTGCTAACTTGCCGTGGCGACTTGTTCGCTCTTAGCGTTAAGGCAGGGTAGCAACTGGCTCTCAAAAGTCAAACAAGTATACAACGTAAGAGTTTCATTGATTTTGAATGGGTGGTTTATTTACGCCGTGCTGTACTATTGCTTAATTTTTGACACCTCTCCAGGTAAAGTAATATGTTTGTATTGTTAACTGAATTTTGTAGGTATTCCCTGAAAGCTGAGTCTCAAACAACCAACAATATCTTAGATATACACTGCAATATTGATTAAAGAACATGGATTAAACAAAATGCAAAACTTTTGTTTAGTTGAGTGGACTCTTCGAGTGCTTAACATACTCAAAGCAATTTCTAGGATACATTAAGTTATCAAACACCTTACGAAAGTTGTAAGTTATTAAATCTACGTTCTTAAGTGTGTACCATACAAATCTAAATTACTATAGCTGCACAAGACTAAATAATTAAGTGTAAATTATGTAGACGTAGGGCGAAGTCCCCAGCCGCAGGGTGCAGCAGCTGAAGTGGTATTCAGTCTGCAATCTTAGTCATAAAGATAAAGCATATAAGTTAATGTCAATTAAAACTGTGTTCAAGTTGACCACAATCAAGACTTAACAGCATAAATTGTAGATAGCATCAACTACTAGTCTTTTCTACACAAGCTATGAGCCAAACTTTATTCCATCTTGCTTTCCCTGTAACTGACATTGCCCAGACAAAAGCATATTACGTGGATGGCTTGGGCTGCATTCCTGGTCGTGAAAACCATCACGCCCTGATTCTTAATCTCTACGGTCATCAATTAGTGGCTCACGTCACCAAAGAACCCTTGACACCGCAACATACTATATATCCTAGACACTTTGGGCTAATTTTTACCCAAGAATGTGACTGGCAAGACTTACTAGAAAAGGCACAACAACAACAGCTATTTTTTCGTGAAGAAACCAAAAACCGCTTTGTTGGTTCTCCTCTTGAGCATCGGACTTTCTTTTTAGAAGATCCCTTTTATAACCTCATGGAGTTCAAGTATTATCGTCACCCAGAGGCAATTTTTGAGAGTTACGAAGATACGCAAATTGGGGATAGAACTTAAGAAATTCGTAATTCGTAATTCGTAATTCGTAATTTAAAGATGAATAAATCAAGCGTGGCAAGCATTCTAGCTACTGACTGGATGCTTTTTTAAGTAAGGGCAGCTTAATATCCTCTTTTAAGGCTGCTTTTACTACTGCTAAACTCCTGGGGTCTGTCAGCATCCAAGGGTGTAGAGCAACTGGTACTATGACTTCGCTTCCTACGGACATTTGTGAACTATTGGCTGGGACAATCATCAAATCATAAGGTGTCCAGATAGATGTAAAATTTAGCTGCCCCAACATTACAGCATCAGAATTTAAATCCTTGAGAAAAATGCTGTCGGGGCGCATTTGTACGCAACCAGGACGCTGGGAACCATAAGCAACCACAGTTCCATGATGGGGGGAAGAGATTGTGATAAACCGCTCAACGCGGTTAATTCCTCCCAGTCGCTGGACATAGTAACGGCTGACAATTCCTCCCATGCTGAAGCCTACTAAATCCAGGCGTTGTTCTGGCGCAAAGGTGGCTGTAACATAATCTGCTACTTGCTTTGCCAACTCATCAAGACCTACATCACCATTATTAGGAACCAGATTTAGGGAATATACAGACCAACCCAGTAGTCTTAACTGAGCCGCCATTTTATGGAAAACTGCCCCTGTATCGTCAATCCCATGTATTAACAAAACGGGATTGCGTTGTTGATTTTTAATGTTCATTTACAAAATCTGGCTGAATTAAGAGGTATATTTCACTTTTGTAGGTACATACTGCTCTACAAACTGAAGCTGTTGCTTTTCGGATTCTTTAAAAGAATTGTGCAAAACTAACAGGACTTACGGAAACAATAGCCGAAACCCTTATTTTCTTCTTAGGGCAATTCATGAATTGCTCCTGAGCGCGTGTACTTTTGCGTAAGTCTTAACTAAAATGCTCCCAAAGAGAATTTGTATAAAATTTAACTTATAGCCAGCACTATTTGCCAACAGGCTATGACACTCCCCCCACTGGTTGAAAGTAAAGGGCTTGCTTTTCTCCAATCAGTAATTTTCAAACAAATAAATGTTAATTTTTGTAAAGCCTGCTTTCAGAATCTTGCTCTTAGTTACAGTAAAATTTAATAATTAGTTCTCGGTGTATACAGGCCGCAAGTGGTTGTAAAAGAACATTTGCCCTATAGTTTTACTACAATGTTGATTAAGCACAAACCTATAAGGGTTGTCACCACAATGGGGTGACACAAAGTAGAAAATGTAACATTTTGTCGTAATTATTAACAATTACGGTTGAGTTTCAAATATAAAAGGTAAAAGGCAGGAGTAATTGTAATGGATTTTATCAAAAAGTTAATTTCAGGTGTTTTGGATTTCGTTACCGGACTGTTACGAGGAAAGAAGAAAAGCAACGGCTACTTCTTGGAATTGGACGAAGCCAAAGATGCTGCTCAAGAAGTAGCATCGAACGTAAAGAAAGTAGCAGAGACAGTTGCATCGAATGTTAAGAAAATAACGGCAACAGAAGCACCAGAAGCGCCAGAAGCATCCAAGCCAGCTTCATTGAACGGAACAAAAACCGCCGCAGCTAAGGGTAAGGAAAAATCAGCAGCTAAGGGTAAGGAAAAATCAGCTAAAAATCCCAAACCAGCTGATGTTACGCTAGTTCAGACTGCTGAGGGTCTTAAAGTTGAACCTGGCAAAAATGCAAAAGCCGCAGCAGCCAAAGTCCTCAAAGAGGAGCCAAAAGAAACTACCTTTGCGCCTAAATATCTCGCTCCTTCCGCTACTAGCTCTAATGTCCGTCGGCGTCCAGGGGCAAATATGAGCGCTTACCTAGACATGGCACGTCAGGTTAAAACCCCTGGTTAAATCACAGAGACGCGAAATTTAGCGTTTGTTTTGTGTATATATACTACCGATGAGTTAAGTGTGAATACGCAATATTAAGATAAGTTTAGCAGTTGTAGATGGGGGAACTGTCCAAAGTAGGAGCGATCGCTTAATTTTTTCCACTACAACTGCATCTTTTCGGGTCGAGGCTTTTTCATCTAAAACTACCCCTGCTACGCGACCTTCGTTAACGGTGAACTCAAAGACGATTTCACCACTAAAGCCTGAAGGAAAGTTTAATTGTTGAAGGTGTTGGCTTAGGTCAGCAATTCCTGTTTCATCTAAGCCAGTGCGCCCTTGCGGGTTAAGAGACTTGAAGCAACTGGCGCGACACGGAGAAATAAGAGTTTGAGAGATATTTTGCGTAAGTCCTTACTAATAAGTAACTTAATTACGAACTTGTCTTGAGCATAGCCGAAGTATTACGAATTATTTAACAAATACCAGTCCACTATATAAATGAAAAGCTGAGTCCCAATTAGTCGGTTCTCTACGCAACAAATGAATGTGAGACTTGATATGGCCTAGCATTTCTGTTTGATCTAATGTTGTATCTGCAAAGCATGTAAAATCTGACCAAATTTTGACTTGAGGTAGTTGCTGGTCAATCCAACTTGATAAACTATTCCAATTTATTCTGATTGTATTTTGGCTAGCTTGGGGAATGATTTCTAAACCTTGCTGAAATTCATAGCCGTTATCATAAAGTCGGAGAATGCAACGTCTACCAGGTATGTGTAAATCAGAAAACTGAGTATAGTCTTGTGTTTGAGTTTTCCATTCCAGTTTCCGGTAGGCATCAACATCTATAACTTGTTCAAAAATGGGCAACAGTCCTACTACTCTTGCTGTTACTTCTGACCAGTCAAAGGTAAGAGAACCGAGTTGATTTGTCTGATTACGGCAAACAACAGTAGCTTGTGAGGTAGATTCTTGAAAATATTTGACTTGATAAACTTGAATTTGTTGAATTTGAGCTATTGTTGCCCAAAAGCAAGGAATGCTAGCCTGCTGTAACTGTTTGCCGTAAAATTTTAGTTCTCCCACTGGGCCAATGCGGTACAATCTCCAGCCACGACTAGGCAGTACCAGCCGTGCAGTGTAGGGGTCTAGCTGCATAATCTGAGCAAATTTTCGAGAGGCTTTTGTTTTGAGTTCGTTACTGAGTGGCTCTAAAACTAGTACGCCAAGTTCGCTGTTATTCCCTTCGGCTGTTGCTTGAGAAATGGCTCTTTGTCTTTCTTCTAGTTCGATTTCTTGTAGCCGTCGCAAACCTTGACGTGCAAGGGTCACTATTCTAGTATTCCTCGTATCTCGCAGCAGTTGCCGATAGACTTTTTCTGCATCCGGGAGCTTTCCAGATACTTCATGCAGCCGACCGAGATAAAATTGTACCCAAGGATTTTCTGGCGATTCTATTAGCAGCTGTTTCAGTAATTTAGCAGCTGTTTGATAATCTTTATGCTCAAAGGCGATCGCAACTTGCTCAATCATCACTTACTCTAAATACACGCTGGAGTGATGTCTCGCGCAAAATCTCTTTTGCGTGAGCTATAAATCATTTATACTTCACAAGCTGCGGTAATCAAGGATAATGCTACTACTGGGGCTGTAACTGCTCTCAGGATGCGGCGACCAAGGGAAACAGGCTGAAATCCAGATGCGATCGCATTCTCGATTTCTTGTGTTGTCCATCCTCCCTCTGGCCCAGTAGCAATAAGAATCTCATCAGAGATGCTATTCAGCACTTTCTTTAAATGGGGATACTCACCACGAGCCTCACAAATGTAACTGTGAATTGTCTGATTAGCGGTGAAAGCAGTGTTAAAAGTAACAGGCTCTAAAATTGTCGGCACAAATGAGCGCTCTGATTGCTCGGCGGCTTCGGCTGCGATGCGCCGCCAGCGTTCCAGCTTTTGTGGACTAGGATGAAGCAAAGTGCGATCGCTCAATACTGGTGCAATACAAGTTACTCCCAACTCTGTACAACAACGCACAACTTCATCAAATCCATTGCCTTTAGGCAACGCCACCATCAGCGTAATTGATACAGGTAATTCAGTTTCTACTGAAAGTGGTTCTAAAACCTGTGCTTGCTCACCTGTTAGCTGTGATAACCACCATTTTCCTTTACCATCCATTGCAATAAAGCGATCGCCTTCACGCAAGCGCAACACACGCCCCAAATAATGTTGTTGTTCTTTGGTGAGCAAAATTTGCCCTTGTTGAAATTGGGAGGGTGCGATCGCAATTCTTTGCAGTTGAGACATTTTTCTTAATAAATTATTGCCCTGCTGGAGATATTTGCTGTCTAACCCAGGTACGGAAAGCACGAGTTGCTGCTATTTGTCCAACATTCTTACTTTCTTGGATAAATCGGGGAATCTCCGTCACTAGCACAGGCGCAAAAGTTGGACTGCAATCGCTCTGCGAGTATTGTCCACCATTGAGGGTGTAAACGCATAACACATTTCCGTTATACCGCCAGAATTCTGGGACTCCCATTGAAGCCTCAATTGGCCACGAATTTACGAAACTGTGTACTAAGTGTATTAGGACTTACGCAAGAGACACAGATGGATTTATCTGTGTCTCTCTTTGATATTATTATCTTCAATTTTTCGGCTTACGAAAGATTCTGGAAGTAAACCTCTAGCGCTTCAGTCACTAATTGAGTCATCGGCTTACCTTGGCTTTCGGCTACTTCCTTCAACTTGCTATAAACTTCTTCTTTCAAATTTACCCGATGACGCGATTTGTTTGCAGCATTAGCCGTGTTAGGTTCGTAGCTAGCAGCAAATTCGCGGATGGCATCAAAACCAATGCGATAGCAAAAATCACCAAAACTTTCCTTGGATTTCCGAGATTTCTTAAAGTAAACAAAAATCGGCTCTAAGAAACTCTCTAAATCATTATGGTGCAGCTTTTCTGTGTAAGGTTGTGCCAGTCGAGTCTGATTTGGCGAACCCCCTAACCATAATTGATAAGATTCTGGAGCGCTACCGACTAAGCCCAATTCTGCTAAGTAGGGACGAGCGCAACCGTTGGGGCATCCTGTCATCCTTACCACAAAATGCTCATTTTGTAAACCAACTTTATCTAACAGGGCGCGAATCCGCTCCAAAATCTCTGGTATTGCCCGTTCTGATTCGGTGATTGCCAAGCCGCAAGTCGGCAAAGCTGGACAAGCCATTGCATACCGCACTAAAGGTTCGATTTTACTAGGGTCGTCTCCGACACCGTAACGGCTGAGAATGTCTTGAATAGCTTCCTTGCTATCTGGTTCGATATCGTAAAAAATCAGGTTGTGGTTCGCTGTTAAACGGATGGACAAGTTGAACTGCTCGACAATTTCCCGCAAAGCGGTTTTCAGTTGAAACGAACCTTCATCTTTGATTCGACCATTGTCAATGGAAATTCCTAAGAATAGGTTGCCATCACCTTGTTCATTCCAGCCGAGGAAGTCGTAATATTTAAACTCTGGTAGTGGTTTGAAGGCTTCAATTGATTTACCAAAATATTCTTCAACTTGGGCACGGAATTTATCTACACCCCAATCGTTGATTAAATATTTTAATCTGGCGTGACGACGATCGGTGCGATCGCCATAATCTCTTTGGGTAGCAACAATCGCTTTCACTATGTCGTAAACGTCATCCTTCGCAACATAACCGATGGGGTCTGCTAACCTGGCGAAAGTTTCTTCTTTACCGTGGGTTCTACCTAAACCACCACCAGCAAAAATATTAAATCCTTCTAATTGCTTCTTTTTATTGGTAATTACTACCAACGTCAGGTCTTGGGAATACAAATCAATCGAATTATCCCCTGGCACCGTCACGCAAATTTTGAACTTGCGGGGCATATAGTGAGTGCCATAAATCGGTTCTTCGTTGTCATGGATAATTGTCCCATTTCCATTGCGCTGTCGGGCTGCCTTCACCTCTGGGTCTTCTTCAGCACTAATTGCTTTTTCCCCATCTAACCAAATTTCGTAATAAGCGCCTGTTTGCGCTGATAGCAAGTCAGCAATATTTTGGGCATACTCCCAAGCATACTGATACTCAGGGCGATTCTTAAATGGGGCTGGTGGTGCCATCACATTGCGGTTGATGTCGCCGCAAGCTCCCAAAGTCGAACCCAAATTTTTGACAATTGTGGCAATTGATGCTTTAAGATTCTTCTTTAAAATTCCGTGCATTTGGAAACCTTGACGCGTAGTTACTCGTAAGGTGTGGTTGCCATACTCATCAGCTAGTTTATCTAAAGCCAGATACAGCTGCTGTGGTACTAAACCACCCGGATTTTTTGTCCGCAGCATAAACTGGTAATCTTTTTCCTGTCCCTTGGTGCGGTTGTCGCGGTTATCCTGCTGATAAGAACCGTGAAACTTCAAAAGCTGCACCGCATTTTCGGTAAAATGGGTAGTGTCTTGAAGGATCTCAGTTGCTATAGGTTCACGCAAAAAATTACTATTTTCCTTGATTTCTTCTACTTTGGAAGGCTTACGGCTAGCGATGGGGGAAGGAGCAGATTTAACCATTAGACTTGTATAGTATTCTCAATAAAGCATTAGTAGACGCCGAATCAGCACCCTTCGGCTATTTTATCCCCGGTAATCCGGCCGGAATAATGAGGAATAGTTTAATTTTACCACGGCAAAAGCCGGCTTTGTCAGTAATGTAACACTTAACAAAACCACCTTTTTGGAGTAGTAAGTTTTGTTAGCGAATAGCTATGCTTGAGCCAGTGCTGAGTTCTGAGTACTTAAGTAAAGTATAGAGCGACTGAGGACTCAATAATTTTTTATTTGAAGCGATAGCCAAGACCGCCATTGATGCTAACAGCAGGAGTATCGCTATTTTGGTAAGCACCAATTCCTAGTTTGGCGTTAGTGTAGACGAGGAAATTGTTAGCAACTTCCGATTCAACGCCAGCACCTACCACTACTGAATCTTTGTTACCTATGGGAGTTGGTGAGCCATCTTTCTCGACAAAAGAATAACCAGCAGTTAAATAGGCATTAGTTTTATTAGCGATAGGCACATCCACAGAAACTTCTGGGATAATGGCACTTGTCTTATCACTCCAAAGGACATTACCGCGTGCAGAAAATGGGGTAGTTCCTAATTTCACGCGACCTGTGAGATTACCGCCAAATGTGGCATTATCGTTGATACCTTGTCCGCCACTGGTAACACCAGCTGCAACACCAGCACCAACATAGCTAGCATTAGTACCTTTTTTTGTTTCAGCAGAGGCTTGGCCAGATGATATAAAAAGAGGAGTAATTATTAAAGAAGACAATGCAGAAAATGTCAGTAAAGACTTAAGTAAACGTCTCATAATTTTTACCAAAATTTGTATTTTTTACTTATATATTCCAACTCGATAATTATGTGAGAATGTTCCAAATATTTCCCGGCTTTTATTAACTTAATGTTGCTATTGATGCATAGCGTTTGCAGGTTAACTATCCCGGAAAATCAAAAATAAGCTGTTATAATTACATTCAATGTCTTTTCATCTGGGTTCTTTGTTCCAAAAATAGACGATTTTAAAACTGTCACAATATTTGGAACTAAAACTAAGTCGCTAGATGGTAAATAAAATACCCGATTAACAATTTTTTGCCGAACTTTTCACGGATGATGAGAAATAGGCTGTAGCATCCGTTGCAACAAGCTATAGAGGAAATCTATAAAGTTAATTTTGAGCAATTATTGTGGAGATTGAATAATGCTAACCGCTACAAAAACGTTGTCTGGTTTGATGGGTTTGTGTGTCGGTGATGCGTTGGGTGTGCCGGTAGAGTTTACTAGCCGCGCTGAACGAGTAAAATCTCCAGTGACAACGATGCAGGGTTATGGCACATGGAATCAACCACCAGGAACTTGGTCAGATGACAGTTCCTTAAGCTTTTGCTTGGCAGAATGCCTTTGTAGGGGGTATTCATTGGATGCTATAGCTAATTCCTTCTGGCGCTGGTACAAGGAGGCTTACTGGACTCCCCGTGGCGATGTCTTTGATATTGGTCAAACTACCCACACAGCAATTATGCGCCTGAAGCAGGGAGTTGTTCCACATCAGGCGGGTGGGAAGGTTGAAAATAGTAATGGCAATGGTTCGTTGATGAGAATCTTGCCGATGGCTTATTGTCACAGAAACTTCACTTTAAGCGAATTGCTGGCGCGGGTGCATGATGTTTCGGCGATTACCCATGCTCATGCGCGATCGCAGATGGCCTGTGGCATTTATATTAGTATTGCAGTGGCGCTCTTGGAAGGGGCTAACCCCCAAACAGCTTATTTACAAGCATTGCAAGATATCCAAACAATTTATTCTATCCGAGAATTTTTGTTAGAGAAGCCGCATTTTGGCAGAATTTTCAGTGGTGAGATTGCCAAGATACCAGTAGAAGAGATTAATTCTGGTGGCTATGTGATTGATACCTTAGAATCATCTTTGTGGTGTTTATTAAATAGCTCGTCTTATTCTGAGGCGGTGCTAAAAGCTGTCAACTTAGGCGGAGATACCGATACTACCGCCGCCGTCACGGGTGGGTTAGCAGGAATTTACTACGGGGTAGAAAATATTCCCAAACAATGGATGAACCAAATTGCTCGTAGACAGGACATTATTTACTTGGCGGAGCGTTTTGCAAGGGCTGTTTACAGTTAGTTTGGAATTAAAACAATTGGCAATTCGCAATTACGTTTTGTAACGGGGATTTAACCCCGACACAAAACGCAAGAAAAACAAGAGACAGGTTTTCTCAAGAATTATAATCAAAGCGCTTCACCCATTGCACGTAGGTTTCTTCCGTTCGGTAGCCGTAATGCTTGAGCCTGATCACTTCACGCAGTTGATCTAAGAGCTTTTTGGGGCGAGGTTCCATCAGCATGCAGTCACAACAAAGTATGTATTTAATGATACTCATAGTACCAGCCATAGACATCTGAAGCTATGCGGAAATTTTCCTCAGATCCACCTCGATCGACTTATTATGAAGAAACTTTCCTCAGATCCACCTGATTTGGGAGGATCGCAAGAAAAAAGCTACCTATTCACCTGTTTTGGGTGGATATGAGGAAAAATTATCTCTAATAACAAGTTATGCTGTCTCTTGATTACGTGGCGCAGAATTAAGTGTGTGTCCTCAATCCAAGGAACGAGACGTTCAAAACAGCCAAAAAATTGCTGACTGAAGCTTATGATTTAGCAGTGCGCCGACAAGAGAAAATATAATTGAAAAATTCCTCATTTTGGCTACAACAAACGGCGATTCGACTAAGTTTTCGCCCGTAAAACTTTCTAACATGAAACCTAGCTTCCTCATTTTGGAAAGCGTTTGATGAGGTGAAATTCATGAAAATTGTAGTGACAGGCTCTTTGGGACACATCAGCAAACCATTAGCGACAGAATTGGTTGAAAACGGTCACGATGTGACGCTTATTAGCAGCAAAGTCGAAAGGCAAAATGATATCGAAGCCATTGGCGCAAAAGCCGCCATCGGTTTGATGGAAGATGCGGATTTTTTGACGGAAACATTTCGCGGCGCGGACATTGTTTATTGTATGGAAGCAAGCGACGCGAAAGCCTTTTTCGACCCGAATCTCGATGTCGTAGCGGCAATTACTCAAATTGGCAGAAATTACAAACAGGCGATTAATGATTCGGGCGTAAAATGTGTCGTGCATTTAAGCAGCATCGGCGCGCATTTGAGCGAAGGCAGCGGTCTGCTTCGTTTTCATCACAATGTCGAAAACATTTTGCGCGAATTACCCGAAGATGTCTCCATCAAATTTATGCGCCCAGTCGGATTTTATTACGTTCTGTTGTCGTTTATACCGATGATCAAAACGCAGGGCGCGATCATTGCCAATTACGGTGGTGATGAAAAAGAGCCTTGGGTTTCAACGCTCGATATTGCGGCTGTGATTGCTGAAGAAATGGAAAGACCTTTTCGCGGTAGAGAAATCCGCTACATCGCCAGCGATGAGGTTTCGCCGAACGAGATTGCTGGAATCTTAGGCGAAGCCATCGGCAAACCGGATTTAGAATGGCGGGTTGTTTCAGAGGAACAATGGCTCAACGATTTAATCGCCACAGGAATGAATCCGCAGACTGCCGAAGGTTACGTGGAAATGAATGCCGCGCGGTACATTAGTTTGTATGAGGATTATTACCGCCATCGTCCTGAACTGGGTCAAATAAAATTGAAGGATTACGCCAAGGAATTTGCCACAGTTTACAATCAAGGTTCAGCAAGTTAAAAAAGATGCAGCCTTACCGCTTCAAAACGATCAGTGAATATCACAAAATTATGGGATTGCCCGTGCCGGCGCATCCGCTCGTCAGCGTGATTGATTTGGAATCTATCAAACAATTGCCTGACGAGCGTCTAGCGGGAATTGATAAGTTCAGCCTCGTTTTTGATTTTTACAACATTGCGCTCAAAAGGAATCTCCACGCTAAATTCAAATACGGTCAGCAAAAATACGATTTCGATGAAGGCATAATGTTTTTTATGGCACCTGGTCAGGTTTTCGGCATCGAAATTGACGAAGCTGGTAAAAAACTGCACCGACCGAGGGGCTGGGCGCTGCTCATTCACCCGGACTTCTTGTGGAACACTTCGTTGGCGAAAACGATTAAGCAATATCAATTTTTCGGTTACGCGGTGAACGAAGCGTTGATGCTTTCGGAAAAAGAAGAAACAATTTTGAACGATCTTATCAAGAATCTTGAACACGAATATCTCTCGAACATAGATGATTTCAGCAAAGACGTGATGGTTTCGCAAATCGAACTTCTGCTCAATTATTCCAACCGTTTTTACAACCGTCAGTTCATCACCAGAGGACAGACGAATCACGATTTACTCATCAAATTCGACGATCTCTTAGGCGACTATTTCGACCGCCAGAGCGGAACGCAAGAAGGTCTTCCGACGGTCGGCTACATTGCCGATAAATTAAATATGTCGCCGAATTATCTGAGCGATATGTTGCGCCATCTCACCGGTCAAAACGCCCAACAGCACATTCACAACAAACTCATCGAACAAGCCAAAGAAGCGCTTTCAACGACTTCGTTATCAGTTAGTGAAATCTCTCATCGTCTCGGATTCGAGCATCCGCAATCTTTCAACAAACTATTTAAAAACAAGACAAACGTTTCGCCACTTAAGTTCAGAAGTTCTTTCAGATAGGATTGACAAATTCGGTGTTTTTGGCACTGGTCTTCTAAAGGGTGATTGCTATAATGGTCATAGTACGTGAATTTTGCCGACGAAATACCCTCATTGCCAAGTGAGCAGTTATGAAAATCCTTACTCCTCACTCTTTACTGTTAACTTGCTGAGAAATCCACTGCAAGTAGGCTTGAGAACCAGCAACAATTGATAAAGCAATAATTTCTGGCACTTCATAGGAGTGCAGTTCCTTAATTTTGGCCTCCATTGCCGGAAATTGCGCCAAATCAGTTTTAATCAGTAATTGCCATTCTTGCTCTTTATGCAGTTCCCCTTGCCAGGTGTAAATTGAGTGGATTGGTAACAAACTCACACAAGCAGCAAGTTTAGCCTCCCCAAGGGCATTTGCAATTGCTTCTGCCTCCTGGATGTTGCCAGCTGTCACCAATACCACACCATAGCCAGCAGGTGTCTCCATGACCTCTAAACCGTCGTAGACAACGAGTAGACCTGACCATCAATTAGCAATCGTGTGATGCCCTTAGCTTGCAAATGAGTCCGAGCCTTATGGAGCATTTTACTATCAGGAACTTTAATCACGCGATCGCGCTTGGTAGAAAAGCGCTTGGCGACACGATGGTTATCAAACACCGGCAGAGTTCTTTGCTGGGTTTCCAGGCTGGGAATTTGCCCCAAGTCACCAAAGTCCTTCAGGGGACGGGTAATTAATTCTGAAGAACGGTCAATTACCAAATAGCAAGTTTTCGGCAAATTGGCTATTGACAGAGGTAATACTTGAACTGATGCTTCACCTGGTCTGCGTTTTGTGACTAACGGCCTTTGGTCATCCAAGTCATCATCATCAAAGTCTTCTTCCTCAAAGTCATCATCTTCTAAATCATCATCTTCTAAATCGTCCAAATCCTCTGATTCGTCTAGCAAATCTTCGCCCAGCATCTGCGCGATGACAGCCGCGGCTGGATGTTCATTCTTTAGCGGTGGGATGGGGATGCTGACTATTTCCGGCAGCTTTGGCTCTGGAATTTCTAATTTCTCTGTAACTCGGAGCTTTGGTTTTTCCGTCGCCGAGGGGCGTCGCCGCACCCGTCTACTAGCAGCGAGTGACTCCGCCGTTTCCTCTGAGTAAAGTTCCTGCTCTACATGAATTACCCGACGTGGTAGTGGCTCAACCTTTGGTACTTCCACAGGGTGGCTCTCGATGGGTGGAACTTCTATCTCCGGCTCTAGTTGAGTCAGCAGAGGTAACTGCTCATAGCTTACCTGCGCCCTACCCTCAGGAGTTCTCGCAGCCCGTTTTAAGGAGACTAAGTATTCATACTCATCTTCTGGTAAAGTGCTTTTGAGCAGACGACTAATTGTCGAATTACTCACACCATAGCGGTCTGCCAAAGTTGAGGTTGTTTCGGCAGTTTCTCGATATAACTTAAGAATTTCTTGCTTGTCAGAGTCTGTTAATTTTCTCACGGTAGATACCAAAAATCTTTACTAAGCTCGTTTTCGTCCACTGGTACGGCGCGTTCGTCTTAGTGATGCGTCATATTCTAAGGCAGCGCCCATACCAAATAACACTCCACTAAACACCCAAAACACTTCTAATATCTCTCCACTTTGATAATTGGGGCCTTGGGCATATTTAAACCACATATCTGCAATGTAAAGCGAAAAGGCCGCGGCTGCAATCATTCGCCAAGACTGGGAAACTCTTCCCCCCCAAAAGGCTAACAGCAGAGTGGTAGCAATAATTAACAGAACCACATCGCTAACTACGTAAAACCAATTTAAAATAGCGACTAGCAGTGCTGTGGGTTTTTCCTGTTGCATAGAAATCCACCATGCCAACACACTACCGAACACTGCAATTGCTAACACAATTAGCCACTGCCATTTTTCCAGATTGATTCGCCTGGAAGCCACAGCTAAAGTCATGCCTGCGCCAAGTAATAGATAAGTCAGTACAAAAAATATATCCCCTACAGACACATCCGGTTCATCTTTTAAAACTATTTCGGTATAGCCGAAAATTATCCCCCCGACGAAATAGGAAAGCATACCTAAGCCAATCAAGAGCCAAACATTTCGGCCACTGACGATTTGCGGACTCAGCCAGTTCCTCAAGCATAAGATACCGGCAGCCAAATAAGCGAAAGCTTCAAAAATATTTGTGCCAATCACATACCACTCGGCCCGGCTTTCTATGCCATCTGCTCCGGGAACTTTGGCACTAAACAACAAAAAGTATAGCAGTGCGAGTACGGCCCAGCCAATATTAGCTAAGACAATGTTCTGAGTGTTGAAAATGGATTTAGAAAGAAACGAATTCTCGTAAGAGTTATTCATAAGACTTGACTATGTAGATGCTCTCTGGCAGTATTTTGAGTTAAAGGACTGTATATCTAGCACTGTGTCTGCTAAATAATGCACAATCGGACACCAAAAGCAAGTACCAGTGGCAGCAATTTTTTTACTGCCATAGTTTACCCAGTGGCGATTGATTTAGCCAAGTGATAAACAGCGATCGCTCGGCTTCTGGCATATCTTCTAGCTTATAAATCACTTGTTTGCTAAAATTAGCGTTGCCAAAATAGCCTTTTCCTAATCGATGTAGTTCTTGTAACAGAATAACTACATGATTTTCTTGCCAATCAGGTATTTTGGCTGTCGGTAACGGATTAGTAGATACCAAATATTTAACTGCTTCAAGGGTTGATGCTTGGGGAAATTGTTTCTGCTTGAACACTTCGGCAATATCTTTTTCAAATAATGCAGCTTGTCTAGCACCTAAAAACTCTTCAATATCGATAGAAACACCCTGCAACAGCAAAATACTGGCTTGGATTAAAATCGCCGTTTTGCCATGACCACCTGTGTCACTATCCAGTTGCTCTAAACGGATTTTACCCCAAACACTAAAGCGTTCGGGTTCTTCCAGTAAAACACAGGCTTTACCTCGGTTATCCGTTAATTCTCTCCATAAGGCTCTAGCTTCTTCTTCTTGACTAGCTTTGAATACGCTAATTAAGCGAAAAGTCTGCCCTTGATAACTGAGGATCGGCACCTGCTGATCCTTTTTTGGGTGCTGAATGCTTGATATTTCAACATCCTGCCGTTTGAGAATAAACATGGCACTAGCAAATAACTCCTCACAGGGGCACTCTTAATATGGAATATATAATGGCATTTGGCAGTATCGCCAAGGCTAAAATTACCTAGCATACTGTGGAAATGAACTTAGCGATCGCCAGTTCTTTCCCGAAGGTAGCCATCCAGAGAGCGTTGGCGTTAACAGGCAAATAACCCCTTGACAACTCAATATATCTAAACCAATACTCCATCTGTTTCGTTTTTAGTGTAAATTGACTAGCTAGCGACTAGCATCTTAGCCTTGCTAGTGTGAAATCTGCAATTTTCGATTGCTTCTTGGTACGGGGAAACGATATAATAGTTTAGATGACTCCTTCAGGAGCCATAATTTTATGTTGCGTTGTGTTGGGCGCGTAGCTCAGTGGATAGAGCAATTGCCTTCTAAGCAATCGGTCGCAGGTTCGAACCCTGCCGCGCTCGTTTTAAGTAAATATGAACCCTCAAGCACCGTGAGGTGATATGATGATTTCTCGGTTTGAGGGTTCCCTATTGCTGCATCATACCAAGAACAAAGGCGATATTGCTGCTACAAAAGCGATCGCTGATTTAACATTTAAAGGGTATTTAGTTCTCACGCCATTCATTTGTGAGCATTTACCTTTTGATTTTGTTGCTTACAAAGACGATAAATTTTACAAAATACAAGCTAAATACGCGGGAGATAATAGAGTAGTCAATAAAACTATTTGGGTAGATAAAAATGGTACTCATCAGAAGAAGTACAAAGTAAATGACTTTGACTTTTATGCTGTTTATCTGCCTGATATAGATAAAGTTGTTTATCCATCAATTAACTTTAAGGGCTGCTACATAACTACCCAGATACCTAATTCAGCTACACCCTTTTACTGGTGGGAAGATTTTACAGATTTAACAGAAGCAGCATCTAAGCGTACCTACAAGGAGTTTGGCGTTGATTTAACAACTAGAAAGGTTAATCCAGACTCTAGAATTCACACCAGAAAAGTAGAAAGGCCATCAAAAGAAGAACTGGAAAAATTGGTGTGGGAAAAACCAACTGCACAAATTGGTAGAGATTTAGGCGTGTCTGATAAGGCTGTAGAGAAGTGGTGTAAGGCTTATGGGATAGAAAAGCCAGCTAGAGGGTACTGGGTGAAGAAGGCTTATGGAAAAGTGGAAGGATAGTTAATAACTCATGACGAAGATTGAAACTTATTCAGTATGCTAACAAAACTAAATAAATGAAAAAATTTTTATATACATCAGACATTCCATCTAATCGGAGTGAGGTTATAGCTTATTTTCTTACATCGAACTCAGATTATCTACAATCGGTTACAAGGCGGTTTAGTCCTCTTCTGCCTCTTGGGTTATCTTGAAAAAACTTTTTAGTTTTTCCGAAATGTCATAAACGGCTGTTGTATTTTAGTTTTGTAATCTGAGGAAGTATTATGCGCTTAAGCAAATTTCGTATCTTTATTGCATTTGCTCTTACTGCTTTAGTATCAGGTGTGTTTACACTTCCAACACGAGCCAAAGAGCCAATCCAAACTCAAAATTTTCGACCACTTTTGATTGCACAAAGCTCGACGGATATATCAGAACAACTTGTAACAAGTCAAAATGTCGCATTTACTCAAATACAAGGAGTTCTGACACAGATTTCAGTTGGTGCCGATAGTACTGCTTGGGGAATCAATTCCGCTAATCAAATTTTTGTATTTAACAACGTCACTCAAAGTTTTCAGCAAATACAATGAGTTCTGAAAAAGACTTCAGTTGGTGTCGGTGGTGCAGTTTGGGGAATCAATTCCAGCAACCAAATTTATAGATTTAACAATAGCACTCAAAGATTTCAACAAATACAAGGAGTTTTGACACAGATTTCAGTTGGTGCCGATGGTACAGTTTGGGGAATTAATCCCAGCAACCAAATTTATAGATTTAACCGACTTTCCGCACTTCATCGTGTAATATGCGTAGATTTCCCATAGGTGGAAAAAAATGGTTAAATCAACAACATAAATCGCCAATGGTATTCAATATTAATACTTAATAATTTGAACATTATTAGGAATTTTTATTGAAAAGATAGATAATACATTTTGAAGTGCGGAATGTGGGATTTAACAACGACACTCAAAGTTTTCAGCAAATACAAGGAGTTCTGAAAAAGATTTCAGTTGGTGCCGATGGTACAGTTTGGGGAATTAATCCCAGCAACCAAATTTATAGATTTAACAACGACACTCAAAGTTTTCAGCAAATACAAGGAGTTCTGACAGAGATTTCAGTTGGTGCCGATGGTACAGTTTGGGGAATCAATCCCAGCAACCAAATTTATAGATTTAACAATAGCACTCAAAGATTTCAACAAATACAAGGAGTTCTGACACAGATTTCAGTTGGTGCCGATGGTACAGTTTGGGGAATCAATCCCAGCAACCAAATTTATAGATTTAACAATAGCACTCAAAGATTTCAACAAATA
>NZ_JBALCW010000100.1:0-50738 GCF_036917635.1 Nostoc sp.
ATAGGAGCTAATGAAAAATGAAAGATATCTCCTTTGCCTTAATACATTTGTACTATTGTTTTGCGATCGCCCTGTGCCAGTTGCGTAAGTCCTGATCTAAATATTCATGCTTATTGCTTTATAAGTTCTATATGTAATCAATAATTTATAATTAGCATTGTTTTAGGAAAAAAATAAACTAATTTGCTTATTTCGTTTGATAGAGTTAATTAAAATTTCAGAAGGCAAAATATAGGAGAGATAGCTAAAAAGAGACTTTAAAAATGCGATCGCTGCAATTAATTGACGAAAGAGTTAAAGCAATCGCAGTCCCACAAAATTCATAGTAACAAGAAGAAATTATATGACACCGACAATCATTGTTCACGGTGGAGCAAAAACCATCACAGACGACAAAGTTGCAGCCAACAAGGCAGGCTGTACAGCAGCAGCACAAGCTGGTTGGGCTGTGCTAATCAGTGGAGGTAGTGCCGCAGAAGCTGTTGAAGCAGCTATCCGTGTTTTGGAAGCTGACCAGACATTTAACGCCAGTCTGGGCGCAACTCTCAACAGCGACGGAGAGGTGGAGTTAGACGCGGCTATCATGGAAGGCTCATTAAGTTGGGGAGCAGTTGCAGCAGTTCAGGGTATACGCCATCCAATCTCGGTTGCACGGAAGATTATGGATGAAAAACCCAGGTTGCTAGTAGCGCGGGGTGCAGAACGCTTTGCCGCCGACTGCGGAGCCGAAATGTGTAAAAAAGATGACTTGATAGCTGATGAACAGTGGCAGGAATGGAAGGAGGATCAAGAAGTTGTAGATCGTCCCAATACTGTAGGTTGTGTGGCTTTGGATGCTAGCGGCATCCTAGCTGCTGGCACTTCAACTGGTGGTACTACGAAGCAGCAACAAGGCCGCGTCGGTGACACCGCGCTTGTTGGCTGTGGCTTGTACGCTGATAATAAAATCGGCGGTTGCTCAACAACAGGTGATGGCGAGTCGATTATTCCCGTAGTTTTGGCTAAAACTGCGATCGATTTTTTGAGTGGAGACAGACACCCAGAGGAAGCAGCACAGATGGCAATTGACGCTTTGGTTTCTAAGGTTAAAGGTGAAGCTGGGTGCATCCTCATAGACCGTCAAGGACGCATTGGCTGGGCGTATAACTCATCACACATGGCTTGCGCTTATATGACCGAAGGACAAGACAAGGTGGCTGTCTTTACCAAGAAATAACTCATACCAATTCGTAATGGGCTACGCTAAGGTAATGCGTAATTAATAGACCTCTTGCATAAATCAAAAATAAAGAACCCCACCCCCAACCCCTAAGAGCAGGCTCTTAGGGGAGCTAAACCGTAGCTTTGGCGGGGTGGGGTTGGGGGTATTATGCTTAATTGCCCGGACATCATATTATTTGGAAATCCAGAAACTTATTTAATATAAACAACCGCATCCACAAAAGGATGCGGTTTAGCGGAGGAGTAGATGTCAAAATACGACTTTCATTATTTTCAAGGTAGTACTCTTTGTGATCTGTTTGCTCAAGATATTACAGATGCCTCTTATGGGTTTATTTTAAATTACCCTGCAACTGCGAGTTGGGCTGCTTATCCCAATAGGAAAAAATATTTTATTCAAGATGGTAGTAGTGAAGCCACCAAAACCTCCTTCGACAAGATTTGTCAGAAGGAACCTTGGAAAAATCTGGCTGTATTAGGCGATCGCATTCCAGGAATTGTGATTATACCACCGCCAAAGTCGCTAATTGACTACTGGCAAGAGCATTTCGGCAGCCACTCCAATCAGTCGATGATGGATTGCTCAAGTTATCTAGATGACCTCAGCCACAGCGAACGCTTTGACAAACTCATCACTCTATTTCCCTTTGATCACCTCAAAAGAGAAAAACACGCTGTTGATCCAGACACACATTACCGCTTACTCAGCAAAGTAACCCTAGCCGAATTGGGGGTGCAATGTCCGAAATACAAGAGCTACAATCTGCACCAAGTAAATATTGAAGACATTCAATTACCACAATTTCCATATTTAATTAAAACCTCCCACGGACTCTCAGGAGAAGGCACTTATATCATCAAAAGTCCCAGCGATTTGAACTACTGCCTTCAAGAAATTAGGAAATATCTTGATATTAAGTTGCTCGATACGATTATTGTCTCGGAGTTCGTCAAAAATGAAGTACAGAATTACTGCGTACAGTTCTATGTCAACAAACTAGGAGAAATAACCCTCATCGGCACTACCACCCAACTCGTCACTCCAGAAGGCAACTATTTAGGCGGACTGATTGACTACCGCAACACTGACATGAGCAAGTTCTTTGAAATGATTGGCAACCTTGGTCAATATGCTCACAAACAGGGTTATTTCGGCGTGATTGGCTTTGATGTGCTGGAAGACCAAGACGGACAATTTTATGCCATAGATGCCAATTTCCGAGTCAATGGCTCGACTCCGTTGTGCTTGCAACGTAATACCCTAGTGGGATTGGGAAAGGAAGTAGCTAAATATTCCAGTGATTATCGCATGGAAGGTACGCTGGATTCAATTTTAGTCGCCTTAAAACCAGAACTAGAACGCAAAGATTTAATCATTCTGTCGGCTTTAGAGAAAATTAAATACGGAAAAATCAACACAGATATTTATGCGATCGTTACTGGAGAAAATATCCAAGAAATGCAGTATATCGAGCGTAAATTACAGGATAAGGGATTACAATGGCTTCCTTAAACAGCACCACTATTGAGGCAAGGGAAAGGTAACCCCTGCCCCTATTAAGTAGGTAGGCATAATTAAATATAAGATCAAACCTCATATCATGTTCGCTTGATTGCTTATTAAACCAGGAGTTCCCCAAAGAGCCAAAGCTGCGCTTTATCTCCCCTCCCCGCTTTTCGGGAGGGGATTAAGGGGTGGGGTACAATGAGTGTGGGGAATCATAACTAATTATGCGAAGTTGATATCAGCCTCAATCCCTCTCCTTACTATTGTCGGGGGAAGCCGGATTGAGGGTGAGGTTTTATATTTAATTTGACCCACTTACTTAATAGTTAAAAACTTATTCCTCAACTTCAATCAAATTAGATGACTGCTTGATGGGAAACAAAACTCGCATTAGCTGACTCATTGGTACTGAGCGCGGCTCTTCAACAAAAGCCAAAGACACAAGTGCAGCCATTCGTAATAAGCCTGAGAGAACAAACAGCCCCAGCAAACCCGCAGCACCAGGCAGAGTTGCTAGAAAGCTGCCAACACTGATACCCATTGCTCCAGTTATACCAGCGATCGCACCTGCGATCGCAAAGTAAGCAGATTGATAACGCACGGGTGATATTCCCATCATCATATTGTTGGTACACAAATCAATTGCCGCCCACGTCCCGCCAGCTAGTATATGCAACAAGGGTAACCAGATCCAAAAAGAAATTTGATCGCTTCCAACTCCTAGCCACAGCAGAGGTGTCACCGCCACCAAAACTCCCACTAATAGCAGTAGCGGACGATTCCCAATTCGGTCGGCCAGTTTCCCCCACAAAAGCAGTATCAACATGTTCGCACCAGTTCCTAAACCGTGATAAATCGTTACCACACTAATATCTATATCCAGGTTATCCAGCATATAGAGGTTAAAAAAGGGAGCGCTAATGTTAACAGCAAAGCACCAGATGCTCAGGTAAAGTACAAACTTGCAAAAATTAGCATCTTTGAGAAAGCTAAAATCTATACCCTGAGACTGCGTTTGAGATGTGTCTGAACCTGGGGCTTTTAAAAGTTGTGGATTTACATCGGTCATCCAGAATTGACACATTTGACTGATTAATCCCAGCAAAATTCCTAAAACCAACACTGCACCATAGCCTTGAACTGTTCCACCAGGCCAAACCGATACTGCTAAACCTAGCAACGGCACAGCAATAAGGTTAGTCAAGCCGAGAATGCTATTGCGAAAACCGAAATATCGCCCCCGCAAACGCTCAGGTACTAATACAGCAGACCACCCAAGCCAAGGCGCACGACCGAAAGCTTCAATGATATTACTTAGTAAGAGAATTGCCAATGTCAACTGCACTACTTGGTATCCAGCGATATCAGATGAACTAACCAAGACAATCGCTGGCAAAAGAATCAACCACACCAACCGGGATGGAATGAAAATAGACAGGAAATACCAGCGAAAGCTGGTAGTTCGGTTCACCAAATACGCTCCCAGAGGTTGTAGCAGATTCACAATCTGAGGGATAGCGGCCAGTAGACCAATTTGTACTGGACCAGCCCCTAACTCTAGCAAGAAATTACTGAGCAACGCCCCGCCGATGACACTATAAAAAAGCGTAGCAAAGACACTCTCATAAGTTAGCGCTTTAAGGCTTTTGCGAATTTCTAGCTTAGAAATTTTCAAAAACAGTTTCGGAGTTGGAAAAAGCACCTTTTCCGTTAATGCCCTATGCTCTGAGACTTCATGAATGGGGACAGATAAAAGAGACCTAGCCTCTACTGAAATTTCATCTTCTTGGGGCTGAACCATGTTATCTAATCAATATTTGAAGAGTTAAATTGTTATAGCTACTATTAGCTATAATTAGTAAAACTTATATAATGTTTCATCAATAAGCTTTAACGCATTGCAATCTCTTGCTTGGGCAAAAGACTAGAGTGTGTTTTCAAACTACTCGTTCGTTTAGCCTGCTAAATTTTTAGATGCCCCTAAATCCACCCCACTTGCTGGGGAAACCGCAAGATAGGACTGGCTCTGCTTAAAAAGGCTTCATCGGAGTCTTTTAAAGTCCCCCAATTTATCGGGGGGTTGGGGGAATCTAAGACTTTAAAAACGCGCCCTACCCTAGTTCATAGTAAGTATTGGCTATAGGCTGGTTTTGCAGAAAAAACAGGCATCATATAGCTGGGGTTGAGCTTCTAATCAAAAAAGCCAATTTATTGACATAAATTTAATTTTATGTATAGATATTTTGCTAAAAGCTTCCTTATATATATATTTTTAGCAGTTAAATAATATTTTGTGACAAAAAAATAATCTATATTTGCCAAATTCACTCTTAAGAATTAATACTTTTGCAGAGGAGTCTTAAAATTTAGCTGGCACTAGTACACACAGACATAAATAATGCTAAATTTATATAACCAATAGTTAGGATTGGCGTTTAAGTTAGAGTTCTTTGAGTAATTTTACTAGATGACATGGAGATAGAATTTCCTCTCCGACGCTGTTTGTCTATTTAACCTGCTAATCAGGGCGATGCTAAATAACTAATATGTAACCAATTGCATAAGCCTTGAGAAAATTATTCACTGGAAATTTCTATCGTGAGGTATCATTGCTCATCCTACGGAATGTGCAACGATGGGCTATGCCCCGCCGGAGGCGATCGCAACATGAGTAAAAAACTTATGGCACAGACAGAAATTAACGATATATCAGCAGATAGCTCCTTAGTTGATCCCGAAAAAGACTTACTAGGACATGCGAACTTTGCCAACTATCTAGCGGACAGTATTTGCAAAATGACCTATCCTGAAGGTTTCGTTATTGCAGTTTACGGTTGTTGGAACTCTGGCAAATCTACATTATTAAACTTTGTAGTTCACTATCTTCAGCAAAAGCCAGACGAGGAGAAACCAATCATCGTTCCTTTTAATCCCTGGTTATTGTCTGGACACGAAAATATCACAAGGCGTTTTTTTGACCAATTAAAAAACGTTTTAAGCCAAGAGTCATCTGTCCCAAAAGGTTTGAGGGAGAGAGTAGCTGATTTTGCCGCCATTATTTCAGACATTCCTCTACCTTATGCTCAAACTGGTAAGGCATTAGCAGCATTATTGGACGATAAGGACAAAGAAGCTGCCGAATTAAAAGAAGAAGTAGAAGACACGCTAGTACAGCAGCAACGGCGAATAGTTATAACAATTGACGATATTGATCGGTTAGCTGCTGAAGATATCAAACAGTTATTTCGTATTTTCAAAGCAATGCGAAATTTTACTAATCTTGTCTATCTACTAGGTTTTGATAAAGAAATTGTCATAAAAAAAATTGCAGATACTAAAGAAATATCTGGAGAAGCATACTTAGAAAAAATTATTCAAGTTAGTTTTGAGTTACCTATTCCTGATAAAACCTCACTTCGCAGGCTACTTTTTGCAAAGCTCGATCGGATATTTGCGGAAACTCCAAAACCAAAAATCAACCAAACTCGCTGGGGTGATATTTATTTTCAAGGAATAGATCACTTTATTACTAACATCGGCGATATTGTTCGTTTGGTTAACACTTTAACAGTAACGTATCCAGCAGTAAAAAATGAAGTAAACCCTGTTGATTTCATTGCTATTGAGTCTTTGCGAGTCTTTTGCCCAAAGATATATAGTATAATTCATCAGAATCCTCATATTTTTGTAGGAAAGGTAAACCTTTCAATAGACGAACTCAAAAATCTTCTGAATACCTGGATTGCTCAACTGCGAGATGAGGACAAGCAGGCCGTTAAAAACCTGTTGATGCACCTTTTTCCTAAGTTAAAATTCATTTTGGGTAATACTTATCTAGATGAAAAGCAATTGGAATGGCACGAACAGCTACGTGTGTGTAGTTTAGAAATATTTCCTATTTACTTTCGTCTGTCATTGTCAGTAGGTGAATTATCTAATATTCAGATAAAAATTATCCTTGGTTTGGTTGAAAATACAGAGAAATTTAGAAGTTATCTGATAGAACTTGCTAAACAAAAACTTCCAAACGGCACAACGCAAGCTAGGGTGTTTTTAGAACAGCTAGAAAACTCCACTAAAGAAATTCCTGTGAATTATATCCCTTCAGTTGTAGAAGCTTTGTTTGATGTAAGCGAACAATTATTATCTCAAGATGATGATTCTAATAGCATTCTTGCTTTTGGCAATGAAGTTATCATTAGTCGTTGTATCTCACAACTCTTACATCAAATTAATGAAATATCACGGTTTGAGTTGCTAAAAAAAGTAATTACCCAAGGGAAAGCATTAGCAATAATTAATCATGAAATTGCAATACTAAAAGAACAACAAAGTCAATATAGTGCAGATAAATCTAATTATGAAGAAACATGGCTTGTGAACGCACAGCACCTCAAAGAACTAGAAGAAATGACTACCCAAATATAGGTAAAAACTGATAGTAGCTATAAATAATATGAACAAAAAGATCCCCGACTTCTTCAATAAGTCGGGGATCTGAGCCAGACCTGTTGCAAAAGTCCCTAATACCAGTTCTGCATGAAGGTGCGCCGAACTATATGAGGAACGAACCGCAAAGGACGCAAAAGGCACAAAGAAAGAAATAAGAAGTAAAGGAAATTTGGCGCAGCTTCACAAAGAAACGGTATAATACTCTACCCCCAACCCCTCCCCGATATTTTGGGGAGGGGAGCGTAAGTTTACTCAAATGCGGGGTGGGGTTCTTTATTTTTGATTTATGCAAGAGGTCTAAGGGACTTCCAAGAAATAAATTATTCCAATACAGGACTTACGCAAGAACCCTCTAAAACTTTTATTCCTTTGTGTCCTTTGCGGTTCGTTTTATCCTGATTTTGCGTAAGTCCTACAATAAACGAACCACAAAGCCACAGAGAACGCAGAGAGAAGAAATAGAGAGAGTTTTTGCGTCAGTTTTGGAACATTTTTTTATTTGTCAGTCCCTAATGTAGTAACAGTGGGTTAAGAAGAAATTTTTTTAGAGAAAATTTTGTTTACTTCTAAAGAAGGATTTATTGCTAAAAACTTTATTGTAAAGTAATATTAATGGAATTAATTTTGTTTTTAGTTTAACTAAAATTACGCTTGCTATTGCTAAATGAATTATTCAAGCAAAAACAGTTCATTACAGAAGCTAGAAATAATTGATTTAAAATTCCCTAAAGTAATAATAAGTATGTATGGAAGAAGCTTATATTGTCTCAGCACTATACACCCCACTTGGTAGATTTGGAGGTGTCTTAGCAGATTTGTTTCCAGTAGTTATTGACCGATGCGTTAAACCAGTTTCTTGCTTGTCATCTGTGACAAGGGATTAGGAAACAATTGTATTAAGTAAGTGGGTCAAATTAAATATAAAACCTCACCCTCAATCCCTCTCCTTATTATTGTCGGGGTCGGCCGGAGGCAGGGTGAGGTTTGATATAGATATTTAATTACGCCTACCTACTTAATCCCGAATCCCTATTTTTTTAAGGAGTAACATTTATGCAATTAAAGCCAATTAATCAGCAGGTTGTTTCGGTTGTTGGAGCTTCCAGTGGTATCGGACGGATTACAGCTATTGAGTTTGCTAGAGGCGGGGCAAAAGTGGTAGTTTCGGCTCGTGGTGAGTCAAAGCTAAAGTCTTTAGTGGAAGAGATTCGCGGCTTTGGCGGCGAGGCAACTTATTGCGTAGCTGATGTAGAAGTATTTGAGCAAGTTAAGGCGATCGCAGATAAAACTGTAGAAGTTTACGGGCGACTTGATACATGGGTACATGTCCCCGCTATCGGCATCTTTGCCACTTTCGACAATACAACACCAGAAGAGTTTAAGCATGTTATTGATGTCGATCTGATGGGACAGGTGTATGGTGCAATGGCGGCCTTACCCCATCTGAAGCGTGAGGGAAGGGGAGCATTGATCCATGTATCTTCAATGGAAGGTAGGCGATCGCTACCCTACCAAAGTGCTTACTCGGCAGCCAAGCACGGGGTTGAGGGCTTTATCGAAGCGATGCGCGTTGAGTTGCAACATGAAAAATGGCCTATCAGTGTCACAAGTGTAAAGCCAGCAGTGATTAATACCCCCTTCTGGAATAATGGCTTGACGAAATTAGGCGTAAAGCCTACCGGCATACCACCTTATTATGAGCCTAAACTTGTAGCTGATGCTATCCTCTATACAGCCGAACATCCAACTCGTGACTTCTTGGTTGGAGATGTAGCTAAAATATTAGATTTGGTACAGCGCGTCTCACCATCATTAGTAGATTCAGTGTTACTGCTCGTCGGCTTCAATTTACAACATACTTCCGAGCCGAAATCTGAAGATGCGTCAAATAATTTTTACCAACCTGTTGCTGAAGACGAAAGAGTTAACGGAGATTTTGGTAACTTAGTTATACCTAGTGTTTCCGACTGGCTAGATAAAAATCCGCTTCTCCAGTGGGGTGCGATCGCCCTTCCAGCAGCATTAGCTTTGCTAGTAGCTCAAGTATTCAAAGATTAAGGATAAATGCAGTAACTCCTTTTAAAAAGGCTACTGTGTACACACAAGTCTCTGTTGAGGAAATTTACAGTTTATCGAATAGCCCAAAGAAACCTCACCCTGGTTTTACTACGTAAAACCTGTCCCTCTCCTTAGTAAGGAGAGGGATGTCCGTCAGGACTTTTTGAGGTTTTAAATAGATAAACAGATGACTTGTGTAAGTAGGTAGGCAAGATAAAACCAAACTATGTAACGAAAAGTAAAATCTCTGTATTTGGCTCGTAGTTGCGCCCTCTTGCGCTTTAGCGCAACTACGAGCCAGTGATGATTATTTGCGCCCACTTACTTACACCGTAGCCGAGAAATCGCAGGATCAAGCCTTAGCAGAACGAAGTACACTAATAAAATTTTGAGCATAATTCTGGGTTGAGAAATCGAGGGCGCGAAGTCTTGCAGCTATTCCGGCACTTTGGGCAAATTCTTGCTCGTCAAGATAGCGGAGAATTGCGATCGCTAATTTCTCTGCATCGCCGTAAGGTGTTAATAATCCATTCATGCCATCGGTAATAATCTCCGTCGGGCCGCCTGCATCACCAGCAATCACAGGTTTACCCAGCGCCATCGCCTCAATAATCACAATCCCAAACGGCTCTTTATCTGATGCATGAACGAATACATCCATCGCCTGCACCCACTCCGGGATATTACGCTGTAGCCCAGCCATAATTACTTGCTCTTTCAAGCCCAATGTGGCGATTTCTGCTTTTAAGAAATCCTGATAATCTGGTTCTAAATCGTGCTTACCGCCAACCACCACACAATGAGCATCAGGATATTTCTGTAAAATTTTAGGCATCGCTTGCACCAGTACGTGCATTCCCTTCCATCGTTGCAATCGCCCAACAATTCCAATTAACGGCCCGTGTAAAGGTAAGCCCAACTTTCGCCGTGCTTCTTCTGGAGACGGCAAAGCATTAGGCTCAAATCGGTCTAATGCGACACCAGGATAAACTAAAGGTGTTGGTCTGTGAGGCCAAATCTCTGCCTGTGCTTGCTTGCCATCTTGGGAGAGGGTGATAATTGCCCGGGCTGGGATTAAAGTAGCAATTCGTACTAACCAAGTTTTGTCACTAGGTACTTCTAGCTGATACCATACAGCAGGTAACCCTGCCAGCATCGCTGCCAAACCTCCAGATATATGCGTGATCCACATCCAATTGACAATTATATCTGCACGTTCGCGGCGGGCGAGCGCAGCTATCCGAAAAACGGCAGCAATAAAACGGTGGATTTGGCGTAAACGTCCACTTTCCACGACTCGCGCATCAATACCAAGGGATTTTACTTGTTCGACCATTGGGCCGTCTTCTAAAAATATCACCAGCCACTCAACACCAGCATTACGTCCTTGTTGCACCAAATCCCAAAGCATCATTTCACCGCCACCTCGTTGCTCGGCTAGTGGCATTACAATAATTGCTTTCATAATATCAGTCCTATTTAAGTTGTAAGATTTTGTTGTTTAACTAACCACAATAAATAATTTGCATCCAGTTAAATATTTTCGGATTAATTCATAATTCATAATTCTTTTGATGTTGATAATACTTATGTCCTGCCATAGCCATAGCTAAAAATCCCCAAAGAATCATCCCTGCAACACTTAACATGCCGCTACCAATAATTAGCTGTGTAGAAGAACTGATACCAATAGCGCGGGCAGCACTGATAAAACTATCGAAACGACCTTCTCCATAACTGCTGACACTAATAATTAAAAAAATTAATCCACCCATATAAAAAATAGCTCCAAACCAACCAAGGGTGAAAAACATATCTAAAATGCCACTATCAATTACCACGACTTCAATTTGTCCAGTTTTTTCATTAACTTTCCAAATATTTCCTAACCCGTTGCCTAACCCGTTAGAAAGGGCTAAACCAAGGTTTTTATCATAACTTCCCGATCTATCTTTAAAACTGTTATCTTCTTCAAGATTAGAAAAAGTTTGTAAACGGGCTGCTACAACCCCTGCAATTGGCTGGATGGTTGTCAATGGCACAACACAAATTGCCATCACTACAATTATGGTGATTAAGCGCATTTGAATTTTGGCTTTGACTGAACCCACGATCATAATTATTCCTAATAACCAGCCTCCCCAATTAGTACGTGCTTGTGTCAGCAAGAAGGACAAGTAACCAACAACTGAAGCAGGAAAAATTAAGTTTCCTGAACTGGTAAATAACAACAACAACCCAGCTTGCATAACCGAACCAAAGGGACCGACTGAGTGCAATGTACTCCAGACGCGCATCCCGAAAGGTACAGGGTTTCCAGAACTCATGAATAGTTTTGATTGGATAAGCCAGTACTTATCCCACTCAGGAGCCACGACGAATTGATATACACCATAAGCTCCTAAAATCAACACACACCAAAGGAATGTTCGCTGAAAGTTCTGGCGATAGCTGGGATAATCTCGCCAGTTGATAAATAAGTGAAAAGCGAAAATGATCGGACTGAGCCAATCCATCAGCCCACGGGCTACGGGGATTGGTGGGTTATAAATCAGACCGATTAGAAAGCCATAGAAGACTCCGATAAAAGCTAAAACAAACGGTAAGCCCCCTTGACGTGAGGCGCGGGGAAAGTGTCGTAAAAATGTTGCTATGGTGACAAATACTACCAAATAAGGTGCTATGAGCATCTGACGGGTAGCGTCCCAGCCCACCCGATAGTCAACCAAGCGGGTAGCTAAAGGTGTGAGGAACCAGATCCACCAGGTAAAGCTGATGTAGAGAATGGGATGCCGCAAGTATAAAAACACGGCTACTATTAAAGCTGTTACCGGGTAAATTAGGCGCAATGCAGCAGTAGCACCAGCAAAATAGCAAACTACAGTCAGTAATATAAAGCCTGCGATCGCCATCCAACCCTGTTGCGATCGCTCCTCAGGAGAATAGCTTTCTTCTAAAAAACTATTGAAAAGTATCTGTCTAGAATTCATTCAATTTTAGATTTTAGATTTACCAATGGTCACTAGTGGTCTGTCTCATTAAATTTGAGGGATAAGAGAACGAACCGCAAAGGACGCAAAGAGCGCGAAGAAAGAAGGAAAGAAATTTAAATTTTATTCATTTATCAGAATTAATGGGACAGACCACTAGAGTTAAGAATAAATTGAATTCATTACGAATTACGTTCGCGGAGCGTCCCGGAGGCTCTATTACGAATTACGAATTGTTTATATCCTTGCCAACGTCCCCGCCAGGATGCAAGTAATTTTTTGCCCGCTAACTGCCCTTGACTAGGTAAAAATCTCAGCCATTGCACTAAACCAAAACTATCGCATGTACCCACGAATACTGCCCAGAATAAAAATATAATCCGGCGGATAAATGGCAAATGCTCTAGTAAAATTAAGGTTTCATTATGGACTAAATTAATAAAGGCAATTTCATTAAAGTTATTTCGCTGATCTTCATCAAAACGTTTTGCTGGATAATGATCTACAGCAACATTAGGGTCGTAAATTATCTTCCAACCAGCCCGTTTTAATGTCAGAGTAAATGCCATTTCAAAATGTACCTGCGCTCCTGTACCACGCATTTGCTCGTCAAAGCGCATTTGTCCGATCGCCTCTTTACGAAAACTCATGTTTACGCCTTTGAGAATATCGACTTCGCGGGGTTCTCCTACTCCCAGGTGATGGTTGCCAATCACTCGCCCAAACCACTGCAACTGTCCCACTACTGGGCGGGATTCGTCTTCTAATTTACTACCGTGGTATATCCAATCACGCCCGCCAAGGCCGCCGAGACGACTATCACAGGTAAAGTAAGCGGCGATGCGCTCTAACCAATCTGGGTGAGGTGCAGCATCATCATCAGTAATGGAAACAATATCACCCTCCACTGCTGCTAGTCCGGCGTTGAGGGCTGCGACTACCCCCGGTTGTGTCACTTTCACGGTATGCAATGGCAAGTTGTGCGCTTTGAATTGGGCGAGAAATTCCCAAGTCTCTGCATCGGTGTCACGGACAACAACTATCACCTGAGCAACGGGTTTAGTTTGCTCCTGTAGCGCCAAAAGGCAGCGTGATAGGTCTTGTGGACGGCGATAAGTCGGTATCAGAACGGTGTTCCGCATTTTTGCTTAACTCCTCGAATAGATCCACATAAGTTTGTGCCATAGTAGTCCAGCTATGTTTTTCTGCCACAGAACGAGCTGCTTTGCCCATTTGCTGTATCAACTGGATATCGCTCACTAAAGACATCAACGCCACAGCCAAAGCATCAATATCATCTGAGTCGGGTAAGACGATGCCACATTCTGGTGTCACCAACTCACCGCCCCCGGTGGCTGTGGCAGTAATTACTGGTAGTCCTGAAGAAAGTGCTTCTAACAATACGAGGCTGCAAGCTTCGTATCGGGAAGGAAAAACAAATAAATCTACTGCTTGCATAATTTGGGGGATATCACGGCGAAATCCCACAAAATGCACGCGATCGCTTAACCCTAAAGATGCTGCTAATTCTAAGAAAGGGCTACCTTGGGTGTGTCCCACCACCGCCAAATGTAAATCGGGAACTTTCGCCAAAGCGTGCAGCACTGTATCTAAGTTCTTTCTGGGTGTGCGGATATCTCCGGCGAACAATGCTAGGGTAACATTCTCTGGTAAACCTAATTTTTGACGATTGCTTGGGCCAGGGGCAAACTCTTCTAAGTCAACGCCATTGACAATTACGCGAATACGAGAACGCGGCACACCAATATTAACTAATTCCTGCGCTACCTTTTCCGATACAGCCACCACAACCTGCGCTTTTTGGAAAGCTTGCTTTTCCCAACGGGCATTAAAAGCCGTAAACAGCCATTGATAGAAACCATACAAATCTCGGCGGTTGCGGGAAATATGAACAGGCGATCGCAACCATGAACTGTGAACAAAATGTACAGCATTTACATCAGCCGCAGCCAGATTAATTGCTCCATTGACTTTAACTAAATCAATCTCAGAGCGATGTTGACGTAACCAATCTGCACTTTTTTGGGCAAATATGAAATTCCGCACAAATTCTGTCGGATAGCCTTTGACTGGAATTTTAATCCAATTAACTTGACTATTATCTTCTAGTTCTGGTGCAACTTCACTAGCCAATAATGTCAATTGATGACCACGACAAATTGCTTCATTAGCAACCTCATAATTTACCCGCCCCTGACCATCACCTTTTTTGATTTTATGAGTAACAATACAAAGTTTCATACACTACCTTGCTTAATGATAAAACCTCAAATAGAGCCACAAAGAAACAATTTTAGATTTAGATAAGGCTTCTTTCTTTTTCTTTGCGTCCTTTGCGGTTCGTTAAAAAAATATACAATTCAGACACTATTCCTCTAGTATTTAGAAATTTCTATTAACTTATTTGCCAAAATTCGCGGAGTAAAACTTAAAGTAAGTGCCGCTATCGTTCGCAAATCAAATTTTTGTTTATTCAACACTTGCCAAAAATAAGGACGTGCTGCTGCTATCTGTTCACTTCGTAGCAAACCAATTCCTAAAGTAGTATTAGCTTCTAACCATTTTTGTTGAAAGTAAGCCTTAAATTGCTGTAAACGAACATCTTCCATAAACACTTGATAACAAAACATTTCGCTTTTAGCTTTGCGGATTTTTGCCTGTACATCTCGACTACCACTAAGCATAGTATCAGTTTGCTCATGGGTACGATATCGCGTTAGTCTTTCTGGATAGTAGTAAGCGCCATAACCAGATATACAACAGAGATAAGTTAAATATAAATCCCACATTCCGCCAGCTTCTGAGGGCATACTATCCCAATCGATAATATTACGAATCACACAAGATGCAGCAGTAGGTATGCTTTTATCTACCAAGCCAATTTTATAAAAAGGTTGATGAATTCCTTTTGCTAGTTTGTCTCGCTTATAACCTCGTGTATTTTCTTCAGTTCCAGCATGATTAATTATGCTGTTAGCATCTATGATATATTGATCGCAAAAAGCGAGAATTAACTCAGAATTTGCTTCTAGATGTGGTACTAGCTTTGCTAAAAAATCTTCATTCCAGATATCATCATCATGGAGGCTAGCGACATATTTACCTCGCGCCATCTTGAAGCCATGTTGCTGATTAGCAATCATCCCCACATTTTGCTGATGTCGCCAAAATCTGATGCGTGAATCCCCAAAAGATGCGACAAGTGCTTGAGGATTTTCTAGACTACAATTATCAGAAACAATAATTTCAATATTTTGATAAGTTTGTTTTATAGCACTAGCGATCGCTTGCTTGAGATACTCTGGTCTATTATAGGTGGGGATAATGACACTAACTAAAGGCTGTTGACATTCTTCAGACAATGACATAGTTTTTTCCTTTATATTTCATAGGTAAAATTTTATCAAATTAAGCTTATTTCCCTTGAGAAATACTATATACTTTTTTCGTAGAATGAAATTCAGCTATTGTTTTTGCATAAATTGTTCTGAGATTATTTACATGAGCATTCATTGTGAAATCTTTCATTAATAAAGCATGACCTTGTTCGCCCATCTCTCGGCTTTTTTCATAATCTCCATACAAATTATGAATAGCATCCGCCAGATTTTTGATATCATTAGCTGGAACAAGAATACCCGTTTCTCCATCTTGCAAATGTTCTGGAATTCCTCCTACTGCACTACCAATTACAGGTCGATAACGAGAGTATGCTTCTAGAGTTACAAGACCGGCAGGTTCAGGCCAAACGCTAGGAAAAATGACTGCAAAACACTGTTCGTAAAGGTTATTTAATGTGTTGCGATCGCACCAACCATGCCAAGTAATCCGGTTACTTAATCCGAGTGTATTTGCTAACCTTTCTAACCGTGGTCGTTCCCAGCCTTCACCTGCGATATCAAGTTTAATTTGCGGATTTGTATGTATTAAGGTTTTGAGTAACCATTCCAGACCTTTATCAGAAACAATCCGTCCAACAAATAAAATTCTATGATTTTGGTGGATATCTACACTCAGGGGTGCGGTTGTTATTTGTGGTATAGAGATGCCACAGTGGAGCGTTACAATTTGCTCAGGGGTTACACCGTTTTTAATCAACTCTTGACGCACGTATTCGCTATTAGCAACAAAAGTAATTTTTACCTTTTTTAAGACATCTAATAATTGATGAGTAATTTGAAGTTCTTTAAGAGTTTTTAAAGGTCTACGGCTACCACATTTATCTGCTAATTTACCCCAGGTACAACCTAAGTAAGAGAAGTTGCGATCGCAGATTGTTCGCTGCCCTGCTAAATACTTTGTACCGCTAGGACAGTACAATGAGTGATTATGAATGCTGAAAACCGTGGGACACTCGCCTGTAAGCTGCAAAAGTAAATCTGGGCTGTGGAGGTGCAGCAACTTAAACTGGCTTTGGTCAACATTCTTAAGTGATTTTATCACGCGATCGCTAACTTCAGGTGGTCGATGTTCAAACAGAGAAGCTAAATAAGTTTCAACACCTCCGCCCTCACCTACATCAAAATTGGAGCATTGATAAATCAGGTCTTTTTCAAAAATATCCCTGTAAAATTGTTCATTATTTCGCTTGGCATCATTGATTGAGTTAAGCATTAATCACCATTTTTGTACGTTATTACTAATTGCATTCCTCATCTAAATAGAGGCTTAAATTCATCAACTTATATGCCAGCGTTAAACCAGAATTTGTGTCTCACATCACTCACATAATGTCTGAGGGCAATTTTTTTACTTGCAGATTTATCTGGATAAATGAACTGGTCTTCTACATTAAGAACATATTTTTTTGGGCATAAAGGCTCACCATGATTGTAGTGCATTGTCAAATGGACAATTGTTTGTTCAGTAAAATAAGTAGGAGCTTTTTGAAGATTTGCTAAACGTTCGATAGCAAAACTCCAGTCAAATTCATGCCTAAATAATATAAATCCACCATTTACGGGATTTGATTTTTCAGAATCATCATAAATAATTCGCTCATCTAATGACATAGAACAATCAGGTAGATAAAGAGAAGATTTTTCATCCGATTTACTCAAATCAATTAAGTCAATACCGCCAGGGAAAAATAAAATATCTGAATCAGTGTAAATCGTAGTTCCATTAACAGGAATTGACATTAATGCCGACAATTTTCTGCCCATTGGATGCAGTTGGGCATAATCAAGAACACATTGAGGTAAATCGGTTCTTAAGAAGTTTTGTAAAAGTATTACCTTAACACAGGGATGGATGCGGCGGAGTAAATTACAACTAGACTCAGTGTAACTGCCATCAGAAACTACAGTGAATGTATCTGGAATGCCTACATGACGAATGAATGAGCGAATACTTGCTACTTGTTCTGGTAAATCGCGTTCACATGATAAAGCATAGACACTTATCGGAACTTGCCGAGTTTGTTTGATGGGGATGCTGACAATCACAGAAAGAGCTGCTTTATATAGGGAGCGATTAAATTTACCCTGACTTTTAGCAGTGTGGTAGCCTATATTTACCATTGATTTTTCCTCGTTATATAAATAATTAAGTAAGGAATTCGTAATTTAGCAGGACTTACGCACAGGTAACGGAAAATCGAACCACAGAGGACGCAGAGGACACGGAGGAATAAGAGTTTGAGAGGTTTTTTGCGTAAGTCCTAATTTACGAATTACGAATTACGAACTTGTACTGAGCGTAGCCGAAGTATTACGAATTACGAATTACGAATTATAGTATTGCATCTGGTGATATTCCCAAAGCTTACCTTTCCGTCCGAGTAATTCTTGATATTTACCCTGTTCTACTATTCTTCCTGCTTCTAACACTACGACTTTATCGGCTTTAGCAATAGTAGAAAGACGGTGAGCGATCGCAATTACTGTTCTACCAACAGATAGCTTTTCTAATGAATCTTGGATTAAACGCTCGGATACAGAATCTAAGGCACTAGTTGCTTCATCCAAAATCAAAATTTCTGGGTTCCTTAATAGCGCCCGGGCGATAGCAATTCGCTGTCTTTGTCCTCCAGATAACCTAACACCCCGATCTCCCAATTGAGTATTAAAACCTTCGGGCATTTCTAAAATAAATTCCAGCGCGTTCGCTAGTTTAGCAGCTTCTTGAATTTGCTCATTAGTTGCTTGGGGAGTACCGTAAGCAATATTTTGCCAAACATCAGTATTGAAAATAAAAGTATCTTGACTGACAACAGCTATTTTACGACGTAGAGAGTTAATTTCAAACAGCCCAATATCAAGTTCATCGATATAAATATTTCCCTCTGTAGCATTATAAAATCGAGGAATTAAATCAGCCAGAGTTGTTTTACCAGCACCAGAGGCTCCGACTAATGCAGTCATTTTCCCCTTTTCGATAGTTAAGGTAACATTATGCAACACTATATTTTTGTCATCGTAGCCAAAATCCACAGATACTAAATTTATTGCTCTTTCTAAAGCATTAAACTTAAGTGTTCCATCCTGAAAATAATTTTTATCATCACTTTTGAGCAAGTTTTTAATGTTGTCTGCCGAGCCATGTAGAGTACTGAGGAATGCTCTCGTACCATTAATATCTTGAACAAACGGGATGAAGCGAAATAGTACAAAGAAAAATGTTAGCAAAGAAGCAACTTGTAGTGTTCCATTACTAACCAGGCTAGTAAATGCCAAAATAATCATTCCCACCAACACCGTAGTAGCTACCCCTTCGGCAATTGGCTTGACAAGTGTCCAAGTAAATACAACTTTAGTCGTAGTACTTACTACCTTATCGCTAGCTTTGTAATAACGCTGGCGCTCAAATTCTTGAGTACCACAGGAATGAACTGTGCGAATGCCATTAATAAATTCTATGGCTGTTGATGTAAAATTAGCATTAGCAGTTGTCATGCCAAAACTTGATTCTCTGACCCTGGCATTCAGATTCGATAAACCTACACCTAAAAGTGTAAATAGTAATGCTGAAATTACAGTCAGTTGCCATGATATCAAAAACATTGATATTAAGTAGACAAAAGTTGTGATTCCCCTAGTTATTAAAAAAGCTGCGCCACTGAAACCCTGTCTTATTCTTTCAATTTCTGTGGTTATTGTGTTAATTAGTTCACCAGAACGAGTTTTGGCAAAGTAACTTAACGAGAAGGATTGTAACTGTTCAAAAATTTGCTTACGTAAGCGATCGCCAAAATGCAGTTGAGATAATTCAGTATAGACTTGTCCAAAGTAATTGAAGGCAACACGTAACCAAGTACTTAATAAAATCAGCGAAGATACCCGATACAGACGATTAATTGCCGATGTATTTGCCCCCAATACTAAATTATCAAACCATTCTATTCCTGTTTGGACAGGTTTAGCGTCGGGACTAGTTAAGCTTTGCAAAAATGTCAGTAAAAAACCAATACTTACACCTTCAAAAGTTGCCGCCAGAATTGAGAATATCAGAGCTAAAATTACAATTTTGCGAAAGTGCTTAAATTCTCGCAATAGCAAATAGTTGTCCTGCCAGAAGCTGGAAGCTTTAAGCAGACTACGAAGTTTTTGAGGAAATTGGAAATGCATGGATTTTATAATAGTTTGGCAAGGTAGATAGACCGCTATAGTGCTTTAGCCTCAGTGCGGTAGATGAAACCATCAATTACCTACCGCACAGATAAATTACAGTGTTTGGCTATCTAGATGTAACAGGTGAGACTGTGCTTCTACTTCCCACGAAGCTTTAATTTCTGGTAATTTATTTAGCTGTACTGCATCTTCTAAAGTCCAACAGCAAGATCCGGTTAAACTCATGTCACCCCGCAGCACGTTAAATAACTGTGGCAGATTATCAAGACTGGATTTACCCATCCAACGCCCTAGCGGTGTGATGTTTTGCGTGCGAAACCTCATTGCCCGAAACAGTTTGCCCCGTTCTCCAACACGCCACTCACGGCAAAAAAGTGACCCTGGCGAGTAAACCTGCATTAACACAACCAATCCCAACATGACTGGACTTACTAATAGCAGCAATACGAAAGCAGCAATCCAATCAATTAGCCGCTTGAAGGGTTGCTTAGACAGTTTTTTACTAGCAGATATGCTTAGGAATATTGGTTTTTGTGCTTCTTCACATGCATCTGCCCAAAACCTGAGCAAACCCTCACCCAATTTGGGATCTATGCTTACCAAACTTACCGGAGAATGTTGTAAGCATTCTACTAGCGATCGCTTACTATTTAATGAAGGCAGATATGGTTGTTTCACTCGTCCAGGCGGCTTCACCAACAGCTTACCGCGTCGCCACTGGAGTGTGCAGTACCCACGATTATCTTCGTGTTCCTGGGTTACATCATATAAATTCTCTAGAGTTGGAATTATTGAAGTTGTCATAATGTCTTTGGGTTTATACACGAGTGAATTGCTGAGGCGTTATCAAAGGCTATCAATGCCAAAGACCCAAATCCGAATCTTGTGTCAGTCCAAAAAGTTGGAGATAATTGAGGGCAAAATATGTTATTACTATTTGCCACTCAGAATTCTGCTGGTGTAGAGGTGTACAAATCAACGTTACTATCAATATTCATGAGCAATCAGTATTTTCCGGTAACTACTGACAGTAGAAAAGTGTAGAGGCAAATTACCCATGAATCTATATCGACGTTTAATTGCACTGTGGTGTTTTTTATGTCGATATTAACAAAACCAGTCCCCTGTTGTCTTCTAGCCTTTTTAAAGGTGCTTTAATCTCTAGAATATAAGAGTATATAGAAATAGCGATCGCTCAAATAAATTCTTTATTTACTCTTTAAAGAGCCAGTGATTTCTCTGATAACCCATAAAGATAGCATAAATATACTGAAATTTTCCTGATCGCAATAAAATTAAATTTTGGTTATATAATGCGAAACGCAAGATCCCCGACTTCTTTAAGAAGTCGGGGATCTATCATCTAACGGGGATCTTTCGTCGCCGTACTAACTATTTTTCTACAGCTTGCCGCAGAGCTAATTGCTGTTGTTTGATATAAGGTACGTAATTACTACTAGAGTTTGATACCCCATTAGCTACAACCCCAATTAGATTTAACTTACTCAGCATGGCTGTAGCTTGACTAAGCTGACTTCGCGTCACAATCCCAATGCTTGCCACCATAACCACGCTACGACAAGATGATGCAGTGAGCATGGCATCCACCAAGCCGAGAACTGGGGGAGCATCTATGAGTACCAAATCATAGTTTTCCTCAAATGCTGCCATTAATTCTATCATCCGAGGGGAACTCAACAGATTAGCTGGATCAGCAGGTTTGGGGCCAGCAGTCAAGATATCGATGTAGGCGGAACCTGAATATTGAAAACTAATTTGGTTGGGTAGATTTGCATCACTCGCCAATAAAGTTGAAAGCCCCTGTTCATTAGGAAGATTCAACTGTTCGTGCAGACTAGGATCGCGTAAATTGGCATCAATTAGCAGTACCCTTTTATGTAAACGGGCAGCACTCATTGCCAAACCTAACGCCAAGGCTGATTTACCCTCATCGGCCAAGGCCGAAGTGATCATCAAAGATTTTAAATTAGCAACAGTATTTAAAAGTTCAATGTTTTTGTAAATCAAATCCAGCGATTCCCAACGCGGTGGAGATTGCAATACCTGAATTGTCCAAGGAGCGAGAACTTCTGGCTTACCAAAAGGCAACTTAATCATTGATTCTCTGGGTTTGGCTGGCGGTAATTTGGGAGTTGTTCCCAACAACGGCATGGCCATTTGTTTCTCTAATTCAGCAGTAGTGTGAACCGCATCATCAGCCGATTCTCGAATAAAGGCAGCAATACCTCCTAACATAAACCCAACCACAGCACCTAACAGCAAGTTCTGTTGCAGATTGGGGCCTAATTGTCCGCCTTTTTGAGGTTCTTCTACAACTTCCCAATTAAATCCACCCTTGGAAAGTTCTTGCCGTAATTGCTGTTCTGCTCTTAAAAGTTGCTCTAATCTTTCACGGCTAAATTGCAACTGCGGTAACATCCGATTGTAATAAGCTAAAAGAGGCGGGAAGCGTTTGATTTCAAAACGTAGCTCGTTTTCTTTCTGGGCTAAAGTTTGATCGCGAGCAGTTAAAGCAACTATAGTTGTCTGTGTTTCTACCAACTGACCAGCTAGGCTGAGATCAATTTGCCCAAGCTGTCCTTTTTCCAGAAGAGAGTCTCCATTTGTGAATGCACCAGCAGACTTTTCGCCTAAAGTTCTTCCTACTTCTTGTTGCAATAATTCCTTCTGGCTTTGAAGCTGTTCTTTGAGCTTTTGCACACTCGGAGTTTCATCTGTAAAGCGTAAGCGTTCTTGTGCTAGTGCGAGTTCGCTTTTTTGGATTTCGTTTAGTAAGCCTTGATAGCGAGTAGATTGACTCAAACGAGAAGCAACTAAAGCATTTTGGGGAGAACGGTTAAGTTGTTCTTCTAAAGATTTTTGGCGTGCTAAAGCTTCACCATACTGAGCGCGAGTTGTTTGTCTTTCTTGGGCAATATTATTTAAAGCTGTCTCAATCGCTTTAGCCTGTGATTCTGGATCAATTAAGTTCTGATTTCTGCGAAACCTTTGTAAATTTGTCTCAGCTGCGTTTACTTCTTCACTGGCTTTACTTAACTGTTCTCTGATAATTTGCAGACCTTTTTGTAAACGCGAATTCTGTTGTTCTTTGTTATATTCCACATAAACTTGTCGAATTGCACCCAGAACTTTTTGTGTCTTTTCTGGATCTCCAGCAGTGTATTCAACTTGAAATATTTTAGTAGCAACATTATCTTCTTTGCTCCTTAATTGAGTTAAAACCAAGGAAGCTTTAATTTCAGCTGAACTTATATCTGGATAATCAGATTGAAGTTTATCAACTGCTTTTTGGATAAGTCCCGAACTTTGCATCAAGTTAAGCTGGGTTGCAGTATCTATGACCACATTAGAGTCGGTAAATTGGTTGTCTACGCCCGCTCCTTCTGCTTTACCTTGATAGTTAGGTTCTACTAAAAGTTGCATTGAACTTTTATAAGTTGGCTTGGTTTTTAAAGTTACCATGCCTGCAATAGCAATAGAAGTAATTAATACTGCTAGGAACCAAGGAAATCTTCGCAAAAATACGGCAAACAATTGTCCGTAGCTTGGTTCAGTTTCTGTAACTTGAGTTATATGAGGATTTAGACTACTTTGAACCACTTTTATTATCCTTGTCTTCAAGACTTACGCTAAGAGATATCCCGAATAATACCTATTCTTTTTACGAACCACTCAGAAGGAGAGAGAAAAATAAATAGGTAATCTTATAGTAGAAAGAGATTACTTTATCAAATGAATAATTGCTTTACACCACAAGCTTGGTTAATAATTTGCTCAACCTTCCCAAAAAAGGCATTTTCTGAAAAGTTTGCTACTGCATGATTACGGATGCGATCGTAATCCCAAGAAATGCCATTAGCTTCTAGTAATGCAATTTGTAGAGATTCGGGTGTTTGTCTTTTGAAAAAGACTCCTGTTTCACCTGGAATTTGAGTATCTAATACTCCACCTGCACCATAAGCGATGACTGGTGTACCACTAGCATTAGCCTCTACTGGAACTAATCCGTAGTCTTCTAAGGCTGCGACAATAATAGACTTGGCTTTGGAAAACAAGTCTTTGCGGGTTCTATCACTTACGTGTCCCAAGAACTCAATATTTTTTAATGCTTTGGATTTTAACCGAGCAAGTTCAGGCCCGTCACCTGATATTAATAAGCGCCATCCCAGCCAATTAAAAGCTTCGACTATTATATCAAGACGCTTATAGCTAATCATCCGGGCTGAGGCCAGATAATATTCTTCTTTTATATCGGAAAAAAGAAATTTACTAGTATCAATTGGATAGTTTACCATCATTGCCTTTTTGCCATAAATACTTTCAATACGGCGGGCAACAACACTAGAATTAGCAATGTAAAGGTCAGGCTCCTGTGCATATTTTAGGTCTACCTTTCTCATTACTTGAAATATTTGTTCGATTAAAGGAGCAAAATATCTATAGTCTCCGTACTCTCTTAAATAAGTTGCTGTGTCCCATAAAAAACGGGTGACATTATGGCAAAAACAAATGTGGCAAGCATTGGGATTTTTTCGCACTGCTTTGGCAAAACTGGTGCTACTGCTAATAATTAGATCGTAGTCTTGCAAATCCAAGGAACGAAACGCAGGAAAATATAGAGGAGCCATTGACCTAAAATATTTTACTGCACCAGGAATTTTTTGTAAAAAGGTTGTGTTGACTATGCGATCGCCTAGATCAATAGTTTTGTCTGGATCGTACAGAGATGTGAAAATATCCGCTTCGGGATAGCGCTTACAAAGCAGTTCAAACACACGCTCTGCCCCACCTCGCTGGGTCAAATAATCGTGGACTAGAGCAATTTTCATCAATTTGACCTAAAGTTTCGATCGGGTGTGTTTCAACGCTCCACAGCAAGTTATATGATGTTCGGGCAATTAAGCATAATACCGGGAACCCCACCCCGCCAAAGCTACGCTTTAGCTCCCCTAAGAGGCTGCGGGGAGGAGTTCTTTATTATGGGTAATTTAGTGGACATCATATTACTATCAACAACTCTAGTCTCCCGCAGTATAGCTTCATATCCTCTTCACAAAATTCTGGCTACAAATACGTAAGGGCGTACAGCTAGCTGTATACCCCTACAGCCAAGTCATTTTTTGCAAATATTTTTGGAACCGATATTATCCAACTGCTACCAAGATTTTTTCTGAGGCGAAATAAGTGTTTTGCTCAGATCGTAGTTGGTCGCAGAGTCTACCTTCAGGCAATTCTACATCCTCATAAGTGAGGACTTGATCCTTAGAAATATCTCGTTTGAGGCGACATCCTTCGGCTAAACCAATTGGTAGAAGATTTTGCTGTTGGACGATATCGGAATTTTCACATTGTCCGTAGGTCATGTAGTAACCGATGCCATCTAGGGTTTCTCCTGCTTTCAGGTCAATTTTGGCAGTGGTGATAACATCTACCAAGGGGCCTGCTAGTGGAGACATAACCGCATCACCGAACAGAACAGCACGCGCTACGGACAAGGGAACTTCAAAATGACAGAGGTGATAAGGAGTATGGAAGCTGTAAAGGGGGCCTTCGCCTAATTTGTATAAGTTGAGATAGTGGCGTTGCTTGGGGTCGTCGTGAGTGGCAAATACATATACGCCTGGGCCTGGTTTTGCTCCAACTACATAATCGACAATGCCGCCCAGTTCTTTGAGTTGTTCAACATCATATAGCTGGGTCATTTCATCGACATAACCGTTGAAGTCATATCCCAACATTCCCCGTTTGGCGACTTTCATCCCTGTGGCATTGGCAACGATCGCTTGCTCAAAGGAAATTTTGGTTCCGTCAGCGAAGCTAGCCACCATGTGAGGCTTTTGACCCCAACGTTTAGCAAATCCTTCCTGAGTGGTGGGATTGCGATAGGGGTCTTGGAGTCCTTTAATGTTACCGCACAATAAAGGAGTTAGACCAATGCTTTTTACAAAGCGGTAAAGGTTCATTTGCACCCCTGGCTGATCGCCATCACAGGCGCTGAGAATCACACCTGCTTTGTCAGCATAGACTTTCAGGATGGGGCCAATGGTGCCGTCGAGTTCGGCGTTCATCATGATCACATGTTTGCAATGGGCGATCGCTTCCATAACGATGTGAGCGCCAAATTCCACTGCACCTGTGACTTCGATTAATGCATCGATGCCCTGGGCTTGACACAGTAACTTAGCGTCTTCTGTGACTGCATATTTACCGTTTGCGATCGCATCTTCTAATTCGCTGACAGTTGCCACAACTTGAATATCTTCAATTCCTGCTTCCGAATAAGCTTGTTTAGCTGCATCAATCTGGCGATTGGAGATAGCAACTAACTCCATTCCTGGCACTGAATTGACAATTTGGTTGGCAATTCCTCGACCCATAAAACCAGCACCAATCATTCCCACTTTGATGGGATTTCCTGCTGCTGCACGGGCTTGTAAGGCGCGATCGATAATAATCATGAACTAAACTCCTTTTTGGAACTGTTGGTTGTGATACAAATTCTGGATAATTTTGCACTTAATAATTTTTTACAGCTAAATATTAAGTACATTTTCATGGGGATGAAAATTAGCTTGCACCAAGCGACTATAAGTCACGGCTACACAGATAAAATCCACCTGCGCGGGTTTTAAACCCTTAATTTTTATCAGTCCGCGCAGGCGGACGAAAGTTTGTATAGCCGCGATTTCTAATCACCAGGGCTAAATACTAACTGGTTGTTTGCTAGATGCTGTGGAAGCAGTCTGTTTTTCCTGGCTGTGATTTTCAATAATTTGCTCCACAACATTTTTGTAAACTTGAGCAAACTTTTCTTTGGTATGATTTGCTCTTGCGTATTCCCATGCTTTAAGAGACATCAGCTTTAGGTCTTCAACAGGCAAGTTGGAAATATTTCTAACTTTGTCCTTAATTTCTTCAACGGAAAGATTATCGAAAATCACACCGAAATCGTGAACATCTACACCAGATTCGTAGCTCAAAATCGGGATTAACCCGGCTTGTAAGCAACTGATTACTGCTCCTGACTGTCCTTCAGAAACAGAAGGATAAACAAGCCCTAAACAGTTATTTGTCACTTCTATAAAGTCAGGACTACTAACATCAATCCAACCATAAGTGTGGATATTAGGTGTTTCGTATAGTTCCTTATAGAAAGCTTGCTCAAATTCTTTGTCATTACTTACCGGGCCACAAACTGTTAAATGATATTCCGGCATTTGGGCAAAGGCATCTAAAACTAAATCTAATCCTTTGAGGACTAAAGCACTACCACCAAACCACAGAAAACGCTTTCTTACCGTTTCCAAATCTTTATTGTCGGGATAAGGATAAACCACAGGCGAAGAAATTGGGATGCGATACATCGGTTTGTTGGCATACTTGAATGTATCAGTTGTGAAATCATTACCCAACACAATCGCGCAATCGGCATATTCAATTCCTAAGTTAGGAACTTCAAATCGCTGAGGTTTTAAGGTGATACCTTTGCGCCGTTGTAATTCTAGAAGCCTGTTGCATTCTGCTGCATTGCGAAACACCATATTAGCAATGTCAACGTGGAAAATCTTGATGCAATCTTTATTGAGTTTTGGTGCAAGCGCTTCCATTCGATGACGGATATCAATGAAAAATGCGTAATCTTTTTGAGGAACGAATTTATCATTGTGGAACTGGATAACATCAACGTTGTAACCCAAGTCTAAAAAAGTTTGGGCTATTTGCCAAACTTCCCAGTACCAAGTATGGTCTTTAGGCATTGGCTGACCAGGTTTTAAGAGGAATGGCTCAATCCGATAAGAAAGAAGTACATTTCCTTTGGAAGCCTGTTTAGGCTTTAGAGAAACAACCTGTAAATTCTTAGCGTAATTGATTCGAGCTTGGACTTTTTTAGAGACAAAAGAGATAGTATTACCGACACGAGATAGAATATTATTTGGCATTTATTTCTACCCTAATTAATTATTGTATTACCTCATGAACAGTAGCCAGTGTGTTGTAGTAGTACAATGTCTAAGCTAGTAATCAAAAGTTTGTAGTAAGCACAAAGCGTGCTTAGAGGATAAGGACTAAAGTCCTTACTACGAACTTACCCATCAATTTAAACTTGACATACGACTAGTACTCTGTCCCATTAATTTTGCGGGGCTGCGAGATCCCCGACTTCGCAGAAGTTGTCGGGGATGTGAACACCACGAACCTCTGAAAACTTTTGGGACATACGACTAGTGGTCTATCCCATTAATTCTGATAGTTGAATCGGGAGCATCCCGTCAGGTGCAAAAACCTTGATAGCCCTCATCCCCTAACCCTAAATCGCATCATTTGGGATTCGGGGAACTAGAATTATGTCTCCCCTCTCCCATATAACGGGAGAGGGGCTGGCGGTGAGAGAAAAGATTTAAGCAAATTGCGATGCTCCCGTTGAATCAAATTTCACTTTCTTTCTTTCTTTCTTTCTTTCTTCGCGCTCTTTGCGTCCTTTGCGGTTCGTTCTCTTATCACTCAAAATTAATGAGATAGACTACTAGTTCGCTGCACTGAAACACCTAGTGCAGAGAAAGAGTCTATAGTTATCTGGAAACTGTACCGCCAACAGTCATCATTCTCAACAAAGGCCAATTTAAATCTTTCTCAGATATTTCAGTCATATCTAAAGGCCAATCAATGGCAAAGAATGGGTCATCATAGCGTAAACCTCTTTCATATCCTGGCGTGTAAAATTCACCCACTTGATATAGAACTTCAGTCTCATCTCTGAGTGCTTGATAGCCATGAGCAAACATTTCTGGAACATACAAAGCGCGGCGGTTTTCTGGGGTTAGCTCTACACCAATGTGTGATAAAAAGCTAGGAGATTCTGGACGCATATCAATAATTACATCATAGATAGCACCTTTAGTACAGCGAATTAATTTTGTTTCTGCGGCTGGCAGAATTTGATAGTGCATTCCCCTGATAGTGCCTTTTTTATAATTAAAAGACAGGTTACATTGGGCAACTGTTGGCTTTAACCCGTGTGCCTCAAATTCTTGAGCGCAGAAAGACCGAGCAAAAAAACCACGGTGGTCAGGCTTTTCTTCTAAGTCAATAATGAATGCGTCTTTGAGTGCAGTTTCGGTGAAAATCATTATGATTCCTTTGAGATGAATGTTGAGTAAAAAAATAAACGAACCGCAGAGGCGCAGAGGGCGCAGAGAGATGAGAGTTTGAGAGATATTTTGTATCAGTAATCTACAAATTTCATTGGGTGCAACTCCTTTCTTTCTCTTCCTCTGTGTTCTCTGTGCCTCTGCGGTTAATTAAATTAGATATTGTTCCGGCGAGAATGTTTTTAAGTTGATACTTTAACTGCATCAGATGCAGAATGTAACTCTGCTCTAGGATAAGTATCATCCCAGTATTGGGTACAGAGGTCTGGTCTTTCAGGAGGATTGGCAGTGTAACACAAGAATAGTGTTGATCGGTTTTCTGTGCGAACTGTGCCGTGATGCAAAGCATTTTTCGTATCTACAAGAATCACAGTACCGGCTGGACCTGGGCAGGATTTCCAAGCTGATTTGGGGATGACTGGTTTTACTTGTTCATCGTCGATACCCATATAACGTGACTTCCAAAGTTTGTAGTAAAGTTGAAAATAATTCCAACTAAATAAGGAAGTTAAAGAGCGAGGGATGTATTCAAAAGGCCCAGTTTTTTCTTCTACATCATTCAAGTAAATAATGATTTTGATAATCCGACGGTCTTCTGCATCGCTATGCCATAACAGCGTGCCAAACTGATGTTTATTATTAAAATCTATGCGTAAATGTACACCATGAAAAGCAATAGGAAGACCAATGTAATTTTCGATGATATTGAGCAGTCTTTTCTCAATTCCCCAGGCATAAAATTCTGGTAAACCTGTAACTGTGGAAATTTGGGGTAACTTTTGCTCTAGATGGTCGTTGTTGGGATTTTCCATCTGAGACAATTGATGATAAGAAGCTTTCAGCAGTTCTGAGCTAGAGTTGAACCCTAAATCTGCAAGTGTTGTGACGTAAACACCATCTTTTTTGAGAGCATTTAGGATGGTGCGATCGCTTCCTTCTAATGCTGGCAAATTTCTGCTATGCTTCCAACGGGCTACGTAATATTCAAAGTCAGAAGACAGTGTAGATATTTTGTGCTTAATTGCATTAAACATGGCGTAAATCCTCCTATTTTTGATACATATTTGTTAGCAATTTAAGAGCTTAGGGCTTATAAGTCCCTACTTCTTGATTCGGTATTTCGCTTGATTCTGCTAAACCGAATTCTTTAGAAACCATCACGTCAAAAGCACACAAGCTGACTAAAGCCAAAAATGGAACTACTATCTTGATGGCGGACATCGGCCATCTTCTTAAAGCACCCAAGAAAACTTTCCAGTTGACTTCTTTACTGTTATGCAAAAGCATCCGTCTACAAAACTGCTTAGAATATCCATTCTCTTCAAGTTTCAAAATCACTTCAGGTATATGTTTGTATTGCATTAACAGTGCAGACTTTGGTTCTTTCTGCCAGTAACTCACACCAACAACACATTCCAAATAAGTCTCTTTAGTAACAATTACATTACCATTTGCAGCACAATAACCGGCTAAATAAGCTAAAGATATCCAGTTATTCTCTGCATCTTGCCAATTTTTTAGAGCGCGTTTCACTAAATCAGTGCGGTAGATTGTAGCAGTCAGAAAAATAACTGCACCAACACTTTTTGAGAAACAATGTTCAAATATAGCTTTACCATCATCATCACCATTTTCACTATCTATATCAAACCAGCGATTACCAACAATTGTGGGTGGATGAACTGGTTCACCAGTAATTTGGTTACGCCCGGAAAAGTTAAGGAACAATAATGATAAATCTTCATGTTGTTTGAGCTTGCTAATCACATAAGCAATAGCTCTATCTTGAATTGGATCATCATCACCAATTGTCCAAACATATTTTGTTGTTGTAGAATTTAGGCAATACATAATATTTTTGACCACGCCTAAATTTTTAGGATTCTTATTTGATTTAAATGTAATATTACTAAGTATTACTTGCCATTTTTGGATCACCTCTTGAGTATTGTCTGTTGAATAATTATCAGAAACTAAAATCTCACAATCGGCTTCAAAACCTTTAATAGCTTGAGCTAACCATGCTAATTGTTTATCAAGTAACCCAGCCCGATTAAATGTAGGAATGGCAATGGTAAGCAATTTATTCATATTAAGTTCAATTCTGTATTTAAGAAGAATTGGCAGGAACAACAGCTTATTAATTACTAAGTTGCTTTTTCATCTAATTGTTTTTGATTCAATAACCAATTTTTCCAGGAGATACGCTTTTTAATTACTTTTCAATAACCGTTTATTATCCTAGCAATTAAATGATTAGTAGCAAAAAGCGTATCTTCCCTCACATTTAGTAATTACAAGGTTATTAAAAGCCGATCAGGAAGAGGACATGGATAAATTTTAACTTCAGGAATTGGTACTACAAACTGTCCACCCCACTCGCCAATAAATGCCATTTGTTCCATAATTTCTTCCTTGAGATTCCAAGGCAATATTAGGAGATAATCTGGTTTGGTTTCGCGGATTTTATCTGGTTCAAAGATGGGAATATGAGTTCCAGGTAGAAATAATCCCTGCTTGTAGGGATTGCAATCTACTGTGTAATCGATAAAATCTTTACCAATTCCACAGTAATTGAGCAATGTATTACCTTTAGCAGGTGCGCCATAACCAGCGATTGATTTACCTTCTGCTTTAGCCGTCAAGAAAAAATTTAATAGCTTGCGCTTTGTTTCTTTGACTTTTTCTCCAAATGTAATGTAAGTCTCTATCTGATGCAGCCTAGCGGCGATTTCTTTTGCTTTCAGATGGCTAACTCGGTCGCTAATCCTGTGATTATCAGCGTAGTCATGTTTAGCATAAATTCTTAAAGAACCGCCGTGAGTTGGTAATTCCTCTACGTCAAAAAGTTGCAAGTTATGTGCTGCAAAAATTTTTTCGATAGTGAGGAATGAAAAATAAGAAAAATGCTCGTGATAGATAGTATCAAACTGATTCTGTTGAATAAGCTGCAAAATGTGAGGAAACTCCATCGTCAAAATGCCATTAGGTTTGAGGATGAGTTTGATTCCAGCTATGAAATCATTTAAATCTGGTACATGAGCTAAAACATTATTACCTATCAAAAGGTCAGCTAGTTTTCCTTTTATCACAAGTTCTTTAGCAGTTTCAACTCCAAAAAACTTGTTAATACTAGGAATGCCTCTATTTTCAGCAACTTTAGCTATATTTGCTGCTGGTTCTATTCCTAAAACAGGGATTCCCTTTTCTAAAAAATATTGCAGTAGGTAGCCGTCATTACTGGCAATTTCAATAACTTGATTGTGATGATTAAAGCCAAAGTTTTCTACCATCATATCCGTGTAATCCTTGGCGTGTTTTAGCCAACTTACCGAGTATGAAGAAAAATAAGCATAATCGCTGAAAATGTGATCTGGTGTTTCAAACTGTTCTAATTGAACTAAAAGAGTGTCTTCAGAAACATAAGCTTGGAGAGGATAAAACTTCTCGGCATTATTTAGTTTTTCTGCTGTCAAATAAGCATTTGCGAAGGGCGACATTCCTAGATCAATAAAGGTTTTGTGCAGGGGTTGACCACTGAAACGACATTTTGCGATCGCCATAAACTTTAGCTCACTAATTGCAAATAATTTGATATATTAAATAAGTCCGAATCAAATAATTTTGATCCGGAAAGTTAGATTATTTTTTCGCTCCTATTCGGCTACTCTACCTACTTTTTATTCCAGAAAAAATCTTTGTCAATTTGCTCGGTACGAATTAGATACTCTAGCTGTTTTAAGCGGGTAAATCCTCTAAACAAGAAAGTATCTTCAGCCATGTGTATTTGACTGAATAAATCAAATAACTGCTGGGCACCAAGTCGGGCATTCCAATCACACTTAAATCCAGGTAGAATTGTGTTGATTTTCTCGAAGGATACCCGGTAGCTGCGATTATCTGAACCGTTGTTACCAAAGGACAATTTACAATCTGGGAAAATATCAGCAATAATTTCTGCGATTTCTTTGACGCGATAGTTATTTGCTGTATCTCCCACGTTGAAGATTTGGTTATGTACGATGTCCCGTGGTGCTTCTATGGCGCAGACTATTGCTTTGCAAATATCCAGTGCGTGGACTAATGGCCGCCAGGGTGTACCATCACTGGTCATTTTGATTTGTTTGCTAGTCCATGCCAACCCTGCTAAGTTGTTTAAAACAATATCAAAGCGCATTCTGGGAGAAGCACCAAAGGCAGTTGCATTCCGCATAAATGTAGGAGAGAAGTCATCATCAGCAAGTGGTCTGACATCTGTTTCTACGAGAGTTTTGCATTCTGCATAGGCTGTTTGGGGATTAACTGGGGATTCTTCTGTGACATCACCTGCGGTAGCAACACCGTAGACGCTGCACGAAGACATATATACAAAGCGTCGCACACCCATAGCTTTAGCTAGGCTAGCTAGACGAACTGAACCTACATGATTAATTTCGTAGGTAATATTAGGTGCTAATTGTCCGGCTGGGTCGTTGGAGAGTTCCGCCATGTGAACTATTGCTTCAACACCTTCTAAATCATCAGGGGTGATGTTGCGGATATCTTTGTTGAGGGTTTTGGGTGTCACCCCATTAGCGTTGTACAGCCAACCAACTTTATAAAAACCAGTATCTAGACCAATAACTTCATGTCCCCGTTCAATTAACAGAGGTGGTAATAACGAACCAAGATAGCCTTCTGTTCCAGTTACTAATATTTTCATTGTAGTTAATGCCTTTGTATTGATGAGTTAAATTAGGGGCGCACAGATGTTCGCCCTACTATGTGTTGCATCCAAGAGGGAACCGCTATATTTTTCGTTTGTATGTAAATAACCTCACTTCCATTCCTCTCTTCCTTTGAGGAGAGAGGCTTTGAATCTTACTCCCATTCCCTTGTAGGGAAGGGGTTGGGGGTTAGGTCATTGGACTCAACCCAGAAGCGCTATATGTAACTCGGTTAACAGTCATTACATAGTTTGCCGACTAACCTATTGGTAACAGCACTCTATAGCGGTTCTTAATTGATGCACTACACTTTCTTGTGGGATGGTTAAGATACCCGTCCCTTGTATTTCCAGGCTGTAAAAGATGCCCACTATACAAGATTCATCCTTTTATTCAGCAGCCCGGAAGTAATAACTATGTTATCTATGCAGTTACTGCAATATCTAGATGCGAAAGTTGGGGAATTTCTGCCACAAGCGCTTTACCGATTTCTAGAGAAGATGTAGCCGCAGGAGAAGGAGCATTGCAAACATGAATGGAGTTTTGACCGGAAACGATCAAAAAGTCGTCTACAAGCTTGCCATCGTTCATTAAGGCTTGAGCGCGAACTCCTGCATGGGTGGGAACTAAATCTTCTGGTTGAACTTCAGGAATTAGTTTTTGCAAACTTCTGGTAAAGGCTGCTTTACTAAAAGAACGAATGATTTCTTGAATCCCTTCATCAGCATGTTTTGCTGCCAATTTCCAGAACCCAGGATAGGTGATGACTTCAAGAAAATCTCGTAAGTCAAAGTCGGTTTTTTTGTAACCTTCGCGCTTGAGTGACAAAACCGCGTTTGGCCCTGCATGGACGCTACCATCAATCATCCGGGTAAAGTGAACACCCAAAAAGGGAAAATCTGGATTGGGAACTGGATAAATTAGAGTTTTAACCAGATAACGTTTTTCTCTTGTGAGTTCGTAATATTCTCCCCGGAATGGAACGATTTTTGCTTGGGGTTCAACTTTACCTAATTTGGCGGTGCGATCGCTATGCAATCCAGTACAATTAATTACAAAGCGGGTTTCAAAGTTACCTTTGTTTGTTTGCAGTACCTGATTTTTACCACTTGGGGAGATTTTCAGAACTTTTGTATTCAGGTATAAATCCCCGCCCTGCTCTTGAATTAGCTGGGCATATTTCAAACAAACTTGCTTGTAATTAACAATACCAGTTGAGAATACTCGAAGTCCACCTACACATTTTACGTGAGGTTCAATTTCTCTGACTTCTTCGGGGCTAATTCTCTTAACTTCTATGCCATTGTCTAAGCCACGTTTGTAGAGATTTTCTAAGCGTGGTAGTTCTTGTTCTTCTGTTGCAACAATTACCTTACCACAAACTTCATGCTCAATTCCATGCTCTTGACAAAACTCTACCATAGAGCGAGAACCGTCACGACAAAATTTAGCTTTGAAACTCCCTGGCTTGTAGTAAATACCAGAATGAATTACACCGCTATTATTGCCGGTTTGGTGAAATGCCCATTGACTCTCTTTTTCTACTACTAAAATACGAGCATTGGGATAGCGTTTTCCTAAAGCCAGCGCTGTAGAAAGCCCAACTATTCCCCCACCTATAATTGCAAAATCATACATTAGGATTATTGTACTTGAAATTACAGTAAATTTATAAAATTGGGAGTGGGGAGTGGGGAGTTAAAACTCATAACTCCTAACTCTTCTCTTACCAAACTTTCCAAGGGGCTTGAGTGCTTTTCCATAGCCCCTCTAGGTAGTTTTTATCGCGTAAAGTATCCATCGGTTGCCAAAAACCATCATGTTTGAAAGCCGATAGTTGTTCCATATCAGCTAGCTTTTCTAATGGCTCTTGCTCCCACACGGTAGAGTCATCAGCAATCAAATTGATTACTTCTGGTTCTAACACAAAATAACCGCCATTAATCCAAGCTCCATCACCTTCAGGTTTCTCTCGAAAGCTGGTGATTTTAGTTTGCTCATATCCTAAAGAAATAGCACCAAAACGTCCGGCTGGTTGAACGGCTGTAAGTGTTCCTAATGTTCTTTGTTCTTTATGAAATTTAACTAGCTCGGTGATATTAATATTACTTACACCATCACCATAAGTAAAGCAAAAAGTTTCATTACCAAGATGTTCGCTGATTCGCTTTAAGCGTCCGCCTGTCATTGTATTATCACCCGTATTTACTAAGGTGACACGCCAGGGTTCAGCATAACCAGAATGCACGTTCATCTGGTTAAATCGCATATCAAAGGTAACATCTGACATGTGTAAGAAGTAGTTAGCAAAATACTCCTTAATTATGTAACCTTTGTAACCACAACAAATAATGAAGTCATTAATGCCGTGAGCAGAGTAAGTTTTCATTATGTGCCAGAGAATTGGCTTACCACCAATTTCAACCATCGGCTTGGGTCTGATACTAGTTTCTTCACTGAGGCGTGTACCAAGTCCTCCAGCCAAAATCACCGCTTTCATACAATTACCTCGGAGATTTGTAGGGATATAATTATTTGACCGTGCCAATCTTAGATTTTAGATTTGCAATTTGGGATTAGTGATTGAATGTCACGAGCCTATGAGTTGATTTGTTCTGCCCATTTTTATAGCGGGGCATGTACTAAAAAACTCTTTTAAGTAAGTGGGTCAAATTAAATATAAAACCTCACCCTGCCTCCGGCTTCCCTCTCCAAAGCATCGGAGAGGGATTGAGGGTGAGCTTTTTTGTTATGTTTAATTACGTCTACCTACTTAATCAAAAATCCCAAATCGTTCGACTGAACGCTCACGACAAGTCCAAAATCCAAAATTGCTTGATTTTATCGACATGAAGAGGATGCACTTAGATAGAGAAAAATTGATTTATTTTTTCTTTTTCTCCGTCCATAATCTAACTATTATTTTTGCCAAAATTATGAAGGAAATATAAATTAAAATCTTTTCTATATAAAAGCTCTATGAATATTTAAAATAGGAAAATAAATTACTCAATATAAATATAATTTGTTACCCAATAAATAACTAGGGTTAGCTGACGCTAACCCTAATCAGGCTTGATTTTTGAAATCTAAACCAATAATATGCAAGTGATAAAACTTACTTTTTTCTAGTTAGTTTTTTCCACATTACTTGAAGTCTGGAATAAAGGGTCACATTTGTTTTCTACGACTACACACATGTTACTGAGTGCTTGCTGATAGTTATCCATATCAGCTTGTTCAAGAAAGATTTTGGCAGATGCCTGTATATCCTCGACAGCTTTCGCCTGATTTTTGTTAGATTCACTACCGCCATATTGTGCTAGTTCATAGCGAACCATACCTCGTTTGAGATACACTTTTGCTAGTTTGGGGCTGATAGCTAATGCTTGGTTAAAGTCAGCGATCGCTTGATGATATTCTTGCTCATAATTGCTGCTATATTGAGCAATTTGATAATAGACTACACCACGTTGGAAGTAAGCTTCTGCTTTGGATACATTAAGTTTTATGGCTTGAGAAAAATCGGAGATCGCTTTTTTGTAAGCTTGTTGAGATTCACCGCTATATTTAGCCATTTGGGTGCGGACAATTCCGCGTCTGATATAAGCTTCAGTTTCATTATTATTCAGACCAATGGCGCGATTATAGTCTGCGATCGCTAGGTTATACTCTAGATCGGGATCGTTGCTATAGTCGGCGAGCATATAGCGGGCATTACCGCGATTCACCAGAGCTTTGGTTTGATTGGGATTGATTTTGAGAGCTTGGCTATAATCTCCAACTGCTCCTTCGTAGTCTTTCATGTTATAGCGGGCATTGCCACGATTTACAATCGCTCTGGCATGTGTCGGTTCTTGTGTAATTGCTTCGCTAAAGCTGGCAATTGCTTTTTCATAATCTCGGTCTTTGTAAGCAGTATAACCCTGCTGATAGTAATCAGCGAAGCTGAGTTTGTTATTTGTCTGGCGAGACATGAGTGTTTGTTGAGTGTAAGCATTTTGGGAAACCAACGGCTGAGTAAATTTAATCATTACGTCCGCATATCCTAATAAACCAAAACCCAGCAAGCAACAAATAATCGGGTACAACTTTGACTTTTTGGAAGGTTTATAAGATGTACCGCTTGGGGTAATTACTGGCTGCCAATAATTACCTGAGTGCGGTGACATGGCTCGCTGTGGAAAATGCGGTGTCTGGGTGTAGTGCTTTTTCCGTTTGATTCGCGGTTGGAGATGTTCTCTAGCTTCTATAGCCCGATGTGATGGGAAGGGGTCGCGTCCGCCTAATCGCACGGTACGTTCACACCACGGACAGCTACGCATGTGGTTGTTGTAGCGATGCTGAGGATTTGTCGTGCAGGTAATCAGGGAATCTTCGGCTTCAGCAATTGCTGATACCCAAGCCTGGGCACTGGGGCGCAACTGTGGGTTGTTGTGACCCTCTTCAAAACAACGGACAAATAGTTCTTGTAAGCTGGGATGAAGAATTTCCCAAGGCGGTGCAATCGGTGTCGGCAGGTAGGGTACGTAACGCTTTTGGCTGTAAGTAAAATGACCCGATGCAATGCGGGCTTCGTAGGGCGGTGGCTCAATAGCGCCTTGAAAAATTCCCGAAAATGGGTGGGTGCCTTCCATTAAGAGTTGAAATACTAGCACCGCTAACCCAAATAAATCGTGAGAAATTTCGCGATCGTGCTGGGCAAAAGTTTTATTCTGTAGTTCTGGTGGGGTAAACTCTGGTTTACCTACTGGGCAGCGATAAACAACATTGGTGTTTGGGTCGAGTACTTGGAAAGAGTCTGTGTCTATCAAAGTCACCAGTGCTGTGTCACTGACGAGGATATTTGACTCGTTCACATCACCAATGCAATATCCACTTGCGTGCAAAGCGGCAATTGCCGCCGCTAAGTTACGAGCCGTGCGGAGCAGGTACTGATAGTTGAATAGGGGGCAGTGTTGGCGGCGGGTTCTGGGGTTGTAAAAGTCGATGATTGGACGCATCCCTTGAATCCGTGGCATCAAAAAACCCAGGATGAAATTTTTGCCATCTGCCGCCCGTAATAAATCCTCTGGCCAAGCGATAGAAATATGCCCTAAACTCGCCGTTGGGTTTTCTGGCGGGTTGGCAAGCATCGCTTGCAGTTTATCAGCATGGGCAGTCGTTGGCTTGTGGTAAATCTTTGCCACCAAGTTGTTATCAGATGGCACCGCATAAACACAAGCCTCACCACCACGTCCCAAACTGACATTGAGACTGAGGATTTCTTTTCTAGGGGAACAACGTAGTACCTGCATAATGAAATTACCGCTAACGGAGTTATTGTAAAATGTGAAACCTGTAAATTTTTTGCTTATGAGTTGTTGAATGCAGCTATAATGAGTGTCAAATCATCATCAGTGCGTTGCGTAATCCGCTCTGAGCGTAAAAACTTTACCAACTGCTCCTTCGCTTCTGTCTTATCCTCGGCATTAGCTACAAATTCAAACAGGGGAAAAAAGAAGGGTTTGTGAGGTTCGCCTACAACCATATTCAAAGCCAGCATTTGTAGTCCGTCGGTGATGATGCCAACATTTACTATGTCTGTGCGCCAGACTCTCATCTGCGCTGTATCTAAGGCAGTAGGTGAAGTTAAAAAAGTTGTTTCGTTGATGTATTCGCCGCTATCAGGTATGGTAAGTGCCAACAGATTGCCCATGCTATCTTTTGCCACTGCCAAACCATCACCTATTTGCATTACAGCTACAACTTCTGGTGTAGCAACCATCACAATTAAGGTAGTTGCTAAATCTTGAGGTTGTTTGTCACAAGTAGCTGCCTCATCCTCTACAGCTTTTTTGGCGGCTAGTATGGCATCATTTAAGAGCGATCGCACATAAGCATCATCAGTCAAAATTTTCCGGGTGAGTTTAAGAGTGGAAATGTTTTCTATTGCTGTCTCCACAGCAATCATCGCTCCCACTTTCCCAAGGCTAGCAGAACCCGCGCCATCTGCTGCCGCCGCCACTAAAATGTTATCTGATAATACCTGCCAGTGATGAGCATCCTGACATAACTGATTGTTTTTTAAGTGACTTGTACCACATACAGACGCAGCCACAATCCGCCATTGAGCAATCTGTTTTGATATGTTCATAGATTTTTTTCCAGCAGCTAGCTGTGTAAACATCAAGCTGCAATTTTAAATTAAACAGTCCCCCAACCAATCGGCGGTAGTGCTACCTGTTCGTCCACCTGTGAATGGGAAACAGCCGACATACTAGTTGACAGCCAGACAAACATCTCGATAAAATTTAATCCTTTAAGCTTTAAGGGTGTACGCACAGCTATTTGATTTAAACGAGTCATATTCGCATTTTCTACACCTACTGTAAAAAATGCCACGCGTTTATTTGCTTCATCTCCCTGTAGGCGCTGGGATGCTTGCTCTACCACATGCTCTAACTCGCCTTGTGGTTCTCCATCGGTAATCATAAATACCCAAGGACGATAGTAAGCAATCCCATTGGCACGATACTGAGATTTCCGCTCTTGAATTATGTCTAAAGCTTTATGAATTCCTGCACCCATCGTAGTTAATCCCTGAGCTGTCAAAATTGGCGGATTGAATTGATCGGCAGTCACAAAGTCTTGTACTACATTGATATTACTATCAAATGTGACGATCGCCACTTCCACCCGTCTTGCCGCTAAAGAATTTTTGACTAATTCATCCTTTAAACTTAGTAAACCCTGATTTAAAGCCTCAATCGGGTCTCCTTGCATCGAGCCAGATGTGTCTAGTAACAGTACACAAGGACAACGTGGTTCTGGGTTCTCAGCAAATTCTACTACTTCATCAAGTCTTAATGTATCATCCATAACTTTTTGTGTTATGTTAAAGTTCAAAGCATTATTTCCTTTTTCTCAGTGTATATAATTCCAGTCGCCTCGGCGACTTACAGAATATAGTAGCTAGTGGTAGATGCTCTAATTTTTATTAAACAATTTTTTTTCATGAAGTTCTCGACATATTTAAGAAGAACTTGAGGACAGCTTGGTTTAGCAAAAAAGAGTTTATCAAAACGCAGCATTCACTGTTGTAAGGTATCTACCCAAAAATTATATCCATTAACCCTACAGTACAATAAATACGTAAACTTTCCTAGATAACTTTTTAAAGATTTTATGTAGAATAATTCTTATTTTACATAAAATTAATTAACCATAATTAAGCTCATTAGCTCTATAACTATAGCAGTGTAACTGCGAGAACTTTGAGTAAAACTTACCCCTTTAAGTGAGTGGGCATAAATAAACATCATTATTAAGGTGTTTACTCAATAGTTGTCGGTAGTAAGTAAAATCTAGAAGTAACTAATATCTACTGATAGTCTAGCTATGATGGTTGTTTACGTTTATTCCTACCCACTTACTTTTTTTTTTGAGATAGATGAATTAAGTAGAAGGTGCTAAATGTAACAAAAATTTTCTAAGAGTTGATTTTTTTATATATACATATCTTAAAATTAATATTTTGTCCGGAGAGAAATATTACAAAGAAGAAAATATTTCATCTGATATTTTCAATTTACAAATGTTCGGTTGTTGATTCCGCAAAAAACTTGATAAATATGAATAATTCTGGTGCATTCACCAAACTACGCCCTCTAAGTTTGTTAAGACAGTTATCCAATTGCTCCGACAGTACTTGTTTGCAAGCATTGAGTAACTCAGTTACTTGGTCGATTTACCTAGAACAGGGAAGAATAACCTACGCTACCCATTCAGTGGAACCTTTTGACCGACTAGAACGTTATTTGCGTCGCCTCAGCCAGCAAATTCCCCTGCTTACCAGTGAAGTTCGTGTTCAAGTACGCCTAATGTTTGAACCTGATGCACACCTTCAGTTAATCGAAGATGACAGCAATTCCAGAAGCCACCCTCCTGAGTATCAGGCTATATCCTGGCTTGTTAGTCAACAATATTTACATTCTACACAAGCAGCAGTGCTGATTCAAGAATTAGTTCAAGAGGTAATTGAATCATTTTTGCTTATCAAAGAAGGAACTTATAATTTAACAGAACCACTTAATAGAATGGCAATGATTTGCAGGCTAGATGTAGAGAAAATTTTAGAACGTTGCCAAGTAAAATTACAAAAGTGGCAAGCTTTTGTTCCCCAAATTTATTCTCCATATCAACGTCCATATCTGTTGATTAACAGCAAAATTCAGGAAAAAGATTTACCAAAACTCCAGCCAGCTTTAACTACTTGGATGAAGGGTTTCAGCCTCTGTCATCTGGCGGTTATTTTGAATCAAGATGAAATTCAACTGGCTCACATTTTATACCCTTACATAGTTAATGGTGCCATTATTTTGCATGAAGCCGATCCACCTTATGATAAATTACCAAAGGTATTTGAGGAGCGATGTCTAGGACGGGCTACGCCTACGCTTTTGTCAAAATTCATAAAAGAGTTAGTTGACACCAACAAAAAACTAAGTACCACCGTCAACTCTTACCTAGATATTTCTGAAGAGAATATAGCTCCTGTTCAACGATTACCACAGATTTCTCCTCATTTAAAAGAGAACTTTCAGGAACCAACAATATCAAATAGCATAAATCTTGCTTCCCAAATAGTAACGGCTGCTACTGTAACGGCACAAAAAGTCCACAAAATTGTTTCTGTAGATGATAGCCCCACAATTCTCAAAGAAATTAGCCGTTTCTTAGAAAATGAAAGTTTTTCTGTAGTGACTATCAACGATCCACTAAAAGCCGCTTTATCAATTATAAGGCACAAACCTGATTTAATTTTGTTGGATTTAAACATGTTAGGAATTGATGGTTATGAATTGTGCCGGATTATACGAAATAATTCTATATTTCAGAAGACTCCTATCATTTTTGTCACTGGGAATAAAGGGATTGTAGACAAAGTAAAAGCCAAACTAGTTGGGGCATCTGGATATTTGACTAAACCGTTTACTCGCGCCGAATTACTGAAAATAGTTTTTATGCATTTGACCTAAATTAATCAATCCAATGAGTTTTTTCGGCACATTACTTTGTGCGATAATCTATACATGACTACTAATCTAGAAATTGACGAAACCTTAATTAAAGAGAGCTACTCGAACTTGGTGGTCATCCAACTAAGGATGCCGTTGTAGAAGAGGCATTACGAGAGTATGTACAACGTCGAAAGCAACTAAAAATTCTGGAGCTATTTGATACAATTGAATACGACGATGATTATGACTACAAGCAACAATGCCGGAGTCGATGAAAGTCATTGTTGATACTTTTGAGCGCCCAAGCGCTCACTACAAACCAAGCATTGTTGACTTGGCGGATTACTAGCTGTACGCTACTTAACCCTGCACTCAAGTTAAGTAAGTCGGCGAGAAAAAAGCAAACTATGTAACGAAAAGTAAAATCTCTGTATTTGGCTCGTAGTTGCGCCCTCTTGCGCTTTAGCCCAACTACAAACCAGTGATGATTATTTGGGCCGACTTACTTAGAGATTTTAATCTCATGCGATGTCTACGAGGGGCTATTCGGCGTCGCACCTAACAACCTAACAGATAATAATTCGCCCAAAGTCTTGTAAAATCGTGGTTATTGCTCATCGCAAAAAGCTGGGCTTGTTGAGAATATAGAAAAAATAATGTCCCTTTTACATAATGTAATAATTGCTTAACTATGGAGTAATAATGCTAAAAAGTAAAACTAGAGTGAATCTTCAAGATAAATTAAGCAACGAATTATTTTAAAAGTGCTGTTGAAGTTCTTGAAATAAAAGCAAAGCTTGTGTATTTAGATTGCTGGTTTTATGGGATTCTAGCCTAAGCGTGAGAAGCCAAACGGCTCTCAATCGTAATGGTTATGCAAGCGATGTCTACGACGGGTTATTCGGCGTCGCACAAAAATTAGCTAATTGGGTTTTGTGTTTTAAAGGTTCACTCTAGCAGAAAACAGAACAATTTATAAGCCTGCTTTCTGGCTCAACTAATAAAAATTCTTGACTATGGAGTATAAAAAATGAAAAGTGTAGTGAGCGCAGCGGTTATATTAACATTTATTGGTGGAGGAAATTGCCTTCCTAGCTATGGACTATTATCAAATATCAAGCCTTCAAGCATAGAAGTCCAATCAATTACTCAAGGTAATCATCAAAAATTGATGGCTAGAGTGGGAACTAGTTTAGATACTCCATTTTATCTTAAATATGGAAAGACAGCTTATCTGTCCACTGAAAATATTGAAATAAAACTTTCAAAAGTTATCCAGGATTCTCGGTGTCCAACTAAAGTAACTTGTATTTGGCAAGGGCAAGTTATTATTGGATTAGACATTATAAAAAATGGTAAGCAAGTTTCAACATTAATGCTAACCCTTATCCCAGGTCGTGATTCTTTACCAATTCAATTTTTAGATAACTATTCGGTGAGATTGCTAGAGGTTTCCCCGTACCCACAGAGCGAAAAGATGATCGATATCAAAGACTACATTGCTACAATTGTTGTTAGTAGAAACTAGATGAACTCAGTATTTACTTATTTTTACGCCGACTTACTTATTTAGGACTTACGCAAAACTACACGCGATCTGGGGCAATTCATGAATTGCCCCTACCTCAAACGTAGTACGATTGTTCAAGTGAAAGGGTACGCCTTGCGGGATGAGTAGCCATCGATCGCTAGTAGGCACCCTAAAATGAGAACAAAAGACGATTCCTAAAAAAAGCACACTCCATGCGTATTTCTCTAAATTGGCTGCGCGAACTAGTAGAGATAAAACTTAGTCCAGAAGAATTAGCTGAAACCCTTACAATGGCTGGGTTTGAGGTAGAAGAAATTGAAGACCGCCGTACTTGGGCAAATGGCGTGGTTATCGGGAAAGTGCTTGAGCGTCAACCCCATCCCAACGCGGATAAATTGAGTGTTTGCCAAGTAGACATCGGTACAGGTGAGACTTTAAATATTGTTTGTGGCGCTGCCAATGTCAAGGCAGATATATATGTGCCAGTCGCAACTACGGGTACTTACTTACCCAACATCGATTTAAAAATTAAACCTGCAAAACTGCGTGGTGTTCCATCTCAGGGGATGATTTGTTCTTTAAAAGAACTCGGTTTACCCACCGATGTAGAGGGAATTCATATTTTTACTCAAGAAAATTTACCATTGGGTAGTGATGTGCGGCCGTTGTTGGGTCTAAATGATGTAATTTTAGATTTGACTGCAACTGCTAATCGCGCTGATGCTTTGAGTATGGTAGGCGTAGCGCGGGAAGTAGCAGCTTTAACTGGTGGAAAGTTGAGCATTCCTGAACCGGGTGAAGTCTCTATTACCAAAAGTGGGGGAAATTTAACTTTAAAAATTGCCGATACCCAAGCTTGTCCGGCATATATTGGTACGGTAATTGAACAGGTTAAAATTGCTGCATCTCCCGAATGGTTGCAACAACGTTTGCGGGCGGCTGGGGTACGTCCCATAAGTAATGTGGTGGATATTACTAACTACGTTTTGTTGGAATGGGGACAACCACTGCACGCCTTTGATGGCGATCGCCTACAATCTCTTACAAGTGGCGAAAATTTAACAATTGGCGTCCGCTTTGTCAATAATGGCGAATCCCTCAAAACCCTGGATGGACAAACTCGCACCCTCTCAACCCAAAATTTATTAATTACCGCCAACGACAAACCCGTTGCACTGGCGGGAGTCATGGGTGGGGAAGAAACAGAAGTTCATCAAGGAACTCAAAGGCTAGTTTTAGAAGCAGCTTTATTTGATTCTGTAGCAATTCGCCGTTCTTCGCGGAGTGTAGGTTTAAGAAGTGAGGCTTCTGGAAGATATGAACGGGGAGTTAACCGGGCTGAATTGGAAATAGCTAATCGCCGCGCCTTATCGTTAATTAGCGAATTGGCTAGTGGAATTCTTGTTCAGCAGGAAATTGCCGACACTCGCCCCGATCGCTCTACTTGGAGTCGTTCGATCGCCCTGCGTTTAGACCGAGTTAATCAAATACTCGGCCCAATCGATTTGGGAGAGGACACAGGTGAACTGCAAGGACAAGACGTAGAGCGCATCCTGACTGCATTGGGATGTAATTTGACTTCTTCAGGTGAAGATAGCAACCATCAACCCACATGGTCAGTTTCCGTACCACCCTATCGTTACCGCGACTTAGAGCGAGAAATTGATTTAATTGAAGAAATCGCCCGTCTCTATGGTTACAACAAATTCTGTGATACTTTACCAGAAAAAGCCGAAGCTGGTTATCTACCTTTAGATGAGGAATTGATTCGCAAATTACGAGCTTTCTTTCGGGCTGAAGGATTGACAGAATTAATTCACTATTCTTTAGTGAAACCAGGAGAAGACAGAAATATAGTTCTGTCAAACCCATTATTTGTTGAATATTCAGCACTGCGAACCAATTTGATCTCTGGGTTAATTGATGCCTTTCAATACAATTTAGAGCAGGGTAATGGTGCCCTTAACGGTTTTGAAATCGGGCAAATTTTCTGGCAAGAAGAAGACGGTTTGCAAGAAACACAAGCGCTGGCGGGGATTATGGGAGGCGATCGCACACTTGGCAAATGGTCAAAAAGTGGACGCGAAGAACCCGTTACTTGGTTTGAAGCCAAAGGCATTTTAGAAAGTGTATTTCGGCAACTGGGCTTGGAGGTAGAATTTCAACCCGATCGCCGCGATGATCGCTTACATCCAGGGCGCACCGCTTCTCTGTGGATTGGGGGTAACAGGCTGGGTATTTTTGGACAACTCCATCCGCAATTGCGACGAGAAAAAGGTTTACCAGATTCCGTTTATGTTTTCCAGTTGGATCTAGATGTGCTTTTAGAATCTCTAGGACAAGATGAAATACTCGTCCCAACATTCAGTCCATATTCTACCTATCCAGCCAGCGATCGCGACATCGCCTTTTTCGCACCTGTGAAAATCTCAGTTGCTGAAATTCAAAAAGTAATTACCAAAGCGAGTAAAGATTTGCTCGAATCGGTAGAATTATTTGATCAATATCTTGGCGAAAATGTCCCCGAAGGCCAGAGAAGTTTAGCATTCCGTTTAGTTTATCGGGCTAGCGATCGCACCCTCACTGAGGCAGAAGTCGAACCAGTACACAATAAAGTTCGTGAAGCCTTGGTGGAAAAATTCGGCGTAAACCTGAGAAGTTAGAAGTTACGAGTTTTTTCGTCACCCCTCCCCAAAGCATCTACCGTAATTACCCCCCTTAATCCCCCCGATGCATTGGGGAAAACCGGAAAATCCAGTTCCCTCCCCAATGCATCGGGGAGGGTTAGGGTGGGGTAAAACCGATGACGCGAAAAACCAGGTGTGTCAACTATTCCAGACTTGTGTATACAGGCTAGCCCCTTAGCAAGTGGAGGGGTGCAGTGACTGTAGGAATGATAACTAATTATGCGGACATCATAGAAATAGCTACCGCGATCGCATTTGCTATTTTGGCGTATACATTTGCTATTTTGGCGAAGCCCAAAAAGTTTAAAGCCTTAATGTTTGAAAAAACTCGCTTATTTTGCGGTCGTGATTTTGTTTTCAATGCTATTCAAGACTTTTTCAAAACTCAAGCTAAGGGTTATTTTACTGTGATTGGGGATGCAGGGATGGGTAAAAGTGCGATCGCAGCTAAATACGTTTTAGCTACTAGATACCCTTGTTATTTTAATGTTTTCGCAGAAGGACGCAACAAACCCGAAAAGTTTTTAGCCAGTATTCGTAAACAGTTAATTAAGATTTGTTCCCTCCAAAATGCAGACAATACTGCAACAATTTTTACATTTAGAATCAAGAGCAGCAGAAATCAATTATAGTATTTATCATGCTAATTTTCGTAATTGGTTGAGGCAACAAATTGCAGACCTGTAGAGAAAAAGAAATTTCGCGTCTCTACCATTTGGTGTGTCTACGATTTGGCGTCTCTACCAATTAACCAGTAGGAGTAACAAGGAATTATGCCTAAATATGTACTTTGGGGGACTTACTGCGAAGACGTTCTCGAAAAACGCGCCCCCCACCGTCAAGCTCATTTAGACGGATTAGCAAAACAAAAAGAATCGGGTGTACTGATTACCATCGGCCCCACCAAAGATGTCACAAAAGTTTTTGGGATTTACGAAGCCGAAGACGAAGCCACCGTGCGCCAGTTGATTGAAAATGACCCCTACTGGAAAAACGGCATCTGGACTGAATATTCTATGAAAGAATGGATTCAAGCTTTTTAAATTAGGTATGGGGCATGCCCAATGCCCCATCCCCCATGTCCAATGCCCACATAATTATGAAAATTTGGCAGGTTGATTTTTATCGTCGTCCCTCACAAGATGCATCTGGACAAGTTGTATGGGAGTTGTTAATTTGTGACGCAACTCGCAGCTTTGAGTATGAAGGTAGCTGTCTCCAGTCAGCAGCGAATTCTAACTGGGTTGCTGCTCAACTTGAGCTAGCCGCAGGTGAAAAACTGCCAGATGTGATTCAGGTATTTCGTCCTCAGTCACTAAGCTTAATTGAGGCGGCGGGACGCAATTTAAGTATTAATGTCGAACCTACCCGCCAGACCTTAGCGTTAAAGCAGTGGTTACAAGAAAAGCAATATCCCTCAACCCTGGATAAACCACCCCCAGCACCATTACCAGAAAACCTCTGGGGAGAACAATGGCGTTTTGCAAGTTTAGCTGCTAGTGATATAGAAACGAGTTTTAGCGATCGCCCCATTCCCATTTTGCACCTCCCAGAACATCGCAAACCCATCAATTTGGGTTTGGCATCAACAGTCCCCGTCCCTGGTGTAATAATTTATGGTGGACGCCAATCGATGCGCCTAGCACGGTGGTTGCAGCAAGCCCGTCCCGTAGCCTTGAATTACATATCTGGCGCACCAGACGGCTTAATATTAGAAGCTGGCTTGGTGGATAGATGGATTGTTGCCACTTTTGAAGATCCAGAAGTTACAACAGCAGCCCAAGCATTTGAACAACGAAAAAAGCATTGCCGAGGCTTGCATTTTTTGTTAGTCCAACCCGATGATTCCGGGATGACTTATAGCGGCTTTTGGTTGTTGCGGGCAGAAGATTGATATTAATTGCCAAAAATATTTATCCGCTTAATTTCTATAGCTAAAAAAGATCATGAAAGTCACAATTACCTTAGAAGAAGACATTCTGCAATTTGTAGATCGTTATGCACAGCGAAATCGTAGTGCATACATCAATACACTGCTAGCAGAACACCGCCGCCAAATTTTAGCAGCAGAAATGATTACAGCGCTCAAGCAGGATGCTGAAGATCCAGAATATCAAGCTGAAATTGCTGCTTGGGATAGCCTTGCTGGAGATGGCATGAATATTTGGGCTATCACTTCCTGAGCCACAGCTTTAACTACATTAATACTCACAGAATTTCCTAGTTGATGGTAAGCCTTATCATCATTTGGATGAAGTATAAAGCTATCAGGAAAACCTTGGAGCCTTGCAGCTTCTCGCGGAGTTAGCCGCCGCACTCTCTGATTATGATAAACTCCCAATCTATTAGCATCACTAGCAACCAACGTTACCGAAATATTATTTGGATCTACAAACTTATAAACTTCAAATGAAAAGTTACCCGATAAAGGTTTATATTTATGATTAATAAGCTTTAAATATTTTTTTGTAACTAGTGAATTCAAAATTCCCCCTAAATTGGGATGTTCAAAAAAGCTAGCTATTTGCTCTTTAGTTAATAGCTTGCCATCTTGTTCTTGTCCAAATACTTTATTCCGTCTCTTTAATATGAAACGGTTCATTAGTTGAATTTCCTCGGCACTACACTCACCACGCAATCCTAAATCCCAGGAATGAATAGAGTTTCCACCCCGATAATCAATCAGCCTCATCCCATGTAAGCGATTTAAATCATTATTAAATATTCGTTTCAAAGCATTGACAAACTTTGGTGAACAATCATACTTTTCATCTGGGTTACTTTCCAAAATATCGGCGACAGTCACATATTTTTTTGGTGGGTAAAACAAAGATAACTGCTGAGGATTATATGAATGAGAGTCTTTAGGCCCAACATCAGAAATTAATTCAAAAGTAGGAGAAGCATTTAAAATTCCTACCAAATAAACGCGGACACGATTTTGCGGTAAGCTAAAGTTTGCACTGTTCAGTAAAAAAGCATGAAAACTATATCCTCTTTTTTGAATTTCATGCTTAATTGTTGCTAAAGTTCGTCCTTGATCGTGACTATAAAGCCCTCGGACATTTTCAAAAATAAAAGCTTGTGGTTTATAGGTATCAAGTAATCTGGTTATTTCAAAAAATAGTGTGCCTCGTGTATCAACAAAGCCTTCTTTTTTACCAGCATGAGAAAAAGACTGACAAGGAAATCCAGCTAATAAAAATTCATGTTCTGGTAGTTGATCAATTAATCGAATGTCACCTAATGCTTTTTGACCAAAGTTTTTTTCATAAACTAATTGAGCATCTGTATTGATTTCGCTGCTTAAAACGCATTCACTTTCTATATTTAAAGAATCAGCCGCCTGTTCAAAGGCTAATCTAATTCCCCCTATTCCTGAAAATAAATCTACAAACCGAATTTTATCCATAGATACTAAGTTAGTTTTTCCGGCATTTGTTGGGGAACACGAATGTTCAACCCAACCTAGAATTATCCTTAACCCAAACGTATTCCCTTAGGGACTTCCAACAAATAAATTACTCCAGAAGAAGTAGTTGAGTATTTTTTTATTTGGAAGTCCCTTATCATCACCATTTAATTATTAAGTAAGTGGGCGAAAATAATCATCACTGGCTCGTAGTTGCGCTTTAGCGCTAAAGCGCAACTACGAGCCAAATACAAAGATTTTACTTTTCGTTACATAGTTTGGTTTTATCTTGTCTAGCTACTTAGTAATATTATTGTTGACACTAAAAAGCGCCCTCCCTTTTGGGAGAGCGCTTTATTATTTAGCTAAACTTCAGAATTAACCGTTGATAGCAGGAGCGGTAAGAGCTA
>NZ_JBALCW010000101.1:0-110040 GCF_036917635.1 Nostoc sp.
CAGCCGTAAAGATTTGGGACGTATCAAATCCACCTGTGAGTTAGTATGCAAAAAAATAATTGTTTGTCAAATAAATTTAGATGCGTTTACCCTGGGTAGGGGCATGACACTGCCATGCCCCTACACCTGGCGATATAATGTTGTACCGCATCTGAATGGAAACCGGTATATCATATTAAGCCTTGACAGGTAAACGGGAAATTGTCCATAAGATGAGCAAGAAGATTAAGTAAATTATGCCAACTAGTCCAAACTCAATCAGAGGAATATAGGTTACTTCATAAATTCTGCCCAAGCCGCGTTCAGTCAATCCATAAAGGGCCATTACACTCACTAAAAAGGCTCCGTAGATAGTACGTTTAGTCAAGATACTCACAGGTAAACCGTGGAGTTGAGTAAGTATTAAAATGCCAAGAAAACCAAAGAGAAATGTTGGCCACTTGCTTTGTCCTAGCATCAACGAGACAACAGCACTATGTAAAATTACTGTAATTTCTAAAGTAAATGTCCACCAACGATTTACATGGCTGCGGTTAAATATTAACGACGATTGCAGCAGAAGCAAGAACATATAGAGAAAACCAATTAAGTGTCCCAAAGTCGCCTCCATTGGATGATACCAAAAGGTGTAGATAGCGGCGAAGGAAAAAAAGTAGCCGTGGTACAGCTTGATAATTTGCAAAAATTGTTGATGGAATGGAACAGAATTACCAAAAAACAAACCGCGTCGGGGCGTTTCTAAAATCAGGACGAATACCAGTAAAAGGACAACCGCACCTTGAGAAGCCCAAATTGAAGTATCTTGAGCTAGAGCATCGTACCAAATATAGGTTTGGAGAAAGTGTAAAGCGATGAATGCACCATTAATAGCAAGCATGAGGTAATTAATCGGGTGCAACGCTGATTTGTATTTCAACTGCGATCGCTGCGCCCACAAGATACACCCCCAGATGCTAAACTGATGCCCAAGGTACATACCCCAAGCTGTTGCTCGACTCCAAAAGGTTGGTTGGGGAAGCTTCCAGTAATACCAGTTTAATCCTTGGTCAGGAAGTTTGGTGATGCTTGCAGGAATACTCCCACCTAGCCAAATTGCGTAGGTGAGGAGGATGCTTATAAAGATGCCTAAAAATAATACTCGGCGACCAGTCATAGTAATTCGTAATTCGTAATTCGTAATTCGTAATAAAAAGGGGAGAATAATCTTCTCAAAGTCCTCCAATTTATCGGAGGATCTAAAGTTTTGGATACATCAACCATCACTTTTAAAACATCTTTTAAGACCTAGATTCGGAGGCAACACGTTCTGTCTTTTGTTCAGATGCGCTTTTAGTCACTCGCAAACTAAGAGTCAAAGCTACTAGCATTACTAAAAATCCACTCAAAAAAGGAGCATGACTCCCAAATTTCATAAAACTAACCCCTGCCCATGTTGGCCCACTAATGCGTGCTAAGGCAGAGCAAGAACTAGCAATACCTAATATTTGTCCTTGTTCTTCTGGGGCTGCAATTTGGGAAATCAGGCTATTTAATATTGGTTGGCTGACACTAATTCCCCATGCTACAAGCGTGGTGGCGACCAACAATAAAATTAAACTTTGTGAGAATCCAATTAACAGTAATCCCAAACCTAACCCTAATATCCCCAAGATAAGTAACTTTCTTTCACCGAAGTATTTCTTGAGAAATCCGATTAGTCCTCCTTGAATGATTGTGCTGACAATCCCCATGAAGGCAAAAAGATAACTTGTTTGTTGAGGTCCCCAATTTAGTTGCTGCTTTGACCATAAAGCCAATGTAGAATCCATAGACGCAACAGCAAAGGTAACAAAAAAGTAGATACCAGCAAGCAAGCAAAATTGTGGACGCTGTGACAGTTGTAGCAAGTTCAGCCGTCGCTGACGGTAGCGATTAGCTTGCATTTTGGCTTTAGTCTCAGAATTAAGAGATTCTGGAAGTAACATCAAAGCACAAAGCAATGCTAATAAAGATAATCCGGCTGCAAACAACGATGGTAGATGGAAGTTAGCGTTGTCTCCATCAAATCCGATCAAAATACCTCCAATAGCTGGGCCCAGAATAAAGCCAAGACCAAAAGCTGCTCCGATTATGCCCATGCCACGAGATCGATTAGCTGGCGTGGTAATATCTGCTATGTACGCCTGAGCAGTAGCAATATTCCCTGCCATAATTCCGGCAAGGCTACGAGCAATAAACAAAATCCATAATGAGTTGGCAAAACCTAACCCAGCGTATGCAATTACAGAACCTAATAAAGTAAGTAATAAAATCGGACGGCGACCGTAGCGATCGCTAAACTTACCCCATAATGGTGCAAACAAGAACTGCATTAAAGAATAAATAGCTACAAGTAGTGTCGCTTCATTAGGTTTTGCTCCGAATTGTTCAGCATACAAAGGCAATATTGGCAAGATAATTCCGAAGCCGAGCAAGTCTATAAATACAGTCAAAAATAAGACGAATATAGCCCTGCTATTATTTTTAGTCTCCATAGTACAATTCATTTTTCTAAAAAATATGTATAACTTTGATTAATGTTATAGACATTAGAAAATGCTTGATCATAAAAACCTATTGAACGCAACCAGTAATCATCTCAAGCAATATGATTGAATTTGAGTGTGGTTGAGCAAAATAGCATGAAACAAACCCACTATAAAAATTAAGCCAATAATACTACTAATAAAAGCAACTATAATCTCGTGCTTCCGTATAGCTTTTTTTATCTTAGCTTCTATTATGTCTTCTAATTCTTTGTATGACATTTACTTTAATTTGGCTAAAACTAAGAATTATGTGAACCTTGCGTTTGACTGAAGTTTGAGTATGTCCAAAAAATTAAGCTTATTCAACGACAAATTCTTTTGACGCTTCCACATCGGTGAAATAATTAGTCATTGATAATAATACTCGCCTCTGGCAAGAAATAAGCTATGTAATTGTTAACTACAATCACTGTTAGGCGATTTCCGGAAAATAAATTATCTGATATACCGATTAAATTAGTTATGATTCTCTATTGACAATGTGGTTCAGATAAGCATTCTTGACCTAAGAGTGGATCTGGGAAAAAGCCTGTTTTAACTGACCTGGTGATTTCTTATTCATAAATGTCTTGAGCTAAGCACTCGTCACTGATAGCAGCACGAAAAGGCGAGTTTGCATACCCCTGATTTTGCTAGCCAGAACGTCTTGTAGATAGCCTTTTCCAGACCACCCAATCAAAGATTTTGGTGTGGGTTGCTGTACCTTCAATTACAAATTACGTAGCTTGCTTATCGCTGGAGGTGAATATTACGAATTAGCAATTATTTGACCAAGGGCGTTGGCGTAGTTTTAAAACAGCACCTGAAATACCAAAAGCTAATATCGCTAAGGTCAAACTTGGTTCAGGAGCTGCAACAATACTTACCTGATTAATAGCCAAGCCGTATTGTGGAGCAGAACTGCTAAAAACGAGTCGTGAGATGTTTGCAGTGTCACTACGAACCCCCAAAAACACTGCCGAGTTATCTAATGCTAGCGACGAAGTACCAAGAACTGAAAAACTACCCAACAAGTTATTGCTGCTATCAAAAGCGTTGATAAAAGTTTCAACTTCTAAATTACTAATATCTACAGCTATCTGAGTACCAGCGCCATAAACAGGCTGGGCAAAACTAATGCTCAAAGGTTCTCCGTTCCCCTGAGTACGAGGATCGGCAGCGCCAGGAAGACGAGGTTGAAAACCTGTTGGGTCTATACCTCCAAAGAGAATAAAATTTCCTTGGGCGAAGTTAGTCCGAATGCCAGGTGGAGGTAATGTTTGAAAGATAAACGGTGGAGTAATCTGAGGATTTTTAGCTGGAGTTATATTTATATCTAAGCCTAAACCACCTTGGGATGTTGCTGAAAATGAGTTAGGTAAAAAAACAGAAAAGTCAGGCGCAGAGGGATTGAATACTTTACCTAAACTTCCCCAATTAACTTCATCATTACCTCCTAAAAGAGCGCGTTCATTTACTAAAAATGTAGCTGCTTTAACTGGTAAAGGGAGAACCGTTATGATGGCTATAATTCCTGGGAGATACTTAACAGATAACTTGAATAATTGATCAATCGTAAATGCCACAAGATTTACTCCTTAATTTTGTAAAATAATATCATCAAAATGGAATAATTCAACACTCAGGATGAGGCAGTGTGTTGCTCTAATCGAGAGAGCTAAAGCAACTGTCAATGGTTATGTTGCAAAAATTTTTTGAGAGTTAGCAGGCGAGAACTGATACGATTTATACTTCTATCAGCCCAACCTCCTTTTTTGCAACATAACTTTTACTCTGGGAACAAATTACAAAAAGTTTTAACTTGTGATGGAGTTGTGACTTTTAGGAATTTTACACCAACTGAATACTCACATTGGATGAGAGATTTTCAACTAAGGCAAGTTGATTTCCTAACAAAGATAAGTTACCGGTAGAGGCGTTGTAGGAAAAGTCGCTACTATTAGTAGTACCAAACCCTAATTTAGAAACTTGGATTACGTCGCCCTGAGCAAAGTTGTAATCTTTGATGATGTCAACACCCTCCTTAGCACTGTTGAAAGTAAAGCTATCTGCACCAATGCCACCTGTAAGAACATCGTTACCTTCTCCACCGATGATGGTGTCATTACCTTCTCCACCGAAGATAGTGTCATTGCCTAAGCCACCGATGATGCTGTCATTACCTAAGCCACCGATGATGCTGTCATTGCCTAAGCCACCGACTAATCGGTTATCTTGGCTATCGCCAGTAATGGTGTCGGCCTCATTTGTACCGAAGAAATCGTCAAAGTTGACTACATTGAATGTTAATGTTCCCGAACTAGGAACGTTATTGGCAGAGATAGTTTTGGCTTCTAGGTTAACGGTGACAGATACCCCAGGCAAAGATTGAGACACATCTATGGTGTTATTAGCAACACTAGCATCAGCAATAACTGTTTCTACTTGAAAGACTTGATCTGTTCCAAATCCACCAGCTTTGATAATTGCCCCTACACCTGAGAGGGTGATCGCTTGACCTAGTTTGCTGTAGTCTGCTGTATCCAAGCCATCTCCGCCATTGATGCTGTCGTTACCGCGACTGTCGGTGAAGGTGTCATCGCCTGCACCACCTATCAACGTGTCATTTCCTAGTCCACCGTCAATCACGTCATTGCCACCTCTACCATCAATTAGGTCATCACCAGCCAAACCAGTTAATTGATTATTTTGACTATCGCCCTTAATGATGTCAGGGCCATTTGTGCCAATGACATTGGCAATGTTGGCTATTTTGAATGTTAGTATTCCCAAACTAGGAACGTTATTGGCAGAGATAGTTTGGGCTTCTAGGTCAGCAGTGATAGATACCCCAGACGAAGATTGAGACGCATCTATGGTTTTATTGGCATCTTTGCCATTGATTATGGCAATAGATGCCCCAGACGAAGATTGAGACACAAATGATGTGGTGTTATTAACATCTTTAGTATCGATTATGGAATTGCCGATGAAAGATATCCCAGACGAAGATGGAGACACAGATGATGTGGTGTTACTAACATCTTTAGTATTGATTATGGGATTGCCGATGAAAGATATCCCAGACGAAGATGGAGACACAGATGATGTGGTGTTACTAACATCTTTAGTATTGATTATGGGATTGGTGATCAAAGATATCCCAGACGAAGATGGAGACACAGATGATGTGGTGTTACTAACATCTTTAGTATTGATTATGGGATTGGTGATCAAAGATATCCCAGACGAAGATGGAGACACAGATGATGTGGTGTTACTAACATCTTTAGTATTGATTATGGAATTGTTGATCAAAGATATCCCAGACGAAGATTGAGACACAGATAATGTGGTGTTATTAACATCTTTAGTATTGATAGTATTTATTTCCTGCTTACTGAAAATATTGGAATTGGTTACACCAAGAATATTTAGAACATCAATGGTCATCATATATACCTTTGTCGTTTTACAGATCAAATGTGCTTGATCGTTGTAATGCTTGCATAAAGCAAGGTCTTGAATTATAAATTTATGATGAAATCACCTGAAACATAATTAATGTTGTTTTATATATTTAATCAACTAAACATGCATAAGGATTCAGTTTTCCCAAAAATGCGTTATTGTGTCGGAAATATTCAGAAGTAATAGCATTAGGAATTATGTACTTTACAAACTATTTATCTTGTGAATCAAAGTCAATAGCTCGTTTCAGCCTTTTGCTATAGGATTACTATTTGATTTTGGACAAAATTAGGTACTGTAGGGTGTATTAGGCACATTACAGTAATATTAATAAAAAATATGGTAGTAAATCTACTAAACAGACTTGATATTACACCTAACAGAAATAAGCAACCTGTGAGGGGACAAGATAGGAAATCTATATGTTACTTATCTTTTTTACGACATACTGCGGTAGGGAAACACTTAAAAGGGTAGGTGTACTTCTTCTACGCAAACAGCGATCGCATCTCAGACTTATTTAGATAATTTTGGATATATTACCGCAAATGCGCTGATATTTTATTTTCGCCTCTTTATAAAATCCGCAAAAACACCGTTACGCTATTTGAACTTGTGATCAAAACTTAGAGCATCCAGTTTATTAGGGCGTGTTTATGACCAACCCTGTAAAGACGTTTATCGAAGTCAATCTGGAGATGGCTCTAGAAGTAGCTCAAGAATTGGAGCAAGCTCCATACACTCAACTCGGTACTTATTGCTTGGAGATTTTGCGGGAGATAGGATGTGCTGGTACTGAACTCCCCGTCAACTTACAAACTCGCGATCAGCAGCTAAACTTTATCACAGGCTTTGCGTCTTATGCTTTTGGGGAGGTACAAAATGTACAAAGCATTAATTGAAGATATATTTTCTGATCCAGAAGAGGCAGAAGAAACTACTTTTCCTGCCACAGATCAAGATTTGTTAATTTTAACAGAAAAATTTTTAGGATTTGAAATTCCTTCAAAGGTTTTCTTACAAGCTATAGCCATTGCTGATTACGATGGTGCAGCTGCTTTTCGCTACGTTGATAATTATTTGACAACTCTCAAAAATAAAAATAAACGTAAGCATAAGAAATTACTTGTGTTAGGTGCTTCAACTAAATTTGACAATAATTGATGTGTTTGTTTACAAGCTAACCCTGAACCAATCCGATTTAGACAAGATAATTTGTACAGCCGATGTAGAGACATTGCATTACAATGTCTCTACAGATATCTGTCCCACACCGACAACAAAGAACAATTAGAATTTATCTAGAAGCTAGTGGTGGGTTCTCTATTAAATCAAGCATTTTTATGTGTGTGCTAATTACTAATTAGTATTAATCTCTTTTAAGACACACTTGTTCATAACTTTTACCAGCAATATCCCAAGTGAATTCTGTTTTTACCAGTTGTCTGCCGTTGTCAGACAATTGTGAACGCAGATGTGGATGCTCAAATAGTTGAGTAATAGCGGTGACGTACTCTGGCAATTTATTTGCTCGTAATGCCCGTAATGGATGATTAGCGCTATCTACGGCTAGTCCTTCTAAACCGCGATCGCTAGCTACTATCGGTACACCAGCTGCCATTGCCTCTAAAGTTTTATTTTTAATACCAAACCCAGTCCGCATTGGTACAACGCAAATGGTAGCTTGATGTAAATATTTTACCATCGAAGGCACACGCCCAATCACATTAATTCCTGGTTTTTGAGCAAGTGCTAAAACTTCTGACACCGGATGAGAACCGACAATATCGAAAGTTGTATCAGGATACAATTTTTGGATTTCTGGCAAAACTTCGTTGCTGAAAAAGCAGACAGCATCAATGTTTGCCAAATTATCCATCGCACCGATGAAAATTAAACGGTGTCCTCCTGGATCGGTGGTACGGTTAGGGAAAGAAATTAAATCTACACCATTGGGAATAACTGTAATTTCACTATTGGGGTTAAACTCTTGTAGTTGAATTTTATCTTCTTCTGTTGTCGCAACAATTGCCGAAAATTTAGCACAGTAGTTTTGCTCATAACGACGTAACAGTGGGAGATTAATTTTGTCTCTGAGGGAATTTTCGGAAATGCCCGTTGATAGTTGGTTTCGACAAGTAGCGTAAACTGAACTATGAATATTAACTATAGTTTTTAGTTGTTTGGTAAAATGCGTAGGCGTAGCCTGTCGTAGAGATCGCACATAAACTTCATTGACGCTATGTTCGCAGGTAATTACATCACATTTCCCTGCTTCCACCCAGTTATCAATCCATGTTTGCATCTCAACTGAGTAGCGGTTGAGTACACTTGGTGGTGTTCCCTGTTGCAAAAATTTACCAAATCGCTGTATTTTCTTCAACATTCCGGTGGTTGCAGAATCTGGCGGGCGTTCAAAAATGGCTAGATGATCTACACAATCGCATAATTCTGCTACTTCTGCGTCTGTAACATCGCCCTCGCGTTGAGTCACCAGGGTAATACTATGGCGTTGACTGAGATATTTAAGTAAATTAAATGTCCTGACTTGGGTTCCCCCGCGCGTTGGTGGGTAAGGAAAGGTGGAAGAGAGCATTAAAATGTTCATATAAGTGATGAATCAAATGTGATACATATACCATCACCCAAGCTACGTTTTTTGTCTTCCCCTGCTCAATAACAGCCTGCCTTAACCAAGAAATTCCTTAACCGAACGTTATTTGGGTTACTCCTTCAGAAAAAACAGTATTTCCCCTGACGGCAGTTGTAAAAAATACAGCGAATATTTATATGAGATGATATAACACTCTTTACATTAAAGTATCGGGGCTTAATTAGATAACTAGTCATGCAAAATAAATTATCTAGTTAGGCAAGGGAACTATTAACAGTAAAGGAATACAGCGATTTTAATCGGATTAAAAAATGGCTAAATATTTATGCGTAGGTATTTAAATGTGAAGAAAGAATTGATAATTAACTATACGCAAAAACAACAACTGATTCGTAAACCTTGCATAGCCAGACTAAAACTTTTAACATTCGGCTTTGTTTTAGCAGCAGTATCGTGCAACTCTGATCGGGCAATTGCCCAAACTTCTAATCCTCAAACGTTACCGCCTCACTGGCTAAAAGATACCCCGGTCATTCCCTTACTTTCGGATGTTCTACCGCAGCCATCAAACCAGAATCAATTACTTCCTTCGCCACAAATACCAGAGCAGCCAACTCTAAAAGAGGATGATCCTAATGCTAAATTCCGGGTTGATCGCATTGAAGTTGTTGGCAGTACAGTTTTCAAACCAAAAGATTTTGCCGCTATTACCGCTCCCTTTGTGGGACGAGAAGTATCGTTTGCAGAGTTGTTGCAAGTCAAAGATGCGATCAGCAAGCTCTACACTGATAAGGGCTATGTAACTACCGGAGCTTTAATCACACCGCAGACACTAAAAGCTGGAGTCATTAAAATTCAGATAGTCGAAGGCAGTTTGGAAGAAATTAAAATCGTTGGCAATCGGCGATTGCGTAGTCAATACATTCGCGATCGCATCCGACTCGGTGCTGGCCAACCCCTCAATATACCACGCCTAATAGAAAAACTGCAACTGCTTCGCCTTGATCCGCGCATTCAAAACCTATCAGCTGAGTTGCAGATGGGTGTACGTCCCGGAACCAATATATTGCAAGTCGAGGTTAAAGAAGCCGATACTTTTTCGCTTACAACAATTTTAGATAATGGGCGATCGCCCAGTGTTGGCAGTTTTCGCCGGGGTGTGAATCTGCAAGAAGCCAATCTATTGGGCTTTGGTGATACTCTCAGTGTCGGATACGCCAATACCGATGGCAGTAATACAATCAATGCTAATTACACACTGCCAATTAATGCTCACAATGGCACTGTATTCTTTGGTTTTAATCAAGGGTGGAATCATGTAATTGAAAAACCATTCAGCGTCCTTGATATTCAGTCAAATAGCCGGTCTTACGAATTGGGCTATCGGCAACCGTTAGTGCAAAAGCCAACTCAGGAATTAGCGGTGGGCTTATCATTCTCACGGCAAGAAAGCCAAACAGAGTTAGGTCTTGATAATATTGGCGGGTTTCCTTTATCGCCTGGTGCAGATGCGAACGGAAAAACCAAGATTTCCGCTCTGCGTTTTATCCAAGAGTATACCCAACGCAGCAATAAACAAGTTTTTGCAGCGCGATCGCAGTTTAGCGTCGGGGTAGATTGGTTTGATGCCAATGTCAATAAAGATGCCCCAGATAGCCGCTTTTTTGCTTGGCGGGGACAGGCGCAGTGGGTGCGGCAATTCGCACCAGACACTCTGTTTTTAGTTAGAGGTGATTTACAACTAGCAGCAGATTCCCTCGTACCTTTAGAGCAATTTGGTCTTGGTGGGCAGCTAAGTGTGCGGGGTTATCGCCAGGATGCATTACTCACAGACAATGGTATGTTGTTTTCGGCTGAATTCAGGTTGCCTATTGTGCGGGCTTCCAATCTTGGAGGAGTGCTACAACTGACACCATTCATTGACGTGGGCAAAGGCTGGAATAACAAGGGCGATAATCCATCACCTAGTACGTTGGTGGGTACTGGGTTAGGACTGCTGTGGCAACAAAGCGATAAATTTTCAGCTAGGCTAGATTGGGGCATTCCCCTGATATCGGTAGACGGTGAAAAGCGATCGCTCCAAGAAAATGGGCTATACTTCTCACTTACCTATTCGCCATTTTAACGGACTTGCTATATTGCGATCGCACAAAGCGTGCCTCCAGCAAGAGTGCGAATTAGTTTAACCTGTGCTGCCATTACAAAAAGTTAATCATGTTATTAATCATGCCATTTAGGGAACTCTAACTTGACATCAGTTCAAGGAATTTTTTGGTGATGAAAATCGTACCCTTTGTATTTTTGTTAACAATTGGGTTCTTATCTCCAGGGATGATGCGAAGGGCGATCTCTCAGGTGACATCTGATGGTACTACCAACACTATTGTCAAGCAAAGTGGTAATAATTTTAATATTATTAATGGTATTGAAAAAGGTAATAATTTATTTCATAGTTTCAGTAATTTTTCTGTGCCTACTACTGGTTCAGCAACGTTTGATTTAACTAACACGCCAAATATTACAACTATATTTAGTCGGGTTACAGGTGGAAATGTTTCTAATATTGATGGGTTAATTGGCACGTTTAATAGTAAAAACGCGGTAAGTTTGTTTTTGATGAATCCTGCGGGAATTGTGTTTGGTAAAAATGCCGCGTTGAATATTGGTGGGTCGTTTGTGGGGACGACGGCGAATAGTATAAACTTTGTTGATGGGGTATTTAGTGCCGTCAATCCAACTGCAACACCTTTATTGACCATGAGTGTGCCTATTGGACTGCAAATGGGCAGAAATCCCGGAGCAATTCAAGTGCAAGGTGTCGGACACACCGGGCAATTTAGTGACTCGCTCCAGGTGTCTGGGGTGAGTGGCAATACAGGTCTACAAGTGCAACCCGGAAATACCTTGGCATTACTGGCTGGAAATATTGCTCTGGATGGCGGCTTACTCAAGGCGCCAGGAGGACGGATCGACTTAGGCAGCGTCACCAGTGGCACCGTCGCCCTCAATTCCTACCCGCAGGGATTTGCCCTCAGCTATGACAATGCTTCTGGTTTTGGCAATCTTCAGATGACGCAACGGGCTTTAGCTTCGACCCAAAACTTGAGCAACAGTAGTGGCGGCTCGATCCAATTGCAAGGAAAACAAGTCAGCCTGCGCGACGGGTCTGTGGTGCTAATTCAAAATCGCAGCAATCAGCCGGCGGGAGATATTACCGTTAATGCCACAGAGTCGTTGCAAATTATCGGCAAGTCACCAAATTTCACGGCATCCAGCGCTTTGGTGAGTGAAACCGTTGCCGATGGTGCTGCCGGGAATATTGCGATTAAGACGCCGCAATTTCTGATCGATCAGGGCGGCTTTGTGCTGAGTCGTACCTATAGCTCGGCTCCGGGCGGCAACATTGTAGTGAACGCCGGTCAGATGGTGGTCAACGGCTTTGCCGTCGGTGACTCTAATCAATTTAGATCGGGCAGTTTGCTGCTGGCAGCCTCTAATGGCAGAGGCAAGGGCGGCAACGTTGACATTACTACTCAGAATCTGTCGATCTTTTCCGGGAGTAGGGTGTCAGCCAGCCCCACCAGTTCGGGTCTTGGCGGGAATGTGACAGTGACTGCCGATTCTATTCAGGTAGACGGTGGTACGCGAAGCTCGACTAACACTTCCCTATCAACAACTGCCTCTGGCACAGCGAATGCAGGCAATCTAACGTTGAACACTCGGACGCTATCAGTGCAATCAGGTGGGGTTGTGTCGGTTTCTAGCTTCCGTTCGGGAAATTCTGGGGCGCTCACGGTGAATGCCTCGGAGTCCATCGAGGTCAACGGGACAAGACAAACGATAATTGGTGCCTCCGTTCTTGCTTTCTTCGATCCAAATATCCTTGCCAATGGAGGGAGAATCACACTGAATACGCCTGTGCTGACCGTTCGCAAGGCTGGAATCGTCTTGATTGATAATCAAGGATTGGGCAATGCTGGCAGTTTAACCGTGAATGCTAAACGGTTGCAACTTGATGCCGGGGGCAGCATTTTGGCATCGACAAGATCGGGCAACGGGGGCAATATCAATCTGCAACTGCAAGAGGGCTTGATTCTACGTCATGGCAGCAACATTACTGCCACCGCAGGCGGCAATGGCAATGGTGGCAACATTCTCATCAATTCACCCATTATTCTGGGCTTAGAAAACAGTGACATCATCGCTAATGCAGTAAAAGGTCGTGGCGGCAATATTAACATCACCACCCAAGGCATCATCGGTCTAAAATTCCGCACTACGCTCACTCCCAGAACCGACCCCACGAATGACATCACCGCCAGTTCCCAATTTAATGTCAACGGCAACGTACAAATTAATAATATCGGTGTTGACCCCAACTCTGGATTAGTCGAACTACCACAGAATGTTACAGACCAATCTCAGCAAATAGCCAGTGGTTGTTCTGAAAACCAAGGCAGCAGTTTTGTGGCAACCGGAAGGGGTGGAATACCGCAAAATCCAACGCAGGAAATGACAAGCGATCGCACTTGGTCTGATATCCGCGATATCTCTGCATATCGCAAAACACAGAAAGTACAAGCACAAATACCAGTACCAAGAGAAACTCTTATCCAAGCTACTTCCTGGCATCGTAACGCTCAGGGCAAAATTGAATTAATTGCAGATAAAGCTACTGCGAATGTACAACAACCATTAACCTGTGCTGCTGTTCCCAGAAGTTAATCTCAAATCGACACTAACTATCTAATTCCCCAAAGCGATCGCTCTACTGCTGGAGTAGTACTTGCATATCCTGCAATTGTTGCTATAGGACCCAAAGAAACTGTTCGGTATTCTCCGCTATTGGTTTGCCGTCGCTGTCGGGGAAATGTAAGTCTGCATCGCTGCTAAAGAAGGTGGTCATAGGTTAACCCAAAATGACACAGCATTTTAATTTTATGCGATCGCTCATCAGCTGATAGTTCGCCTTATAAGTTGGGAATTATACATATAGTCATTTCCTAAAAACCTGTGTTGTGACTAATTGTGAACCAAACGGCTCAATAATTAAGTATTTTTTTATGGCTTTCGGAATTAAACAAACTCGTTGGCTATATATCAGCCTCAGTATTTTAAGTTTGTGTTTAGCATTTACCATTACACCTGTAAAAGCATCTCCACCAGTAACAACCCCATTTCTTTCTTCTACCCAACCTGCCAATTGGCTAGAACTTGGACGCAACCTCTACCAATCGGGGCGTTTTTCTGAAGCAGTGACGGTTTGGCAAACGGCAGCACAACAGTACCATAACCAAGGCGATCGCGCCAACGAAGCCCTAAGTTTGAGTTACCTGTCATTGGCACAACAGGAACTCAACCAGTGGGAAGTAGCTAGACAATCTATCGAACAAAGTATAAAAATTTTGCAATCGGCTAAACCCTCTGCCGATGCGATTATCTGGGCGCAAGTACTGAATACTCAAGCAAATTTTCAACTGCATACAGGCAAAACTGAAACCGCCCTAGAAATTTGGCAACAAGCTCAAAAATATTATGAGCAGGCAGGCGACAAAATGGGCAGCATAGGCAGTCAAATCAACCAGGCACAAGCCTTACAAAGTTTGGGATTTTACCGCAGATCGAAACAACAGTTGGAGACGCTAACCCAAAAGCTAGCAACAATGCCAGATTCAGAAATCAAAGTTAGTGGGTTGCGATCGCTGGGTTTAGCTTTGCACGCCATCGGTGATGCCAAAAGCCAGCAAGTTTTAGAACAAAGTTTAGCCACAGCGAACAAAATTGCCGCTAAAACCCAGTTAAGTTCTATTCTTTCGAGTCTAGGGAAAGTTGCCTCTGACTTACAAAACCCAGAAGCAGCATTAAATTACTTTGAAGATGCCCAAACAGCAGCTACGAACCCGAATGAAGCTTTACAAGCGCGTTTAGCTCATTTCAAATTATTGGTGGATTACAACAAACTGGAATATGCAATTCCCCTCGCGCCTCAATTACGACAACAGTTGTCAGAACTACCACCCAGTCATAGTTCCCTTAATGCAGCGATTAATTTTGTCGCAACCTTAAATCGCTTAGAAAATCCCGATCGAGTTTTACCAAGCAAAGATTTGGTACAACTGATGGCAGACACAGTTAAGTCTGCCGAAAAAATTCAGGATGCAACTGCCCAAGCCTATGCACTGCATCAGTCGGCACAACTCTACCGTCGCACAAAACAGTGGTCTAAGGCAAAGGAACTAGCCGAGAAATCCCTGAATATTGCCCGTCAACTCCAAGCTGAGGATCTGATTGCTCAATCAGCATGGCAGGTGGGACAGTTGTATAAACAACAAGGCGATCGCAAAGAAGCAATTACAGCCTATACAGAAGCAGTTAAGTCATTAAAGGCACTGCGAGGCGATATGGTTGCTGTTAACCCCGATGTGCAATTTTCTTTCCGCGAAAGTGTGGAGCCTGTCTATCGGGAACTGGTGGGTTTACTTCTCGATGAGCAACCAACCCAGGCTGCATTGATGCAAGCGCGGGAATTGATTGAGTCACTCCAAATCGCCGAACTTGATAACTTTTTCCGTGAAGCTTGTTTAGATAAAACCCAGCAGATTGACAAAGTTGACCCCACGGCCACGGTTATTTATCCGATTATTTTAAGCGATCGCTTAGGAGTAATTCTCTCCAAAGCTGGACAACCACTGCGTTATTATGTGACTCTAAAATCTCAAGCTGAAATTGAGCAAACTCTAGATAATTTCCTTGTTGGTCTCAACCCAGTCTCAGACTCAAAAGTTCGGGATCAATTGTCCCGGCAGATTTATGGCTGGCTGATTCAAAAACCAGAAGAAGATCAAGCATTCATTGATACTAAGACATTGGTATTTGTTTTGGATGGTCGGTTGCGGAATATTCCAATCGCAGCCCTGTATGACGGTAATCAATATCTGATTGAGAAGTATGCTGTGGCACTCTCACCAGGATTGCAACTAATGGCGAACCGATCGCTCTCTTCAAACCATATTGATGCAATTATCGGCGGTATCAGCCAATCTCGATCTGGTTTTAGTGCCTTGCCATCAGTGGAATCCGAAGTCAAGGAAATCTCTCATACTGTGCCATCTTCAATGTTACTGAACCAAAAATTTACAACTCTTGCCCTGGCCGCTCATGTCAAATCCAGTAATGCCAATATTGTCCATTTAGCAACCCACGGACAGTTTAGCTCCCGGATCGAAGATACCTTTTTACTTACGTGGGATGGACAAATTAATGTGAAGGAGTTGTCCGAACTCCTTAAAAATCGTAGTGGTAATTCATCAAAAGCGATCGAATTATTGGTACTGAGTGCCTGCGATACCGCAACGGGAGACGATCGCGCCGTTCTTGGACTAGCAGGCTTGGCTGTTAAATCCGGTGCCCGTTCTACCATTGCCACACTTTGGCCAGTCAAAGATAAGGCAGCCCAGATGCTCATGACTCGCTTCTATCAACAACTACGGCAACCCAGAGTTACTAAAGCGGAAGCACTACGGCAAGCACAAATTAACCTGATTCACCAAACTGATTTCCATGACCCGTTCTTTTGGTCTGCCTTTGTTTTGGTTGGAAACTGGCTGTAATTACGTATATTTTTTTCTATGACTATACACAAAAAAAACATCTCCTTTATGGGATTTCAGCCTAAATTCGGATACAAATGCTAGTAAGCTTCCTTATCATAGATAGTGTTTAGAAGTATCCTATGCTTTTTTAGGCCAGTGATTTTGATGTATTACATATCACTATTTACTCAAATGAGGTCAAACATCATGAAACGTCGATATTTAACTAGTGCATTGAGCATCATCGCTTTGATAGCTAGCAGTACATGGGCTAGTGCCTATGCTGTAACATTTACCCCACCTGTCCAAAATGGCGCTCCCAGCCAAGCAACGGGAGGAGCGTCCCGTGGCAACTTCTTTACCCCACCTGTCCAAAATGGTGCTCCCAGCCAAGCAACGGGAGGAGCATCCCGTGGCAACCTCTTTACCCCAACCAAAGGTAACAGTGCTCCCAGCCAAGCAACGGGAGGAGCATCCCGTGGCAACCTCTTTACCCCAACCAAAGGTAACAGTGCTCCCAGCGAAGCAACCGGAGGAGCGTCCCGTGGGAACCTCTTTACCCCCAAAGGTAACAGCGCTCCCAGCGAAGCATCTGGAGGCGCGTCTCGTGGCGATCTCTTTACCCCCAAAGGTAACAGCGCTCCCAGCGAAGCATCTGGAGGCGCGTCTCGCCTCGGTACTTATGACTTGAACCCTTCGACTGTAGCAGGAGGCCCTGCTGCGCTAATCGCACTTCTACCTCAAAGCTTCTATGGCACAACGGTGTCTGAACGCCCCACAATTTTGGTATACCTCCCTGCTTCTAATGCAGAAGAAGCTGTGTTTAGCCTCAAGGATGAAGCTGGCAATATGGAGTATAAAATGACTATTCCTGTTGCTCTTAAAGCTGGGGTGATCGCAGTTAAATTACCAGCTGATGCACCCGCTTTAACTGTTGGGAAAAACTACCACTGGTTTTTGGCACTGAAACTGAACAGGACACTTGGCCCAAGCACGCCTTACGTTGATGGTTGGATTCAGCGTATCCAGCCTACTGCTGAACTGGCAACAGCGATGGAGCAGGAAGATGCTTTAAAGCAAGCAGCTGCTTTCGGTAAAAACGGAGTGTGGTATGACTGTGTAGCAACAATGGCTGTGCTACATACCGCCCAACCCAAAAATGCGGCTATCATCAAGCAATGGGAAGAACTTCTTTCCTCAGTTAGCTTAAAGGATATTGCAACAGTTCCTTTAGTAGGATCTGCTAATTAGAAACTGAGCAGTGGGGATTAGTACTGCAAGGCGGAAGTCAAAAGTTTTGTATATCAAGGCTTTTGTAAGTTTTAAAATGGTAGCTTGATTTACGCCATGTACTAGTAGGTAATATTTTCTTCCTAATCCCCAATGCCCAATCCCCAATTTCAGAGAAGTGTTAATGGAGTAATAGCTGACGAATACTAATCAATATTATTTAAGTAAGCCTCTAGCGAAATTATGTGGCGTAAATTCCAAGCTTTCATCCAACGCTCTGGCAGTGTTTTGATTATTAGTCCCAGTATTGCTCTAACAGTTATTGTTGGGCAGTCTTTGGGACTTTTTAATTTGCCTGAGTGGAAACTTCGTGATGAATGGATACGACAGCGATCGCAAAATACAATAGCTGAGAAAATCGTAATTGTCACAATTGATGAACAAGATATCCAATCAGTTGGTAAATGGCCAATTCCAGACCGGTCACTAGCGCAATTACTAGAAAAAATCCAGGCGCAACAACCCCGCGCCATCGGTTTGGATCTTTATCGGGATTTACCAGAAGGCATTGGATACGATGAACTTGTAAAAGTCTTCCGTAATAGTCCAAATTTGATTGGCGTTGAGAAAATTACCGGGGAGCATGTCAATCCGCCACCAGAATTAAAAAAACTCGATCGAGTCGGATTAGCAGATTTGGTGTTAGATGGCGATCGCCATCTGCGTCGTGCCTTACTTACAGCAGCCGATGCCAAGGAACAGGGAAAAATTAAAGCAGGACTGGCAACTCTTGTAGCCCTCAAGTATCTTGAAGCCGAAAAGATAACTCTAGAATCCGTTGACGAAAAGCAGCAGAAGTTTCAATTGGGCAATCAAATTTACAAGCCGCTACAGAATCAAGAAGCAGGTTATTCCAATGCCGATGTTGGCGGCTATCAAATTCTACTCAACTGGTATGGAACAGATACGGCGTTTCGCACAGTTGCGATGCGGGATGTGTTGGCAGGAAAAATTCCAGCAAACCTGATGCGCGATCGCATGGTATTTATTGGGTCAACTGCTGCTAGTACCAATGACTTCTTTAGCACACCATTCAGTTCCTCCTTGATTTCTGCCCAAAAACCTACAGCTGGTGTTGTTATCCATGCCAATATTGCCCATCAACTAGTAGAAGGAGCAAAAACAGGAAAAGCAAACCTGCATGGCATTTCTGGGATGGCTGTATCCCTCTGGATTGTTTTATGCTCTTTTATCGGTTCTGGTGGTAGTTGGTATTTAGCTAGTGCGCGTACCGGGCGACAGATTCCAGGCGGCAAAATTCTTTGGGCAACTGTAGGCATCAGTGGCGCATTCATGGGTGGTGGCTACGGAATGTTTTTGCACGGTGTTCTAATTCCGGTAACACCTATTTTAGCTGTATTCATCAGCAGCGTGGTTGCCACAACCAATGCCTATAAACAGCAGAAGCTAGAAGAAGCGAATTGGCAACTAGAAATTGCTAATAGTCAACTATTAGATTATTCCAAAACCTTAGAGTTCAAAGTTGAAGAACGAACTCATCAACTGCTGGAGGCAAAGCAAGCTGCTGATGCTGCTAACGAAGCAAAGAGCGAGTTTCTCGCCAATATGAGCCACGAGCTACGTACACCGCTTAATGGCATCCTTGGTTTTGCTCAGGTGCTTGAAGCATCGCCAAACATGACAGAGAAAAACCTAGAAGGCGTCAGCATTATCTACCAGTGTGGGACACACCTTTTAATGCTAATCAATGACATTCTCGACCTTTCAAAAATTGAAGCTCGTAAATTAGAATTGCTTGCGACTAATGTACATTTGCCCACTTTCTTACATGGTGTCACCGAGATTTGCAGTATTCGAGCCGATCAGAAAGGGATTGTATTTAAGCTTTTCATGAGCCATCGCTTACCACTTGTCATTCAAGTAGATGAAAAGCGGCTACGGCAAGTGTTGATCAACTTACTAGGCAACGCTATTAAATTTACAGACAATGGTAGCGTGACATTCAAAGTAGATGTCATTGAGGAAGAGTTTCCGCATCATACAAATGACACTACACAAATAATATATCAGAAGATTCGCTTCCAAATTGAAGATACAGGTATTGGGATGTCATCAGACCAACTAGAGAAAATCTTTTTAGCCTTTGAACAAGTAGGTGAGGCTGGACGCAAATCTGAAGGTACTGGCTTGGGATTAGCAATCAGTCAAAGAATTGCAGCATTGATGGGCAGCCCAATTAAAGTACAGAGTCACCTTGGTGAAGGTAGTCTATTTTGGTTGGATTTGATAGTACCAGTACCAGTTTCCCATGACTGGCATCCAGTAAACATCACCTCAACCCACCAGAAAATCGTCGGTATTCAGGGTACTGCGCCTCAAATTTTGATTGTCGATGACGATCGCAACCACCGTTCTATGTTGACCAGTCTGCTACAAGAAGTCGGCTGTCGAACCCTGGAAGCAAGCGACGGCAAACATGGGCTACAGATGGTAACTGAACATCAGCCAGATGTGATTGTGCTTGATTTAGCCATGCCCAATATGGATGGCTTTGAGCTAATGCTTCACTTACAAGAGAATCCCCAAACTCGGATTATTCCGATTATTGTCTCTACTGCCAGCGTATTTGAAGAAAATCGGCAACAGAGTTTAAAGGCAGGAGCTACAGCATTTTTACCTAAACCCCTGCAAATTGATGAACTATTCAATGCGCTGCATTCGGCCTTCGACGCAGCAGCGAAGCGATCGCCACTAAAATTTGACTGGATCTATAGCCAATCTAAACCTGAGCATTTATCTGCCAAGAATGAGCAAATAGATAATAGTGAATTGATTCTACCATCTCAGGATATTTTGCAACAACTTTATCATCTGGCAATGATGGGAGATATTCCAGCGATTGAGGGAATTATAGGAGAGCTAACTAAGGAAAATAGTCAGTTAACTGCTTTCGCAAGTGAGTTAAGCATACTCACTGCCAACTTCCAAACTGCAAAAATCCGTAAGTTCCTAAAATCATTTGTAGCAACGGAGTCACATCCATGATGATCGAACCTTTTTTAAAGCCAATGCATATCCTGTTGGTAGACGATAATCCAAATAATCTTAAGGTTCTATCGGAAGCGATTCAGGGATGTGGTTGGAAAGCCCTCATGGCAACGGATGGAGAGTCAGCGATCGAACAAACAGAATATGCCCGTCCCGATCTGATTCTCTTGGATGTCATGATGCCAGGTGTGGATGGATTTGAAACTTGCCGCAGGCTGAAAGCCAATGCCATCACTCAGAACATTCCGGTCATTTTTATGACTGCCTTGACCGATGCTACAGATAAAGTCAAAGGGCTAGAAATTGGTGCAGTTGACTACATTACCAAACCCTTCCAACATGAAGAAGTCATTGCTCGATTAAAATTACACCTGAAAATTTCCCATCTCACCCATAGCTTAGAACAAAGAGTGCAAGAACGCACCGCAGAATTATCCCAATCTCTACAACAGTTACAACAAACCCAACTACAACTAATCCAAAGTGAGAAAATGTCTACCCTTGGACAACTTGTTGCAGGCATAGGTCATGAGATTAATAACCCAATTGGTTTTATTAGTGGGAATTGCTTTCATATTGAGGAATATGTAAAGGATCTCCTTCGTTTGGTGAATCTGCAACAGCAAAAGCTAGCACACCCAAATCCAGAAATTGAAGAACTTATTCAAGAAATTGACTTAGAGTATATCACTGAGGATTTATCAAAAGTTTTCTTATCAATGCACCAGGGAATTGGTCGTCTTAAAGACATAAGCCTTTCTTTAAGAACCTTTGCCCGATCCGATATTTCGTCTAAGGTAGAGTTTCAAATTCACGAAGGAATTAATAGCACCTTAATGCTATTAAAACATCGACTAAAAGACCAAGGAAACCGCCCTAAAATCGAGGTTTTCACACAATACGGTAAGTTACCTCCAATTACTTGCTATCCCGGACAAATGAACCAGGTACTTATGAATGTTATCGCCAATGCTATTGATGCATTTGATAGCCTTCATCAAATGCGCTCAATTGAGGAGATAGCCGCTTGCCAAAACACTATCACCATTACTACATCGGTCGATCATCAGCAAAACAATATTACAATTTGTATCGAAGATAATGCTCTTGGTATGTCTCCTGAGGTACAAGCTAAAATTTTTGAGCCATCTTTTACAACTAAGCCTGTGGGTAAGGGAACGGGGCTAGGATTAGCTATCAGCCACCAAATTGTTGTGAATAAACACAATGGACAAATCAACTGCTCGTCAACCTCTGGTCAGGGAACAAAGTTTATTATTACTCTGCCAATTTAGTTTTAACGTGAGTTAGAGGAGTTGAAAAAGGAACAAAAAAAGTAACCGTTTAGGGGTAGAAGTAAGGTTGCAGTCTGTCTAGTTGATATATTTGGCAATGAAAAATCGAGTAAAGTAACAAAATTTTACAGCAGTCCTGGAGTATGGTACGAAGAAAAGCACAAACAGTTGTGGTTAAGCAGTTTTCAATGATGAGACTAGTACCACAGGGCGGAATTAAAAATTAAAAATTAAAAATTAAAAACGAATTGAGCTAATGAAGTAGATTGAAATTGTAAATATATTTACGTAATATTACTGATTGACACCGCGTATTTACGGTGATGATAATATGGTGTTGCTTGAAATACATAACTTGTGAAGTTTGTAAATCAAAGACACAATTCATCTACAAATTCAGAAATTGACTGCTAAAACCGTCTTCATTCTGACAAGATGCGTTTGCCCTCTTATTTAGTGGAATTAGAGTTAGCAAACGAGCATGTTACTAAACGTTATGACAAGTATACAGTCCGGAATTTTCTTGAATAACTTGATGGCAACCATAGAAGAAGTCAGTCTGTGTTGACTTCGTTAGATGAGTAATAGAACCTTCAATAAGGATATTGCTTCAGCAAAACTTCTCTCATTGAATATCTAGAGATATTGCCAAATAGATTCATGTCAAAGAGTAACTTGTAAGGAGAACCGATGAGCCTAAGTCAGACAACTGTAAATGTCGATTCTGAGACAGTCTCTAAAACCTTTTATGATGTTGTAATCGTAGGAACAGGGGTAGCTGGAGCCATTGTTGCTAAAGAATTGAGTCAACAGGGCAAAAGGGTTTTAATCCTTGAAGCTACGGTACAAAAAGATTTAACCCTTGCGGGCTTTCAAAGTTACGTCGAGACCTTCTACAGCGCGGTGGAGAAAAATCCTAACTCCCCCTATCCCGCTAATCCCAATGTTCAAAGCCCCACTGATTACAAAGACTATTTTATAGAACAAGGCCCCATGCCCCTTTCGGGTTCCTATACACGCGTTCTGGGTGGGACAACGATGCACTGGGAAGCAAAAGTCCCACGCATGTTACCGGAAGATTTCAAGTTATACACTAAGTACGGCCAAGGTCTTGACTGGCCGATTGACTATAGTGAAATTGAGCCATACTACCGCAAAGCCGAGTACGAAATGGGGGTTTGTGGGGACGTAGATGAGCAAAAAAAAGTAGGTCTGGAATTTCCAGAGGGCTATGTTTTCCCGATGGAAAAGCTTCCCCCCTCTTACTTGGATCAGAAAGTTATTGAGAAAGTTAATGGGGCTACAGTTGAACTCTATGGAAAGTCCCATACATTAAGCTTCTCTACTTTTCCTCAAGCTCGCAATGGAGTACCCAATCCTAAATACGATGATGGTAACCGCTTTGTTGCCGACGGAGTTACCAGTGCCCATCCTGTTCAATATGGGGAACGTTGCCAAGGAAACGCTAACTGTGTTCCCATCTGTCCGGTTCAAGCCAAATATGATGCTCGCAGAACTTTAGCTAAAGCCTTTGAAACCGGTCGGGTTCATGTACTCTACCAAGCAGTGGCTTATCGGGTAGAATGCGATCGCGAAAATGGTCGCGTCAGTGCCATTCACTACAAGCGTTATGAGAACCCCGATTCTAGTGAGTACACTACAGGAACCGCTAGGGGAACATTATTTGTCTTAGCGACTAATGCCGTCGAAAACGCTCGGCTATTGCTCGGTTCTGATTTGCCTAACACCAGTGGAATGATCGGGCGGCATTTAATGGATCACCCTTTCACCTTAGCTTGGGCTTTGATGCCTGAAGTGACTGGCACTATGCGAGGGCCTCTTGTGACATCAGGAATCGGAACATTTCGTAAAGGCGATTTTCGTGACAAACAATCCGCCTTCGCGGTAGATATTCATAATGATGGTTGGGGATGGGCAACCGGATCGCCCAAGGGTGAAGTAGAAGATGCAGTCGATAACAAAAACAAATATGGCCAAGAACTCCGCCAGACATTGATTAGTCGGATTTCACGACAACTACTGCTGGCTTTCATGTGTGAATTACCCCCCGAGTACAGTAACCGAGTAACCATCGATCCGAGGTACAAGGATAAACTGGATAATTATCGTCCCGTCATTAGCTTCAATCTACCCGACTACAGTCGCAGAACCCTTGCCTACACCAGAAAAGTCTCCCGGGTAATCTTCGGGCGTTTAGGAGCGGAAGATTATACCAACTACGATCCTAAAGACCCTGCCTATTTTGAATTTGAGGGTGAAGGTTACGTATACAAAGGCGGAAACCACTTTTCGGGAACTCATATCATGGGAACGACCCGATCCAATTCAGTTGTTGATAGTCATCTGCGTTGTTGGGATCATCAAAATCTTTTCCTAGTTGGCGCAGGAAGTATGCCAACCATTGGCAGTTCAAACACAACATTGACCATTGCCGCGCTGAGTTTTAGGCTTGCCGAGCAGATGCTTAAAGAATTCAATTCTCATAATTTGCAAACCAGTAATTTACAAGTCGGTAATTTGCAAGCCAGGTAGGGCGTGTCATCAATTAAAATTACGCTCCATCAGGGAAAGGCTTTGGCCGCTTTTAATCCAAAACTTCATGATGGCTGAAATTCAACCCTAGATAGAGTTATACGGCTATTTGATGATACGCCCTAGTACTCTACCAAGACAACAATACTTGGTTCTTAGTGAGCGCTTGAGCGCTCAAGTAAGGACTAAAGTCCTTACCCAACGGGTTCGTTAGTCGCTCATGGGGGAAACCCCCAAGACCGCGCTAACTTACTACGAACTTATTCACCCATTAAAGTTAGTGAGTTAGTGTAACGCACTACTAGTACCCCTTACACAGTCGAAAAAACATTGTGAGTAGACCTTATGACTACAGTCTCCGATAGCTTAAAGTTGATTACAACGGTTGACCAATTGAAGTACTATCTCATCCAGGCAATGAAGATAGAACATGTAACCATTCCCCCTTACATGACAGCACTTTACTCCATTAAACCCGGAACGAATTTAGAAGCTTTCCATATTATCCGGGCGGTTGCTGTAGAAGAAATGCTACATCTAACTCTTGTGGCTAATGTTTATAATGCGGTGGGAGGATCATTTGAATCACCAGTCCTGACGGCACCTGATTTTATTCCCAAATATCCTAGCTATCTACCCACAGGATCTACAGACTTTAAAGTAGGTTTAAGCAAGTTTTCCAAAGAGACTATAGAGACCTTTCGTCAGATTGAACGGTCTCAAGACGTTCCAGAAAGTATGGCATCAGTTGCATCTCGAAGCTTGGAAGAACGTTTGCTAGAAGTTATAGGCTTCGATTCGACCAAGACTTTCTACAGCATTGGCTTGTTTTATGCAGAGATCATTCGTGGTCTGAATGCACTCTATAAAGAAAAAGGTTCTGATCTATTTTGTGGCGATCCTAAGCGACAAATTACCCCGGAATACTACTATAACGGTGGTGGAGACATCATCCCAGTAACCGATCTGCGTTCAGCCATGCGAGCCTTAAAAGTGATTCAAGATCAGGGTGAGGGGTCAAGAAGCGAAACGATCTATGATGCAGAACGACAACTAGCCCATGACTATCGTTTTGATCAAATAATAAGAGGGAAATATTATCTGATTGACAAGGATGATCCGACAAAATCCGATCACCCCGATAAGCCTACAGGTGAATCTTTTACCGTAGATTGGAACGCAGTTTATCCGATTAAGGATAATGCCAAACTGAGTGATTATCCCGAAGGATCAGAAGTACGTACAGCAGCCTTAGAGTTTCAATCCGCTTATAGTGACTTCTTAACCAAAATTGAATACGCTTTTAATGGACATCCTGAGCATTTGATTCCCGCAGTTGGGGGAATGTTCCGCCTCAAAGAACAGGCTAATAGTTTAATGCGTAACCCCATTCCAGGCAGTCCAGGGTTTAATGCGGCTCCTATTTATCGGTTAGACCAGCGCTAACTTTGACTTGCGAATGCTAAACTTTTGTGGAGGTAAATAACTGATGGATATTAATGCACCTGAGTTTATGGAGTATTTCCTGAATCTCTCAGTGGTTCTTACAGGTTTTTCCAAGTTTCACTTGCAGGGAACAGGCGTTGCTACTCTTTATTTTGAAACTATTCGAGACATCATTGGTAGAGATTTGTTTGAAGAACTGTTAACAACTTTTCATAAGTTGGAGCTTGAAAAAAAAGAAAAAAACCACGAATCAATCATACAAATTCTAGCGTCTGAAAAATTTGGACCGATCGCTCGCAATATCATCAAGGTTTGGTATACGGCCACCTGGTATGCACTGCCACAATCCTGGCGGGATGTTTTTGGAACCAAAGAAAAGGATGGAACCTTTATTATCAGTCCACATGCCTATCCAGAAGGACTTTTATGGACTGCGATCGGTGTTAACCCACCTGGCGCGAAAGGACAGGGATACGGAACTTGGAGCGAACCCCCTTTAGTCAGCCTTACTAAAAGCTAACATCCTTTATGGGTAGGGATTAACGATGATTTAGCTTCACCTAACTCAACCTCTAAAAAAAGACCCATCTTTGATCCTGACAAAATTGCAAAAATTCCTGGTTTTAAGACAAAACATGAGTATTACATCTTGGTTTGGTAGACTCTCTACTATTGCCCTCTCTATTTTTCTTAGCTTAACGATCTTTACTTTGCCCGCTAAGGCTTTCGTTGCGACAGATTACCAAAAGTTGCTTTTGACAAACGCCTGTGTTAATTGCGATTTATCGGAAGTCGATTTATCAGGTAAAGATTTATATGGCAGCGCACTCGGTGGGGCAAATCTATCCAAAGCAAATCTCTCTGGGGCTTTACTCAATGATGCAAAGCTTCAAGGATCTAATTTAACCGGAGCCAATCTATCGGGAGCTATCCTGATGGGGATCACCTTGTCGGATGCTAACCTAACGGGGGCTAATCTTTCTCAGGCAGATTTGTATAATGCCCTGATGAGTAAAACAACGTTGTTAAACGCAGATTTAACCGGTGCAGATTTAACAGAGGCCATTATCTCTGATGCAAATTTGTCTAATGCTTTGGGGAAAAATGCAAAGCTAAAAGGAGCAATTCTTTCTCGAGCCAATTTATCGAGTGCAGATTTTTCTAGTAGCTACATGAGAAATACAAGGTTATCAGGTGCCATTCTTAAGGGAACTAATTTCTATGGAACCGATTTGGCTAATTCGCTTATGCCTGACGGGACTACTTATAACGGAAATGTCTCCAAGTTTGGGGCTAATCAGTGAAACCTGAATCTTTACGGATAATCTTGATGAAGAGTCCGAAGAATATTTTAATACGTATCCTCGCCAGGGTATTTTAATACATCCTTTTGAACATTCTAATCGTTACCAACTTTTGTCCGTGTACTGAAACAATAATTTCAGTAACTCCAATATCCATAGCGCCCACAAATGCCTATAGTCTGTGAGGCTTACACAGACAATAATGAATTTGTTACTTAAAGCAGTGCTGGCACTTTAAATTTGGAAAAAAGTTGCACACCGCATTAAATTCATTGCAATGGTTAGCAATGAGTTTTATTTACTTTTGACTCATTGCTGATTATTTGAGAGTTCTACTTTCATAACCAATCATAAATTAGGAATCACTAAGTCATGTTTGCAAAGAATCAGCGCAAGATGAATAAATCATCAGTTTTCTCCAAAATCAAAGGGATTAATAGTTTATTTGCCCTATTATTTGTCTTTATTTTGGTGGGGATAACTAGCTTAACGCTTCCCGCCACTGCTGCTCCAAGTGGAAACAATTCAGTCTTGGTGTCTCTGGTTTCGCCTTCATCTACTAAACCTGCGATCTTAGACCCAACATTCGACCGCACAAAAGTCAACTTGGGCATTACGCCGACTGGTTGGAGTAATAGTGATGATCTTAGTATTGATCTCACACCTCCTATCCCTTTCCAGCAGATTCTAAGTGAAACGGCACTATCTGGCTTCCAAGGTTCGCAAATGTCACCTAAATATCCGAAAGATATGAAGGTTTTAAAAAAAGAGTTAGAACTTCGTCACTTGAGAATTTCTGAACCTTGGGTGGGAACTCTGTTCACTGAGAAAGGAAAGGAGGATGAAACCTTTAAAGAATTCGATACACAAGTAGCCTTCATGAAGGAGATGAATGGCAAAAATATTGTGGTTGCTGAATTGGGTGGTGCTGTTCATCAGAAGAAAAACGTAGACCCTCTAGTTAACAGGCCACATTTTAGTGATAAGCAATGGTCAGATTTAGTGAATGGGCTGAACAGACTTGGTTTAATCGCAAAAGAAAACGGTATGCAGTTGGTCTATCATCCCCATATTGGTACGGGAGTAGAAAACTCTGCTGATATTGATCGGTTGATGAACGGTACTAATTCCGAAAATGTTAAGCTGCTTCTCGATACTGGTCATTTGTACTACGCAGGAGTTGATCCTCTGACAGTAACTAAAAAATATGCTGATCGGATCAAACACGTTCATCTAAAAAATATTCGTCAGCCAGCTTTAGACGAATCAATAAAAACTGGTCGTAGCTTTTTAGATTCCATCCGAGAAGGGATATTTACTGTTCCGGGAGATGCTGCTGGCGCAATTGATTTTCAGCCAATTTTACAAGAGCTTGCTAAAGCTAACTATGAAGGATGGCTCATGGTGGAGGCAGAACAAGATCCTAATAAAGCTGAACCTTTGACATACGCGCTACTTGCTCGCAATTATCTACGCAAAGTGACTAGTTTGTAGCAAAAACAGAAACCCAGACCTCAACAAAGTAGCTCTGGGTATTCCTCTTGTCAAAATCAACATTTCCTCAACCGGAGTTTAGCTATGATATCTAAGGATAAAGAGAAGATCAAAGAGATTTTTGAAGAAGTATATGCCAATAATGTTAAATCTGAAAATTTGCATGGTTACGGCGAAATGTATACAGAAAATGCTCTTTGGATCGCACCAAATGTCCCCGATCGCGTTGGGATTAGTGATATTGTTGAAGGGTTTAGCGAGCAAATTGCTAACAGCAGGATCGATCCAATTTTCACTGCCGAAGAAATCGAAGTCATTGGCGATTTTGGTTATGTTGTAGGAACTTCTATTGCCACAGTTAGCCCAAAAGATGGTAGTCCGTCAAAACAGGTTAAATTTCGGGCATTATGGTTAATGAAAAAAGACTGCGATCGCTGGAAAATTAATCGCCAGATTTGGAATAATAAACCCTTCTAGCGCTGGATTTTAAACCTTTTGTAAATTTGTCAATATGAACAAATGTAAAAAGGAAAAAAATGAATATCTGGATATTATCGACCACTATTTTCGCTGCTTCGGGACATTTGGATTTAACCAGCAAACAACGCAAAATTTAACATGAGCAACTCATCATCTTTGCCTGACATTTACCTTAGCTTCTTCATGTTTACCACCAATTTGAACCCTGGTGATTTAGAATATCGGCAAACGGTTCTAAAACATATAAAAGAGCTTAAAAAGTTTGGTTACACTGGCTTTGAATTTCCTATTGCGCCTAGCGAAGATAAAAATTACGAAAAAGACATTAAAGATTATGCTAATTTACGATCTAGTCTAGACTCAGAAGGCTTTGCAGATATAAAAATTAGTACTAATGTCGGAGCTACCCGTACCTTCGATCTCAGTTCTCCCTACCCCGAACAAAGACAAGCAGCACTAGAGTACCTCAAGTCAAGGATTGACATAACAGCTGCACTAAGGGGTGAAATTATGATGGGGCCGATTATCATCCCTTATGGTGTATTTCCAACTACTGATTTTAATGTTCCAATTTGGAGCGATCAACTTCAGGAGCATTTAGCAATTCGCTATCGCAATGCTCAGATAATATTTAATAAGTTAGGTCAATATGCAGAGCAAAAAAATGTTAAATTAGCAATTGAACCAATTACTCACTGGGAAACTCCTGGTCCTAATAAATTATCGCAATTAATTGAGTTTTTGGATGGAGTTGAAAGTAAACAAGTAGGAGTAGTGATTGATAGTGCTCACGAAACTCTTGACGGCGAAGGACCTGAGATATTCAAAGCCCAAGTGTCGTCTCTTGCCCAACAGAAAAGACTTCATTATGTACAAGTCTCTCCTCCCGATCGCGGCGCACTTCATACAAGCTGGATTCCTTGGCAATCATTCTTAGAACCAATTTTACAGGTCTATGATGGCCCGATCGCAGTGGAGATTTTCAATGCCATTCCTGCTTTTACTAACTCACTTCGTTTGACTCGACGTAAGTTTTGGATTCCTGGAGAAGATCCTGAAAATGAATATCCAAGTGCTTACGATATTGCCGACAAAGCCATCAACGCTACTCGAACACAATTGGATAAAATAAAGTATTCGTGTTAAGTATTTATCAAAACTTACTTAGATATTTCTGTCCAAATTGTCGAATAGATTTATCTTAATTGAGCAATCGTAAAATATTTAGATGCCGATTTGATCGCTTGTGAATCCGATTGTTTCTCTTTTGTTTGCCATAATATGGAATATAAGGGGTTAAATAAAATATTTTTCATTTAAATATTATTTAACCTCTTCTTCTCTATTGTGCAATTCATTTCGCATAGGTACTTAAGATTTCTCGATTATTATGCTATTTAATAAAAATCGGATTATTTCAGGTTTTCTGGCTTTTATTCTGGCTGTAGCTATTACTATATGTAGCTGGGAACAGGCGATCGCCCAGCCAATAGTCGGTTTAAAAGAAGAAATGGGTGCATGGGAAACCATCCCTCTCGCTCCTAAAGAAAATCTGATGCAATCTGTCCATACTTTACTGCTTCCCAATGGCAAGGTGTTGAGCGTTAGTGGTAGTAGTTTTCGCAGCACCGTAGTTATTAACAATGGAGAACCCAATCCCAGCTTTATAGAAGGAGTCAATGTCACAGATTATGATGTCATCAACAATACTGCCCTTTTAGATCCTGAAACTGGAAAATTTGAGCGCATTGCTTCGCCACCAGTCCAGCAATATGGAGAAATCAACGATTTATTTTGCTCCGGTCATTTGCAACTAGCTGATGGTAATGTTCTTTTTGTCGGTGGTACTGGACGATACTATCCTGGAGGAGCCTTTACAGGTTCTAGACAGGTCAACCTTTATGATTGGAAAACAGGTAAGTGGTCTGCTGTCGGACAACTCAAAGAAGGACGTTGGTATCCTAGTTTAATTTCACTAGCCGATGGAAAAATAGTTATTTTTTCCGGTCTAAAATACGAGTCTCCTAACCAAATTAATCCGAGTCTAGAAATTTACGATCCTAAAACCGAAAAACTCCACTATATTGACCTGACAAGCGTAAAAAACAGTCCCTTCAACACCAAACTTCCAGATAATGCCTACGATACCATAGACCTCTATCCTCGGGTTTTGCCAACTGCTAATGGCAAACTTTTGATAACTGGAGATGACGCTGGAATTGGTGGGGTTTTAGTAACACAGTCGAGCAAAAAAAGCTATTTAATGTCTATCCATGAAAACGTAGATAGTAAATTATCCGTCAGTTTTGAAGTCGTAGCCGAACGGGGAGAGCCATCTAAAGCTTATGGAACTGCGGTACAAGTTCCTAATTCTGAAGATGTTTTATTACTCGGAGGTATCATTGGCACCAACGATATCAACTTTGGCCGAGGAGGGAATACAGCAGGTTTTCCAAACTGGTCAAGGGTTTCTACTAGCCTACAGCGTTGGACATCCCCTAGTAAGAATGGAGAAAACAATGGTCAGTGGGAAATTGTTGATAAGTTTCTTGATAAGCCAAGAGCTAATCTCCAAGCAGTGATTCTGCCCAATCGGGAAATATTGGTAGTCAATGGTGGTGAATATCCAGAATATAAGCCAGTCTATGAACCTTTGCTAATGACTCCCAATTCTAAGGCTCTAGGGGGTTACACCACCAAATCTATGAATCCGGCTAAATTACCCAGGCTTTATCACAATGGGGCAATTTTGTTACCGGATGCTCGTGTTTTGATTATTGGGGGAAATGCAAATCGAACAGCACGGGAAAAACATGGCACACTTCACGTTAATATCCAGCGAGATCCCCTAAAATATTATTATAAGTTTCCCAAATTGACAGACAAATCAGGTCAGGAGAAAAAGGAATTTAATCTTGAAGAATATTACCAATCTCCTCAAAGTTATTTTATTAAGGAAGACCTTGATAAGGGAGACAAAGAACCCTTCGTCCCTTCTGAAATTTGGCAGGCTGAGATATTTAGTCCCCCCTATTTGTTTAAGCCAGGTGTTCGTCCTGAAATAGTCAAAGCTCCTGAAAGCCTCAACTATGGGAAATCTAGTAGCATCTCAGTCAAGGATGCTACGGAAACAGGTTCTGTAATTCTAGTTAAGTTGGGTTCAGTTACTCATTCTTTCGATTATGGTCAACGATTAGCAGATTTGCCGATCGAAAATGTTGCTTTAGGGAATGAGTCTGCCATCAAATTTAGAGCGCCAAAAAATGCTAATCTTTACCCACCAGGTTACTATATGATGTTCTACTTCAATGAATTAGGTAAGCCTTCCCACGCCAAGATGGTAAAGCTTGAAGTTTAAAAAGGTTAGATCAAATATCAAAAAGAAGGATTTTTACTATGAAAAAATACATTTTTTCAGACAAATCACATTTTCTCAACTATTGGCGAAATCAATAAAATTTTACTATGGAAAATTTATGCGATCGCCTATAAATTGTAGCAGAATTACCGATTTTTAATCTGCAACGGTGAAATCCTAATTTTACAACAAGAGTTAAGCAATGGCACTAACAGAAGAAGATTTAAAAACCATACCAGAAGATGGCATTGATCCAGAAAATCCTGGTAAATACCAGACTTTGCTAAAAGATTTACAAGGAAACATTCTGAATGGGCATGGACGAGATCATATCGTACATCTGTTTTTACAATTTAAACCTGGTCAAGTAAATGCAGTCAAGCAATGGATTCAAAACTTTGCCCAGAAATATGTCAAATCTGCCGAGCAGCAGTCAAATGAGGCACGCGATTTCCGAACTAAAAAGATATCAGGTGGTATATTTGCTAGTTTATATTTATCTTGTCAAGGTTATGAATATCTGGAAATAGATCCGTGGAAAATACCTGGAGATCAACCATTTCGATTAGGTATGCAAAATGTTGATATCAAGAGCTTCTTAGGCGATCCAGCACCGACAGATTGGGAACCAGGATTTCAACATAAATCAGATGCCTTGCTACTCATAGCAGATGATAATTTGACAGACTTATCCAAAGCAATTAACGATATTTGTTCAGAATTGTCTCAAGTGTCCAAAATACTTCATAGAGAAGATGGTTTCATCCTCAGAAATGCTCAAAAACAAATTATAGAACACTTCGGTTATGTCGATGGTGTTAGTCAACCTCTATTTCTGAAACGAAATATTGCCAGCGCCAAAGGTAATAACTCTGACTTTAGCAAATGGGACCCTCGCGCTCCCCTAAGTCTGATCTTAGTTAAAGATCCCAATGGTAAGACTGAAGATAGTTATGGGAGTTACTTAGTTTGTCGCAAACTTGAACAAGATGTCCAAAAATTCCGTGAAGAGGTGCGGAATTTGGCTAAACAGTTAGGTATTAATGAAGCTTTAGCCGGAGCTTTGGTTGTGGGACGGTTTGAAGATGGAACTCCAGTAACCCTCTCAGATTTACCGAGTCAAAGCCCGACATCAACCAATTACAATTACTTTAATAACTTTAATTACGACTTGGATACGGAAGCAACAAGGTGTCCCTTCCACACTCACATCCGCAAAATTAATCCTAGAGGCGATACAGGTAGAGTAGAGTCTTCCCCAGGTTTTGATGAGGCTTTAAAGGTGGAGAGAAGGCATCGGATTGCTCGTCGTTCTGTCAGTTTTGGAGAGGAAAATTGTAGTCAAGAGCCGACAACAGGCTCAGGATTGCTGTTTCTTTGCTTTCAAGCAGATATTGAAAATCAGTTTAATTTTATACAATCTAGATGGGCAAATCCTAAGCATTTTGTTCAAGTCAATGTTGGGCCAGATCCGCTAATTGGTCAACCAGAGGGAATTCAGAAATGGCCAAAAGAATGGGGCGGATCAAAAACTGAAGAATATAAGTTTAAACTACCGGTAAAAATGATGGGGGGGGAATATTTTTTTGCACCTAGCCTGAGTTTCTTAAAAAATTTGGCAAAAACTGAATAGTAGCTTATAAATGAGTTTAGCTAAAGCTTTGTTACTCGATCAGGCGCTATACTAATCGTATTTGAATTATCAAATTAGTCATGGAGACAGGCAATAAACAACAGATTTTTTCCGAATGATTTAGGATTTCTATATCTTCAAAAACTTTTACTAGCTATATAGACTTGGAGTTAATAAAAGTTATTGATGTAGAAACAAAAATTGAGAATATTGGTGACATAATTAGGTATATTTATGAGCATCAACTTGGGACGGGAAATTTGTGGAAATCTTGATGCAGCAGAGTCGCGTGAGTGGTTAGTAACCAATGGTAGCGGCAGCTATGCTTCAGGTACAGTAGCAGGTTTATCAACACGGGGTTATCACGGTTTACTTGTGGCTGCACTGCTACCACCGTTGCAGCGAACCTTACTACTAGCAAAGCTAGATGATACAGCAGAGTATGAAGGCAGCTCTTATCCCCTGTTTGCCAATCGTTGGTCAAATGGCACAGTTGCTCCTCAAGGTTACCGCCATATTGAAAGCTTTTATTTAGAAGGAACAGTACCTGTATGGAGCTTTGCTTGTGGAGGTGCGTTATTAGAGAAACGCATCTGGATGCAGGCTGGAGGTGATACTACATATATTCATTACTACTTGCGACGAGGAAAGCGATCGCTTAAGTTATCAATCGAAGCATTTGTTAATTACCGCAACTATCACAGCACAACCCATGCTCAAGAATCGCCTGCCAACAATTGGCGAATGAATGTGACACCGATTGAGCATGGAGTCGATGTGAGAGTGTTTCCAGAAGCGCAACCTTTGTACTTGTTGACAGATAGCGGTAATGCCTCACTTAAGAACGAGTGGTACTATGGATTTGAACTGGCAGCCGAAAAGGAACGCGGACTCAACGATATAGACGATCATCTTCACCCAGCAACTTTTGAAGCCACACTGGAGCCTGGAAGCTCATTTACTTTTGTCGCTAGTACGCAACAAAACCCTAATTTAAATGGTGCAGTAGCCTTAGATTTACGTCATCAGTACGAGCAAAAGCTCATAGCAGACTGGCAAGCTAAACGATCGCCACAAGCGCCTCAAGTTCCTGATTGGGTGCAGCAACTTGTACTCGCTGCCGATCAGTTTATTGTTGACCGACAAGGTGGAAAAACCATCATCGCCGGTTACCACTGGTTTACTGATTGGGGTCGGGACACCATGATTAGTCTACCCGGTTTGACGCTTGCCACTAATCGTCCCCAAATTGCAGAATCCATTCTCCGCACCTTTGGGCAATATATCAATAAAGGAATGTTGCCCAATCGTTTTCCTGACGATAATAAGCCACCCACAGAAGAATACTACAATACAGTTGATGCAACACTGTGGTATTTTGAAGCCATCCGCCTTTACCTTGCTACGACTGGTGATGACAAGCTATTAGCAGATTTATTTCCCAAACTCGCAGAGATTGTCGAATTCCACCGTCAAGGAACGCGCTACAATATTCGCCTCGATCCCAGCGATGGGTTGCTTTATGCAGGACAAGCAGGAGTGCAGCTTACCTGGATGGATGCCAAAGTCGGGGATTGGGTGGTTACTCCTCGCATTGGCAAGCCTATAGAAGTGAATGCCCTTTGGTATAACGCTTTACGAACAATGTCCCAGTTCGCCCAAAAGTTAGGAAAACCTGACAAAGACTACGATGCAATGGCTAATGCGACTCAAAAAGGTTTTAGTCGTTTCTGGAATGATACCAAGGGATACTGTTTTGATGTTTTAGACGGCCCAAATGGTAACGATGCCTCTTTGCGGCCAAATCAAATCTTTGCCATATCCTTGCCAGAAAGTCCGCTCACTCCTGAACAACAACGGCAAGTAGTAGAAGCGTGTGAGCGATCGCTTCTAACTTCTCACGGATTACGCAGTCTTGCACCTGACGATTCGCAATATATCGGTCACTACGGTGGAGAGCAATTACATCGTGACGGCGCATATCACCAAGGAACAGTTTGGGAATGGTTAATTGGCCCGTTTGTCTTAGCTCACTTACGTGTGTTCAACAACCCATCCGTGGCTCGCCAATTTCTAGAACCAATGCAACATCACCTCTATAGTGCTGGAGTTGGAACTATCAGTGAAATATCTAATGGCGATCCACCAATGGAACCTAAAGGTTGTATTGCTCAAGCTTGGTCAGTTGGAGAAGTACTCCGCGCTTGGCTAGCTACAGAGAAATAGGCACGGGCCAGGGGAAGAAATTTTATCAAGTTGTTATCATGCCTTGATTCAGCAATGCCACAAATTGCAAATTAATCGTCACAAACATCATAAAAGGAAACGAAAATGACAGATATTCTAGAGACAGCAGAAGGAAAAAGATTACTAGAAGACCGCAACCAAAAAAAATATTGGAAGCGGTGGGGTTCTTATTTGAGCGATCGTCAGTGGGGAACAGTACGAGAAGATTACAGTGCTGATGGCACTGCCTGGGATTATTTTTCTCACGATCAAGCTCGTTCCCGCACCTATCGTTGGGGCGAAGATGGAATTGGTGGGATTAGCGATAATTATCAACGAATTTGTTTTGCGATCGCTCTTTGGAATGAACAAGACCCGATTCTGAAAGAAAGGCTATTTGGTTTAACTAACAGTGAGGGCAATCACGGGGAAGATGTCAAAGAATATTATTTTTATCTTGACAATACTCCCACTCATTCATACATGAAATATCTTTACAAATATCCGCAAAAAGCTTTCCCTTACAGCCAGTTAATTGAGGAAAATAGACATCGAAAATCAACCAATCCCGCAGCTTTTGAATATGAACTAATAGATACAGGGATTTTTGATGATAATCGTTACTTTGATGTTTTTGTCGAGTACGCTAAAAATTCTCCAGAAGATATTCACATCAAAATTAGTGTTACTAACCGAGGATCAGAAACCGCCAAACTGCATCTTTTACCAACTATTTGGCTTCGCAATACTTGGTCTTGGGGATATAAAGATCAAACAAAAGAATTTAAATACCTGCAAGCTGTCAAAACTGACTCAAACCTAAGTGTCATAGAAGCTGTTTATCAAGATAATGATGAAGTTAAAAATTTACGCAAAGGATGGCTTTATAGCGAAGCCCCTAAAGAACTTCTGTTTACAGAAAACGAAACAAACAAGAAACGATTTGGATGGGGTGAGAATTCCGGCCCCGTCAAAGATGGCATAAATGATTACATTGTTTCTTTCGGAAATCAAAAAACAGTAAATTCTACTCAAAAAGGGACAAAAGCCGCAGTTCATTACGACTTGACAATTAATCCAGGAGAAACCAAAGTAGTTAGACTACGGTTGAGCGATGCAAATTTAGACTCTCCTTTTGGTAATGATTTTGAAACTGTACTTCAAACTCGCCAGCGCGAAGCCGATGAATTTTATCAAGCTGTTTGTCCTTCTAATATTTCCCAGGATATGCGAAATGTGCAAAGACAAAGCTTTGCTGGGATGTTGTGGAGCAAACAATATTATCACTATGTAGTTTATGATTGGCTCAATGGCGACCCCACTCCACCAAAGCCACCAGAACAACGTAAATTGGGTAGAAACCGTGAGTGGGATCATTTATTTAATGAAGATATTATTTCTATGCCAGACGCATGGGAATATCCTTGGTTTGCTGCTTGGGATTTAGCTTTTCATACCGTTACCTTGGCACTAATCGATCCAGAATTTGCCAAAAGGCAATTGTATATATTTACGCGCGAATGGTATATGCACCCCAACGGTCAAATACCCGCTTATGAGTGGGCATTTGGTGATGTAAATCCACCTGTTCATGCTTGGGCTGCATGGCGTGTTTACAACATAGAAAAGGACATGTATGGTAAGGGTAAGGGTGATAGAAAGTTTTTGGAAGAAATCTTTCAAAAGTTATCTATTTATTTTACTTGGTGGGTGAATCGTAAGGATGCTGAAGGCAACAACCTTTTTCAAGGTGGATTTTTAGGATTAGACAATATTGGGGTTTTGGATAGAAGCAATATTCAGATTCCTAATGCAACCATAGAGCAGTCTGATGGTACTAGCTGGATGGCAATGTACTGTCTAAATTTGCTAAAAATAGCCACGGAGCTTGCCAAAGAAGATTCTAGCAGCGATTCTAGTAGCAAGTATAGGAGCGAGTATGAAGATATGGCTTCTAAATTTTTCCAGCATTTCCTACTCATCGCTGATGCAATGAATAAAGTCGGTGGTACAGGCGTAGATATATGGGATGAAGAAGATAAGTTTTACTACGATATTCTTAAAGCTCCTCCAGGTGTAGTTGAGAATGCTAACAGTGAAGGTGTACTGTTAATGAAAGTGCGGTCAATGGTCGGGTTAATTCCGCTTTTTGCTGTAGAAACAATTGAACAAGAGATTGTCGAGAAATATTTATCTTCAGATTTCAAAAAGCGGGTTGATTGGTTTATTAACAATCGCCCCCAACTTACTCAACACGAGAATGTTTCTGTCCTCCCCAATCAAAAAGGACTTTATTATTTGTCGCTGGTAAATAAAGAGCGACTCCAATCCATTTTGGAGCGTCTGCTGAATGAAGCAGAATTTTTGAGCGATTATGGTATCCGAGCTTTATCAAAATCTCATAAGGATCATCCTTATGTCTTACGGGCAAATGGACAAGAGTATCGAGTAGAATACGAACCAGCAGAATCAAAATATGGAATGTTTGGTGGAAATTCTAATTGGCGCGGGCCTATTTGGTTTCCTGTGAATTATCTTATCATTGAATCTTTGTTAAAGTTTCATGATTTTTGGGGAGATGAAATCAAAGTTATGTGCTCTACTTCTTCGGGTGAAAAGAAAGAGATGAATTTGCAAGAAGTGGCAAATGAATTAAGCCAAAGGCTGATCAAAATTTTCCTGAAAGACCCAAATGGCAAGCGGCCTGTTTATGGCAGCTCAGAAAAGTTTCAAACCGACCCCCATTGGCGTGATTTGATTCTGTTCTATGAATATTTTCATGGCGATATTGGTGCAGGTATTGGTGCTAGCCATCAAACCGGTTGGACAGGTTTAGTAGCTGAATTGATTCAAAACTCACCGAAAGACTTTACATAACCTGAGTTCGGGATAATAAATGGGGCAAAACAGATAGGCTGAAGGTGCTAAGTTCTCACCGATGTGCTTGCCCTATGTTTACTCTAGAAGAACTATTCTGCAATGCAGTTTGGATATCTAAGTAGAGCGGCGTGAATAATTCAAGGTTTGTAGTGAGTTAGTCGCTCATGGGGGAAACCCCTCTGAGCGACTAACGAACCCGTTGGGTGAGGATTTTAGTCCTCAAATGATGGCTAGAGCCGCTCACTACCAAGTAATCTCAAGATTTTTTACATTAGACATCTCCGAAAATGAATGTAGAGACGCGAAATTTCGCGTCTCTACAAGGGTTTCAGATTACGCATATTTAATTTCTGGAGATGTCTATTAGTTAATATAGTTTAAATTATTCTCACCGACTTACTTATTAAACTGAGTTTTGATAAAAAATGGGATTAAGTTCCATATTTATAAAACCTCGATCAAAGTGTCGCTATCCAGTTAGCAAAAATTAACAGCCTGTTTTGCCAGCTTAAATATTGAGACGATAGCCCACACCGTATACGCCTCATAACTTAAGACTTGTTTAACTTCAACTAATATAAGCCGCATAGTCAACCCAGTTTATTTAAGTTAGTTCTGTAGCCAGTTAGGGAAAACTATTCTTAGTAAACATGGTACTTAATTAAGAAATTTTGGTGTGTCACTAACTTTCGCTTAACTAAGCGCCATTGATGCTTGTCCTATCTAAAGATTTAGGAAATAAAACCATCATGGCTCAGATATCTTCGCTCAACGAGCAGATAGAATCCTTAGAATTACCAATCGAGCGCGATCAGTTTTTGCGTACAATGATTCGAGAATTGGCTGGAACCCTACAAGATGTCGTTGGGATTGAACAGGCAGAAGGATTTTTGAATGTGGTCGGTTATCGAACAGGTCAACATGTCAATCATACATACCAGAACGCTTTGCAACTGTCAAATCTTTCTCGTAACCAGGTAACTGCCGTCCTCATAGATTGGAAACGCCGGATTCAAGGTGACTTTTACGTGATTGAAGAAACTGATGAGAAGATTGTTTTAGGCAATCGCAAATGCCCCTTTGCAGAACAGGTAGAAGGGCGCGAAGCCATGTGTGTCATGACATCTAATATTTTTGGTGCAATCACAGCCGACAACCTGGGCTACGCTAGAGTAGAGTTACAAGAAACGATTGCTAGAGGCGCACAAGAATGCAAAATCGTCATTCATCTCAAACCTAGCGAAGTATTAGACGAGTTTGTAACACAGGAATACTTTAAAGCATAGTATGCTCATCAGGCGGGACATTTGCAGACTATAACCCTTTCTGTGTAATATGTCCTGCCCCAAACCATACCGTTATACGATATTGGCATAGAATGTACTGTTTGAGATTTCTGAAATACCTTTGTAGTCTAAGCTTTTAATCTAAATAGGACTTACGCAAAAAGCAGTGAAAGCCTTGATTTCGCGTAGGGGCAATTCATGAATTGCCCCTACATTTCGTACTTGATGCGTAAGTCCTACTAAAATCTAAAATTTAAAATCCAAAATTACTATTACTCTCTTCACTTTTACCCCATCAGTGCTATGAGCAACGGTAAAGATCCCTGCTTCAGTACCTCTAGATCATGACACCCGAGCAATTTTTAAAGTTTGCCCAGGTTTTACCAGAACCTTTGCTTCTTGTGACTAGCGCAGGTGAAATTTTAGCAGTTAATCAACCTGCTGCCAGACTCTTTAACAAGACTAGTAAAGCACTGATTGGTCAATGCCTTACCGAGTTTGTCACTGATTCTTCAGAGAAGGTGATCGACTATCTTCGAGTTTGCTCCCAAAGTCGGCAAATGATTTTGGGAGCTTTAACTATCCACCAAGGGCAAGGAGAGGGAATTGTTTGTCGTAGTCAAGGATCTGTGATCGAGCCGCGATCGCCAGAAAGCCCAGCGATCAATTTACTGCGGTTAGAAAAGCGAACCAGCGATCAATTCGTGATCCTTAATCAAAAAAATCATGCATTAAGTAAAGAGATTCACCAACGCCAACACATTCAGGCAGAACTCGCACAATCGAATGAAACCTTAAAAGAAACTCTGCTCAAACTGCAAAATGCCCTTGAAGTTGTCCAAACGGAAAAGATGTCTGGGCTAGGACATTTAGTCGCAGGGATTGCCCATGAAATTAATAATCCGATTAGCTTTATTTATGGAAATCTGACTTATGCTCGTGAATACTATGATGATTTACTCAAACTAATTCAACTCTATCAGCAAGAATATCCCAATCCGAGCCGAGTGATTCAGCAAGAAATTAAAGCCCTGGATCTTGACTTTATTCGACAGGATATCAAACAATTACTCCACTCAATGCAGACAGGTTCCGAGCGGATTAGCGAGATTGTTAAATCTTTGCGAAACTTCTCTCGATTAGACGAAGCAATATTTAAGGCAGTTGATATTCATGAGGGTTTAGAAGCTGCATTGATGATTTTACAAAGTCGTCTCAACCCTAACAAACGGCATTCTGGTATTGAAGTGATTAAGGAATATGGAGAATTGCCTTTGATTTCTTGTTCTGCTGGGCAACTCAATCAAGTGTTTATGAATATCCTGAATAATGCGATTGATGCTTTAGAAGAAGTTGAACAAGTGCTATCGTGTTCCACCGACCGTAGATCATCGCAAGAAGTAATGCAAAATCATCCTCGTCGGATCTCGATTCGCACGCAGAAACTAAACGATCGCTACATTGCAATTTTCATCAAGGATAATGGTAGCGGAATCCCCGCTCACATTCATCATCAGATATTTAATCCCTTCTTCACCACTAAGCCAGTCGGTAAAGGAACAGGATTAGGATTATCGATTTGTTACCAAATCATCGACAGGCATGATGGTCGAATTAATCTGATGTCCGATCCAGCTTGGGGAACTGAATTTAGCATTGAGTTGCCCATTGTTTACTGAAAACTCAGAGAACTACGCCCTGACGGGGCTGACAAATAAAAAAATAATCAATCTTTTTGGTATTTGCGGGAGCATACTTCGACTCCCTTCGACTAGGCCCTTCGACTAGGCTCAGGACAGGCTCAGGGCAAGTTGCTCAGTAATATCATGTCCGGCTAATTAGTTACAGTTACCACATCTGTGCAAAAATTGGAAAACCGTCTTTCCCCCAGCAAGAACAGCAAGAACTGCCCCCTTGCAGTCTTAATGATAAGTCTTTAACCGGACACGACATAACCGGGGGAGCAGGGGAGTGTCAATACAAAACTTTACCAAACAGAAATCAGCCAAAGATGAAGCGAATGGCGGCAGCATAGGAGAAAATTGTGTTTGCAAAAACCTTTAAATGTAAACATTCATGACAAAAAGAATGGTTTTGCGTAAAATTTAGGGCTAGAGAGCGAGAGAAAAATAGAGATTCACCTTCGCTTTTGGAGTCTCAAATGGATCATCCCGAACAAGATAAATTAGATTCACATCTACTACAACTGGCTATTTCAGCTCAAAAATACCCACCGCGATCGCCAGAACGGCAACTCGCTTTAACGAAACTGATTAGTGGCATTGTGCGCTCCTGTAGGCTTTGCCATCCACAAAAAAGCCAATTTCCAGCAGCTGTCTATGAAAACATTTATGATGAGGCACGTCAAGAACTCTTACTTTATATTTGTGAAAAAATTGAAAAGTATGATGCAGAACGCGGTAGCGTCATGGCATGGGTTAATGTGCTTTTGGAACGGCGATTTTTTAAAGATGCGATTAAGAAATTTCAGAATAATACATCAAGTATAAAAATAATAACAATCACTGACCTTGATAATTTTATTGCTTCACCCGAAGAATCAAAAAATATGACAGATATCCTGAAAGAATGTATAGAATCAGACCCAGAAAATATTTTTCAAAATGAACATATAGAAAAATATCCTCAAGTTAACTTTCAAGCATTAGCGACGCGACGATTGTTGGGAAAATCATGGAAAGAGATTTCTGCAGAATTTAAAATAAAAATTCCTACAGTCAGCAGTTTCTATTACCGATGTGTAAATAAGTTTTCTTTAAAATTAAAAGAGTATTGTGTTAGCAATGTAGATGAAATTAGAGATGTATAAATAATGAGAAACCTTTCAGAATGTTTAACCTTTACTGTACCTATCAGTTTGTCAGATCGCGCATTAGCACAACAGTTTCGCTCTCAGCATAGCAGTCCAGAAAAAGCCAAGCAGGTTTATCTCAATACTTTAGCGGTATCTGCGGTAAAATTCTACCTGCGTTGCATGGAAGTTGAAACAAATTGGTCAGCAAGTTTAAGTTGGAACCCAGCAATGCAAGCAGTAATGGATGTTGCTGATTTACAAGTCATTGGTCAAGGTAAGATCGAATGTCTTGCGGTATTACCAGGCGAAAAAGTGATTCATATTCCACCAGAAGTTTGCTCAGACAGAATTGGTTATGTAGCTGTACAGCTTGATGAATCGCTAAGAGAAGCAACTCTGTTAGGATTTATTAAAATGGTGAGTGAGTGTAATTCAGTACCTCTAAGCGAGTTGCGATCGCTCGAAGAATTCATCCTCCAACTGAGTCAAACGCCTGAAACAGAAAAACCACCAATTCACTTGAGCAAATGGTTAATGAATGTTGTTGATATTGGTTGGCAAACGATTGAGTCGCTTTTGATTCCCCAAGCAGCCGAGCTAGCTTTTACATTTAGGTCTGCTGAAGAAAGTTTAGCTCAAAACTCAGCCGAAAGTTCAACTATTAGTGTGCAAAAAGGTATACTGGTGGACTTAGGGCGACAATCAGAAAGTAAACCAATCGCTTTAATAGTTGAACTGATACCTATTTGTGAACAAGAAATAAATATTTTTGTAAAAGTGTGTCCAACTAATAGCCAAAAGTATCTGCCAGAAGAACTTGAAGTAATGGTGTTGGATGATTTAGGTACTCCTGTGATGCAAGCTATTGCTAGAAACACTAAAAGTATTCAACTAAACTTTAGTAGCAAACTAGGAGAGCGTTTTAGCATTAAAGTTGCGTTGGGTGATGTCAATTTTATAGAGGCTTTTCTAGTCTGAAAGTCAGTAAAAAGAAGTATTACTGGCTATTTGGAAATGGGTGTTAGCGATACGACTATTTTGGGAAGTCTAAGTATAAAGGATAAAGGATAAAGGAGTATTAGATGAAAGCGATGTCTAACGACAAGCCGCGAAGCGTCTACGCATTTCTCGGAGGATTCACAAGTGGGTTATTGATTATGGGGATATTACCTGCGATAGTCCTTTGGAGTCGCTTTGCGATCGCTCAGGTAACTCCCGACGGTACTCTCAACACCAGCGTCTCTCAAAGTGGTAATCATTTCACGATCACTAATGGTACTGCCGCAGGTAGTAATTTATTTCACAGTTTTCAAGAATTTTCTGTACCTATTGGTGGTTCAGCCAGCTTTAATTTAATCAATACGCCCAATATCTCCACCATCTTCAGCCGCGTTACCGGGGGTAACGTCTCCAACATTAATGGACTGATTCAAACTATCAATAGCAACAACCCTGTGAGTTTGTTTTTAGTCAATCCTAATGGTTTAATTTTTGGTGCTAACGCTCAACTCAATATCGGCGGCTCGTTTGTTGGTACAAGCGCTGACAGTATTAAATTTGCCAATGGTGCAATATTCAGCAGCAGTAAAACGCCCTTACCATCAGCATTACTGACAATCAGCGTACCCGTCGGGTTGCAATTTGGTCAAGCTAGGGGAGCGATTCAAGTGCAAGGTAAGGGTAATGATAGCATTGTTCCTAGCAAAAACTTAGGAATCATCGCCAGCCCTGGAAAAACCATCGCCCTTGTCGGCGGCGATGTCAATTTTGACAGTGGCGTGATTACTGCACCATTTGGACGGATTGAGGTGGGTGCAGTAGAAAGTGGTACAGTCAGCCTCACACCCAGCGTGGCAGGTTGGGAGTTGGGATACGCTCAAGCCCAAAAACTAGGGGACATCAGCTTCACAAACCGCTCCTCGCTGTGGAATCCCTATCCTGTAGGGAATCCAAGTGGGGGTATTCAAGTAGTGGGCAGGGATATTCGCCTCGATCAATCCCAAATTGCCGCAGCAACTGCCGGCACCAGACAGGGTGGTAATATTACTGTGAATGCAGGGCGATCGCTCTCTTTGGGTGGGGTAAATGCCAAGGCTCAAGCTCCCAGTGCTTGGATTGTTAATCAGGTGGGGGCCAAAGCGACGGGGAACGGGGGAGCAGTGAATATTCAAGCAGGGCAGTTGACTTTGCAGGATGGCGCAGCGATTGAAACCCTGAGCCTGGGTGCAGGAGCAGCAGGTAAGGTGGATGTAAGAGCAGATACCATTACCGCCAGTGGTACTGTGACTCTGAAATCTCCCTTAGCACCAACTGGGAGTAGCAGTAGCCGGATTAGCAGTGAAACTTATGCTTCAGGAGCCGGGGGAGATGTGACTGTAGGGGCGCGGCAACTGACTTTTAAGGAGAGCGGTGTAATTTTAACGACTGTCTTTCCTGGGGCTACTGGGCGTGGGGGCAATATCTTTGTCAATGTGGGAGAAGATATTACTGCCACCGCAGCACATCCTTTGAGTTTAATTCCTAGTGGAATTGGTGCTTACACATCAGGAATTGGCAATGGCGGCAATATCGATGTCTCCACAGGGACATTGCACCTTTTAGATGGAGGAGAAATTGTCGCCTCTTCTATTCGGTTGGCGGCAATACCTGGGACGGGTGTCGGCAATGCGGGTGGTATAACAGTAGTGGCACGGCAATCTATAGATATGGTGGGTGCATACCCAATCTCGCCAACCTTAATTAGTGCTATCGGTAGCTTTACTACAGGCTCCGGGAATGGGGGTAATCTATCTGTGACTACACCAAAGTTGACATTAAAAGCTGGAGCCATCTTGTCAACAAGTACTCTGCCAGTGTTTGGCATATTTGGTGACGCTAAACAATCCAATAATTTAGGAAATGCTGGCAACGTCACTGTGAATGTGGCAGATATCCTTAGCATGACTGGGATAAATCAGTTCACAAAAGCTCCAACTCTTCTGGGAAGCAACACATTGGGCAATGGTACAGCTGGAGATGTGACAGTTCAAACCAATCACTTGGTCATCCAAGATGGTGCATCAATTAACACCATCACCCAAGCCACAGGCAATGCAGGTGCATTAACTGTCCAAGCAAATGACATTTTAATAGAAGGGGAGAATATCTTGCGTTCTTCGATCATAGCTAGCGCACCTATTGCAAGTGAGACTACTAGGCAATTTTATGGTTTACCGAACGCTCCTACGGGTAATACGGGTAAGTTGAGCATCACAACTAAGAGCCTGACACTGCGCGATCATGGACGCGTGAGCGTCACCCACTCTGGAACAGGCAACGCCGGACAGTTAAGTATCCAAGCAGATCAACTATCTATGGATAAGGGTATCATTCGGGCTAGCAGCATTTCTGGTCAAGGTGGTGATATCAATTTGGATGTCGCAAACCTCCTTTTGACCCGTAATGGTAGTACGATCACCGCAGAAGCAGGTGACAGTGGCAACGGTGGCAACATCACCATTAAGGCTCCCCTAATTGTCGGGTTAGAAAATAGCGATATTATTGCCAATGCTTTTGAAGGTAAGGGTGGCAATATTCAAATTACCACTCAAGGGATTTTTGGTCTCAAATATCGGACTCACCTTACTTCCCAAAACGATATTACCGCAAGTTCCGAATTTGGCGTTAATGGGAACGTGCAAATTACTAACCCTGATGTCAATCCTAATTCTGGGTTGATGCAACTCCCTGATAATTTAGTTGATGCATCCCAGCAAATTGCTACAGGCTGTGCGAATACAAATGGTAGTAGTTTTGTGGCAACGGGGCGGGGTGGTGTGCCGCAAAATCCCAATCAGCAAGTCATGAGCGATCGCACTTGGTCTGATATCCGCGACATCTCTGCATACCGCAAAACCGCCGAGACTGCCCAAATACCCACCTCCCCAGAAACTCTGATTCAAGCTACAGGCTGGCATCGTAACGCCCAAGGAAAAATCGAGTTAGTTGCAGATAAATCTTCGACTCACCTGGAACAACGATTAAACTGTGCTGCTGTTCCTAAAAGTTAATCATGAGACATCTCCAGAAATTAAATATGCGTAACCTGAAACCGTTGTAGAGAGCCGAAATGGCACTTCGTGCCGCTATGCGCTTTCGCGTCTCTACATTCTTTTTCGGGGATGTCTATGTTATTAATAACACCCTAAACGGGAACTCTAACCTTAATCAGTAAAGGAAGTTTTTGGTTATGAGAGTCTTATTTTCTCTATTGATATTAACAACTGGGTTATTAACTCCAGGGATGATGCGATCGGCTTTAGCGCAGGTAACTTCCGATAGCACCACAAACACTATTGTCAAGCAAAATGGGAATAACTTTAATATTCTTAACGGGATTGAAAAAGGTAATAATTTATTTCACAGTTTCATTAATTTTTCTGTACCTGCTGGCGGTTCAGCAAATTTTGATTTAACCAATACACCAAATATTACAAATATATTTAGTCGGGTTACAGGTGGAAATGTTTCTGATATTCAGGGATTAATTCGTACTCTCAATAGCAATAACCCGGTAAATTTGTTTTTAATGAATCCTAATGGGATTGTGTTTGGTAAAGATGCTTCGTTGAATATTGGTGGGTCTTTTGTGGGAACGACAGCGAATAGTATTAAGTTTGCTGACGGGGTAGAGTTTAGTGCTATTAACGCCAATGCAACTCCCTTGCTGACTATGAGTGTACCTGTGGGTTTGCAGATGGGGCAAAATCCGGGGGCGATTACGGTGCAAAACACGGGACATCGGTTAACTAGAGGACTTGAAACACCCATAGTTCAGAGCAGCAATCCAGTCGGATTAGCAGTGCAACCCGGTAATACCCTTGGCCTGATTGGCGGCGAAATTAACTTAGTCGGTGGGGTGATTGTGGCACCTAAAGGACATATTGAACTCGGCAGTAGCAAGGCGGGGACTGTGAAGATTGACACCAGATCCGACCGATGGCAGTTTGACTATAGCAATATCTCCCAATTTGCAAACATTCAGTTGTCCCAGCAAGCACTGGTGAATGCAAGTGGTTCACCGGCAGGATCGTTACGGCTCCAAGGACAGAATATTAGCGTGTTAGAGGGGTCTGTTGCCCTTTTAGAAAATTTTGGCGGTGCAGGACTAGGCAATTTAGTAGTGAATGCGAGTGGGACATTAACTATGGGGAAAACAGGAGGCTATGGGTTTGCCAACAGTCAACTGATTAGCGACAATTTAGGCAGTGGTAATGGCAACAATATTCTGGTCTCTGCCCAAAAATTGCAGATTCAAGACGGAGGCGAAATTACTGCCAGAACCTTTAGGGCGGGAATTGGTGGCGACATCAGCATCAACCCACATTCCGCACTTCAAAATGTATTATCTATCTTTTCAATAAAAATTCCTAATAATGTTCAAATTATTAAGTATTAATATTGAATACCATTGGCGATTTATGTTGTTGATTTAACCATTTTTTTCCACCTATGGGAAATCTACGCATATTACACGATGAAGTGCGGAAAGTCGGATCAATGTCTCAGGTTTGACAACGCTAGACGGATGGTCTGCTGTAGATCCGAGTCTGGTTAGTCTGATCGGTGTGAAAACCTTGGGATCTGGAAGGGGAGGTGATATTACAGTTTCCACCAATCAACTGAGGGCGACCAATGGCGGTGCAATTACCAATGCTCCATTAAGCAAAGCGGCGGCTGGGAACGTTACGGTTCATGCCAATGACTGGATTGAGTTGATTGGAGGAAATCCTCTGGCTAATATTCCGAGTGCGATCAGTTCTATTGCCCTTAGTCAAGGGAATGGTGGCAATCTCAATATTACGACTTCCAGGCTGACGCTCCGAGATGGCGGGGTTGTGAATGCCACTACCCTTGCTGCTGGGAATAGTGGTAGAATCACAGTCACGGCGCTCGATCGCATCGAAGTCAGTGGGGTGAATTCGATCACCAATCGTCAGAGCAGACTTGCCTCAGCTGGTAACACTCCACGTGGAAAAATTTCTCTTCTTTCTTTACCTCTAACTGGGAATGCTGGAGGTGTTGTTCTGAATACACCACTTTTGTCTGTTAGCGATCGCGGCATTGTGGGAGTGGAAAATGCAGGGCGTGGGGATGCAGGACAGTTAATTATCAACGCCGATCGGGTCATCCTTGAGCGACAGGGTATAGTCACGGCTACAACGGCATCAGGTATGGGAGGTAATATCACGCTGAACCTGGGAGAACTTCTCTTACTAGGCCATCAAAGTATGATTACCACTACGGCGGGAGGAAGCGGTAAAGGTGGCAACATTACAATCAATGCCCCAATAATTACTGGCTTTGAAAATAGTGATATTGTCGCCAATGCCGTGAATGGTCAGGGGGGCAATATCCAAATCACGACGCAGGGCATTTTTGGGCTGAAGTTTCGCCCCCAACTCACAAAAGAAAACGATATTACCGCCAGTTCTCAGTTTGGCGTTAACGGAAACGTGCAAATTACTAGCCCCCATGTTGACCCCAACTCTGGTTTAGTACAACTACCAAAGAATGTAACTGACCCCTCGCAGCAAATTGCTACAGGTTGCGGCAATACAAATGGTAGCAGTTTTGTAGCCACAGGAAGGGGTGGAATACCACAAAATCCTAGTCAGGAAGTGGGGAGCGATCGCACTTGGTCTGATATCCGCAATCTGAATGCATACCGAACATTTGGGAAAGTTACAGCCCAAATACCAACCAAGTCAGAAACTCTTGTTCAAGCTACTTCCTGGCATCTCAACGCCCAGGGAAAAGTTGAATTAATTGCAGATAAATATCCTACTCAGGCACAACAACCATTAACTTGTGCTGCTGTACCCAAAAATTAACTATAAGTATAAATAATGTTAAAAATGATACTATTTGGGGAATCCTAACTTAAGAAGGTTAGGAAATTTTTGGTATGAGAACGATTTGTAAAACAACAAACTTCTGGGTTCACGCACTTGTAGGAACACTTACAACTGGACTATTAACATCGGCAATAGTGGTAAAAGCGATCGCTCAGGTAACTCCTGATGGTACTCTCAACACTACTGTTACCCAAAGTGGCAGTAATTTCAGGATTACTAACGGTACTGCAGCAGGTAGTAATTTATTTCACAGTTTTCAAGAGTTTTCTGTTCCCACGGGTGGTTCAGCCACATTTAATTTAATCAACACTCCCAATATTTCTACCATCTTCAGCCGCGTTACCGGGGGTAATGTCTCCAATATTAATGGAGTGATTCAAACCATTAACAGCAAAAACCCTGTAAGTTTGTTTTTAATGAATCCCAATGGTTTAATCTTTGGACCCAATGCTCAACTGAATATCTCCGGCTCATTTATTGGTACAACTGCCGACAGGATCAAATTTGCCAACGGTGCAATATTTAGCAGCAGCCAAACGCCCTTACCATCAGCCTTACTAACAATCAGCGTACCCATAGGCTTGCAATTTGGGCAAGGCAGGGGAGCGATTCAAGTCCAAGGTAAGGGTAATGATGGCATTGTTCCCACCAAAAACTTAGGAATCATCGCCAGTCCTGGACAAACCATTGCTCTTGTCGGCGGTGATGTCAACTTTGACTCCGGTGTGATTACTGCCCCTGTGGGTCGAATTGAAGTTGGTGCAGTCGGTAGTGGGACAGTGAATTTGACTCAGACACCCGCAGGATGGCAGTTAGGTTATGCACAAGTTGAAGATTTTCGAGATATTAAATTCACACAGCGTTCTTCCCTGTGGAATCCCTACCCTGTGGGTAATCCGTTTGGGGGTATTCAAGTCGTAGGGCGAGATATCACCCTAAATCAATCGCAAATTGCCGCAGCCACTGCCGGCGCCAGACAGGGGGGTAATATTACAGTGAATGCAGCGCGATCGCTCTCTTTGGGTGGGATAAATGCCAACGCAGGTGCGCCCAGCGCCTGGATTGTAAATCAGGTGGGACAGAAAGCAACGGCGAACGGGGGAGGAGTGAATGTTCAAGCTGGCCAGTTGACTTTGCAAGATGGTGCAGCCATTGAAACTCTGAGTGTGGGGGCTGGAGCAGCAGGCAATGTGAAAGTAGCAGCAGATACAATCCTTCTCAATGGTACTGTGACTCTTAAATCTCCCTTAGCACCGGCTGGGACTAGTAATAGCCGCATTAGCAGTGAAACTTATGCATCAGGAGCCGGAGGAGATGTAAGTGTCATAGCGCGGCAACTGACTCTTAAAGAGAGTGGTACAATTTCAACGCCTGTTTTTCCTGGGGCAACTGGGCGTGGTGGTAATATCTTTGTAAATGTCGCAGAAGATATTACGGCGATCGCAGCACATCCTTTGAGTTTGACTCCTAGTGCAATTGCTGCTTACACATCAGGCATTGGCAATAGCGGCAATATCGATGTTTCCACAGGGACATTGCATCTTTTGGATGGAGGAGAAATTTTTGCCTCTTCTGTTCGGATCGCGGGAATACCTGGGACAGGTGTCGGCAATACAGGCAATGTAACGGTAGTGGCACGGCAAAGCATAGACATAGCAGGTACATACTCACTTTCACCAACCGTGATTAGCACTATTGGTAACTCTATTACAGGTTCCGGTAATGGGGGCAATGTGTCTGTAACCACGCCAAATTTAACACTGCAAGCTGGAGCAGTTTTGGCAACAAGCACTTTACCAGTATTTGGCGTATTTAGCGATCGCAAACAGTCCAATAATTTAGGAAATGCTGGCAACGTGACTGTGAATGTGGCAGATCGCTTAACTATCACTGGGATCAATCAGTTTACAAAAGCTCCAACTCTTCTGGGAAGCAACACATTAAGCAATGGTGCAGCCGGAGATGTGACAGTCCAAGCTAATCACTTAGTCATTCAAGATGGTGGCTCAATCAGTACAAGTACTCAAGCTGGAGGAAATGCCGGCGCGTTAACTGTCAAAGCAAATGATATTTTGATCGAAGGGAAGAATATATCGCGTTCTACGATCGCATCTGACGCGCCCATTATAGATAAAATTGCTAGGGAATATTATGGTTTACCGGATGCTCCTACAGGTAGTGCGGGTAGGTTGAGCATCACCACAAATAGCCTCACAGTGCGGGATAATGGCTACGTGAACCTGACAAACTCTGGCACGGGTAATGCTGGACAGTTAAGTATCCAAGCAGATCGAATTTCTTTGGATAACGGTCAGATTGGGGCAACCACCGCCTCTGGACAAGGTGGCGACATCAATTTAAATGCAAATATCCTCTTAGCCCGTCATGGTAGTACGATCACAACACAAGCAGGCGGCAGTGGCAACGGTGGCAACATCACCATTAATGCTCCTTTCATCATCGGGTTAGAAAATAGCGATATAATCGCCAATGCTTTTCAGGGCAAGGGTGGGAATATTCAAATTACCACTCAGGGAATCTTTGGTCTAAAATATCGGACTCAACTTACTTCCCAAAACGATATTACCGCAAGTTCGGAATTTGGCGTTAATGGGAACGTGCAAATTACTAACCCTGATGTCAATCCTAATTCTGGGTTGATGCAACTCCCAATAAATTTAGTTGATGCATCCCAGCAAATTGCTACAGGCTGTGCGAATACAAATGGTAGTAGTTTTGTGGCAACGGGGCGGGGTGGTGTGCCGCAAAATCCCAATCAGCAACTGATGAGCGATCGCACTTGGGAGGATGTGCGAGATTTGTCTGCTTACCGTAAAATTGGCAACAGCACCGCCCAAATATTAACATTTCCAGAGGTTCTAGTCCAAGCTACTTCTTGGCATCGCAACGCCGAGGGCAAAGTTGAATTAATTGCGGCTCGATCTCCGACATACATGCAGCAATCTTTAACCTGTGTTGCGGTTCCCAAAACTTAACAGTTCATAAAACCTCAATGTTGTGGTAATTCTCCCAGAGTTAAAGAGCAATACTTCTGTAAAAAATCAGTCTATCTATAGCCTTGATTTCCCGTAGGGGCAATTCATGAATTGCCCCTACATTTCGTACCTGATGCGTAAGTCCTAATGATATAAGTGGTACTTTAGGAGCAACTATCGGTGGCTTGATTTTGGTATCACTCTATAAGCTCGCCCATATTAAAATCTATTCTTATCCAACCTTTGAGTCTTCGTAAATTGTCGAGAATCAGTAAGGGAATCTGCCAGTGATGTACCATCAGGAAGGGTAAGGGATCGCTCACCTCAAAAATTGCTTCTTTCCTCCGCCTGATGTTTCTTACCCAAGTTTGCAGTTGCTTAAAATTTCTAATTTCATTTAGCCGCCAAACTTCGTGGTACAGCCAATAGGTTGGCTTACTATCAGCAAGAGGCTGCAAAGATTCAGCCTCTTGCTCTTTACCAAGATAGGCATCCGCTACTCCTGGATGATTGTAAAACATAGTAATGGCGGAGTGAGTGCGGGGGTTACACTCAATCGCGTAAACAGTTCCGTCTTCTGCTTGGATGAAGTCAAAGGAAAGTTGCCCGGTTTTTCCCAGTTCTTTGGTAAAATGACTTGCCCATTGCATAATTTCTAGCCGATCGACGTTTTCGTAGTTGACTTGAAAGGCGGATGACTCACAGCAGCAGTACATTCTTGACTCTCCATCTCGCGCGGTAGTGTGAGTGCAGTATTCCTTTCCAGGGATGAATTCCTGCATAATCCAGGGGTTCTCTTCACTGATGGGCAGACTCTTGACAAATGCTACTGTTTCTGATTTTGTATCGCAAGGTAGTTTGGTGAGATTCAAGCGACGCACTTGATCGTAGGGGATGCTTTTAAGAATGTATTTGCGCTTCTCCTTTGAAAAGTCGAAGTTGAGGACTTGTTCGGGATCGGTAATTTTGAAAGATTTGGGGACAGATAAACCGAACGATCGCGCTGTTTCGGAAAAGGTAAACTTATCATCCAGCATCTTCGTGACATCAGCATCGAAGTGGAAAAACTCTACAAAGTCTGGTAATGGTGGCTTGCCTTGATCGTAGTGAATGACGGAAAAAATCGCTACTGGGATAAAAAAGTCGATCTTTTCTGTTTTAGCGATCGCGTGTAGGGTTTCAATGTAGCCTTCTAAGTCTTTGCTGGGATCGGGAACAGTATAAAAGCCTGCAACAGAGTTGGAATATTTATTACCACTTAACCAGTATTTGTCAATATCAATTATAATCACCCGATGCCCAGCAGCATGAAATGAACGCGCTAGCTGAAGGGTTTTAGTCATTCTAGCGCCAGCAATCAAGATATTTTTGGAATTGGGGTTAACAACAATTGACTTACTGAATGGTTGCTTAAGAAAGCTCCACAATAGGGATGTTAAGACGACGATGCAGTTTAAGGGAAATGCGATCGCCAGTAATACAAGAGTCCCCAAATTTTGGAACACTACAAAAATCTGCTTTCTCATAGTTATAATTGTGACATCAAAGATTGCATTATTTCCTCGTCAAATATTTTTAAACAATTGCAACTGCTTTAACGAGCTAAGGGACTTCCAAATGAAACCAATTCGCAATTCGCACTCTTGCCGGAGGCACGCTTTGTGCGTTTGCAATTCGCAATTGAATCAAGCCCGACACTAGGGGTGGGGTTTCTGGTTTCTACTTACCTTGGGATACAAGGACTGTTTCGCGCCACTTGCGGGCGAGGTTTTAAACCTTCACTTTTCTTATAAAAAAATACCCAAAAAACTCTCTCTTCCTCATTCCTCTGTGTTCTCTGTGTCTCTGTGGTTCGTTTCATTTGGGTAATTTATTTCTTGGAAATCCCTAATTTGATTAAGTCTCTAAAGTTCGTGTTCAAGCTAATAACTAGGCTTACTATCACTTAGGGATTGCAGAGGTATTGCCATATTTTACGTCTTCTCCAAACTGTATGAGTTTGCCGATGTTGAAATCAATCCTCACCCAAGTTCGTAAGGAGCGCAAACTATCGAGTAATAGCAAAGGAATGTGCCAATGATGTACCATTAAAAATGGTAGTGGGTCGTTAACTTCAAAAATTGCATCCTTTCCTCGCCAAATATTTTTAAACCACTTTTGTAACTGCTTTAGCGATCTAATTTCATTAAGTCTCCAAAGTTCGTGATAAAGCCAATAAGTAGGCTTACTATCACTCAGAGGTTGCAGAGGTTCAGCCGGAGGCTCTTTACTAAGATAGGCATCCGCTAAACCAGGATGGTTGTAATACATTGTAATTGCAGAGTGAGCGCGAGCGTTGCATTCGATCGCATAAATCGTCCCATCTTCCGCCTGAATGAAGTCAAAACAAAGTTGTCCAGTCAGTTGTAGTTCTTTGACAAAATGACTCACCCACTCTTTAATTTTTGGGTGTTCAAAGTTTTGGTAATTGACTTGAAAAGCAGATGATTCACAGCAGCAATGTACCGTCAATGCACCATTTCTCACCGTATCGTGAGTGCAGTATTCTTTACCGGGAATAAACTCTTGCAATATCCAAGGGTTATCTTCACTAATAGGCTTACTTTTAACATGAAGCGCCATTTTTTCGTGAGACTCCATTGGTAGCTTAGTCAAATCCAAGCGTAAAACAGAGTCATAGACAATACTTTTGAGAATGTACTTGCGCTTTTCGTTGGCAAAGTCGAATTTAAGAACTTGTTCGGGATCTGTAATTAAGAAGGTTTTCGGGACAGATAGCGAGAGTGAGCGGGCAATTTCAGCAAAGGTAAACTTGTTATCCAGCATCTTCATCGTATCAGCATCGAAGTGAAAATTCTCGCAACAGCCTGATAATACTGGTTTGCGCTCGGAATCAAAGTAGCTGGCAGCAAAAATACCTACCGGGACAAAAAAATCTATGTTTTCTTTTTTGGCGATCGCCCGCACGGCTTGAGTATAGCTTTCTAAGTCTTCTTGCGAGTCAGGAACTGTGTAAAAGCCAGCCACAGAGTTAGAAAATCGATAACCACTGAACCAGTATTTGTCGAGATCGAATAAAATGACTCGATGCCCAGCAGCGTGAAATGAACGCGCTAGCTGAAGGGTTTTGGTCATTCTACCACCACCGATCAAGATATTTTTACGATTCTCGTTCAAAGCCACAAGATTAGCATCCGATCGCCTGAAAAAATTCCACAGCAGCGATGCGAGTACGACGGTGCAGTTAAAGGGAAATGCGATCGCCAGTAATGCAAGAGTACCCAAGTTTTGGAACATTGCAAAAATCTGTTCCCTCATAGTTGTAATTGTGACATGATGGTGGAACCTTTGGCTGATGGCGAGTCTGAGGTTAAAAGTTCTATTACTTGTCGCTAGCGAAGACCTTGTGGTATTCCAACACAAAATAAAGCTAAAAAGATGATTTGCCGCACATTATATCGCGCTCAACGCTTCATTGATCGCCGTCATAAATAACTCATTTAAAGGAATTCCGGCTGCGTTCGCCGTACAGGCAATCACGGCGTTGTGGTCAAAAATACAAAACAACCCGGCTTCTAAGAACCAAGGTTGTCCCTGTGGGTCGATCCGGAAGTCAAATAAACTATAATGGCGACAGCCCAAAGCCAAATGACACTTTTTAACTTCTTCCTGAACCTTTTGGGTGATCGGGTCATTAATATCTACAATCCAACCTGGAACATAATTTTTAGCAGTTGAATCCAAGTCGCCCTCGATTGGTATTTTGAATTTGTCAGTATAGCTGCGGATGGGTCTGGCTTGGGGGTCTATCTGATACTCTTCAAGGGGTAAACCGATTAGCTCCCCATCTTTGACAATAGCGCCGCATCTGACTTCTCGACCGGCTTCAATGAATGTTTCTACAATCACCTCCGAAGCAAATTCAAATGCTTTCTTCAAAGCAGCCTCATACTCACTCTTTTCTTTGACTAAGGACACCCCTAAAGAGTTGTCGGCATTTGCGGGTTTGATCACTGCTGGAGGTGTAATTGTCGGAACGTCTCCTTGGCGGAGCAATTCTCCATTCGGCACTTTCACCCCTGCTGCTGCGACAATTGCTTTGGTTCTGGCTTTGTGGGCTGTGATTGCCATGACATCTGGAGTATTGCCTATATAAGGGATCTTCAGCAAGTCGAATAATGCCCGGTAGTCAGTCATTCCAGGGAGACAAAACATTTGTGGCAACATCAGGTCAATGTTTTGGGCTGTTATAAACTGTATGGCATCTGATAGAGGCATCGGTTTGGCGACAGCAATATCTTCTGGACTGAGAGAGGAAGGAAATCGCCACTGGCCATCAATTGTGATGTATGCAATCAGAAAGTCATAGAGTGATGCATTTGCCGTAGCTACCAGACAGCTTTGAGCGTAATTGCGTGACAACTGACAGTAAAAATCATTGTATGCAGATCCAACTAAATGAAGGATACGAAGTACTGTCATGATTCATCTTCTTAAATACTGTTGTATTTTATATAACAACTGGATTAAAAAAAAATAGCTTGGGGGAGATGAAAAAGCAAGCGAAAATTATTCCTTCTTATCTTCTTCATCCCTTTGATATCATGTCCGCTTGATTGTTTATTAAACCAGGAGTTCCCCAAAGAGCCAAAGCTATGCTTTGTCTCCCCTCCCGAAAAGCTCTTAGGGGTTGGGGGTGGGGTTATTTTATTATGGGTAATTTGGCGGACTTGATATGAAGTCTAAGCCAAGGCTTAGACTTCTCTGCTCATCTCTCAATTACACAACGCGTCTAATCAGGGTTACACCATCTCGGATGGGTAAGAGAACTTGCTCGACACGAGGATCGGCGGCGACAACACGGTTGAACTGAGCGATCGCTTCACCGTTGGCGGTGCGTTGTTCTGGTGGTAAGTAAACTTCTCCCTGCAATAAAGTATTATCCACGCAGATTAACCCGTCAAGAGCCAGTAAGTTATGATCCAAAATGGTCTGGAAGTACTCTACATACTCCTTTTTATCGGCATCAATGAAGATTAGATCAAATACTTCTTTTCTGGCTACTAGCTTGTGGAGTGTCTCTAGGGCAGGTGCTACTTCTACGACAATTTTTTCGCCGTGGGGAGACTCACTAAAGCAACTAACAGCAAATTCAGCGACATAGGGATCTACTTCGCAACCGATGAGTTGCCCATCACTTGGCAATGCTTCTGCCATTGCCAAGGCTGAATAGCCTGTGAACATTCCTACTTCTAGAATGCGCTTTGCCTTAGTGATATGAACAAACATTTTTAATGTCTGTCCTTCAAGATGTCCTGAGAGCATTTCTTGCTCTAGCTGACGCACTGTTTCACCATCACTGAAGCGTTTGCTCCAGTCTTCAATGCTAGTTTTTTGCGCCAATGCTGTCAATGCGCTCGATTCCGGTGTGGTGCAATCATCCAAGTAGGGATCTAAACCCGCCGCTAATTGAACTCCCTGGCGCAGAGAATCTAATATCTCCACAGGAATGTTGTTCTCTTGTGCTAATTTGAGAGTTTCCTGTAGCTGGGCTACTAAGATGCTGTGTGGCGTTATTGGTCTAGCTGTTTCTCGTCGTAAAACACTGGTCATGTCTTCACACCCCCAAGAGCTTGGCTTCTTGATTTTCAATGTATGCGTCAACCCCTTCTCCGCCACGAGGGTATTTAGCACAAAGATGTTTGTGTTCAACTAAGGCAGCATCAAGTTCTTCACGGGTCAAATCATTGACAAAGAAGCACTCACCAATAGGACAAGGCATGGCTGCACGTTGTTTACCATCTCGTGTCAAGCTAATAGACTGGGTAGCATACCAGAGCAAATCTCCATCTAATAGAGGATGATCGAGTGATAAACCGATACGACTCATCAAGTCTAGGATGCGATCGCGCTCCCCTGTTGGAATATAGCCCCGTTGTGCTGCAATGGTTGCAGACAAAGCCATATCTATATTCACCGCGTGACCATGATAAAGGGGTATGTGAGGTGCTAATTCTAGGGTAGGACTCCAAGTGTGACCGTAGGCAATGACGCGATCGAGGTCTATTTCATGCAAGTTAGGAGTCTCTAACTCCAGCATGGTTTTGATAGCTTCGTAGTTGAGTTTATGGGCAATCTCTTTGATTTCCGGTGTACCATTCACATGTCCAAAGTGAGTCGAAAGCAGTTCTTCGCCATATTCGTATAGCAGTTCAAAGACTTCAGAGTTTGAAACTACCGCAATTTTCACCAACTCTGCCATCCCATTACGAACTTGAGCCGTTGGCAAGGTTTTCAAAAATGAGAAATCGAGGATCACTTTTAAAGGTGCATGATATGCTCCTAAGCGATTTTTTTCCTTACGATGATTAACTGCAACCTTAATTGCTACACCTGCATCGATTAAACCAATCAACGTGGTAGGAATGCGGATGTAGTTACTCTTGCGACGGTAAGAAGCGCAAGCAAACCCAGCTACGTCAGTAATTAGACCACCACCAACGACTAAGACTGGTTCCTTACGAACTAAACCAAAGTCGGAAAAAGCGTCAATAATTTTTTCAAAAGTTGCAAGGGTTTTAGCTGGCTCTGTAATAATGATGGAAAATACTGTCAGTTCAATGTCATAGTGTCTAAAATATGACCTGATCTGTTCGCCATAAAGTTCATGGACATTGGCATCAATTACAGTCAGACAGCGACCAAATTTCGCATAGCTATCTGCTATTTCTCTGTTTTTAATATCAAATGCACCGTTCACATAGACAAGACTAAAATCGATTTTTTCGTACCCTTGCACGTGAAACGCAGCTTCGGTAGCTTCAAATGATGCTTGAACTTTATTCATGTGTGTTGACCTTATTCCAATTAAAAAGTTGTGAGACGGTAATAATTACGATTTACCCTCATGGATGCCAGCAAGAATTAATGCTCTTTATCCTTTAAGATTAAAGACAGTACAAAATTAGCTTTCTGTAAAAAGCTAACGTTTATTGCTGACTGGCAATGTTTTTAAACAACACCATTCATTTGAGTAAATTCTATAGATGGGTTAACCTTTAATTCGGTATAACCTCAAACTAGTCAAATAGCCCCATTCCCAATATAGTGGCATAATATTTGCCTGTTTCTTCCGGGGATTATTAACTTTCAACTTGGGAAATTCATCTTAATTCAGATTTATTCCACTATATTTAAATCTAGTGGTTTTCCAACTGTACGATTTTGCAAAAATTCTAGTCTACAAAACTGATTATATCGTCCATCTCCAAGCTTCAATTTGAGATTACAACCCTGATTAATTGTTAGTCCGCTGTTTTTTAACATTAGTATCAAACCTCGTATCACTAAACTCGCTACATTCTATTTAGTTTAGAATGACAGTGGATTTTTAGGAAGTTTATTTGAACCTTTTTTAACTCCCCTATGTTTGTCTGTCGCAAATTTCCCAATGTTAAACTTTGCATAACTCATATTTTACTAAACTACTTATATTGTCTATTTCCAGCTTAACATTTGAAATTACAGACATGATTAATCCTCTGCTCCCTGTTTTTTTCGATTAGTCTCAAACCCTAAAATGGTTAAAAACAAACATGATTCACTTCATTCTATTGAGAATAACCGTAGAATACCTCACTCAGTTAAGTTACTGTTCAGTATTCAACACACCTACCTCAGTAACTCCTGAAAATTCAGATATTAATTAAATGTATCTGAGTTACTAGTAACAAAAATTTATATTTAATAAGGAACGGTTGTGTGTGTTAAAAGCTTCTAAATTTGCTTTAATTGCCTTTTTAGTCCTAATTTAAGCTAAAAAAGCTTAAATTACCAACTAGTTACTAGTTGTTAACTTAAAACACAATACAAATCATAACATTAGAATAATACAAATCATAACATATGTAAATAGATTTAAGTCAATCCACCATGCGAAGTGTACTGGCTAACAAAAAAAATTTAAAAAAGTATGTCTAAAGATAGATATTTTCTACAGCAGGCATATCTCATATCTAAGGCACTTAGAGAATGTTTTAAAAATGGTTGGCTGTAATTTTAAGCACCGGTTGATCCCCCCTAACCCCGCTTTTTAAGGGGGAACCGAAGTCAAGGTCCCCCAATTTATCGGGGAGCCACTGCGGTCTCAATACTGTTCGGTTAAGGGGAAATAGGTGGTGGAGTCAAGAAGAATAAGTTCGCGTATAATATTATGAACATCAGTGTCAATTATCGGATAATCGAGGCTTGCTTTAATTGCCGCAGAACGGGAAGTTTTTAATCTGCTATATTCAGTCATGTTTTTTCCTTGAATAAATGAAAATTTTTCATCCTGTCTTCAGCAGTAATTGCGGCTGAAATACCGAATATATCTGAGCAAATAACAACATCCGAATTAGGGACTTCCGACAAATAAATTACCCAATCTTGTGGGGTATTTTTTTATTGGAAGTCCCTTATCCCTAGCTTGTATCTAATTACTAAGCCCAAACATAATGATGTCAACGAGCCGATTTGGGTGGGTTCTCTTTGCACTACCTTTACTTTCTAGTGAACTCACAGGAAAATCCTATAGCCCAAGCTGAAAAAGGAATATTCCCCACTCCCTATTCTTGGGAGTTGCTTTTTAGTTAATTTCGTGTAAAACTATCTTTAATCTACGGTAAGGTGCTAGATATATAGTATTTTAAAGAAGAAATACCCCAACTATTTGGGTTTGTTCTTCATTACTTTCTGTCCCTGTCTCCGTAAAACAAACATAGATAACGCCAAAGCTATTCAGTCCTATTGACGAAATAGCCTTTAATGAGAACTTCATAAAACAACTAATTGGTAACTTATGACTATTACTCTGAAAAAGACTAAAAACAGCGAAAAATCCCTAGAAGCAATATTCAACAACAAATACGCAGATAAAATCATCCCTTGGATAGTACCTTTTATAGTGCTACTACTTTGGGAAATTGCTTCTAGAACTGGTTTACTTTCCAGCAGAATTCTTCCAGCACCAAGTAGCGTAGTTTTTACGGCATTTAAGTTAGCTTCAACTGGAGAGCTTTTCCGACACATGGGAATCAGTGCCGCACGCGCTATATCTGGTTTTATCGTTGGCGGCGGAATTGGCTTTATTTTAGGATTACTCACTGGGTTTTCTCGCATTGCAGAACAATTGTTAGATAGTTCCTTGCAAATGCTGCGTACTATTCCCAACTTGGCATTAATTCCTCTAGTAATTTTATGGTTTGCGATTGGCGATCAAGCTAGATTATTTCTAGTTTCCATAGGTGTATTTTTCCCAATTTACCTTAATACCTATCATGGAATTCGTAATGGAGATCCCCAACTAATTGAAATGGGCAGAGTTTATGGCTTAAAAACATCGCAGATTTTGTGGCAAATTGTTTTTCCAGGAGCTTTATCTTCAATTTTGATTGGTGTCCGCTTTTCTTTGGGTATTATGTGGCTATCGTTAATTGTAGCCGAACAAATTGCAGCAGATTCTGGCATTGGTTATATGGCAATGAACGCCCGTGAGTTCATGCAAACAGATATTGTGGTGTTAAGTATTGTCATTTATGCACTGTTAGGTAAACTAGCAAATTCTATCGCCAAACTTCTAGAAAACAAATTCTTATCATGGAATCCAAATTACACATCTGCTGGGTAAAAGTTTACATCAAAATTTAAATATATGTTTAGTTTTTGCGTTCATTTATTATTTGCAAAAACCTCAAATAACTTCCTGCTTTAATAACTCAAAAATCATTAAACAAAGGAAAAAACACATGGGTTCAACTATACAAGGTTCACAACTCAATATTTTGGATTTAAGCAAAGTTTTTGGAAATAAAACTGTCTTAAAGTCATTAAATTTAGAAGTAGCACCAGGAGAATTTATTGCGATTGTGGGACGTAGTGGTTGCGGTAAAAGTACTTTACTGCGCCTAGTGTCTGGGTTAGATAAACCCACTACAGGGGGCATATTATTAGATGGAGAACCACTGCGTAAGCTTAGTCATTCTGTAAGAGTGATGTTTCAAGACCCCCGGTTACTACCTTGGAAAAGTGTAATAGATAATGTGGGTCTGGGTTTGCAAGAAAATTGGCGTGCAAAAGCTGCGCGGGTATTAGAACAAGTAGGGCTTAAAGATAGAGCTGGTGAATGGCCTTACGTCTTATCTGGAGGGCAACGACAACGAGTAGCATTAGCCAGAGCCTTAGTGAGTCAACCACAACTATTACTACTTGATGAGCCTTTAGGAGCATTGGATGCGTTAACTCGCTTAGAAATGCAACATTTAATCGAGGATTTGTGGCAACAGAGAGGCTTTACGGCGTTCTTGGTTACCCATGATGTAGAAGAAGCTGTGGCGCTGGCAGACAGAGTAATAGTAATTGAAGAAGGACGGGTTGCTTTAGATTTACCTGTAAGATTGTCGCGTCCACGAGACAGAGCTAGTGAAGTATTTGTAAATATCAGAGAAGCAGTACTAGAACAAGTTATGAATAATGAAGGTACTCACGCTCATCAATTATTGCAAATGAGTCATTAATACTCTTGCTCAAAAGAAAATCTCAAACTTACTGAAGGGAAAAAAGTCTAGTGTATAAATATTTAGATAAGTTGTAGCTATCCGCTTATAGAACGAAAACACTTTGTGAACTACTGAAAGTCAGTTATTTGACAGGCAACCGAGGGTTGCCTCTAACTTCCTCTTTCTTAATCATAATTATTACGATCACACTTCTGGCGTCTGTTACTCCTAGTCAAGCAACTTCTACCCTTAAAGGATGTTTGAAAAGGTTTGGGCGAATAGAATAGAACCCAGGTAAGTAACATATTAGACTTTTCAAACAACCTCTTACAAGGCATTTTCCGTACTCTAGATTTTTACTTTGTTGTCGAGCCTCGATAAATTCGCTCCATTTGCTCTGGAGAAAGCACTGTCATTGGAAACCATTCATGTGTAGAAATAGGGAGTTCCTGGGAAGATTCAAACGGTCGTTGTTGAGTTTTAGTGAAATGTATTTCCACATTGCTATTTACAGTTGGGCTAAGTAATGTCTCATCCATCTCCGATGGGAAAAGCTGATTTTGTGGCAAGACATAGGCGTGCTTTTGTGGATCGTATCCCAAAATTTCTCCTGTCTCAATTTGATAAATCCAAGCATAAATATTTAGTTGCCCTTGGTGGAGCTTAGAGTGAATCACCGGATAAGTGCGTAAATTTTCGATTTGGGTGAGTACATTCTCAGCAATAATTATTTCTAAGAGTTCTTCCCCTTCGTAGTGGCTATAATTGTCTTTCACCAGTCGTCGGGTTGCCTCTGCATATTTGAGCCAGTCATGTACAAGCGGCATTTCTACCCGCAAGCTGTCTAACTTCATTAACCCTTTCATAGCACCACAATGCGAGTGACCACAGACAATAATTTGCTGAATACCTAATGCTTGAACAGCATACTCAATTGTTGCCCCTTCACCGCCATTAGTCGCACCAAATGGTGGAATAATGTTGCCTGCATTGCGGATAACAAACAATTCGCCTAACCCGGCTTGTGTAATCAGGTTTGGATCGATACGCGAATCTGAACAAGTAATAAATAGCACTCTGGGTTTTTGACCATGAGAAAGTTGTTCAAACAGTTCTTCATTAGCAGAAAAATAACTACTTTTGAATTCGCGCAAACCTTTAATCAATTTTTTCATAGAAGCACCTAAATCAACAAGTAATACTTGAAACTTTTCGTAGAAATTGAGTTTTCAAATTAAGGAAGTAGGGACGGGTTAATAATATCTGTAAACAGATTGACGTAATTGATAGGCTTTTGCTATTGCACCTAAGGCTTAGTTAAAGGGTGAGATTTATTCTTGTATTGTTTAAGCAATCTTCCTATACCGCTCACTACAAACTAATCTCAATATTTTTTACATTACTTAATCTAGTTTGATTTATTTTCACCGACTTACTTGTGCCTAATTTGTGTAAACTATTAAACATCACATCTGGCAACACACATAAGCGACAAGGCTGCAAGTAGAGAATTAGGATTGATCCCAGAGCATAATTGAGCCAAACGATAGTTCTTGTCAGATTTACCATAATTGCCAAGCAATTCTTCTGCACCAACCGTATGATTATGGGGATAAACCTTGATGCCAAAGCCAAGCGGCTCCAAAATTTTATACTAAAGCTCTGGCGTTACTCCATCCCCAGGTCGGTGATGAACCTCTGTTGCTAATCCCCAAGTTTGCTCTGCGGCTGTTGTATGACCTCCTCGTTTGATTAGCCGATATAGCCATAAGCGTAAATTCCATAACCACAAACCTAATCCTTAGAAGTTCCAAGCACTCAACTGAGGTCTGTAATCTGTGATTGAAATGCCGCTGTTTTTAGGTAGTATTAACAACATATTTACTTTTAAGTTTTCAAAAATCTGTCTTCAGATAGATTAATTACCCTTGTTCCGGGTACTTGCAGTAAGAAAGACTAAGTATAACAAATCCATTCTCAGTTTGAACTCATACCAAATCTATGTGAGCCTGCATAGAGGAATTCCCTTGCTTGGCATGGAGTTGACGTTTGTTTAATTCAGTGTATTTTAAAAAGTTAGTATAAAAAAATACACTCGTTCAGCATTTAAAACTTCAAAATAATTTTTGCACTCACTACTCCTCCCACATCAATCGCTTCTCGAAAATCAAATATGAAGTTTTGTTAAACAATGCATAACTTTTACACAACAGACTGAGTAAGTAAGTAAGTGTGAAGTTGAGGAGCTTTAGAAGCTTAATTATTTCGTAACCTTCTAGACCCTAGATGCTGAATTCTTTGATTTCCAGAATTGACTCATAGAACTCGCGTTATTTAATACATCACAAAATCAGTTCATACATCTATTAGTCTGAAAGGAAAGCAAAATTCATGGAATCTCAAAAATTAGAGTCAATAGTTATTGATTTGCAAAGGCTACAGCAGTTACAAGACGATAAATCTCAAAAATTAAAGTCAATAATTATTGTTTCACAAAGGCTACAGCAGTTACAAAATAATATTAATAAAGAAATTATTGAGCTACTGAATAGCTCTAATGTGAGTAAGAGATTCGACAAATCCAGTATATCAGGACAGAAAAGCCTGAAAGTTGAGTGTTCACTCAACTTAATTCAATTTTAAGCTAGAGATAGAGCCATTAAAGCTTGCTTTTTTAATGCTTGTTCACTGATTGATACTGAACAAGAACAATTAAAAAAGCCTAAAAGGAGCGATTTTCTTGAAGGTACACCCTGATGATTCTATCTAGTGATTAAGACTTAAATAGTTTGAGATATAAGAATCAGTGCTATTGAAAAGGTTTTTCATAGGGTGAATCTTTGACGAATATTATTATTTCTCACTTTTGAGGTATAAAGTATGCCGAAAACGTCAAACTTCGGCGAGTTTTTTGTATCCAAAAACAGCACTTAACTAAAGGTTGAGAACTGAAGTTACTGAAAAAACGGTTTAGTCAGGTAAAAATTATGGCAAATATCATTGGAACCAAGGGTAATGATACCCTAGTGGGCAGCGAATTAGCGGACACGATTAATGGTCTTGCAGGCAACGATATCATCACAGCTACTGATGGTAACGACACATTAACTGGTGGTGGTGGCAAAGATCAGTTTAAATTCGTTAGCATATTCAACGGCACCGATACCATCACCGATTTCGGTGGCGTCGGTAAAGGAACAAACCCGACTTCCGCAGTCATTGCCGAAGTGGACACCCTAAAATTCGAGGGCTATGACTTCTTTCGTCCCGAAAATTTGCTGCTTACCCAGAATGGCAACAATTTGGAAATTGCGTTTGAAGGGGTAGGTGAAACCACAGTCATTCTGCAAAACTTCAAATTAGAAAACTTAGAGAATCAGAAAGCTTCTGGAGCCAAACCAGAGATTGGTAATATCCTGTTTAATGGGCAAAGTAGTATCACCGACAGCTTTGATGTCTTTGATGCCAACTCCACTGAAACTAAGCTGGGCATCAAAAATACGGTAACCTTCCTTAATGACCTATCCAACAACATTACGGGTTTAGACGACTCAAATGATGTGGTTAATGGTCAGGGCGGTAATGACAAAATCGACGGCAAAAGTGGCAACGACTTGCTGCGGGGTGGTACGGGCAATGATACTCTCATTGGTGGTGCGGGGAAGGATACCCTCATTGGTGGTACGGGCAATAACTCCCTCGTTGGTGGTACTGGTGACGATGTATTGAATGCTGAGGATTCAACAGGCAATAGCACCCTTAACGGTGGTGCTGGTAACGATTACTTGAGTGTTGAGGGTTCAACAGGCAATAACCTGCTTTCTGGTGAGGATGGCGATGACAGCTTTTCTTTGAGGGCTTCATCTACTGCCCCCTCTTTCTTAGTAACTCAAACCGTAGATGGAGGGAAAGGGGATGATTTTTTACAAGCGTATTATACCAATGCTACGGGGAGAATGACTTCCACATTCAATGCAACCACTAACATTGGTTCGATTACAGCAGGCACGAATCAGGTTAACTACAAAAATATCGAGCGATTAGATATTAGAGGTACTATCTACAATGACTTGATTGTGGGGACTAATGGCGACGATTTTCTCTGTGGGGGCAGTAGTGGCAATGATCCAAGTTATGGTAATGATACGATTTTTGGCGGTAAAGGTAACGATGACTTGAGTGTTGATTATTCAACAAGCAATAACATCCTTAATGGTGGTGTTGGTAACGATCAATTGAGTGCTACCTCTTCAAAAGGTAATAACCTACTCTCTGGAGGCGATGGCAATGATAATCTCTCCACTTCTGGGACTCACATCGACTACGACGGGGGAAATACCAATGCCGCCTCTGGCAATAACACCCTCAACGGTGGTGTTGGTGACGATAGTTTAAATGCTAACTATTCAACAGGCGATAATCTACTTTCTGGAGGCGATGGCAATGATTATCTTAGTACCTCTAGCTCCGCTTCCGACAGGTACGCATTTGCCACCTCTGGCAATAACACCCTCGACGGTGGTGCTGGTGACGATAGTTTAAATGCTAACTATTCAACAGGCGATAACCTGTTGTTTGGAGGCGATGGCAATGATTCTCTCTTTGTCTCTAGCTACTACGACTACTCTGGAAAGTCTGATGGTGGCTTTGGCAATAACCTACTCTCTGGAGGCGATGGCAATGATTCCTTCTCTTTGCTTCTATATACTTCCCCCTCTGACTTGGTAACTCAAACAGTAGATGGAGGGACAGGTGACGATTTATTGAAAGTCTCGTATATCTATGGTACTGGGGGAATTACTTCGACATTCGATGCTGCTACTAACACTGGCTCGATTACAGCAGGCACGAATCAGGTTAATTACAAAAATATCGAAGGATTAAATATCTCTGATACAGCCTACGATGACTTGATTGTGGGCAGCAGTGGCAATGATACAATAGATGGGAGCGGTAGTGGAAATGATACAATAGATGGGGGCGCTGGTGACGATTACTTATCGTTCTCTTACTATAGTGCAACCCAGAGCATGACTTCGACATTCGATGCTGCTACTAACACTGGCTCGATTACAGTAGGCACGAGTCACGTTACTTACAAGAATATCGAAGGATTAAATATTTATGGTACAGCCTACGATGACTTGATTGTGGGCACCAATGGCAACGATTCGCTCCACGGGGGTAATAGCGGCAACGATACCATCGATGGAGGCATAGGTGACGATTTGTTGTCGTTGTATAATTATACTACTAGCGACGGAATTACTTCGACATTCGATGTTGCTACTAACACTGGCTCGATTACAGTAGGCACGAGTCACGTTACTTACAAGAATATCGAAGAATTAAATATCTCAGGTACACAGTACGATGATTATATAGTGGGGAGCAATGGTAACGATACGATAAATGGGGCAGCTGGAAATAATACGATTTTCGGCGGTGCAGGTAAGGATTACTTGAGTGCTGATTATTCAAATGGTAATAATCTGCTTTCTGGCGACGATGGAAATGATTCTCTGAGCATCTCTGGCTCCTACAACGACTACCGAGGCGAGTTTTCTCTTGATGCTGTCTCTGGCAATAACACCCTCAATGGTGGCGCTGGTGATGATAACTTAGTTACTAACTATTCATCAGGGAATAACCTACTCTCTGGGGGCGATGGAAATGATTCTCTTAATGCCTCTGGTTCAGCCTCCTTATACTCCTCATACGGAGTTTATACTGTCTCTGGCAATAACACGCTCGACGGTGGTGCTGGTAACGATCGCTTGAGTGTTGACTATTCAACAGGCAATAATCTCCTCATTGGTGGCGATGATAATGATACTCTCACAGCTTCTGGCGCTTCTGGTAAGAACACACTCATGGGTGGTAATGGCAATGATATCCTCATAGGTGGCAAAGGTAATGATAGCCTAATTGGAGGAGCTGGTACTGATACCTTTGCTTTCAATAGTTACAATAATGGAGGTGTTGACAGTATTTCTGACTTCAACGCCACTAATGAACTGATTCAGGTGTCGGCTGCTGGTTTTGGTAGCGACTTATCACCAGGTTCACTCAAAGCTACTCAGTTTACCCTTGGAACATCTGCAACCACTAACACTCAGCGATTTATCTACAACAGCGCTACAGGTGGATTGTTCTTTGACCTTGATGGGAGTGCGTCTCGGTTTACTCAGGTACAATTTGCACAAATATCTGGTGGAGTGACACTAACCGAAAAGAATTTTGTGGTTGTTTAATCGGAATTAGCGCTCTGCCATTACCAACTGCTACGGTTTGCGAGGTATTATTTTTAGTGACAATTTAGGAACTGGGGGATACACAATCTACATACCCCCTTGTTTTTTGTCTTTGTCTATGCAAATCTAATAATATTATACGGCAGCTTTACCGATTTAACGTATAATTTTCCCCGTGCAAAAATAAAGTTTCATCCTCTTGAACGTTGAGAACCGTAGTTCTTGCCCTCACCCTAAATCCCTCTCCCAAATCTGGGGGAGGGAGTTTGAAATTCTGGCTCCCCGAATCCCAGATTTGGGATTCGGGGTTGGGGGATGAGGGCAAATCCTTTTGATCATGGAAGAACTATAGGTTTCAAGATAAGTAGGTCGGCGAGAAAAAACAAAACTATGTAACGAAAAGTAAAATCTCTGTATTTGGCTCGTAGTTGCGCTGTAGCGAAGACAGCGCAACTACAAACCAGTGATGATTATTTGCACCGACTTACTTAGACGTGGTTTATTTGTCTTTCTATGAATACATATTCCTTGCCCAAGCAGACTCTATTTAAGTCCACCAAACAAGGAATGAGCAAACAAAGCGGCTTGAGTGCGATCGCGTAAACTCAACCGACTCAGAATATTAGTAACATAATTCTTAACAGTATTTTCTGAAAGAAACAGTGATTCAGCAATTTCACGGTTATTGGCTCCACAAGCAATTAACCGCAATACATCTAATTCTCTGGGTGTGAGTTGCGCCAATTCTGGAGGAGTTTGCACAGACGAAACAGGTGCGGCAATAGGCGTGAGTGCTTTTTCAAACAATCCTGGACCGAGTAGGGTTTGTCCCTTGTAGACGGAGAGAATTGCCAACATTAATTCATCTGGTTCGGTGTCCTTGAGTAAATAGCCCTTTGCACCCAGCCGCATCGCCTGGAAAACATACTCATCATCATCGAAGGTGGTGAGGACGAGAACCTTAATATCAGGATATTGTTGAGCGATCGCTTTTGTTGTGGCAACTCCATCCATTACGGGCATTCGGATATCCATTAGCACAATATCGGGTTGCAGTAAGGCAATCTGTTCGAGCGCCCGTTGCCCATTCTCCGCCTCACCGATTACCTGCATCTGGTCATTCGACTCAAGCATACTCTTAAGTCCCTGGCGAATCAGATGCTGATCGTCAACTAATAAAATCTGAATCATAAGCTAGCTTTGGTAGTGGCAAAGAAACAGAAATACAGCAACCGGTTCCTAGTTGACTGTGGACATTTAATTGACCGCCCAGTGCAACCGACCGTTCTCGCATCCCTTGTAACCCAAAGCCGGTTGTATTTTGAGTGGGGTTAAACCCTTTTCCATTATCTTCGATTGACAAATGAATCATTCCAGCGTGAGCCAGTAGTCTCACGGTGACACTCGTTGCATTAGCATGTTTGCAAATATTTGTCAAGGATTCTTGCACAATTCGGTATAGGGCGGTGTTTACTTCTGTTGGTAAAATGTACGGTAGATCAATTTTACAGGACGGTTCAATACTTGTGGTTTGCTGAAAATCTGTCAGTAGCTTTTCAATGGCTGATTTGAGAGATTGCCCTTGCAAAGGATTTGAACGTAATACAGAAAGCGATCGCCGAATTTCTAGCAGTGCCTCAGCCCCCAATTCTTTCGCCTGTTTGAGAAATGTCAAGGCTTTATCATTATTTGATTGCCAGAACAACAGAGTATTATTAATCTGAATGGTTTGGGCGGCGAGAGTGTGTCCTAACCCATCATGAATTTCGCGGGCAATTCGGTTGCGTTCCTGCAAGGTTGCCTGATCTTCAATCCGTAGCGCATACTGGCACAGTTGTTGATTGGTTCTCTCTAATTGTTGATGGGCAATTTCTAACTGCTCTCGACTTTGGCGCTCTGCAAGCAGGGCATTAATTAACAATAAAGCGAATACTAACGTTAAGCTAAACAATAATATATTACTTAATCGCCAATCCCAGGACATGGCGATCATTTTATCTCGCATAAAATTCTCAGGTTCAATTGGTCTTGACAAAAGCAGTGTTCCATGAGAAAGCAGAGATAAAATCAAGACAACCAACTGTCCCGATAGCTTAAATATCAGACAACTCCGCATCACCAGTACCAGACACAGCAGCAAAACGGAGCGAGGAGATAAGCTATGTTGAATCGCTGGTAGCCAAATTAAACCGAATTCCAAGGCTGTATAAAGTAATTTTTTTTCCAGCCTAACCATTGGTAGCCTTAACCCCATCAAGCTAAAAATTGCGATCGCTACAACTCGTAGCAGCAACGACCAGCACAACTGAAACGGCAGCAGAACTTCCATGAACACTGCCGTGGCTAAGAACAGCCACTCTAGGTAAAGCAACAGACGGAAAGATGGGTAGATCAAGCGAACCATAGAATTACAACTCAATGGTCTTTGTAACAAAACCATAGGTATTTTCCCAATTTTAGAGGTAAATAGGTGGAGAAGACAGAAGGCTTAGAGATGGGCGCTGTTGAGATGAAACTCTCTTTTCTATATAGCGAATCTGTCTTTAGTATTGGTAGAGCCGTTCCGACTAATTAATTGTTTCTAAATTAGGAAAAAAGTCACAATAATTTAAGTACTTTTTTACTGGTAAGGTTAGGAATTATAGCTCATGTGTAAACTAACTCTAGCTTTTAAGATTAGCTTGTGTGAGTAAAACAGCGACTTTTTAAACATTTTATAAACAGTTAAGTAGGTAGACGTAATTAAACATAAGAAAAAACCTCACCCTCAATCCCTCTAGTTCGGAGAGGGAAGCCGGAGGCAGGGTGAGGTTTTATATTTAATTCGACCCACTTACTTATTCGTATTACACAGAACAAAAACAAGAGAAGTAAATGATTAAAAAACAGATAATTTTACCAACCCTACTATTTGCAAGTATCCTGATTGGAGGAATGACAGGTTGCAGCAGTTCTAAGTCTCCAGATGTATCTCAAGGGAATGACTCAGGGACAAAGGTAGCTGATACTTCTACGACAAATTCGGCATCGAATACGCCAGAACGCGCCCAGAAACGCGAAGAAGTTCGCAAGCAAGTTGAGGCAGTTCTGACCCCTGATCAGGTAAAGGAATTGTCAACAAAATTACAGCAAGGTGAAAAAATGCGTAAAGCAGTGTTCAGCCTGAATCTCACGGCTGAACAAAAAACTAAAATTCAGGATATATTTAAGACTGCCTATCCCCACCGCAAAGGGCAATCCCAAGGTAACTCCTAGTAGTTTTCTTAAAACAGAATTCAGGAGTCAGTTGTCAGAATGGGCTACGCCTGGCTACGCTAACAGAAATAATTATCTGCGACTGGGGGTATTCAATCCTTCGTTGATTACATTCTGAATTCTGTATTTTGTATTATTCTTCAAGAGTTAAAGCATGTTTAAACATAAATTGTTCGTCAAGATAGAACTCGCCGTTATCTCAGCAATCCTTTTAGGAAGTAGTTTTTCCGCTTCCAAAGCTCTAGGGAAACCCCAAACTAGCCCCCAAAGAATGGTGGATGAGGTGTGGCAAATCCTAGATAAAAATTATGTTGATGTCAGCTTTAACCATCAAGATTGGAAAGCAATTCGCCAGCAGTATGTTAGCCGTTCCTATAGTTCTAAGAAAGAGGCTTATGGAGCGATTCAAGAAATGGTGGCGAAATTAGGCGATCGCTACACACAGTTTTTCGACCCACAAGAATTTAAAGCCCTAAATAACGACATTTCTGGCAACCTCAGTGGCGTAGGGCTGGAACTTGCACAGAATGAAAAAACTAAAGCCTTAACCGTTGTCGCCCCGATCGCAGGAACGCCTGCTTTTAAAGCGGGTATTTTGCCAGACGATGTAATTGTCCAGATTAACGGTGAAAAAACTCAGGGGATGAAAATTGACGATGCCGTTAAGCGGATTCTCGGCCCCGTCGGAACCAAGGTAGTACTCATGATTCAACGCGACAATAAATCGCAAAGTTTCCAACTTACCCGTGCAAATATTGCTATCCATCCTGTAACTTACAACACGCAAACAACAGCAGCAGGTAAGATTGGTTACATTCGTTTGCCAGAGTTTACACAAACTGCTCCCGCACAGATGCATCGGGCAATTCAAGCATTAGAAAAACAGCAGGTGCAGGGCTACGTTTTGGATTTGCGTTCCGATCCAGGTGGACTGCTGGATGCGAGTTTGCAAATTGCCAGTATGTGGTTGAAGGAAGGGGCGATCGTCTCTTTGGTAAATCGAGATCAAGTTAAAGAGAGCTACAACGCATCGGGACATCCTCTCACCGACAAACCCCTAGTGATACTGGTTGATAAGGGATCTGCTAGCGCCAGCGAAATTCTATCGGGAGCGCTGCAAGACGATCGCCGCGCCACCTTAGTAGGGACTCGCACTTTCGGTAAAGGTTTAGTTCAAGCCGTAGAGCCACTAGAGGATGGGTCGGGGCTGAAACTAACGATCGCCAAATACTACACACCCAAAGGTCGAGATATCAATCATGTCGGCATTGCCCCAGATATTAACGTGGCGTTAACCCAGGCACAACAGAAAGCATTAGTGCAAAACCAAACTTTGGGGACATTAGCCGATCCTCAGTATGCTAGCGCCGTTGCTGGACTGAGCAAATTGATTCAGTCCGGGGACAATCATCTGAGTTTACAGCGTGGGAAATAAGTATACGGAGCTTTTGACAATATCTCTTATCGTCAACAAGTCATGATAATTTGTAATTCGTAATTCGTAATAGAGCCTATGAATTACGAATTATTCGGTGCTGTTTTTCCTGAATAAAAAATACCCTAATTAATAGACAGAGGCTAACTCAATATGAGTAAGTTAACATTCCCAGATACCAAAGCTATTAACACAACCCAAGCATCTCAATTTACAACTGATACAGTCCGTGTTTATCTTCAAGAAATTGGACGGATACCTCTGTTAACCCACGAGCAAGAAGTTTTTTTTGCCCAACAAGTTCAGCAGATGATGAAAATACTTGCTGAATCAGAAAAACTGACTGTTGAATTAAAGCGTACACCCACACTGCCAGAATGGTCTAACCAGGTGCAGTTAAGTGAACAAGAACTACTTCAGCAGCTAAATCAAGGGAAAAAAGCCAAGCAGAAAATGATTGCGTCTAATCTCCGGCTTGTGGTGTCAATTGCCAAGCAATATCAGAGACGTAACTTAGAGCTAATGGATTTAATTCAAGAAGGTACATTGGGTTTGGAGAGAGGAGTTGAGAAATTCAATCCGGCTCTAGGATACAGATTTTCAACCTACGTTTACTGGTGGATTCGTCAAGGAATTACCAGAGCGATCGCCCAGCAAGGACGATCGATTCGATTACCCATTCACATCAACGAAAAGTTAAACAAAATTAAGCGCGTTCAGCGAGAATTATCTCAAAAGCTGGGACGTATTCCCACCACTAATGAAATTGCTCATGCACTTTCTTTAGAGCCTACTCAGATTAGAGAATTTCTCCTTTTATCTCGTCAAACTATCTCCCTTGATCTGAAAGTGGGGTCAGATAAAGAGATAAAACTAGAAGATTTAATAGAAGATAGCAGATATTCTGAAAATGGCTATACTAATGAGCAATATCTCAATGATGAAGTTGAAAGCTTATTGTCAACTTTGTCGAGACAACAACAAGAAATCTTAAATTTGCACTTTGGATTGACAGACGGACACGAATTTACTCTAGAAGAGATTGGTCGGCGAATAGGTATTAGTCGGGAAAGAGTTAGACAGATAGAAAAACAAGCTTTACAAATTCTATATCGGCAGTTAAATAAGTCATAAACAAATACAAAGATAAGTAAATATCAAAGAAAATTGTGGGAGCATCTCAAATATGCAAAAAGCTTGATAGCCCTCATCCCCTAACCCCGAATCCCATATGAAGGGATTCGGGGAACTAGAATTATGTCTCCCCTCTCCCATCTGAAGGGAGAGGGGTTGGGGGTGAGGGAAAAGATTTAAGCACTCATTGGGATGCTCCCAAAATTGTAGGTTGGTAGAACATTCGTGTTACCCAACAAAGTTACGGAAGTGTTGGGTTTCGTTCCTCAACCCAACCTACATAGAAGTTGAATTTTAGGCTTAACTAAACTGGATTGAGTCATAAACAAACACAAAGATAAGTAAATATCAAAGTACTATTGGAGGTTCTGATGAACCATGAAATTGAAAGTTCTAACGAGAGTTTGACAGACAAAAGTATAGAACCAGAGCTACCGCGATCGCCAAAAAAGAAAAAGATTAGGTTGGTAATATTGGGGGTGCTGTTGCTGGCTGGGTTAGGTTTTTTTGGTGTCTATGCAGGTGCAGCCAAGTCAGACAAATCTGAAAAATCTGGGCGTAATCGGCAGCAAGTGACACCTGTAACCGTGGCAATGGTGACACAAAAAACGGTTCCGTTACAATTACAGGCGATCGGTAATGTGCAAGCGGGGTCTACGGTAGCGATTACGCCCCAAGCTAGTGGGCGGATTGTTGGAGTTTATTTCAAGAAAGGTCAAGATGTGAAAAAGGGACAACTTTTGTTTACCCTGGATGACCGATCGCAAGCTGCTGCAATCCAGCAAGCTCAAGGAACTGTAGCAAAAGACCAAGCCTCGGTACAACAAGCTAGAGACGCATTAACTAGAGATTTGGGTCAGGTAGATCAAGCTAGAGCCACTTTAGTCAAAGACCAAGCCTTAGTGCGACAAGCCCAAGCGAATTTAGCCAAGGATCAAGCGCAAGCAGAATTTGCTAAAGGACAGAGCAATCGCTATGGTGCATTGTACCAGAAAGGCGCTATCAGTTTAGATCAAGCACAGCAATACGTTTCCAATAGCAAATCGGCTACAGCAACCCTACAAGCAGATCGAGAAGCGATCGCTAATGCTGAGGCTGTTTTGAAAAGCGATCGAGTGGCGCTGACTAATGCTGGCGCAGTTGTCAAAGGCGATCAAGCTGCGATCGCTAATGCTCAGGCTGTTGTAGTTTCCGACCAGGGAGCATTAAACAATACCAAAGTGCAATTGTCTTACGCCAAAATTTATGCCCCGATTGATGGTCGCGCTGGCAATATTCTGGTGACTCAGGGCAATGTGGTACAAGCTAACAGCACAACTCCATTGGTAAACATCACCCAAGTTCGCCCGATTCAAGTTGCTTTTTCCATTCCCGAAACAAATCTGCCCCAGGTACAAAAGTATATGCAGAATGGCAAGCTGAAGGTAGATGTGACCTTCCCGGATAATGAAGCTCATCCCTTACCAGGTGTTTTGACATTTGTCAATAATACGGTTGATAATACCACGGGAACAATTCAATTGATTGGCGACTTTGATAACACTCAGGGACATTTGTTTCCCGGTCAATTTGTCAACGCAACGCTAACACTGACTGAAGAACCGAATGCAACGGTTGTTCCTTCCCAAGCCGTGCAGAATGGCCCCGATGGACAGTTTGTTTTTGTAGTTAAGCCAGATATGACGGTAGAAAACGTTCCAGTTACAATTAGCAGCACCATTCAGGGGCTAGATGTAATTCAGAAAGGACCGCAACCAGGCGATAAAATTGTTACCGATGGTCAAGCGAATCTCGTTTCGGGTAGCAAAATCCGCATCAAAACAAGCGGCAATAACTCGAATGCCGATGGAACATCGAGAAGAGGAAGAGGGGCAGGGGACAGGCAGCAGGGAGGTGAATCATGAACCTCTCAGAACCATTTATCCGCCGTCCAATTATGACGACTCTGGTGATGGCGGCGATTTTGATTTTCGGTTTCATGAGTTATCGCTTGCTGCCAATCAGCGATTTACCAAGTGTAGATTATCCCACAATTCAGGTAAGTGCTTCCCGACCGGGAGCCAGCCCGGAAACGATGGCAGCCTCGGTTGCCCGTCCTTTAGAAAAGCAATTTTCCAGTATTGCTGGACTCGATTCGCTCAACTCAACTAGCACTCTGGGACAGACTCAAATTACCCTGCAATTTAACCTGAGTCGGAATATTGATGATGCGGCGCAGGATGTGCAAGCCGCAATATCGGGAGCATCGGGGCAAATTGCTAACGATTTACCCAATCCTCCCACATACAGCAAGGTTAACCCCGCAGATCAACCGATTCTTTACCTTTACCTGGATTCTCCCACACTGCCCCTTTCCCAGGTAGATAATTATGCCGAGACTTATCTGGCGCAAAAGCTATCTACAATCAATGGAGTAGCACAGGTAGCTGTCTACGGTTCCCAAAAGTATGCGGCTCGAATTCAACTCGATCCGCAGCAATTGGCAGCGCGGCAAATTGGACTAGATCAGGTGGCGACGGCGATTCAACAGGGTAACGTCGATTTGCCCACCGGCAGTCTTTCGGGAAATCACAAGAATTTTACAGTCCAAACCAACGGGCAACTCCAGGATGCGGCTGCTTATCGCCAACTGATTGTATCTTACAAAGATGGAATGCCCATCTATCTCAATCAACTAGGCCGGGTCGTTGACAGTGTAGAAAATAACAAGGTAGCAAGCTGGTACAACAATACTCGCGCCATTATTCTCACCATTCAAAGACAGCCCGGAACCAATACGGTGCAAGTCGTAGACACGATTAAGAAATTGCTCCCTAATTTGCGAGAACAGATTCCGGCATCCGTGGAAATTGGGATTCTCTATGATGCGTCTCAGTCAATTCGAGATTCGGTAGATGATGTCAGATTTACGTTGATTCTGACGATCGCTCTAGTTATCTTAGTGATTTTTATATTTTTACGGAACCTATCGGCGACAGTGATTCCCAGTTTGGCGTTACCTGTTTCGCTGATTGGCACCTTTGCGGTGATGTATTTGCTGCACTACTCACTAGATAATTTATCACTGATGGCGTTGACCCTTTCAGTGGGTTTCGTAGTGGATGATGCGATCGTTATGCTAGAAAATATCGTCCGTCATATCGAAATGGGGGAACGTCCCCTAGAAGCGGCGTTGAATGGGTCCAGAGAAATTGGTTTCACAATTCTGTCAATGACCCTTTCCTTAGTTGCAGTTTTCATCCCCATGTTATTCATGAGTGGAGTGTTAGGACGATTATTTCATGAATTTGCTGTAACGATCGCAGTTGCAATTCTGGTATCTGGTTTTGTATCTTTGAGTCTGACTCCCATGTTGTGCAGCCGTTTTCTGCGTCCTGTGGATCATGCTAATCAAAGTCGTTTATATCAAGCCTCCGAATATGTCTTCGATCGCTTCCTGGGTTTATACGATTGGAGTCTCAAAAAAGTCTTAAAATATCACCTGACCACGATGATTTTATCAGCCGTGCTATTGGTGGTGACAGTTGGGTTGTTGGCGATCGTTCCCAAAGGCTTTATTCCTAGCGAAGATACCGGACAAATTACAGGCATTACCCAAGCAGCCCAGGATGCATCCTTTGATAATCTTGTCCAGCATCAGCAGACAGTTGTTAACCTGATTCGCCAAAACCCAAACGTCGATGCAGTCAACTCAAATATTGGGGCTGGATCTAGTGCTAGTGGCGGTGGGGCAGCAGTTGCAGCCAATTCCGGCAGTTTGTTCATTCGGTTAAAAGAGCGATCAGAGCGCCAGCTAAGTGCTGATGAAATCGTTCAACAGTTGCGAACCCAACTCGCTACTGTTCCCGGCATCCAAGTATTCTTACAAAATCCCCCAGCCATACCTATCGGCGCCGGGCAAAGTACAGGACTTTATCAAATCGCACTTCAAGGCTCTGATGTCAAGCCCCTACAGGAATATGTTCCTCAACTTGTTCTAAAGATGAAAGCCTTGCCAGAACTCCAGGATGTCAACAGCAATTTAAAGTTTGCTTCCAAAATTCAAATCGATATTGACCGCGATAAAGCCTCAACTTATGGGATTACTGCCCAACAAATCGAAAATACCCTAAAAAGTGCTTACGGTTCTTATCAAGTGTCAACCATCTATGCAGCCACCAATGAGTATCAGGTAATTTTGGAATTAGTACCCCAGTATCAGCAGGATATCAACGCTCTGTTGACATTGTACGTTAACTCCAGCACTGGAGTTGCAGTTCCTCTGAAGACATTCGCCAAACTATCTCAGGGAGTCAGCCCGTTAATGGTCAATCATAACGGTAGGATGAATGCCGCCACTATTTCCTTTAACCTCGCTCCCGGTGTGTCCTTGGGAAATGCCAACGAAGAGATTGAAAAACTGATTAATCAGGTGATTCCTGCTAGCATTAGCAGCAGCTTTCAGGGCGCAAGTCAGGTATTTCAAAGTTCACTACCGAGTTTGGGTTTATTGTTAGCGATCGCCATTCTCGTAATTTATCTGATTCTGGGCGTTCTCTACGAAGATTTCATTCACCCAATTACAATTCTTTCCGGCTTACCCTCAGCAGGATTTGGCGCATTATTAACGTTGATCATATTCCATGTTGAACTCAACGTTTACTCCTTCATCGGCATAATTTTGTTAGTGGGTATCGTCAAGAAAAACGGGATTATGATGGTAGACTTTGCGATCGAAGCCCAGCGAAATGAAGGGAAAAAACCCTCAGAGGCAATTTATCAAGCCTGCTTAGTCCGTTTCCGTCCAATTATGATGACCACAATGGCAGCATTAATGGGAACGTTACCCATAGCGATCGGATTTGGGGCTGGTTCCGAATCCCGCCGCCCTCTTGGGATTGCAGTTGTAGGGGGACTGGTGTTTTCTCAGATATTGACCCTGTATTTAACACCCGTATTCTATATATATATGGAATCGTGGCGGAAGAAGCTCAGTCAAGTTAAATTCCGGCGAGTATTTTCATTTTCAGGCGAGCGATCGTGATGTTTAACTTTTTTAAACGAACCGCTCCAGACGCAGAGGACACAGAGAGTTAAGAAATTTAAATGTAGGGTGCGTTAGCTAAAAGCCTAACGCACCGTCAACAATTCAAGGTGCGTTAGCTAAAAGCATAACACACCATCTTTCTGATTTTATCAATTACGAATTACGAATTAAACACTTATGTCAGATATTAAAGATGCATTAGATCGAATTGATTACTGGTTCAAAAAAAATCATCCAGCAAAGATTGCATCATTGGCATCAGGTTTAAGTCCATTAGAAATAGATAATGTGTTGAGTAGCCTATCTTTTAAAGTATCTCAAGAAGTTCAGGAAATTTATGAATGGTCAAATGGATACCCAATGGATGGCTGTGCAGATGATTGGATCTTTGATTATATGTTCCTTTTAAGTTTAGATTCAGCAGTGAAAGAGGCTCAAACTTGGGAAGATGAACATGAAGAAATAGCCCTGATGTATAAGTATGCAGGTAAACCTATCTTGCCAGTCTGCATGTCGGATATCGAGTTTTTAGCAGTTGTCGCAACGGATGATGAACAAACAACTTCTCCTGTAGTTCATATCTCCGAAATTGTAGAAATTTCACTGCAATACGCCAATTTAACAGCTATGATGTTAACCCTAGCAGAATCTTATGAAACTGGGGGATTGTTCATTGATTGCAAAGGTTACATAGAGAAAGATGAGAAAAAATATGCTGCTGCATATCGAAAGTATAATTCAGGAATTACAGACTTAGCTCTCGAAAGATTTCTGAAAATATTTCCTGAAGATTCCTCTTGGAAACCCGTACAACTACTTCATGGCGACCTATATATGAGCAATAGCTATGGAATAGAAATTCTATCAAGTAATCTGAAAACTAAAGTAGTTAATACTCTTGTTAATCTGCTGCAAGATGAAAAACATGATTCAGGATTTTCGGTAGTACTAGTACTCGAAGAACTTCGGGCAGTAGATGCATTAATTCAAGGACTTAAACACCCTAGGAAATGGGTTCGGAGTAGGGCGGCGTTTGCTTTAGGAAAAATCAAAGCATTTGAGGCTGTGGAGTTTGTATCGCAGCTTTTAGAAGATCCAGATCCAGTTGTTCAAGAAGCAGTTAAGGAGGCGTTAGAGATGTTTAAAAATCAGAGATAAAACCGTTGTATCTATCACACATTTATCAAACTCACGTTGACATTCTATCTCAATACAGTTCAGCTAAACATTTCTTCCTTCTCTTTCTTCTCTTCCTTTGCGCCCTCTGCGCCTAGAAAGGTTCGTTTAAAAAAATTGAATTTGACAAATTAAGCCTTAACCTCACCACATTTCTGGGAGAACACACTCATGAACCTTTCAGAATTCTTCATCCGTCGTCCAGTCATGACCACCTTGGTAATGATGGGTATCCTTATCTTCGGTCTGATGAGTTATCTACTATTACCCATCAGTGCGCTACCCAACGTTGAATATCCTTTTATATCTGTCTCTGCTAGTCTCCCTGGTGCCACCCCAGAAACAATGGCTTCTTCAGTCGCCGCACCCCTAGAAAGACAGTTTACCGAAATTGCCGGACTAAATTCATTCAATTCCACCAGTTCCACAGGTAGCACTAACATCTCCCTACAATTTGACTTTAGCCGCAGAGTGGAAGATGCCGCCAAAGATGTACAGGCGGCCATCTCAGCCGCCGCAGGACAACTGCCAGCCGGAATGCCTCACCCCCCTACGTACCGCAAAGTTAACCCGTCTGTCTCGCCAGTTCTCTTTCTCTATATGTATTCTGAGACCCAGCCAATCTCGACAGTAGATGAATACGCGGAGGTAACAGTTGGTCAGCCAATTTCAATGATTGATGGTGTTGCTCAGGTACAGGTCTTTGGTCAACAGCAATATGCAGTCCGCGTCCAGCTTGACCCGCGAGAGTTGGCATCGCGGGGAATTGGTCTAAGTCAGGTAAAAACTGCAATTCAACAGGGAAATGTCAACTTGCCAACCGGCAGTCTCTCTGACACTTACAAAAGTTATACGATTCAGGCGAATGGTCAACTCACCGATGCTGCTAGCTATCGCCAGCTAATTGTAACTTACAAAAATGGTGCTACCGTGCGGCTCCAGGATTTGGGACAGGTGATTGATAGTGAACAAAATGTCAAAGTCTCGAATTTGTATAGCGATAACAAGGTGACAAACCGTCATTCTGTTGTTCTGGCTGTACAACCGCAGCCCGGAGCTAACACTGTAAAAATTGTTGATGCCATCCAGGAACTTTTACCTACACTCCGCGAACAAGTTCCCAAATCCATTGAGATGGGGATTATGTACGATCGCTCCCAAACCATCCGAGCCTCTGTCAACGATGTAAAGTTTACCTTAGTTCTCTCGGTTTGTCTAGTAGTATTGGTAATTTTCTTATTTTTACGTGACATAACAGCTACCCTAATTCCCAGTTTGGCGCTACCTGTAGCAATCATTGGCACTTTTGCTGTAATGTATCTGTCGGGTTTCTCCCTAGACAACCTTTCACTCATGGCGTTGACCCTCTCCGTGGGCTTTGTCGTGGATGATGCGATCGTTGTATTAGAAAATATCGTCCGTTATCGGGAAATGGGCGAATCTCCCCTAAATGCGGCATTGAAGGGATCAAAAGAAATCAGCTTCACCATTTTGTCAATGACCCTCTCCCTAGTGGCGGTGTTCATCCCGATCATGTTTATGAGTGGAATAATCGGTAAATTATTCCATGAATTTGCCGTGACGATCGCAGTGGCAATTTTGGTTTCGGGTTTTGTTTCCCTCAGTCTTACCCCCATGTTGTGCAGTCGCTTTCTGGGTTCACATCAGCAAAGACCAAATCTGCTGTATCGAGTTTCAGAACGGGCATTTGATTTACTACTGCGGGGATATGATTGGACACTCAAGCCCGTCTTAAAATACCGGCTGATGACACTGATTGGTTCTGGTATTCTGCTGGTAATGACTGTTTATTTGTTCGTCATCGTTCCCAAAGGATTTATTCCTACGGAAGACACCGGACAACTAATGGCGAACACCAAAGGAGCGCAAGATATTTCTTTTGATGATATGCTACGTCACCAGCAAACGGTTGTTGAGATTATTCGTAAAGACCCCAATATTGAAGCAGTTAACTCGACTGTGGGTGCAAGTGGCCCTAACGCATCGGTCAACTCCGGGCGAATTACGATTCGGCTCAAGCCACGTTCTCAACGTCAACTGAGTGCTGACGAAATCATTCAAGAACTAACTCCCAAGTTAAGACGTACAGTTGGGATTAAAACATTCCTGCGCTCTCCGCCAGCTATTCCCATCGGTGGGCAACAAACTAATTCTACTTATCAGTTCACGTTGCAGAGCTTGAATTTACAAGACCTGCGTCAATACGTTCCAAAACTTGTAGATAAAGTCAAAACCCTACCAGGACTCCAGAACGTTGACAGCGATTTACAACTCAGCACTCCCCAAATCCAAGTCCAAGTTGACCACAACAAAGCCGCAACCCTTGGGATTACCGCCCAACAAGTTGAACAAACCCTTAGCGCTGCCTATGGTTCCAGCCAGGTTTCTACTATCTATACCCCAAATGACCAATTTTATGTAATCTTAGAAGTTAAACCGGAGTTTCAGCGAGATCCTAGCGCCCTCTCACTACTATATGTGCAATCGAGTACTAAAAAACTGGTTCCTTTGAGTGCGATCGCTAATATCACTCAAAATGTCGGTCCCCTCACCGTCACTCACGTTGCTCAACTCCCTTCTGCAACTATCTCTTTTGACACACTTCCAGGAACATCTCTAAGTCAAGCTACACAAGCCATCAAGCAAGCAGCCAGTGAGTTGCTACCCTCAACAATTACCCCCAGCTTTCAGGGTTCAGCCCAAACCTTCCAACAGTCCTTCAACGATTTAGGCGTGCTGTTGTTAGTGTCGATTTTAGTCATCTATCTGATTCTCGGTATCCTCTATGAGGATTTCATTCATCCAATCACCATTCTTTCCGGTCTACCGTCGGCGGGTTTTGGTGCATTATTGACGCTGCTGATTTTCCAGGTTGATTTAAATCTTTACTCTTTCATCGGCATCATCCTGCTAGTGGGTATCGTCAAGAAAAACGGCATTATGCTCGTGGATTTTGCAATTGTTGCCCAGCGAAAGGAAGGGAAAAATTCCTTTGATGCCATCTATGCTGCTTGCTTGATTCGCTTCCGCCCAATTATGATGACGACGATGGCAGCTTTAATTGGCACACTCCCCATTGCTCTGGGAACAGGAGTCGGTTCAGAAGCGCGTCGTCCTTTGGGGATTGCGATCGTTGGTGGATTGGTATTCTCTCAGATATTGACTCTCTACCTGACTCCAGTGTTTTACATTTACATGGAGGCATGGCGGAAAAAGCTTAGTACACAAAGTAGAAAAATTGAAAAAAAGCATCTGCCAGCAGTTAAAAGTTAATAAACTTCCGCACTTTTTTGTCCCCTGGAGGAGTCGCTCAGGCTATGGGAGGAGTTTTAGCGTTGATTGCTACTCCTACCCGTCCACCCAAACCTCCCGGAAAGTCTCCAGGCTGGACTCTAAGAAAAACTTGGCTATTTCAGGCAAGACGCATTGCAAACATTGATAGATAAATATCCTAATATTAGCGATCGCCTCTTTGCCCTGGCATCATACTTGCGTTAATCACAGCCTTCCTCTTGTGGGTATTATTAGTGCGATCGCGGCTTTAATTTTTGGTAGATGGCATCCTTTAGGTAGTACTTTGGCTTGTTTTTTGTTTGGTGCTACAAAAGCTTTACAGTTACGAATTCAAGCACTAGGTGCAAATATTCCTTATCAATTTTTAGTTATGTTACCACTGTGCGTTCGCTTTATTTGCATTAGTAGGATTAGCTAGTAAATCTATACCGCCCCAAGGGTTAGGTGTTCCTTATTCGCCAGAAAATCAGCAAGACAATTAAGAGAAGCTACGGTAGATGTTTTGCGGAGAGGGGCATTCCAAAGCTTGGTTTTAGGGACTGACAAATAAAAAAATGTTCCAAAACTGACGCAAAAACTCTCTCTATTTCTTCTCTCTGCGTTCTCTGTGCGGCAGTCGCTCATGGGGGAAACCCCCAAGACCGCGCTGCCTTGTCTCTGTGGTTCGTTTATTGGAATAATTTATTTCTTGTCAGTCCCTTACTAGCTCCTAACACCTAACATTTGTCTTTTAACAAGAGCATGGCCAGATTGAACATCAAACCAGTGAATATCCTCAAGAGGCAATGCTAATGTAATATCTTCAGCACTCCAATTTTGGTCTGTTGGCAACAAAGCACGTACCGTAATCGCTCCGGTTTGTGAACCCTCAATCCTGACACTGACTAAATAGTGCATACCCAAGTTTTCCACTAAAAATACTCGCCCTTGGATAGTCTGGGTATCACCTGGTTGAGCAATGCGGACATCTTCTGGGCGGATTCCTAGAACAATATGCGGTGGTACTGTTGGTATATCTGGGAGAAGTACTTGGAAGTTACCCACGATCGCATATTCTCCCCGACAAGGTAAAGTCAGTAAATTCATTTGCGGACTACCAACAAATCCAGCCACAAATAGATTAGCGGGATGGTTATAGATCCTCTCAGGCGGGTCTAGTTGCTGGACATAGCCATCGTTGAGCAATGCAACTTTCGTGGAGAGCGTCATCGCTTCGGTTTGGTCATGAGTAACGTAGACAACTGGCACTTTTTGTGCTGCAAAAATTTGCTTGATATCGGCTCGGACTCTTTCTCGCAGTAGTGCATCCAGGTTGCTTAAAGGTTCATCCAGCAGGTATACATCGGCATTACGCACCAAAGCACGACCGACAGCAACCCGTTGCCGTTGACCTCCAGACATTTTACCAGGCTTGCGGTTCATTAACTCTGTTAATCCTAAAACTTCTGCCACTTCTGCCACTCGCTGTTTAATTTCTGTAGGTGGTACTTTTTTCAGCTTGAGTCCAGAAGCGAGATTTTCGTATACACTCATGTGAGGATAGAGGGCATAGCTTTGAAATACCATTGCAATATTGCGATCGGCTGTTCGTTTATAGGTGACATCCACCTCCCCAATCTTGATCTGACCGCGAGTAGGTTCTTCAAGACCCGCAATCATGCGTAGGACGGTGGATTTGCCACAGCCAGAAGGGCCAAGTAAAGTGAGAAACTCATCGTTATCTACAGTTAAGCTAACGTCTTTGACAGGGACGACTTTAGGATTATAGGTTTTGTTTAAGTTTTTGAGTTCGAGTTTAGCCATTTTTCTATGAGACTTCCAAGAAATAAATTATCCAAATAAACGAACCACAAAGCCACAGAGAGAAGTTGCGTGCGCGGGTTAAGAGCGTTGAGCAAACTTCGGGAGAACACAGAGGAATAAGAACCAGAGAGTTTTTTCGCCAGTTTTTTGAGTATTTTTTTATTTGTCAGTCCCTATTTATCCTTTCACAGCACCAGCAGTAAGACCTTGGACAATCCGGCGCTGGAAAAACAAAACTAGTAAAATCAGGGGTAACGTTCCCACAACAGTAGCAGCAGCGATCGGTCCGTAGGGAATTTCATATATTGTCGCACCACCTAACTGAGCAGCAGCAACGGGAATTGTCTTCAATTCTTCACGAGTCATAAATGTCAGGGCGAAAATAAACTCGTTCCAAGCAAAAATAAAGGTGAGGATTCCTGTAGTCACTAAGGCGGGAAGGGTCATAGGCAACACGATTTGCCATAGTAGTTGAAAGGTATTATAGCCATCGACTCTAGCAGAATCTTCCAAATCTTTTGGTAATTGTTGAAAAAAGCTTCTCAGCACCAAAATTGTTAGCGGCAAATTGATGGCAGTATAGGGTATAATTAGCGCCAGATAATTGTTACCCAATCTCAGCGCTTGGATAATTTCTAACAGTCCTAAGAACAAGAGAATTCCAGGAAATAAGGTAACAATTAGAACGCCCTTGAGGATAACTCGTTCACCCCAAGGGCGTAACCGTGCGAGGGCATAAGCCGCAGGTGCGCCGATCGCTAAAGCTAAAGTTGTGGAAGTAATTGAGACAAAGGCGCTGTTGAAGATGTAGCGCCAAAATGGACGACGAGTGAATAACTCAATGTAGTGATTGAAAGTGAATCGTGTGGGGAAATAGACACTAGGAACGCCGGCAATATCCTCATTCACTTTAAATGAGGTCAGTAATTGCCATAAGGCTGGCGCGAGGCTGAACACTACTACTAATATAACTATTATGGGTAGCAAGATTTTTTTAAGAGAAAACTTGGTTTCCCGTGTTGGTTTTGGGGTCGTTGGAACCGCTTGTGGAGTTACACTCATGGGTTAAATGGCTCCTGATGTTTTGGCACGGTATTTGTTTAACAAGAAACTAGCGATCGCTACCGCAGCAATCAATATTAAAAATGTCACTACTACAAGGGCTGCTCCATAACCAAAATCTAAGTAGCGCATCACCGTAGAATAAATATACAATGACACCACTTCCGTAGCGCCGCCAGGGCCACCCCCGGTCATTACAGCAATCAAGTCGAAAATTCCGAAAGCTTGAGCAAACCGAAATAGCACTGCAATTAAGATTTGCGGCAGCAGCAGTGGCAGGGTAATATTGCGGAAGCTTTGCCAAGCATTTGCCCCATCGACTGAGTAAGCTTCATAAAGGTCTTGTGATATCGATTGCAACCCAGCTAGCAACAGGATACTGATAAACGGCGTAGTTTTCCAAACATCAGCAAAAACCACTGCGATCATCGCCAGCGTTGGATCTCCTAACCAGTTAATCCCAGTCTCGATCAGCCCCAACCGCCCCAGAATATCGTTTACAACCCCAAATTGGTCGTTAAAAATCCAAGCCCACGCCAGACCAATCAGAGAGGTAGGCAAAGCCCAAGGGATGATGGCAATTGTACGCACTATGCCCCGCCCAAAAAACGCCTGATTGAGAATTAGGGCAATCCCCAGTCCTAGCAGTAGTTCTGAGATTACGGATGCTGTTGTGAACACGGTTGTCGCCCACAAACTCTGCCAGAAACGACCATCTCCCGCCATCCGCACATAATTGTCTAAACCAGAAAATACAGGTTGTAACTCTGTTCCCAAATTTCTAGTAAATACGCTTAACCAAAATGCTCGTAAAATCGGGTAGGCAAATACAAACAACAGTAGCAGCAATGCTGGTGTTAGTAATATCCATGCTGTCTGTTGTTCTCGACTTCTAAGTGTATGTAAATTAGTCATTAGTCATTAGTCATTTGTCATTTGTCATTTGTCATTAGTCATTGGGAACTGGCCATTAATTCTTTTCCCCCTGCCCCCTGCCCCCTGCCCCAGCAATCGGCGCGTTTCCGCAGCAGCAGCTTGCATTGCTTGTTCAGAATTCATCCGACCGGATAAGGCGGCGCTGAGATAACGCTGCAAAATATCTGATGTTTGAGCATATTGGGCGATGGGGGGACGTAAAACTGCATTGTCTACGACTGCCAATAACTGCGGATAGTGGGGGTATTTAGCAACAATCTCTGGGTCTGTAAACAATTCCCGGCGGCTTGGCACATAGCCTGCACTTAAAATGAATCGGCGCTGTGCTTCCCGACTGGTAAAATACTGAATTGCTTTCCAAGCTTCTTCAGGATGTTGAGAAGATTTTGCAATCCCTAAACCCCAGCCTCCAAGACTTGCTGCTCCCGTCTTACCAGGAGCATGAACCATCGGTTTAATCGCAATTTTGCCCCTGATTGGCGAATTTTCTGCCTGGGCTAAAGGCCACGCATAGGGCCAACTGCGTAAAAATGCTACTTCACCACTTTGAAACAAGCGTCGGGTATCTTCTTCTTGGTAGGTTGTGACTCCAGGAGGCGAAATACCTTCTTTAACGGTACTACGCAGAAACTCAATGGCTCGTAATGTTTCTGGTCGATCTAATCCAACTTCGAGGGTGTCGGGATTAACCCAGAAGCCACCAAAGCCATTGAGGACTTCTGCAAACATTGCCACAAGTCCTTCATATTGGCGACCTTGCCAAACATAGCCCCAATTTACCTCCTTTTTCTTTTGCAAGACTTGAGAAATTCGGATCAAATCATTAAAGGTTTCTGGCGGTTTTAATCCTGCTTGTTTGATTAAATCTTTCCGGTAGTAGAGCATTCCTACGTCGGAACGCACTGGAATGCGGTACAGCTTGTCTTGATAACGTCCCCCTTCTACATCCTGGAATGAAAATGCTGCCAACTCCTTTTTAGAAATGCGATCGCCTAAAGGTAACAACCATCCAGCAGCAGCAAACTTGGATGTCCAAATAACATCCATATTTATCAGGTCATAAGGGGATTCACCCAAGATAAAAGATGAGGTATACAGGTCTTCGAGCAAATTTGTGGCATTAGGCCCTTCAACCAGGTTAATGCGAATACCTGGGTTCTCAGTCTCGAAGTCTTTAATCAAACCCTGCCTCCAAGGTTCGGCATCAGGGGCAGTCATTAATATATTGAGGGTAACTGGTTGCTGCGAGAGTGCTACCCAACTGAACAATATGATGCTCAATAGAGTTGCCAGGAAAACCCCTATATGTAAATAACTTGGTTTTTGGATGAATTTTTGTAACTTGTTTATTGGCTTTCGGTACAACATTCTCAATGTAGCGATCGCTAATGGGAATTATTAGGAAATAAAAACATAAAATATCTCAAAAAAGATGATGTTGTATTATTTGTTATCAAAATGCTGAGTAATGAACAAGCAAGTCAATAAAATTAACATCAAGCTGGCTCAAAAATAAGCAATTTGATTGTAAATCAGCGTCAAATGTTGTTAACGGGGCGACGAAATGGGCTGGAAATGGTATAACCCCCTTGTGGAAGCAATTACAACCTCTCTACTCTACATACGTAAAATAAATACCTAAAATCCTTAACCCAAGCCTATTGACTTATATAGCAGTCCTAAATCATTTATAAAAATTATATATCTCTAATTTGCACAATTACTAGCTTATACGTCCCAAAACTCAAACAACTTTCCCCATGCAACTCTCAACCCAAGTACTATCAAATATCAGTTCATAAATCCGATTATGAACTTTCAACACCCCCTGTTTCTTAACTACTAACCCCGACAACAGCAACTCCCTCTCTTCTGGGCTATCGATAACACCCATTTGCCCATGATGGAGAATTTGCTGATATAGTTTTAGTAACCCAACAGGGTAGAGAGTATTTTTGAGGATGCGATCGCGGATAGTTCGCACATGCTCAGGCTCATCTTGAGATTCCCAATTGTCAATTATATGCGATCGCACCAAATTATCCAGCCAAACTGCTTCAGAGTTTGTCGGTATCACCGATGTACAACTACGGATAATTTTACAAAGCTTTTGAGTTAAAAAAGGTTGCCCATTTGTCCAAGCTAATACTTCTTTTAGCACTACTTGCGGATTGCTAACTTTTGGTGTTAATCCTTGTAGTAAAGGTTGAGCTTCGTGTAATTGAAAGCCATCTAATTGAATTATTTTACCAATATTAAATGGTGTTATTTGATAATCAGTAATTAAATTTGAGGGTGTCGCCACACCAAACAAAGCAAAGGTTAAACGCCGATATTCTGGGTTAAGACTGCGCTGATTATAACAAAAACGAATCAAGGCAAAGAAATCATTAACAGGGAATTTTAAGGCTAAAATGCTATCAATTTCATCAATAAAAATAAAAATCTGCTCAGTTGTCACTTGCTTAAGTAATATATCTTCAACAAATCGACTTAAACATTGGACAGGTGATAAATCTTTTTGCTCACACCACCAATCTTTAAAATTAATTTTGTCTAATAAATTAAAACTCTGCCACAATTCCACTACTAATCCCTTATACCATTGAGCAGGAGTAATATTTTCGCTACCCAAACGAGTAATATCAACTGCTGCACAACTCAATCCTTCTTGCTGAAGATGGTGTATCATACGTACCATCAAGCTTGATTTGCCCATTTGTCGGGCATTTAGGGTATAACAAAACTCTCCAGATTTTAATGCTTTATAAAGGTAACGGTCTGCGGAACGCACCACATAAGTCGGTGCATCCATAGGTAAGCTTCCCCCAACTTGATAATCAAAATTTGAAGATTGTTCCGCACTTCTTAGCAACGCGTTTTCAAATATCAGTTCTGCTTGGGTAGCTTTCAGAATTTCAAGTGTTTGTGATAATTCTTGAGTGCGTTCTTTAACTTTTTGTTCTAAATTTTGGTTTGATTTTGCTAATTCTTCTTTTGCATCTTGCAAAGCAAAATTTTTGATTCCTAACTCTGCAATTAACCGTGTCCGCTCTGCTTCTGAGCGTTTACGTTGTGTGATATCTTGAAAAGCAGCTATAGCATAGATAATTTTTCCCTTTTCATCAAAAATTGGCGTAGCGGACACCTCAAGAGGAATAATATTGTTAGCTTGGTGAATGTCCATATCATCGACAGTGGTACTCTCACCGTTCAATGCTTGCACAATCGGGTGCTGTTCTGTGGGATATAACTGTTCTTTCTCTGATATATAGGCTTGATAAATTTCACTCAATTTAGAGGCTGTAGTTTCTAGCACAATTCCTTTACCAAGTATTTGCTTGGCGGTTTGATTGGCGTAGAAGGGTTGGCCATTGCCATTAACAACAAAAATGCCTACTGGGACAGCTTCCAGAAATTGAGCTAGCTTGGCTTCGCTGGCACGCAATGCTTCTTCTGCTTGTTGGCGCACTCTGACTTCTTTTTGTAGACGAGTTAATAACTCCCCTTGAGCTTGTTGTGCTAAAAGTTCCTGTTCCTTAATGGCTTTCATTTTCTGCACATGTTGCAGAGTTTTATGAGTAGTAATTTCTAAATCATGAAAATTAATTGGTTTAGTTAAAAAGTCAAAAGCACCGCGATTCATTGCATATCTGATATTCTCAATATCACTATAAGCAGAAATAATTACTGCTTTAAGCATCGGATATAATTCATTAAGTTTAGTTATTAAAGTTAACCCATCCATCTGAGGCATATAGATATCAGTTAATACTATATCTATATCTGGCTCTACTTGCAATTTGTCTAATGCTTCAACACCGTTACGCGCAAAAAATAAATTAAATTGCTTTTCTCTAATTTTTTTTCTAAATTTTTGGCGGAGCAAGATTTCTAAATCAGGCTCATCATCCACAACCAGGATTTTAGCTGGCATAGTTTTTTACATGATTAAGAGTATTTATAAATTAAGGCTATTCATTACATTTTATACTAAATTATCTTCCAAGAAACCATAAAATCATTACTAAACAAGAAAAATAAACATTATTTACTAATCTTTTAGGCATTTAGTAATGATTTTGGCTTTTGAGCTTTATTTTCAAGCCTAGTTTTGATGTCTAACTAATAATTTGGCACGGCATAACAGCTACTGAAGAACCTAAATTAAGTATTTTTGTCTTGAGTTGATTAAATTCAATTGGCTTGGTAATATAGCCATCAGCACCATACTGTTTCGCAGTTAAATGATAATCTTCATCATCATAAGCAGTAATAATAAATACTTTTAAATCTGGATATTTTTCTTTAATCAGTTTGAGCATTTCTAGCCCATTCATCCCAGGCATATTAATATCCGTGACAATTAGGGTTAGGCAATTAGTTAGCTTATTTTGTAAAGAATCTAGTGCTTCCTCTGCTGAAAAAGCGAAATACAATTTAATTTGATTTTCTTTGAGTTCTCTCCTAAATTTTTGTTTAAACAATAATTGGATATCTTGTTCGTCATCTACAACCATTATTTTCATATCACATATCTTGACAAATTACATATTTTATGTAATTTAGAAAAGCCTCAACTACAATACTTATACAAATATTACCGTTAAAGCTAGAGCAGATTATACAAAAATGATGTACATAAATAGTTAAACATAATTAATTACACACAGTGATTACGCACCCTGTCAGTTTTAGAGCTATTTCCTCTCACCAATCATCTTAGGCAAAGTGATAATAAATTCAGTGTAAATATTTACTTCAGTATTGACTTTGATTTCCCCTTGATGCTGCTGGACAATAATATCATGAGTAATAGATAGCCCTAAGCCTGTTCCTTCACCAGTAGGCTTTGTAGTAAAGAAGGGATTAAAAATTTTATCTATTACCTGTGGCGGAATACCTTCACCGTTATCATGAATGCGGATTTGTACTTGGTCATCTAAATCTTTTGTACTAACTGAGAGCGTAGGTGAAAATTCCTCAGCTAGAAACTCTGACTCTTTCTGCAAACGCATTTTCTTTTGATGTACCGCGTAGCAAGCATTATTAATTATATTTATTAAAGCGCGATTAATATTTTGTGGCATAATATTTATCTGACCAAGGCGACGATCGTAGTCTGTTTTTATAATTATCTTGAAAGCCGCATCTTTAGCACGCATTCCGTGATAAGCCAGGTCAATAGTTTCCGCCAGTAAAGTGTTAATTTCTGTGGTTTGACGCTCACCAGTTTGCCCGCGTGAGTGCATGAGCATTCCACTAACAATATTGTCAGACCTTTTGCCATGCTCATATATTTTTTGAGCATTTTGTTTGAGATCGTTTAATATTTCATCTATATATTCTTTACTATCAATATCTAAACGGTCTTGTTGATTATTAATTTCTACCTCTAGTTCTTGAGTCAATTCTACAGAGAGTTCAGCAAAGTTATTTACAAAATTTAGGGGATTTTTGATTTCATGGGCAATACCAGCTGCTAAAGCCCCTAAAGAAGCTAATTTTTCTTGGGCAATAATCTGAGCTTGTGTAGCTTTTAATGTTTGCAGGATACTTGCCAATTCTTTATTTTTATCTTGTAATTCCTGAGTTCTTAGCTTTACTTTTTGTTCTAAAGTCCGACTATGATCTTCTAGCTGTTCATAAAGACGGGAGTTTTCTATAGAAATTGCAGCTTGAGCAGAGAGAATTTTTAAAACTTCGACACGCTCTGGAGTAAATGCACAAGTTGTTAAATTATTTTCTAAATATAAAATGCTGCTTAATTTGCCTTGATAAAGCAAGGGAGTACAAAGAATTGATTTAGGTTGACTTGCAATAATATATGGATCGTGAGTAAATTCTCCATCATAAACAGCATCATTTAAAACTACATTTTTATGTGTGTTAAATACATAGTTGATGATAGTAGTTGATAAAAGATGTGTTCCGGTATAAGCATCAACAGAATCTACTGGAATTGATTGTAGTGTAGTAACTTCTTCAGAATCAACTGAGCCTTCTGCTTCGATGACTAAATTACTATCTTTGTCGAGAATCAATAAACCTTTTTGAGCGCCTGCATTTTCAATGATGATGTTCATCAGTTTTTTTAGCAGTTTGCTGAGAATAATTTCATCAGCCAGAGTTTGGGATGCTTTAATAACTGTTGTTAGGTCTAACACTTCTGTATTACTGTTAGTGAGAGAGGAAATAGGATTGATATTGTCAGCACCCGTTTGTTTTATTACCCCCACAAAAAAATGTGGATATTTGGATTCTAAGTCTTTAACTTTAGCCGTTGCTCCCCAGTAAACATAACAATGGTGGGCATTTTTCATGTATAACTGCCCTATCTCCTCTTTGGCAAGATAGAGGTAAAATTCTGCTGCACGTTCATAAGCTAGAGCTTCCTCATGAAGAAATCCGTACTTTTTAGCTCCTTGAATAGCATGCTCATAAAATTCTTGGGCTTCCCATTTTTGTCCTAATACTCGCGCTTTCTCTGCTTCTATCAATTCATATTTATGGCGACAATTTTCTGGACAATGACCAGCCCATATCTTCATTTTTTCCTGGTTTAATGATACTTTTTTTAAAACTTCCTCTGGAAACTTATTTTCTATATTAAAGCAACAAGCAAGCAAAGCCAAAGAATAGTAAAAGTTATGTTGGACTGCAACTATATAAGAGGCAGAACTTTCTGAGTTATTTTCTGCTTGAATAGCATAACTAACAGCTTGCTGATACTGATGAAATAGATAATGTAAAATTGTTTTTGCTAAATAAGCACTAAACAGTAGCCATACAGCTTTATTTTGAGTCCACTGTTTTAGTAATTTTTCTTCTTCTGTTAGAGAATTTCCAATAAATGCAAAATTTTCTTCTTGAGATGTACTCACTAAATTGTCAACAATAATTCTACAATTTTTCATGTAAAATACTGTATATTGTTGTTTCAACTTACAATTCAAATCAATATATTCTTGATACTTATGATTTAATTCTTCAAGATTATACCCACTAAACATTAAAAATAAACAATATGCTGAAGCTGCGTAAGAAGTATATTCTATATGTCCAGTATCTAAACCAATATTTACAGCTTCTTGCAAAGTTGCAATTATCTCACCGTCACGAATTGGTTCTTTCCAGTGGCGAATAAAACCACTAGTATAATGTAGTACAAGAGGGTGAAATTTTTTGATATTAGATTTTTCTAATAAATGTAAAGCCAATTGACCAAAACGGTATCCAGTATCAATATCTTGCAACATCCCACACAAAAGCTTGCCATAAAAAGTATAAACACTAGTAGCTTGAGGCGGATTACCATACTTAATACAAAGATTAACCGCAGTTAATGTCACCAAAGAAAATAATAAAGGATTACTAATAATTGCGGCTGTGGTCATAATCATTAAGATTTTGACAGATGCAAGTTTATATGGATCTGTCATTGTTGGCAAATCAGATAAATCTTCAATTTGCCTATCTTGCAATAGTAATTTTATTGTTTCTTGTTCTTGATTAATATGATTTATATCTAGTATTGGAGGTAAATTAATTCCTAATTGTGCTAAAACTTGGCGTGCAGTATCTATAGCTGATTGCATTTGAATTTCAGCAATATAAGACTGAATCTTTAACTCATAAATTCTAACTTTTTCAAGAAGTGATTTAGCTTTTTTTAAAACAATATTAGATATATTTTCAGCTTCTACAAACTGAGTATTGATGTATTGTAATTCTACAGCTTCTACATAAAGAGCCAATGTTAAGTCATACTGAACTTCCCAACTATTTGATAACAACAACTTTAAGCCAATTTCTATATATCTAATAGCCGTTTCGTAAGCTGCTGCATTCTTAGCTTTTCTTCCAGCCATTAAATTTAAATGAGCTAAACGATCTTTTTCTATTTGCGTTGTAATTAAAGATAAACTGATATTTAGATGATTAACAATATTAAATATATATTCTGATAATTTTTTTTGTGTAGTATTTTGTAATAAAAGTTGACCTACTTGCAAATGAACTGCTTGTTTTTGCTCATTTGGAATTAAAGTATAGGCAGCTTGCTGAACTCGGTCATGCAAAAATTTGTAAGATATAGAAGATGGAAAAACAGGCATAATGGCAGAAGATGTATCTGAGCGATCGCTATCCTGTTCATGCCATAGAATAGGGATTTTGTAAGCCTCACTCAGAGGTATAATTAGACCTTCTTGAATAGCTGGTAAAAGTTCAATAGCTGTATCTACAACAGATTTTTGATTGACTACAGAAAGTATATTTAAATCAAATTGGTTTCCGATACAAGCAGCCAATTTTAAAGCTTCTTGGGTACTATTATCTAATTTTTCAATTTTAGTTACCATTAAATCAACTACATTATCAGTTATGCCTACTCGTTGAATTTCTTCAATACTCCATTGCCAACGACCAGTAATAGGATTAAATAATAAAAAATTTTGTGTATATAAAGTTTGAAGCAGCTGGGTCAAGAAAAAGGGATTACCATTAGTTTTATTAAATACTAATTCCGCGAGATATTTTGATTCTTCTATTGAGCAACCAAGTGTGTCAGTAATTAATTGCTGGACATCATCTAAAACCAAAGACTGGACGATAATTTTGCTGAAAATGATACCATTACTTTGAATTTTCTCCAAAGTTTGCATTAAAATATTAGTTGAACTTACTTCATTATCTCGATATGCCACAATCATTAAAAAGTATTTACTATCGGCATTAGTTATGAAAATTTCAATTAACTTTAAAGAAGCAGAATCGGCCCACTGTAAATCATCCAAAAAAATAACTATCGGGTGTTCTTTTTTGGTAAAAACGCCCAGGAATTTTTGTAAAACTAAGTTGAACCGATTTCGAGATTGAGTGGAGCTTAACTGTGGTATTGAAGGTTGTTTCCCAATAATTAGTTCTAGTTCTGGAATCACATCAATGATGACTTGACCGTTATTTCCCAATGCTCCTAATAGTTTTTGTTTCCATATTTGCAGTTGCGTTTGATTTTCTGATAATAACTGCCGAATTAACTCTTGAAATGATTGTATTAAGCAAGTATAAGGAATATTTCGCTGAAACTGGTCAAATTTACCAGAGATAAAATATCCTCGTTGTCGGACAATAGGTTTATGAATTTCATTAACCAAAGCAGATTTACCGATACCAGCATGACCAGCTACAACAATCATTGCTGTGGAGCCTTGACTGACTAAATCAAAAGTCATTAATAGTTGGTCTATTTCCTTTTTTCGGCCATAGAGTTTTTGAGGAATTTGAAATTTGTCGCAAATATCCTTGCGTCTTAAAGTAAAATTATAAACTTCTCCAAAATTATTTAGATCATTAAGGCAGGTTTCTAAGTCTGCTATTAGTCCCTGACAAGTTTGATATCTCTCTTCTGGAGTTTTTGCCATGAGTTTCATGACAATATGAGCAACCATCTTTGGACAGAGTTCTTTTCCAGTTAAAACATGAGGTGATACAGGCAATTGAGCTATATGAGAATGCACTAACTCCATCGGATCATTTGTAGAAAAAGGCAAATGATGGGTAAGTAACTCATAAAAAGTAACGCCTAAAGAATAAAAGTCAGTCCGGTAATCTATCACCCGATTCATTCTGCCAGTTTGTTCTGGTGAAATATAAGCTAAGGTTCCTTCTAGGTGGTCAGGATTCCGAACTATCGGGTTTTCTCGTGATAAAACAGTAGAGATGCCAAAGTCGATAATTTTAAGTTGTCCGGTTTTTGCGTTAAAGACAATATTAGATGGGTTAATATCTTTATGGATAATTTTGGCAGTATGAATAGCACTCAAGCTCTCTGTAATTTTGATGGCTAGAGCCAATAACTCTCTCAAGCTAAACTGTTGTTTTAGCAATAACAGTTGTAAAGATTCACCACCAAAATCCTCTAAAAACATGACTAAAGTAGTTTTATATCTGTGTAATTCATAAGCTTTGATTGCCGCATCCAAATTTAGAGAACTAGTGATTTCAAATTCTTGTTTATATCTAATGAGTTCGGATGGAATAGGATAATCTTCTTTTAGAATCTTCAGAATTACAGGCTGAGCATTCTGACTGCGTATAGCTCTATAAACTAAGGAGTTAGAACTTTCATAAAGTTTGGTTATAATTTGGCAGCCAGCAATAGCATTCATACTTTATATCCACTCTTTTGGAAGTCCTGCTTTAAGTCTTTATCAATTAGACAATGTAGTAAGGTAATGTGATAAATCACATAAACAGGGCATGTAAATCTCTATTTTCAGTCCCCAGTCACTATTTTAAATTCAGAAAAATAATTTTGCCGAAGTATTTAAAAAAAAGTTATTGCAAACCATAAAAACGAGCCGGATTATCCCAGAGAATCATTTTGACAATTTCTTTGGGTAGCCGCTCATGAAGAACTTTTTGAATGTGGAAACATTCCGTTTCTCCTTCTTCTTGCCCCCAATGAACATGAGGATAGTCAGAGCCAAAAATTAGCTTATCGGCACCAACATACTCAATTACTTGCTCAATACCAGGTTCTCCTAACTCATACCCAATAAAACATTGGCGTTGAAAGTATTCTGAAGGTTTCATCTTGACATTATCCTTAACCTCCCAGTAATGGCACTTATATTCTTCATCCAAACGCCATAGCCAGTAAATTAGCCAACCACAACCAGACTCTAAAAAACCTACCCTCAACTTTGGGTGACGCTCTAATACTCCTCCTTCAATTAAGGCCAGTAGTGCCATCATTTGCTCCATAGGATGAGAGCAAGCGCGCAAAGCAAAACGAGTGTTAAACCTATCTGCACCAACAGTTGGCAAACGGCTATGAGTTCCTTCGTGAATGCTCACTGCTATTCCTAGTTTTTCACATTCTGTCCAAAAAGGCTCGTAGGCAGGGTCACTCAGAAGTCTTCCTTTAACTGGGTTGGGACGTAAACAGACTGCTTTGCAGTTAAATTTTGCAATGCGGTACAACTCTGACACCATTTCTTCGGGAGCATGAAGATTAATCATACCCACACCTTTGAGAATTTCTGGGTCATAACTACAAAAATCTTGATACAACCAGTTGTTGTAGGCGCGGGTAAATGCACCAGCTAAAGTAGGCTCCATTGTATCAATTGCTGTTATTGACATTCCCAGTGTTGGGTAAATAAATGAAATATCAACCCCCATCTTTTTTGTTTCTAGCACATGAAGCTCATTAGTAAAGCCATTCAGTCGAGCCAGAGGATGAGCTTGCATAATCTGCTTATTCCATTGGGCTACAACTTCATTAGAGGTCTTATAATAGATTGCTTCACCTTGAATTTTCATATCCAGCGATGGTGCAAAGCTCTGATAAGCAGGTTCTAAATGCTTTTCCCACATATCAAAAGGCTCAAATATATGGGAATCGGCATCAATGATTGGATATTCTTTCACCATTATTTTAAAAGTTAGTTTTTCTTAACAATACTTATTTAAATTACTGCATTGCCAATCTAGTTTTGAGGTTTTCTAGTCAGGACTAAAATGCTTATAAGGGACTTCCAAGAAATAAATTATTCCAATAAACGAACCTTATTAGACGCAGAGAACGCAGAGAGAAGAAATAGAGAGAGTTTTTGGGTCAGTTTTGGAACATTTTTTTATTTGAAAGTCCCTAATCATCAGAAATAAAGTCCTTACTACAAAGTTGTGTACCCATCAATTTCAGCTTGGCTAACTATTATTACATCCACATCGGAAATGGATTAAGTTGATTTTCCTTGAGTGGCTGTTTTAACCAACCCATGTTTACAGGAATATTATACAATCGTCCTGAACCTAAACGTCTCCACCAATGGCGCATTCCCGGAACAATCACTTTAACTACCCTCAGTTTAATATCAGCACGAGTTTGATCTAAAACTAGCATTTCCATACCGTTTTTTTCCACTAGTTGCTGACAGAGCATTACATCATCTAGTAAATCTTCGCTCCAATTGTGGGGATAATCAGCAGATAATTTGGGTGTAAGATTTTGATCTGAAAGTAGATAAGATTGATTTTGCACGGTTGCTGTTTGCCACCATTTAATAGCAAGGGAATCTGAAAAAGCAGGATATTTAGTGCTACCATCGGCATTGGCAGATAAAACGTTAGGAAGAATTTGGTTGATCTCACTTAAAGCTCTGCTAATGGCAATCTGCGGATCAAAATGAGTCCCAAAACCAAGGATAATATCTTCTACTGCTCGATCGGTTCTGCGGCTGATGGCAACGAAGGTTGGTATGTTTAAATCGCTAGTGATATCTAAAACCCACAGTTGCCGATCAATTCTTTGGTAATATTTCTTCATAGCTTGAAAATAAGGGTCATCAAAACTGTCTAAATCTACCTGCGGTTTTTTGAGGCGATTATACCACCATAGGGCAACGCAGTCACGCTCCACCAATTCCATGAAACCTTGTAGGATTGCTTCTTCTATAGTATTACCAGCAGCACAGCCATTGGAGTCAGCCCAACAATCAGGCATTGGGAAGTTAGGATAGCCGTAGTAGCAGTAGGCGGTTGGTAAATACTTAAATTGTTGATGGGTTAAAGACCAGACTGGTGTCCACTCAATTTGTTTTTCTTCATCAAAAGGTTCTGGTATTTTTTGAAACCAGCCAGAACAATTTGCATTCCAGTTGTGGCGATCGCTATATTGTGATTGACTAAAATTCATACAGGCATAAGGATGAATGGCTTGGCTTATCAGTTGTTCATAACTCCCTTTCTGCCTGATTTCGTTTCCTTGAAACACACCAGAATATCGTTCAATGGCTTCGCACAAAGCACTAACCTTCCCTTGCTGGTCAGTTTTTCCTTTTCCCGCACTTCTACCGCTAATATTTTGGCGTAAAGCATTTAAATCATCAAATACCGTAGCGAAGTGATGCCTAGCTACATAAGTATGGATTAAAGTATGAGAATTTTGATCTATCTTACCTATTCCTCTGACTACTCCTGTTAAGGGACTAATGTGGTGTTGATATTTCTTGAATGTTTCTTCTGGCGAAAAACAACGGTGTCCCCCATCTAATGTAAAGTTTTTCTGCCGATGTCCTAAAACCATTGGATATGGCTCTGCATTAAACCCAATTCTATCACCACAACTTGGGCATTGAGGACGCTTCACTAAAACGTGGTTTTGCGTTTCAAAAGAAATAGTATCATGGGTTACTAGCATTCCCTCCAGGCGTTTATTTTCCCCCTGGACAATCCATTTAAAAATTTCAGTGGCAGCCATTCCCAACGCAGTTTGAGAGGTGGCAGTAAGCGAACCGAGAGGAGGGGTTAAAGAAGTAGAAATTCCTTGATGTCTTTCGATAAACCTTTCCACAGGTTTGTTGTTTCGCAAACGTTGAGCTAGGCATTGCCAACAACCTGTTTTACCGGGAATGAATATCGGCCCTATCCAAACTATTGTGCCTACAGGTTTTATCAACATCCAAGATTTGGCTAATTTTAAAGCTTCTTCGTTGAAACTTTTTAAACCATTTTGCAAGTAGTCATCTGTTAAAACTACCTCTATATCTCCTGCTGTGGATGATACTTGGATATGTAAGGATTCTAGTATCTTTCTAAATTCATCACTAGGAAGATGGGAGCCAAAAGATTTTATTGCTACTTTAGTTGTTTGTAATCGTTGGTAAGCAGTATGTGGATCGATGTTTAAATGTTGGCAAAATATTGATAAATTAGATGGTAAAGATTCATCACTATCAATAATATATCCCTTCTGCTCCATCAACATGAGAGCATAATAAATTTCACTAGCAGATACATTTGATTGGATTAGCAAGTCAATAATTTGATCAACTGTATGTTTACCGTTAAGCAATGGCATTAATATTTGATATATATGTCCATTGACAAAATTAGCATTTCTTTCAGAAAGTAATAATGTATTTTCTGAATCGGTGTTGATAAAATTATAATATTCAAATCCTGCTTTTAATTTTGGTCTACTTAACATCTTATCTACTCTCAAGCTAGGTGTAAATTTTATATAGTAATGATTAATTTAAAAAAAATAGCTTTATCGCTTTATTCTTATTAAGTAAGTGGGTCAAATTAAATATAAAACCTCACCCTACCTCCGGCTTCCCTCTCCAAATTCACGGAGAGGGATTGAGGGTGAGGTTTTATATAGATGTTTAATTACGTCTACCTACTTAATTTAAAAAAAAATATTTGATTAATAAGGGAATAAAAGAATATTATTCCCTCCCTATTACTATCACTTGCAATTAAGTATAGAAATCCTATTTAATGTTTGAAAAAATCTAGTGCAGATGACAAAGCTTCTTCCCCACTTCTTATCTACGCAAGTAAGTTCAAAAATTAACATTAATTCCTATATTTAGCATCAGCAAGTGTAAGGAATCCATTCATTTGTAGGTGTCCAAGGAGCAGAAGTTGAGTCATTTTCTACCCACTCTCTTAAAACATTTTCTGGTAAATTCTCACTACTAGGTCGTTGAGGATATGGTACGTTTATCTTGTAACCATCTGGTTGCGGTGTTATCCCTCCTTTATATTCACGTGGCGGTAAATCTCGCTCAACATGGATATCAATATGAAATTTAGCCTCAAATTCAGAGATAATTCCATTGTTAAGGAGAAACTCTTTATCGATATTAATTTCCTTATTTTCTAGCCAAGATTTGGCAATAAGCTGTGAAAGCCTTTTATTGGGAATGAGAGTATTAAAGGGTTCTATTTCTACTACTTCTTCTTTATACTCTACTTCTTCTCTTTCATGTTTTATTATGCTGCTATCAGCACCCTGGAAAACTTTTACAGTTGGTAGTAAGGGAACTTGTAAAGTTTTGATTTCGCTGGTATTTTCATTTAGCAACTCCTCTTCATTAGGTGCGGAGAAAATTATTGGTTTTCCTGGCTGTGTACTCACCTCTGACTTTGGCGGTGGCGGCGCTATCCAAGGAGAGTGTGTTGGGTTACTCGTAACCCAATTATAAAGCCAATCTCTTATATCTGGGTCTGCCAATACTTCCGGTTCTGGCCGATAATTTGGCATCAAAATTTTCTTATCTATTTCGTCTATTTCAACTTGATTTGTTTCTACTAAAAATACACGAAAAACTTCAGCCTCGTCTTTAGATAGAATTTTTTGGTCGCTCAAAAAAGTTTTATCTGCTAAAGGAATTTGCTTGTTATCTAACCATGACTGAGCAATTAGTTGGGATAGCCTTTTTTGAGGAATAAGAATGTTGTAAGCGTTTGGTACACTCATAGTTTATACAATCCTGAAAACGAAGAAAGAGTACACTTGAGAAATAATTATCTACGTTGAAAAAGTACTTATTATTTACCGATTTTTGATTTATAGCTTTAGCTTTATAACATATATAGCAATCATAAATGATTTATAAACACTCATTTTGTAAATTGCTCATGCAGAGGCGCAGAAAGAATTAGAGAGATATTTACAATTCATTTGTGACTGAATATAGGCTAGAAAAAGTCACCTGTATAGGGAGCATCTCAATGAGTGCTTAAATCTTTTCCCTCACCCCCAAGCGATATTTATAACAGCCTCAACAACGATCGCCGCTTATCAAAGCTAATCTAAATTGGCTTAAGTAGGTAGGCAAGATAAAACCAAACTATGTAACAAAAAGTAAAATCTCTGTATTTGGCTCGTAGTTGCGCTTTAGCGCTAAAGCGCAACTACGAGCCAGTGATGATTGCGCCCACTTACTTAACTACAATTAATAATATCTTTTTAGTATTTGTTTGCAACATAAAATCTCCAAAAATACACGTTTTTTAATAATTATAATTCTTATGAGTTTTACAAGTGTTTTATATGAGATATATGAGTTTTTATATGAGGAAAATATATCTTCATTTTCAGAATACTTGTTATGTAAAAAATACTCAAATCTAGCAGTGATTATCTTTAACCGCAGTTTTTAGCCAATATTTGTTTTTATTTAGTCAGAAGCTTTGACTGAAAATACTGTCTATATAACTGACAACTAGGTGTGGCTTGGTTATTATCTAATTTGATCAGCCCCATACTGCTTAACTTGTAAGCAATAATAGGTTCCAATGGTATTGGTTCAGTGGAATTGATGACAGTAGCAAGAGCGATCGCTAATTCAGTCTGCTCTTGTAAGGTTATCCAATGACGTTGTAAGTGGTGAAAATAAACCCCAGTGGAAGTAGAAGCACTTTCTAGTAATTGTGGGAGAGTTACCTCACCACGATTGAGATAGTAGAGTGCTATGTTCACTAATGCCGGATGTCCCCCAACTATATCCATAAGTTGCTTAGCTTCATCCCCATCAGTCCAGTTAATTCCATATTGCTGGGCTAACTGTTGCACCTGTTCTAAACTGAAGCTAGTTAATTTAATTGGTAAGCCTACATTGAAAGGAGACTGCTGAAGTTGCAGAGGAACATAAATTTCAGTTGAGTGAACTATGATTAGGCGCAGCTTTTGCCAAATAGGTAATCTTTTAGCATCTTCATACCAAGAACGCAGCAGGGGTAAAAAATCTTTAGCGACTTGGGGATACTCAAAAATCTGGTTTACCTCATCCAATGCCAAAACCAAAGGAGAATCTATTTGCTCTAGTAAATAATTTCTGATATACAAACTACAGCTAACTTTGCTACCAATATCCTCATCCCAATATTTATCTAATTTCGGCTCTAACTGAAGCTGACTAGTAACGTTGGCACACAACCAGCGCAAAAAACGATTCAGATCGCTCAATATTACTTGGTCGGTTTGTTCCAGATTTAAGCTAACGGTACGGTAGCCCTCATACTTTGCATAGTCGAGAACTCTTAGCAGTAGTGAGGTTTTACCCATTTCTTTGGGAGCTTTAATTCGCACCAATGCCCCTGGCTTTCTAATTTCTCTATAAACCTGCTCCTCAATGGAAGAACGTTCAACATAAATGGGAGAATCAGGCGGAACCGCACCACTAGGATAGGGAAGTGAAGACTGTGAATACTCTTGACTAGTTTCTGAGGAGATTCTTTTGAACTGATGCCTTTGAGCCTGTATTACCGATACTGGTTGGGCAACAGCATAAGATTCCAACAATATACGACAGTTTTTTTTAGTCACGCGCTGGCCGGTCAAATTAGAGAGCCGTTTACACAACTCTGGGGCAACTACATTAGTTAAGTATCCAGCACTATAGCCACCCTCTTCAGCAATTTTGCCATAGGTCTGATACTCCCAGATGCCCCGAAAAATCAGAACTTCTGTAGAATTGAGAGGGCGATTCTGGCTCTCTATCAACTTGCGGTTTACTATCTCAATCAGAGAATCAAGGTTCATAGCGGATCAAAGCTTATCTCGTGCTTACAAATTGACCTGCCCATAATCAAAATACCGTTTTTTGGCATAACCCTGATATAAATCTTAAAGATATAGAAAATTTTTCCTTATATCAATTTGATTCTACCTCAATTCTCGTCGGAGCTAATACAGCACGGCGTAAATAAAAAAACATTTCAAATTTCTGGAAACCTTATGCTGTTGTCATTTTGAATTTTTAATTTGGCGTTGCGGTACTAGTTGCTCACTTATAATAATGATTATCATTAATTTTAAGATATGTTTTCTATGAGGTTGCAAACTTATATTAATGAAATTAATATGAGATTTATGGATTTTATCTTGAATAAAATCTATTTAATATTAAAGATAGAAAGAAAAAGTAAATAGGGACTTGCAGAGAAATAAGATACCCGGTAGTTATTACTAACTGTTTATCTATTTTCGCGCAAGTTGCTTGGCTCAAACATGATAATTTGAATAAAGCAAACCAATAATTATATCACACAAATCGGAGACTCATCAACTCATCCTTTAGCACCTGAAATAATCGATTATGAGCACTTCAAATCAACCAATTGACTCTGATAAACCAGAAGCAAAAAGTATATTTGCTAGTAGAACATTTTGGGGAGCCGTCTTAGCAGGAGTAGCATCTTTAGTTCCACTTGCTGTGAAGGATATCAAGGCTCATGAAATCACCGTTGACGATGCTGGGCAAGCAATACTAATTCTATGTGGCGTAGGGACTGTGATCGTCGGACGTGTGAACGCTCAAGCACCAATCTATACTCCTGATGCTCTACCTGGTCGAAATAAGTCAGATTTTGAAATGTAAAAAACATTTAATACTTCTAGTTCGCTGATTTTCTAAAGAAAAAAGACGGAATGGAAGAATAAGGATTATAGCGCAATACGCTTGGGTTAGAACCAAAAACCTTAAACTGCGTAGGTGGGTTGAGAAACGAAACCCAACATTTTTCCGGGTTTATCGGGTAACACGAATGTTAAACCGTTCAACCCAAGCGTATTGGGTTATAGCATTTGTCCCAGATTGCGATCGCTATTCTGGAGAATTAATCTTGGCTATTGGTTCACCACTCGCCACCATCCAAAAACCTGATTTTTCCCAAATCCTTATGACTATCTTAAATTCACACCGCTCCTCAGTTATTTGTTGCTTGTCAAGTACACCTATAAATTCAGAGTTCAAAGGGATTATTTGACTTATCAATTAATAAGCTTTTTTTAACCCTAAAAATTGAAAGAGAATAGATTTGAAGTAATGAAATTATATAAATTAATAAATCTATTAAATATTAGGAGATAAAATGACAGATATTTTAGTAAACGATGCTGAAAATAAAACCAAAAGCCTCTTAATTAAATGTTTATATACAGCAGGCTTTGAGGTGAGCATCACAGAAAATGGTCTTATTAATGTTCATCTAAAAAATGAAAAATTCTCTACTATCACCGAAAGTAAAAAATCAAATACTCAAGAGTCCATATTTCCATCTATTCCTCGGCTGCGTAAGATATTTGAGTTCATTGAATTAAATTATCATCAAAGTATTAGTTTGAAAGAAGTAGCTCAAGCAGTTGGTTATTCTTCAGCTTACTTAACCGACTTAGTGCGAAGACTTACCGGTAAAACAGTCAATAATTGGATTATTCAGCGTCGGATAACCCAAGCAAGCACTTTGCTTTTAGAAACTAATTACTCCGTTGATGAGATTGCTTTAAAAGTAGGCTATCAAAATATTAACCATTTTTACTGTCAGTTTCGTGATTACTATAAAATTACTCCCCGTGCTTGGAGAGAATCACAGCGTTGTCAAGGAACTTATAACTCCACACAAACCTAAATAAAATCGTACAATTGCCTCAATTATCAATCGCTAAAAAAAGTAGATTTACTAAAATGTAAATTATTGTAGCAGTGAGTAATTGTTTCAGCCGTTACTCACTGCTGCTTTTTCATAAAGGTTTTTACATTCCTCTATTTATCATGTTAAAAAAACTACACCATATATCAATACTGCTCGGATAAGACCAAAAACCTTGTGTAGAGACGCGAAATTTCGCGTCTCTACAGGTGTAAAACACTATCGAAAAATCCAAAAACCGAGCAGTATTGACACCATATATAAACACAAATAAAATTTTATATCTAAAAATAATTAATTATTGCTTTTATAAATACCTAAAATTATTTAATTATCAAACTAATTAGGAAAGAATAGGATTGATATTAAGAAAGAGCGAAAGTTTTAAACAAGCTAAACCTTGCCTTTCCCAAAAAACAGAAAGATGCAAGTAAATTGCTACTTTCTGTTCAAGACAACTTAGCAATCAAAAACAAGGAAAAAATATGTCTACAAAACAAGGTACTCCTGCCTGCACACATCGCGTAGGAGAGGGGGATACATTTTCTGAGCTTGCACGAGCCTATTATGGTGATGGCAGCGATAGACTGGCAAGAAAAATTCAAGATGCTAATCCTGGTGTTTCCCCTACAAGCTTACAACTTGGTCAAACACTTAATATTCCTGTGTAAGTTTTAGTAGTTGGACAGAATTAAATACACCAATTTTAGGCTGAAATATTTCCCTAGCAAGGAATCAGTATTGTAATTAATTCTGTCTGCTTACTTAAAGAGGAAAAAGTAGCAAGCGTAATATAAACTGTCATGCAATTTCTAAAACTCCTACTAACAAAGGGTTATAAAAATGACCATCAACATCATTAATGGTGGTATCGAATCTGGGAAGTAGGAGCAGATTTTGCAGGCTCAACATAAAATAGAATACCAAAAGTTTGCTGACGTGTTGGGTGTTATCTCAGGCGAGAACCTCTCGTGCTAGAACACCGATTGAGCCATTGTACAAAGTTAACTTAGGAGAAAATTATGTCTACTCAATTGAATCTACAAGCTACATTTTACAGCAGAGAAGAAACACTTGGACACGCACCTGCAACTGGCATTTTTGCATCTACATTAAGTGAAGCACTTAGTGGTAAAGGGCTTCTACAGTGTGCTGTAGATCCAAATGTTATTGCCCTAAAAACAAACTTTACTTTGATACTTTGGGATGGAAACCAGATTGAAGCCGCAGCGCTAGATACGGGTACAGCAATTATAGGTAACAAGATTGATATTTTTGTTGATACCAACAGCGAAGCTATTAATTTAGGTGTAAAGTCCGTCACGGCAGTTTTAGATAATGGAGCAGGTAATCATCCTGGTAGTCAAACCTATACTGTACAACCAGGTGATTTTCTCTCTGCGATCGCCCAAAAATTTTATGGAGATGGTAGTGAACAATCGTGGAGAAAAATCTACGATGCTAATAAAGCCGTGATTGGCCCCGACCCTAATCAGCTTCAAGTTGGGACGATACTGACCATTCCCTAATGCCACATAGCTGAGAAAATAGCCTTCAACACGCAAAGTGAAGACTTGAAGCGCCCAGCAGTCTAATACCCGGATTTCTCACAAGACCTTAAAAAAGAGGGGTCAAAAACTGCCAAAATGTATATTGCAAAACAATCCCAGCAGCTTTATTGTATGACCC
>NZ_JBALCW010000102.1:0-153847 GCF_036917635.1 Nostoc sp.
CCTTCCCGAACTCAGAGGTGAAACGCTGCTGCGGCCACGATAGTTTAGGGGTAGCCCTACGCAAAAATAGCTCGATGCCAGGATTTTTAATTCAACTCAAGCCTTCTCAAAAAATGATAATGAGAAGGCTTTTGTTTTTTCTGCAATATACTCCTAAAACAACAGAAAAACTTATTTTTTAAAAGCTGATTTCACGAGCGTTGCAGTAGATGCACGAACTTAAGTGATCGATTTGGGTTCTTCTAGCTACGGAGAGGACAGCATTAATATGAGCAGGGCTTCCAGCCTTACCCAAATGCTTGTACTTGCTCAATTTTTTGGGTTGAGTTGTGGAAAAAATTGGTTTGGTCGCGTGTAATTTATAGTACTAATAAGCTTGCTTATTTCCGCGTGCTTGGTAACGCAAAACACAACAATCAGGTGGTGCTACTTCCCCTGAAGCCTGAATTTGTTGAATAGAGAGTTGTAAAGTCGCAATGGCTTGTTGTAGGAGTTCGGCTCTAGAAATAATGTCAGAGTCAACTATCTGGCATTGAAAGTCCGTATGGTACACGCGAACAAAGTATTCTTTATTCCACCATCTATTTTCCCTTAACCGAGCAGTATTGCAACCAATTGGGGTTTTCCATGCTACTTCCTACCCTTCTCCTGACGCAGAAGGGTTAGAATTTGAGTATTACCTGCCCAAAGTCCTGGCTCAACTTTCCAACACAGAAACTTCAAAAGTCTTGTAGACTACTAAGGGAATGCTAAAAATAAATTTTTCAGCAAAATTTTAATTAGTAAAGTCAGCGTAGCGATCGCCACCCTGGAAGTAACAATCAAAAGTTTTTTGCAGTTGGGGGACACACCGTTATTTAAATACCCATCGTATAATCAGTAATGCCTTTGCCAAAACCTACCTTTAGATTTACATGCAGGATTAAAGCGATCGCCTCTTCGACAGCTAAGAATCTAATCAGAGAATGCTTTAGTGTAGCTTACCGTAGGTATCACTTGTTTTCAATTGGGACGGAAATTTCTCTTACGTTGTTTGTGTCTTGCAACTTCTTTGCGCTTGTGTTTTTCCAAAGGCGTTTCAAAGTGACGATGCTTTCTCATGTCTGGAAAAATACCTGCTTTGGAAACTTCTCTCTTAAATCGACGTAAAGCTGACTCAATTCCTTCATTTTCGCCCACAAATACTTGGGTCATTTTCATCTCCTATTTAATTGGTACTGGGCAATTTTAAGCTATCCAGTAGACCGGAGCGCAAAAAGGGCAGATAATGATTCTGCCCTAAAGACGTTAAAACTTAATTTTTGATCTTAAAGCTTAGTAGCGTCCTCCTCCTCCTCGAGAGTATCCGCCACCGCCGCCGCGACGATCGCCACCAAAGGAACCACCTCTATCTTCCTTGGGTTTAGCCTTATTCACTTTCAGGTCGCGTCCCATCCACTCAGCACCATCAAGAGCTTCAATGGCAGCTGTTTCTTCAGCTTCTGTACCCATCTCTACGAAAGCAAAGCCGCGTGGACGTCCTGTTTCGCGGTCGGTAGGCAACTGAACCCGTTTTACAGAACCATGTTCGGCAAAAACAGATGTGAGGTCTTCTTGTGTGACCTCGTAGGATAGATTACCTACATAAATTGACATGCGTTATCTCCAAAATCATAGGTGTGTAGAGATTTAGATTTCGGAGACAAGCTTGTTAAGACCAAAAGGGAAAAGCCTGTCAATACTAAAAACAAACGCTGTAACCGAATTTTATTCTCACCTAATAACCTTAGCACATCATTGAGTTCTTACCCACCGTAACTAAAGATTGGGGATTAGGGATTAGGGATTGGAGACAAATTTATTTATTACCCAGTTCCCACTCACCAGTCCTCAGTCCCAAGTACCCAATTCCTAGTCCCCAGTCACCTCATAATATTGAGTAGCAGATATTCCCCAATTAATTGCAAAATAAATGCAGTTAGTCATTGTTACTAATTGGAAATGCCGACTACACTTGCTGACGCACAAAATTTACTTTCTGACCTGATCGCCCGCTACTGTGAGCGTGTAGATTATCTGATGATTCGCCTTGAAGAAGCAGAAGGGACTGATATCTTGTTGCGTGGCGACAAGGTAGAAACCCTAAGCGTTGGCATCTCCATTGGTGGACATATTCGCGCTTGTTATAAAGGTGGATGGGGTTTGAGCTGCTTTAACCAACTGGCGACAATTCCGGATCGGATAGAAGAAGCGATCGCTGCTGCTCGGATGGTTGGTGATGAAGAAACTTTACTTGCACCTATTGACCCCGTGCAAGCAGTATGCATTCTACCCCTAAAAGGCACTGATCCTCGAAAAATCCCACTCTCTAAGAAAAAACAATTGTGCGATCGCTATACTGAATTGCTCAAAAGCGTTGATCGCCGGATTACCACTACCTCGGTGCGTTATGGTGACAGCGCCCAAAAAGTGATCATAGCTACCTCAGAAGGCACTTTGATCGAGCAATCTTGGGTGGATATGGAAATGCGCTTTGCGGCTACCGCCAGAAATGGTGAAACCGTACAAACTGGACGGGAAACTACTGGCTCTCGCAAAGCTTATGAAGATTTAACTGATTTAGATGAACAGGTAAAAAGTGCAGCTCAAAGAGCGATCGCAGCTTTATCTCTGCCATCGGTCAAAGGCAATACTTATACCGTAGTCATTGACCCAATTCTCACGGGTTTGTTTGTCCACGAAGCCTTTGGACATCTTTCTGAGGCCGATATGGCTTATGAAAACCCCGATCTGTTGGAAGTGATGACCATTGGACGGCGGTTTGGCCCAGAAGAACTGCAAATTTTTGATGGCGCTGCCCCAGAGGGACATCGCGGGAGCTATTTTTACGATGATGAAGGCACGCCTGCTACTACTACTCAACTAATTAAAGATGGAGTTTTAGTTGGACGTTTACATTCTCGTGAAACCGCAGGCAAATTGGAGGAAGCGCCTACGGGCAACGCACGCTGTCTCAATTATCACTTTGCTCCCATTGTGCGGATGACAAATACCTGGATTGAACGAGGTAAAACACCAGTCAAAGACTTATTCACCGATATCAAAGAAGGAGTTTATGCCCGTAATTGGTTAGGTGGGATGACGAATGGGGAAATGTTCACCTTTAGTGCTGGGGAAGCGTGGATGATTAGAAACGGCAAAATTGCTGAACCTGTGCGGGATGTAACGCTTTCGGGAAATGTATTCCAAACTTTAGCGGATATTGAGGCAATTGGTGATGATTTTTACTGGGATGAATCTGGCGGTTGTGGTAAAGGAGGGCAAAACGGTTTGTCAGTGGGTTGTGGTGGACCTAGTCTCCGAATTCGAGATGTAGTGGTTGGTGGGGAAACGTAAACCCCAACCATTGTAGCATTAGGTCTGTATTGGACAAGTTTGTAGTAAGCACTTTAATCCTGATTTTTAAGCACTAAAGTGCTTACTACCAACCATCAAAACTAACTTGACAGACTATTAGTCTCACGGGATAATGGCTCAATTAAAATCAATTTACTAGCCAGAAAGCGACATTACGCACATAAGTTTTGATATCTTCTAAGGCGCGTGGCTCTTTTTTTATGCCATCTCCTGGTGCTTCATCTACAAAAGTAGGACAGCCTTTGTTAATATCCCAGTTGTAATCTACTAAATGATGAAAGCTAGAGTTTGCTACTGCTCGTCCTAGTATATTCCCTTGTTCATCTTGATGATGCTCGATGGCAACAACCAAATTGAAGTTACGACCTGTAACTAAACTTTTACCCAAAGCAATTACCCGCGCATTAGCATTGCCCAAAGGCACGCCAATACCGCCTTCATGGGGATGTGTTGGAAAAAATTCGATACTTCCCGAAAGGGAATTGGGATTTTTTAAAAGTTCGTGAATGGGTTCAATAATTGTAATCTTTTGATAATCGCCGTTAGCTCCAGAATGATAGTTAGGCCAGGATATATAAGTTGTGTATGAGTCATCTCGGCTCCAGCGCGATTCATCGGGATCGGGATTTTTGGTGTTGAAATAGTGGACATCACCAATGTCAACTAAACCACACATCGAACAGCCCATATCTTGATGATCGCGTGTTGTCAAAATACCGCCGCCGCGTTGCCGAAAAGCATTAATTCCGGCAATGTCTTTTTCGGTTAAACCCTTATTCACCTCTAAGCCAAATAGCCAAAGTTCATCAAAATCTGATTTGTCGAGACTACTTAAAACTGGGTCATTGCCTACTGCATCTGATTCGTAATCGCGTCCGGTAACTTCAAATAACGAGTTTCCTACTTCGTCTTTAATCGATGCTAAGTAATCTTGTAACATCGAGAAACGAAAAATGCTCCAGTCATCTTCAGTTGTCGGAATTGTAGTCTGCAAAAGAATACGAATTGATTTTGCCATAACCTTTGCCAGATGAACACCACAATTGAGTATAGCGATCGCTTTGCACTAATGCTTAATTAAATACCTCAACATCCCTCCCAAGTATGAAAAAAATCACAACTCTAGGTAGTAGCGCTAGTAGTTGAGGATGGCTAATCTAGATAAAAGTGATTCGATATTCACTCCGGTTTGATTCACCACACCAATCCTCCGTGGCGCGTGCTGGGGATTTACTGCCTGTCTGAGTAAGCTGAATATTAATTAAACGTTCCTTAACACAGCGACAGATATGAAAGCAGATCAACTCCTGAAAAACTATGCCGCAGGTGTCAGAGACTTTACTGGTGTCAATTTGAGCGAAGCAAACTTAAGGGAAGCTAATCTCAATGGCATAATTTTAGATAGAGCAATTTTAGATGGAGCTAATCTAAGTCACGCTAATTTAGCCCAAGCCAGTTTGATTGAGGCAGACTTAAATGGAGCGGATTTGAGCAATGCTGACCTCAGTGGTAGTAACTTAAGCGGAGCTATCTTGGATGGAGCTATTTTGGACGGAGCAGCAATGGAAGGAGCTAATTTGAATCAGGCTGATTTGACGGTTGCTAAACTGATTGAAACTAACTTGAGCGAAGCGGATTTGCAGGAAGCTAGTTTGATAGGGGCGAATTTAGATGGAGCCGATTTGAGTGGTGCAGACTTAACTGTAGCCGATTTATCCCAAGCAAATCTCACTCAAGCAGATTTGAACCAGACAAATTTGAGCGGAGCAAATTTGGATGGAGCCAATATAGAAGGAACAATCCTGGATGAAAATATGTAATACGATTTTGAATTTTAGATTTTAGATTTTGGATTGGAAACCGCTTACTGTATCTGGGTTTTCTCTGTCCATCTATCGCAATCATTTTTCAAATTGGTATAACCAAATTCGTAATTCGTAATTAAATTCGCTTTTAACCCATTTCCCAAAATCTCAGCACCTGATTTTACTGATGTACCCAAGGATTTTTGGGCTTATAGCGCTATCTAAATTGCGGCTAGCGGTGGCTTTGTTGGCAGATTTAGACATGTCTAGGATGGTCACGCTCTGTCGTACCAGTTCGTGGAAGCAAGCTACGTGCAGCGTCTCCAAGAGTTGTGCGGGTTATACACACTTTTTGCCCCGAACAAAATGTCCAACGGCTACAGGTGATTGTCTCGCTAGTAAACGGAGTGGGACTTCCAGCTGTTGATAGGGATATTTTAAAAGTTTATAGCCGCCATACCATTCCCGACTATGCCAGAGAAGCTGTTGCCACTACTGCACCATGAAGAACATTTGTCAACTAGTCCAGTTCCAAAACTGCTTGCATCTTGACGTCCGGCATTGCAGCAATGGTTTATTAGGCATTAGTAGCCATTAGGCAAACATCTGCGACTAAATCAGTCTATGTAGGGTTGCATTCTAGAAGTTGACAAGTAAAATAGGAAACACTGCTTATCGGCTTGGTACTCGTGGAAAAAAAACCATGTAGTTAAAAGCACGTTAGGCTAATATGCGATGGGTGAAAAATCTTAGACCTATTGCCTAAAGCTAATAGCCCCATGTTAACAACACTTCCAGATACTTCTGCCAACCTGGCGATCGCTTTATTAATTAACTATAGTTTCGATCTCAGTGGCTATACTGCCAATGAGCTAGTTGAGCGTTGGCAAACGCAATACCCGCTTAATTGGCTACACCTGGCAGTGATTGAGGCACTATATCAAGGTCGTTATAAAGCTGTTTCCGTGCAGCAAATTTTAGTATTTTGGCAGCGCCGGGATCAAGCTACATATCATTTCAACATGGAATTTGAACGGATGATTTGTAGCAAATTTCCCCAAAGTTTAACCTCATCCCCTGCGCCAGTCCTACCGCCAGCGAATAAAAATCCTATTGTGGAGAAAGTCACGAGTCCTCAATTACCACCTGCTAAGATTCGCAACGGCTATCAACACAGCAATACTGCAACTCTACAACTGAAAAGTTCCGAACAAAAAACATCTTTGAGTGACGAAGAGGGGCAGCAAGAAGATGGAGATAATAAAACTGTCTTAAAGTCTGTGCTTTCTAGGAAATTTGCCTCTTCGGCAACCCTTGAGCTATCGTCTGCTGTTAGCCAAAGGCAAACTTCACAAGAAAGTCCACCGCCTTCACCATCACCAATTCCTCATCAACGACAGCCAAAGCTGCTCCCATCTGCTGCTATTCATGCCCCAATCGGGCAATTTACGCCAGAAAAAAGCGATCGCTCTGAATCTTTTACATCTAAACTCAAAGCGATGTCTGGGGAACAGAATCCGTCAGTTGGGGGGAGTGGGGGAGTGGGGGGATGAGGGGGATAAAGAAAGTGTTTTCTCAATGCCCAATGCCTTCTAGATTTTTATTGTGCAACTAACTGCTTGAAGCGCTCATCATCGGCAATATCATCAAAATCTAGGTCAGTTACTGCGTCTTGTTTATACCTGGGATTAAGTTCAATTGCTTGTTGTAAAGTTAACAGAGATAGTTCAACTTGTCTTTGCAGTGCGTAACAGGCTGCTTTGTTATAAAAGGCACTGTCATAATCTGGGTTAATTTCTAAGGCTTTGTTAAAACTAGCGATCGCTTCATCATCGCGTCCCAATCTTACCAAGGTATAACCGCGTTTATCCCAGATTTTGGGAGAATTGGGTTGGAATTCCAGCGCTTTCTCAAAAGACGCTATTGCCTCTTCATATTGTTCTAATGCTACTAGGGAAAGACCGCGATTCAACCAAGCAACTGCATCATCAGGCTTGATTTGTGTAGCTTTGTCAAATGAGTCAAAGGCTTGCTGATGCTGTTGTAAGTTACCAAAAGCAACGCCGCGATCGCACCAAGCTTGATGATAATCTGGTTGAATCGCAATAGCTCTATTGTATGATGCGATTGCATCTTTGTAGCGTTTCAATCTCCCTAGAGTTAGACCTCGTTTTAACCAAGTCACAGGTTCATCAGCTTGGATTTTAACTGCTTGGTTGTAAGCTGCGATCGCATCTTCATAGCATCTTTGGAAAAATAGCTCATCTCCCTGTTTTACATACTCATCAGCAGTGAATTCTGGTTCTTGTGGCTGTTGGTGTATTTCTTCCTCAACTTCAGAATTCACAACCTCTGGAATGGATGCAGGTGTCATTTCAACGTCAACTTCAGAATTCACCGCCTCTAAGATAGATTGACGTGTAATTTCAGTTAGTTCTTGAAGAATAAGATCCTTTCTTTCTTGGGCATCCAATTGTAACTCAGAAAGTTGGGAGACAAACTCACTTTCTAATTTTTCTAACTTCTCAAAAATTAGAATCTTTTGTTGTTGAGCATTAAATTCTAATTCGGAGAATTGCGAAGTAAACTCAGAACTAGATTTTTCTAAATTCTCAATGATTAGCTCTTTGCGTATTTGAGCATCTAATTGTAATTCAGATAGTTGAGCGGCGAATTCTGACTGCAATGCTGCTAAAACCTCAACAATTTGATTCTTTTGTTCCTGAGTATCTACCTGTAATTCAGATAATTGAAATTTAAATTTTTTATCAAATCTTCCTAAATTCTCAAGTGTTATATCTTTTTCTCTCTGAGCATCTACCTGTAATTTTGATAATTCTTCCGCAAATTCTGACTGCAATTTTGTTAAACTTTCAATACCTATATCCTTTTGCTTTTGAGCATCAGACTGCCATCTTGAAAGTTGAGATGTGAACTCCGACATTGATACTTCTAAATCACCAACGGCTAGTTCTTGCTGTTGTTGCACGCCTAACTTTAAATTAGACAGTTCCTCTGCCATGACAGATGCTAATTTTCCGATATTATCCAGTCCTATATCTCTTTGTTGTTGAATATCAAACTCTAACTTAGATAGAACAGAAGCGAATTGTGACTCTAAAGTTTGTATATTCTCTTGAGATTTTTTCAGTTCAGTTTCTAATCTACTTAATACCTGTGCTTTAGCTAAATCTAGTTCAGATGTAAGGTTTGATAAATATTTTTTTTGTTCCTTTTTAATCTGTTCTTGTAAATTAACCGTTTCCTGTTCTAATTCATAATTTATTTTTTTAGCTTCTTGAATAATATTTTCAGCCTCTTGTTTAACGGTGGCTAGCTGATTTTGTAATTTTTCTATTCCCTGTAGTTGTTGCATTGCTCTATCAACAATTTCACGGATTACCACCCGTCGCAGAAGCCAAAATAAAACAATGATTGCGACTGGAAATAGACTTAATATAACTAGCCAGACATTTAGTAAGATAGTTGTCTGGCTAAAAGCGCTATTAAAATCAGATTGGACTTGCTGTTGAATTCGCTTTTCTGCTCGTAGCCGCGTTAATTCTTCCCGTTCCTGATTTGATAACACCAAAGCAGGAGTTAGTGCTGGCGAAGGTGATGATGCAGATTGTCCACTGGCAATTCCAGGGGACAGCAGTAAGGGTAAAAAGACAATGGTGCTTTTTACAATTAAAGCGAAAACAGCTTGATTTTTGCTCTTCATAACAACCATCTCAGTCTGTTGGTCAGTTTTTGAAGCGGCGTGCCTCTCTCCAATCTATAACAGAATTAAGTAGTGAAATGTTGTAGAGGCAGTGGGAAATGCTGAACAATCCTTAACTAATCCGTTCCCTCGCCCTTACTGTACGGACAATTTCAGTCGTGGAGTGCAGTCAAGTTTTTAACATTTTTTGGGAGATACTATTATAACATTACTAGGTGAAAACCAAGTAGCACAAATAATAATTTATCAACCTCTAGAAGACAGATTGCAGGAAAATTGGCGTTTTATCAGAGCATTCATCGAACTAGGCTCGGGCTTTGTTTCTACAGATAGCAGTATGCAAAGTGTCAGATGTGCGGACTTCGCACTAACATTAGATTATCTAGGGTAAGCAGATTACTCGTCCTAGAATTAACTTAACAAAGGCGGTAAAAAATGGGTCGGATAAATCCTTATACACTGCAATTGCAGATTACCCGAATGTTTGAGCAAGGGCAATCATTTTTTGCCACAACCAAGGTACAGGAATGGTTGAAAGAACGCAAACACAATCCAGAAGATTATGACATTCTTTTCCATAAAAAACCCGCGCCTCCTGGTTCTAAAGAAGTGATGGTAGTGGAAATTGAATTGCGCCGCAAAGATGGACAACCTGTAGATCCTTGGTTGCACGAACAAGCAAATCTCCATGCCTGATTTTAAGAACTAGCAATTTTCAATTTAAATTCATATTATCTTAACAGAATTTATCAAAATATAGCGTTCTCAATTGCAGAACGCTATATTTTATCTTTTATTTAGGGATATATATTATCTGTGCGATCGCCCATATCAAAAACGTTAAATTCAATTCCTTCTAACTTTAGCCTCAAAGCCTCTAATAAAAGATTTACTCTTTCTTCAATAAAAATTGTTAGGGCGTTTTCAGGAAGTGCATCGGCTCTTGACCATTCAAGAATAATTGTCGGTATAAGATGAGAGCGTAGGACTACCTCTAAATCAGGCTCGTCATATTCTTTGAGATAATCTAATGGATTTTTATCGCTAATTTTCAAATTAGTTATTTGAGATAGATAGGCAATATTCATCAAGCTGTCACATTCTATTTGACTAGCAATACCACTCTGTTTAATAAAGTTAACTGGAAAGATATGGTGTAAGTTAGGCTTATCTGTTAGCAAATAATAAACATCAGACAAAATATCTCTATAAGGTTTTGCCCAATCTTGCGGCTTGTGGTTTGCATAAAGTGATAGTATTGCTCTGGATAAGCGACCTCTATAACTGTAGAAAGATTTTCTTATCGAATTCTTATCAATATCAAATTGATTGAATGAGTAAGTACTATTAGCCTTTTGGTGATTAACAAAGTATATATGTTCCCAGAGGTGAGTAGTGTTTGTTAGTAATTCTGCATTATGAAAACTATAATACCAAAAATATTTATTTAAAAAACTATAATCAGGTTTATCATTCCGATAAAAGTATGCTGTAATAGTCAGGTATAAATATCGGTAAGGGATTAATCTTCCACCTTTAATATGCAAAATATTATCAAAGAAATCAAAAGTTTTAGCAACGGCTATTTTAAAATTAGACCATATAGCTTCAATATGTTCTGTTTTTAGCTTATTAAGATACATATCAGTAATATTTTGTATCCCAGCTTCGGGAAATTCAAGTTTTACCACTACTGCTAGCATCTGGAGCAATGTCCAATTATCAATACTGGCATATTGACTACTAGAAATAGTTTTTTTAAATTTATCAAATAATTCCCGAAGATAGAACCCAGAGATATTATTTGTCTTATTTTCAGAGCGAAAAGTCTTCGCAACCACAATATCAAAGATATCCAAGGGTTTGCCAGCTTGATTAATCCGCTCAAATATTTGACAAACTTCCGCAACTTCAATACCTCTTAACTCAATAAAGGAAATTTTGTAACTAGCCAAAACTTCCCTAATTCTCCTAAATTGTTGCATATAACGATGATCGAATTGTCCATTAACACTTACATAAATATTTCTTTCTATTTCCCCACGGTCTTTAATTATATCTATTAACCTGACAATTAGTTTATCTTGATAACGTTGTTTTTTTCCAATATTTGCTTTTAGCTGACCATATCTATCATCGATTTCGTCCCAAAACAAAAACCTTTTTGCATAGCTTGTGTCATCAGTTGCATCAGTAAGTTCAATAGTCAAATCTATATATAGTGTTGGATCAAAATTTTCGTTATTAGCAATCTTACCCCCATGTATTGATGTTAATAAAGAAGTTGTTCTTTGTTGTCCATCTAAAATATACTGATATTCATTAGAGTAAAAATTCTCAGCAAATTTTATACCACCTATTTCTCTATGACTTTCTAGCTTTGTATTAGTTTTCCAAATTAGAATACTTCCTAAAGGATAAAACTTATAAATGCTATCCCAAAGTTTTTTTACATTCTCTTTCTCCCAGACAACATCTCTTTGAAAAGTTGGAATTTGATACTTATGTGAGAGAAGATTTTCCAAATAGAGAGGAATACTCTGAGCATCCGGTTTAATACGTTCAGTAGATGTAAACATAGAATTAACCATACCTAACGTTGAGTAAATATCAAGAACGGTGTGTGAATTTTACTTGTTTTAGTAAAATTCCATACAAGGGTAACTGATATTTAATTAAGTGGCAACTCAGATTTTAGAAACTCTCTGCAATCTTTCTTCCATGCCAATGTTGCCTTGTAAGCCTCCTGTGTGTACCAGTAGTAAGGAATTGCCTTTACTAAAAAATCCCTGCTGTAGTAAATCCATCACTCCGTAAAACATTTTGGCGGTATATACGTAATCAAGGGGTAGGCCATGTTCCTCGCTGAACTGTTGGCTGAAAACTAGCAACTCGTCGTTTACCTTTGCATAGCCGCCGAAGTGGTAATCACATACCAATTCCCAGGAAGCGGGAGAACTATATGGTGATGGTAAATCAGAGGCGAGGTAATTTGTCAATAAACTTTCGATTTCTTGGGCGAGAAATGCTCCATTTTTTAGAACGGGAAAAGCGATCGCTCTTTGTCCTTCATGCAACGAAAGCGCAATACCTGCTATTGTGGTAGCTGTACCGCAGGCTACGCATATACGATCAAATGCGTAGGCGTAGCCAGCCGTAGGCATCGCACGATCAATTATCTCTGTGCAACCGCGCACACCATTTAAATTACTCCCGCCTTCGGGAATAATAAACACCTCGCCGAAACGTTGTCGCAGATATTCCTCTAACGCTTGTGTGTTGCGCTGTCGATACATCTCCCGGTTCAGATACGCAAGCTGCATACCCTGTTGTACAGCAAAACTCAGTGTGGGATTCAACGGTAATCTCTCCTCGCCACGAATTACACCAATGGTGCGAAAACCGAAAAGATTACCAGCCGCCGCAGTTGCATAGATGTGATTGGAATAAGCGCCGCCAAAAGTAAGCAGCGTTGTGAAATTTTTCTCCTTGGCCTCCAAAAGATTGTATTTCAGCTTGTACCACTTGTTGCCGTTAACCCACGGGTGCATGAGATCCAAGCGCAGCACATAGAGTTCAACACCTGCGTGACGGGCGATTTCGCTGTTGATTTGTTGTAGAGGAGGAGCAATAAAGGTTAACGACATGCGTAAACATTCTAACTTAGAATTTATATTCTCTCACCTTCATTATTGAACATAAAAGTAATGATAAACATTGAGTAATTCAATGGTAAGTCAATCAAAATGAGCAATAAATCTTTCTGATGGTTATCTTTAGAAATTGGCATTTTACTAATTGAGTGTTTCAGGTAAATATAGAAACATAACACTCGCTCCAGATAATATTATTTTTGGAGAAAATAAATGGTTGCACTCACACAGCTTACTCAAGTTATTCCCAATCCAGGACGTTTGACGATTCAAACTGTTGAAATTGCTCCTCAAACGACTGCTATCCGTTGTCTCGACTGGGATCGAGAACGTTTTGATATCGAGTTTGGTTTACGGAATGGTACAACCTATAATTCTTTCTTAATTCAGGGAGAAAAAATTGCCTTAGTTGACACATCTCACCGCAAGTTTGAGGAATTATATTTTGAGATACTGGTGGGATTAATTGATCCGGCTAAAATAGATTACTTAATTATCAGCCACACGGAACCCGACCATAGTGGATTAGTAAAAAATATTTTGCAATTAGCTCCCTCCATTACTGTTGTCGGTGCTAAGGTAGCTATTCAATTTTTAGAAAATATGGTTCACCAGCCTTTTAAATCAATGCAGGTGAAAAGTGGAGAGCGATTAGATTTAGGCAATGGACACGAATTAGAATTTATTTCTGCACCTAACTTACACTGGCCTGATACAATCTTGACTTATGACCACAAAACTTGCACTCTCTACACTTGCGATGTGTTTGGGATGCACTACTGTGATGACCACACTTATGATGAAAATATTACTTCAATAGAAGAAGATTTTCACTATTACTATGATTGTCTCATGGGTCCCAATGCCCGATCTGTTTTGGCAGCTTTAAAGCGGATTGAAAAGTTAGAAATAGTCACAGTTGCTACGGGACATGGCCCTTTATTGCAACACTATATCTCCGAATGGCTCGGACGCTATCAAAACTGGAGTTTAGAACAAGCAAAAGCAGAGACATTAGTAGCTCTATTTTATGTTGAAGATTACGGGCATAGCGAGCATTTAGTTCGTACCATAGCTCATGGATGCGCGAAAACTGGCGTAGCAGTAGAATTAGTAGAACTTAATAGTGCCGAGCCTCAAGAAGTTCGAGAATTAGTTGCACAAGCTTCTGGTTTGGTAATTGCAATGCCAGCCCAATCTTCGGTGATGGCTCAAGCTGCTTTAAGTACAATTTTAGCTGCTGTTAACAAGAAACAGACAATTGGTTTATTAGAGTCAGGAGGTGGAGAAGATGAACCTGTTTATCCTTTACGGAATAAGTTTCAAGAACTGGGATTAACTGAAGGTTTTCCTCCTATCTTAGTTAAAGAAATTCCTACTCAAGCAACGGAACAGCTTTGTGATGAAGCGGGGACAGATATGGGTCAATGGTTGACCCGCGATCGCACCATAAAACAAATCAAATCTATCAATAGCGAGCTAGAAAAAGCTTTAGGGCGGATTAGCACAGGATTGTATATTATCACCGCCAAAAAAGGAGAAATTCAGAGCGCAATGTTTGCTTCTTGGGTGACACAAGCGAGTCTTGAGCCTTTAGGAGTAGCGATCGCAGTATCCAAAGATCGGGCAATTGAATCTTTGATGCACGTTGGCGATCGCTTCGTTTTAAACGTTTTAGAAGAAGGCAGATATCAAGGATTAATGAAACATTTCCTCAAACGTTTTGCTCCTGGTGCAGACCGCTTTGCTGGAGTGAAAACATATCCAGCAAAAAATGAATCGCCCGTTTTAGCTGAAGCTTTAGCTTACATGGAATGTGAAATCACTAGCCGCATGGATTGTGGAGATCATTGGGTAATTTATAGCACAGTCCAAACTGGAAGAGTTGCCAAACTACATGCACTTACAGCCGCCCATCACCGCAAAATTGGCAATCATTACTAAATTTGCAATGGGGTATGGGGCATTGGGCATGGTTATTCTCCTTGTCCCCTCATCTCCCTCATCTTCACAATTCCCAATTCCTAACTCCTAACTCCCTATAACTATGTATAAATCTGCTGAGAATACTCCGATTAGTATGTACGAAATCAATCGGGCGCGCGTTGTGCGAACCTTGGAATTTATCCAAGATTTAATTGTAATTTCTTTGTGTATCGGTTTATTTAGCTTCATGGTGCTTCAGGTGAGAGATATGTTTCTCTCCTTACTTCCACCTTTAGATTTTCATGCTGTTACTGCCGATATTCTCTTTTTACTTATCTTGGTTGAGTTATTTCGACTACTGATTATCTACCTACAGGAACATCGAGTATCTATTGGTGTAGCTGTTGAAGTTTCCATCGTTTCCGCCTTGCGAGAAGTCATTGTTAAAGGTGTTCTAGAAACTAATTGGAGTCAAGTTTTAGCGACTTGTGCCTTTTTATTAGTGCTGGGAATATTACTGTTTCTCAGAGTTTGGCTACCCCCGACTTTTGAAGGTATCGACCCGGAACAAGAAGCATCTAAACGCTATAGAAGCAAAGTTAAGTCTGAATTAACACAAACCAATGGTCATTAAAAACAAGCAGGGGACGCACGGAAAGTAGAACTATTGATTATTTATCCATCCCCAATGCCCAATGCCCCATGCCCAATTCCTAATTAAAAGAGATTATTATGTCTGTTGCAACATTAACGCCCAACCATAGCAAAGATGTACAAGTTGTTGAAATTGGTAAAAATACTCTGATTCTGCGATCGCGGACTTGGGACAGACTAAAATTTGAGGTGGAGTATTCCCGCCAACGGGGAACTACGGCAAATTCTTATCTGATTCAAGCTGATAAAAAGGCTTTAATTGACCCCCCCGGTGAATCTTTTACTGAAATTTACCTTCAGCAACTAGCACAACATCTAGATTTCACCACTCTAGATTACATTGTTCTCGGTCATGTCAACCCAAACCGCAGCGCAACTCTGCAAGTATTGCTATCTCTGGTTCCCCAAGCCACTATAATTTGTTCTCGCCCCGCCGCCAATGCTCTAAAAACTGCCTTTCCCGAATTTGAGTCACCTATTCAAGCGATGCGATCGCAGGATACTCTAGATTTAGGACAAGGACATCATCTATCATTTACCACCGTACCAACCCCTCGATGGGCGGATGGACTTTGTACCTACGATCCCGCCACAAAAATTCTTTACACAGACAAACTTTTTGGCGCTCATATTTGCGAAGATACTTTGTTTGATGAAGATTGGAAGGCGTTAGATGCGGAACGTCGTTACTATTTTGAATGTCTTCATGCACCCCAAGCTAAACAAGTTGAAGTAGCCTTAGATAAGTTGTCGGTTTTGGGAGCCAGATGTTATGCCCCAGCACATGGCCCTATTGTCCGTTACAGCCTGAGTCGTTTTACCTATGATTACCGTCAATGGTGTCAAGGGCAAAAATCTCAAGAGTTGAGTGTCGCTTTGCTTTATGCTTCTGCTTATGGAAATACAGCAATTATGGCGAATGCGATCGCTCAAGGTTTGATTCAAAATGGAATTAATGTAGAATCAATCAACTGTGAACTAGCCGATTCAGCGGAGATTAACCGCATTGTAGAAGCTTGCGATGGCTTGATTATCGGCTCACCCACTTTAGGCGGACATGCACCTACTCAAATTCAAACTGCTTTAGGAATAGTTCTCTCTGTGGCGGCTAAAACTAAGTTAGCAGGGGTATTTGGTTCTTATGGTTGGAGTGGCGAGGCAATAGATTTAATCGAAAGCAAGCTCAAAGATGCTAATTATCAACTAGGATTTGAAACAATTAGGGTGCGTTTTAGCCCTACTCCTGAGATTCTCCAGCAGTGTCAAGAAGCAGGTGCTTTCTTTGCCCAAAACTTAAAGAAAACTAAAAAACTGCGTTCTTCTCGCCAGGTTGTGACAGAAACCCATGTAGATCGTACCGAACAAGCGGTAGGGCGGATCATTGGTTCTTTGTGTGTTGTGACAACTCGTGATGAAGAAACTCACAAAGGGGTTTTAACTTCTTGGGTATCGCAGGCAACTTTTAACCCACCAGGAATTATGATTGCGATCGCTAACGAGCAAAATGCAGATTTAATGCATCATCCTGGTGATAATTTTGTGCTGAATATCCTTAAAGAAGGAAGAAATGTCCGACGCTATTTCTCTCGTCATAGTACTTTAGGCGATAATCCCTTTGCAAATCTTGACACAAAAACTGCTCTTAATGGTAGTTTGATTTTGAATGAGGCATTAGCCTATTTAGAATGTACGGTGCAAAATCAGCTTGAATGTGGCGATCGATGGTTAATTTATGCCGTCATCGATCGCGGTGAAGTGTTAGAAAATGATGGTGTCACTGCTTTAGAGCATCGTAAATCTGGCAGCTATTATTAACCTGACTTTTTACGGTATGTGGAAAACCTCTCTCTAAATCTCTCTCCTTTTAGGAGAGAGACTTTGAATTTTCCCCCTTCCCGCTACGAGTTGGGGGTTAGGGGGTTAGGTTCTTCCTGCGCTTTCCTACATAACGTGAAAAGTCAGGTACACACAAGTCTTTTAGAGTTGGAATGGCATTGTTTTGGCTGACAATGCCATTGTTTCGGCTAACGATGCTATTGTTCCGGCTAACAATGCTATTGTTTGAGCTGACAATGTTACTTCTTTACTAAAAAAGCCCAATCAAGTATATGTTGTTCGTGTTCTGTGTGTTTATGTCCATAGAACTTTTCGTAAGCGTCCCAAGCCGCCTCACGCGCTAGGTAATGCCCTGATATAGAGTCTATGTCATCTATCAGAGAATCATAGGTGTGTCCATTCCATCCTGTGCGCTTACAGTCAACCGCTAAGTCACCTATATTAGTGTCTTCCCCAGATTGAGAACGTAACCAGTCTCCAAAGCTTATTTCCGGCATAATTGATTCCCCTTTATTGTTTGCACTGATATGTATCGTTTTTTCACCACCAAGGGTCTGTACAATCAATAGACATACTTTTTTCAACGTCATTATTTATGCGGCTACGCTAACTTATATATGTCTAGCGCGTCCACATCCTCATAACCACTTTCGCAAAATTTCTAATTCTCCTCTACTTGGAGTGATAAAAGAGCGATATTCTCATTAAATTTCTGCTGCGCCAGAATGATTTGGGGATAGTTTGTCTGCGTCCATGAAGCAAGCGCCTTAACTGGTTCTAGCAGAGTTAGTCCCAGTGTTGTTAACTGATAATAAACGCTGGGCGGTACAGTTGGCTCAACAGTCCGCGTCATTAGCCCATTACGTTCAAGTTCGCGCAATGTGCGGGTAAGCATCCTCTGAGAAATGCCATCAATCCGTCGGCGTAACTCACTGAAACGTAGCGGGCCATCACTGAGTATGACGACAATCAATACACTCCATTTATCACCGACAAGGCTCAAAACTTCACGCACGGGAGCGCAAGATTGCTCAGTATGGTTGATATTTCTAGACAGAGGAACATCGTTGTAACCTTGTGACATAATTGTGCCTTCTTGCGGTTATTTTGTTAGTTACTATAATAGACCTTGTTACCTTTAATAACTAGATAACTGGCAATAACCGAAATAAGCGAGAAATTTATCATCTGAAGCTTTGACAGACTCGAAAAACGGGCGACTGAAATATCTCATAAGGCAGCGTAATGGTTATGGAAAAATCAAGCATGACATCTTTGCATTTGATGACAGTAGACAGCACTCCCTCTTCCCGCAAGCGCCAGATCATTCATCGCACCAGAGGACAGCGAAGCGGCCCGATTACTCGCTTGGTGAGTCCGTCTGACCTTGGAGAGATGATCAAGCCATTCGTGTTTCTCGATTATTTTGAAGCACAATCTATTACTACATCTGGCTTTGGATGGCATCCCCACTCAGGCATTGCGACAATTACCTTTATGCTGTCGGGTGAAGGATTTTTTTATGAAGATAGCACGGGCAAGCAAGGTAAGCTGCTACAAGGAGGTGTTGAGTGGATGCGTGCTGGCGGCGGTGTATGGCACAGAGGGGAGCCTGCCCCCGGACTCATGCTGGGCTTTCAACTTTGGATCGCCCTGCCGCCTGAGCAAGAGCAAGCTCTTGCACAAAGCATCTATCTGCCTCCGCATCAGGTAGAAGAGTCAGGGGCGGTGCGTGTGGTGTTGGGTCGGTATGGTACTGCAAAAAGCCCTATTCCTGCACCACCATCCATAAACTACCTTGTTGTGCAACTTAAGGATCAGGAGCATTGGCGCTTTGAACCAGATGTAGGTAGCACCGTGTGCTGGGTTGCGGTACAGGCTGGAATGCTGCATACCGATGATAATACGTTGGCATCTGGGGAGCTTGTGGTTTTTGAGGAATCAGATACTGCCATTGATTTCCATGCCCAAGGTGACACCACCTTCATGCTTGGTTCCGCCATCAAGCATCCACACGATTTAGTGTTGGGTTACTACTCGGTTCACACCAGCGCAGATGCCTTATATAAAGGCGAAACTGAGATTAAACGCCTCGGTAACAAGCTTCGGAGTGAAGGTCGGTTGCACTGAGTATATCCGCCATCTCGTATAACTTGACCTTAGAAAATCGCCTTGCTCCCATAATCTTAGTGCCAATCGCTCATACCCAACATCCTGATCTAAGATTGTTGGGTATCTTAATAAATTGCGATCGCCACTATACCGATGATCGAAGTTGAACATCTAAGTAAAATATACGGTTCCACCCCAGCGATTACTGATGTCACTTTTAGCGTCGAACCTGGGGAAATTTTAGGGTTGTTGGGCCCCAATGGCGCTGGGAAAACTACAACGATGCGGATTTTAGCTGGTTATTTACCGGCAACCAATGGAAATGCTCGGATTGCTGGTTATGATGTCCATGAAAATTCCCTGGCTGTACGCCAACGAATTGGTTATTTACCGGAAACACCGCCGTTATATCCAGACATGACGGTAGAGGGATTTTTACATTTTGTCGCCCGAATTAAGGGAGTATCAGCAGGCGATCGCCCCAATAAGGTAACAGCCGCCATCGAACGCTGCAACTTAGAAGATAAGCGGCGGGTGATTATTCGCAAACTCTCTAAAGGATATCGCCAAAGAGTCGGAATTGCTCAAGCGATCGTCCACGATCCACCAGCAATTATTTTAGATGAACCCACCGTTGGCCTCGACCCCAGACAAATAATTGAGGTGCGGAATTTAATTAAAAGTCTCGCTGGGACTCACACAATTATTCTTTCCACGCACATTCTGCCAGAAGTGAGCATGACTTGTAGCCGCGTCGCCATCATCAATCGCGGTAAAGTTGTGGCAACTAATACACCAGAAAACTTAATGACTCAGTTGACAGGTGGCTCAGGGTATGAATTGGAAATAGAAGGAGAAGCTGCCCTAGCAAAACAGGTATTGCAAAAAGTCGCGGGTGTGAGTTTGATAGAATCAATTCCGACAACCGGAGGTCATCAACCCCAGGAAAATCGAGCTTATTTGCGGGTAATATCGCAACCGGGAAAAGAACCAGGAAAGGATATTGTTGCAACCTTGGTGCGTGCAGGATTCGGTTTACATGAACTGAAGCGAGTTAACGCTACCTTAGAAGATGTATTCTTGCAACTGACCACAGAAGAAAAAAATTTCGATACTGAGGTAGACTTAGCAGCAGACAACGAAGGAGAGGCAGCGTAAATGGGTGTAGTGCTGAGTAATATTATTGCCATTTATCGCCGAGAGTTACAGAGTTATTTTGTATCACCTTTGGCTTATGCGGCAGCAGGCATATTTTGGTTCATCGCGGGGTTATTCTGGGTGATGATTTTGCTAGGGCCAGATGGCATTTTGGTAGGAGTCGCGGCAATAGATGCACAAGGGCAACAACAAGGAGTACCAGTACCGCCGATAGATGTCCCCTACGAATTTATCCGGGCATTTTTGGATCGCATGGGGTGGCTATTGTTGTTTATCCTGCCAATACTTTCGATGGGACTCTATGCCGAAGAACGTAAACGCGGCACTTTAGAATTATTAGCCACGTCACCAATCACCAATTGGGCGGTAGCTTTAGGTAAGTTATTAGGAGTGCTAACATTTTTTACCACGATGGTTGTACCCATGCTAGTGTTTGAAGCGATCGCCATCAGTGGATCGAATCCACCAATGGCCCTCTCAATTCCCTTAGTGGGTCATTTTGGATTAATCTTGCTAGCAGCAGCAATTTTATCTTTAGGAATGTTTATTTCTTCGTTAACAGACAGCACAATTCTATCTGCCGTTTTCACGTTTGCAGTAATTTTATTATTGTTATTGATTGATTTAATCGCCAAAATTGTCCCTGGCCCGTTGGGCGAAGCATTAGGTTATCTCTCATTGCTGAAACATTACAACACCTTAATTCAAGGCATTTTTGATACCAGCGCCTTAATTTTATTCGCCAGTTACATTTTTTTGGGTATTTTTCTCACAGCTCAATCAATTGATGCACTGCGTTTTCAAAGGCAATAGTTATTTGTCATTTGTCATTTGTCATTTGGAACATTGCGAATTGAGTTTAGATAGGAGTTTAATTTAGGTGCTAGTTCGTTAATGATTGTTTTTATTGCATTTATCTGTTCGGTAGTTAAAAGATTACGAGTATAAGCCCGTCTTAACCAATGTTGAGTTTCATTCAAAGAGCCTCTCGCTATTTTGATAAAACGTCTATTATCTTGAAAACTACCTCTTCCTACACCTTCTGCTATATTGGCACCGATACTATCTGCCGAACGTACAATCTGTTTACCAATCGTATCTTTTGCAAAAAAATTCCATCCTTCAACAATTTTCCAAATGTTATCTGCCAAGTGTTCTGATAATTGATAAACCTGTAATTCTTGGAAACGCTTTGTTGCCATTTATTCAGTTATATACTTATTTTTAGTCAATCAATTTTCGTCCATATATTTTAAATTGTCACTATTTGTAGACCAATGACCAATGACCAAGGACAAATGACAAATGACAAATGACAAATGACAAATAATATGAAGATAGTTGCAAAAAAGAAACTGTGGAAATATCTGTTTTGGTTGGGGCCGTTCCTAATTACTGTCGGCTTAACAGTTGGGTTAATCTCTGAACAGTGGGGACTAATCCCATTAGTATTTCTGATTACAGGAATTGTCATCAGTGGGTTGGGGATAATATGGCAAAGCTACGAAACTAACTGGTGGAAACGTCGTTCTACCCAAGCTGGAACTAATGCCCTAGTAGCAACTCTAGCAGTGTTGGCAATTTTGGGATTGATTAACTTTTTGGGAACTCGCTACCACTTGCGGGCAGATTTAACAGAGGCTCAATTGTTTACCCTTGCACCCCAGTCACAAGAACTGGTGAGGATTTTACCACAGCCAGTTAAAGTATGGGTGTTTGATATTAACCAAAATCCCCAAGACAAAGAACTGCTAGAAAATTATCAACGCCAAAGCTCAAAATTTAAATATGAGTATATCGACCCCCAAACTAGACCAGGACTTGCAGAAAAGTTTGGCGTTAAAGATTACGGGGAAGTTTATTTAGAATCTGGCAATAAACGGCAATTAGTGCAGACGATAAATGAAAATGAGCGATTATCAGAAATAAGATTAACTAGTCGCCTGCAACAACTAACAAATTCAACCACAGCCAAAGCTTACTTACTGCAAGGTCATGGCGAACGCCAACTTTCGCCCGGTAAAGATGCAATATCACAAGCAGTTCAGGCATTAGGCGATAAAAATTTTGCAACATCACCCTTGAATTTAGGAGAAACTTCCAAAGTTCCTCAAGATGCGGCTGTAGTGATAGTAGCTGGCCCCAAGCGAGGGCTGTTTGAAGGTGAAGTCAAAGCTTTGCAAGAATATCTTAATCGCGGCGGTAACTTACTGCTGATGATTGATCCTAATACCGATCCCAAACTTAACAGCTTGCTACAAGAGTGGGGTGTTAGTCTGGATAATCGTTTAGCAGTCGATGTCTCTGGCGAAAGCATCGTGGGACTTGGCCCTGCTGCGCCCTTAGTCACAGAATACGGACAACATCCAATTACCAAAGATTTCGGTAACGGTAATTCTTTTTATCCGATTGCCCGACCACTGGAAATTACCTCTGTGCCTGGTGTTCAGGCTACTCCACTGCTACGAACCAAACCCTATCCCAAAAGCTGGGCAGAAAGCGACCTCCAAAGCGAAAAATTGGAGTTTAATGAGGGTAAAGACCTGAAAGGGCCTCTAACCTTGGGCGTTGCCTTAACCAGAAAACAAACACCCAAATCTGCTTTCACTCCCCAACCTGCACCGACACCTTCACCCTTACCATCACCAACCACTCAAAGCAAAGCTTCCCCCACTCCCCCTGCCTCCCCTGCCTCCCCTGCCCCCCCTGCCTCCCCTGCGCCCACTCCCTCATCTCAAACAGCCACCGAGTCCCGGTTAGTGGTTTTAGGAAATTCCAATTTCGCCACCGATGGTTTGTTTCAACAGCAATTAAATGGAGATGTATTCCTCAACTCAGTTACTTGGCTGAGTCAACAGGGGGAGCAACCCCTTTCTATTCGCCCCAAAGAACCGAAAAACCGCCGGATAACCCTGACAACCACACAAGGTAATCTTTTAATATTGTCATCTCTGTTACTTTTACCCTTAATTGGGTTTGCGATCGCACTTATTATTTGGTGGAAACGAAGGTAATAAGTGAGTTAAGAGTTAGAAGTTAGGAGTTAGGAGTTATAAATATTAATTCTTTACCAATGATAAATGACAAATGACTAAAAAATGAAATTTCCGAGAACGACTTTAATTTTAATACTGCTAGCGCTAGGTTTAGGTGGTTTTGTTTATTTCCATGAAATTCGGGGTGCGACTGTGCGAGAAGAAGCCAAGGAGCAAAAGCAGCAAATTTTCTCTTTTGGAGAAGATGATGTGCAGTCTTTAACAGTCACGACAAAAAAACTCACTCTGAATCTGGAACGGAACCCTGAATCTAGTAGTAACCACAAGTGGTTAATTAAATCTCCGATCGCACTGCCAGCAAATGATGCTATTGTTTCTTATTTAATGGATTTGTTGGTCAAAGGTAATAGTGAACGCACTCTCTCAACTCCACCAAAAGAGCTTGGAGAATTTGCCTTAGATCAACCCCAAGCAACCATCAATATCACCCTGAAAAACCGACAAAGCCATCAGCTGCTTTTGGGTAAATCTAACTTTAACGGGCATTTCTTGTATGCTCAAGCAGACCCTGCTACAAAACCCGATGGAAATATAAATGTGCTGTTGGTATCTACAGATTTTGCAAATGCCGTAAATCGGGAATTATCAGAGTGGAAACAACCTGTAGATAATAGTCAGAAACTTCCTCCGCTCACCATTCCTAAACCGACTCCGACAAACAGCAAATAATTAATTCAAAATCTGGCGATATTATTATGACAAATCCGACAGCAACATTGCTGATTTCCTGCCCCGATCAACGGGGATTGGTAGCGAAATTTGCCAATTTCATCTATTCTAATGGTGGTAATATTATTCATGCAGATCAACATACAGATTTTGCTGCTGGGTTATTCCTTACCCGCATTGAATGGCAATTAGAGGGGTTAAATATGCCGCGAGAGTTTATTGCACCTGCATTTAGTGCGTTTGCGAAGCATCACGGAGTGTTCGCCCAACCTTTAGGTGCTAAGTGGGAAATACGTTTTTCTGATACAGTACCACGCATTGCTATTTGGGTAAGTCGGCAAGACCATTGTCTATTTGACTTAATTTGGCGACAACGCGCTAAAGAATTTATTGCTGAAATTCCTTTAATTATTAGCAACCATTCTAATTTAAAGGTAGTTGCAGAGCAATTTAATATCGACTTCCAGCACATTCCTATTACTAAAGATAATAAATCAGAACAAGAAGCCCAACAACTAGAATTACTCCGCCAATACAAAATAGATTTAGTTGTATTGGCGAAATATATGCAGATTGTTAGTGCAGATTTTATTAATCAATTTCCGCAAATTATTAATATACATCATTCATTTCTACCAGCTTTTATCGGAGCAAACCCTTATCACCGAGCTTTTGAACGTGGTGTAAAAATTATTGGTGCAACGGCTCATTATGCCACTGCTGATTTAGATGCAGGGCCAATTATTGAACAGGATGTGGTGCGAGTCAGTCACCGCGATGAAGTGGATGATTTGGTGAGAAAAGGCAAAGATTTGGAGAGAGTTGTATTAGCAAGAGCGGTGCGATCGCACTTACAAAATCGCGTATTAGTATATGGTAATAGAACAGTGGTATTTGAGTGATGTCAATTATCTATCTCCCAATCTTCAATCAGCAAATTATTAACCCGCTTAAATTCTCTAGTGTTATGGGTAACAAGGGTTAAGTTATTTGTCAGTGTGATGGCGGCAATTTGTAAATCATAAGCTCCAATTGGAGTGCCTAATGCTTCTAACTGAGATCGAATAATTCCAAATGTCATTGCTGCGAGATCGTCAAACGGTAGTGATATAAATTGAGCTAAAAATTCTTGCTGTAAGGTAAGATTACGTTCTGGGTTGGCACTTTTTATTGCCCCATAAAATAGTTCAGCTTTGACGATTGAGCAAACGGTAATATCTTTGGTAGCAGTGGTTTCTAGTTTCTGCTTTAAGGTGAAATTTTTACCACGTATATAGATAATGCAAGTGTTAGTATCTAGCAGAAATTTCACAGGATGGGTTCGCGTTCTTGTTGTTGTCCTTGGGGATGGCGAAAGAATGTTTCATCTTGGATACATCCATAGAATTTAGTCAGGGGATATTCTGGCGTTTCGATTTGGGTTTCTGGTTGTAGGGACTCAATGAGGGTTTTTAGTAATGTCCAGCCTCGGCTAAGGTCGAGTTCTTCGGTGAGTTCAGCTAGGGGGAATTGACGGAAGAATTCTGAAAGTTTGCTGGGTTGGTCTGGGTGGGTGTTTAGTGCGGTCAGGCTTTGGGCAAGAAATTGGATAATATACAGTTTATCGTTGGGGGAAAGCTGAAGGAGTTGTTGTTCGAGTTCTGGGATAGCCATGATGGGGTTTAAGTGGAGGATAATTTTATTTTACTTTCACTCTTCAGGGATGAAATTAGTTTGACTCGTTTTTTACCTGTTAATAGCCACTTTAGGTATAGTTTGTCAATGAAACTAAATCGGCTAAAAAGCCTGCTGAACAAAGTTTTGAGGCTTTGTAGTAAATTCTCTCCCCCCTGTGAACGGTTATACTAAAAACGGTTTGAAACTTGACTTTTCAAGAATTGTTAAAAGTCTTATTAAACAAAGCTTCCAGCCCCTCAAGCAAAAGTCCAGCTATTAGCCGTTTTCAGTATACCTAAAATTTATGAACTATGAATTACTAATTCTTTGATCATTTGGGTGGATGATGTAGTCCAAACTGTTGAATTTTACGAATATACCAATAAATTAATAGAGAAAATTTATGATTTCAATAATCATACCAACTGTCAATCGTTTTCAGTCACTCCAATTAGCAATAGAGTCGCTAATTAAACAAAATTTTCCAGTTGAGCAGTTTGAAATCTTAATTTTAGATAATGGTTCTACGGATGCAACCAAATCTGTATCAGAAACAATTATAGAGCAGTATCCATCTCATCAAATTTATTATATATATGAACCTGAACCGGGACTTTTATCAGGAAGGCATCGAGGAGCTAACGCTGCTCAGGGAGAGATTTTAACATTTATTGATGATGACATTGAAGCTGATGTTAATTGGTTACAAGCTATTCATGAAGCTTTCACTGATCCTACTGTGCAAATTGTTGGAGGACGTAATTTACCTAAATATGAAGTCGAACCACCCAGATGGCTAAAATATTTCTGGCGTGAAAATGATAACCGCAAACTATGTGCATATTTAAGCTTATTAGACTTTGGAGATCAAGTGCAGGAAATTGATGCCAACTACGTTTGGGGACTAAACTTTTCTATTCGTAAAAAAATACTGTTTGAACTTGGTGGCTTTCATCCAGATTGTATCCCCTCAAATCTACAACATTTTCAAGGTGATGGAGAAACAGGGCTTACCCAAAAATCTAAAAAACTAGGCTATAAAGCAATTTATCATCCTCAAGCTCTGGTATTTCATGAGGTTTCTCGTTCAAGAATGACTCCCGAATATTTTAATAAAAGATTTTTCTATCAAGGAGTTGCTGATTCATATACACAGATTAGGAAAGATGGGGGAAATTTCGTTAAAAATCAAGTACAACCAACCGTAAATCTTACATTTCGCTGGAAATTTTTTCTAAAAAACTTAAAAAAACAAATTCTACATTCTATAAATGAAGGGTTAGAAATATCAATTCTAGCAGACCGCTTTAGACTAGCCTATGAAAGAGGTTATCAGTTTCATCAAAATGCAGTTCGCAAACATCCAGAACTTTTACACTGGGTTTTGAAAGAAAACTATTGGGAATATAAACTACCTAATATCAGTGTAAAACCTCCTCGCAAAAGGTAAATATTGATGGTTTTATTGCTCGCTATTATGACTTGGCTAATACCGCAAAGTGGAAGTTTGTTTAATCACCTTCCTTACAGAGAAAAAATAGTTATTTCAAGAATGGCTAAAATGCTGTAAGAAGCGATCGCACTTTGTTATAGTCGCCAGTTTCATAATGTCATTTACAGATAAACGTCCTCTGAGTTGGTTCTTACAGCAGTTTCAACTCCAGCCAGGTAAGCCCGCCATTGCCTCTGGATTGCGTAGCCTTTTTATACTGGGTGTCCCCATTGGAATTGGAATCATTACAAATCATACTGCTGAAAGTGCGATCGCCACTATGGCAGCTTGGTTCGTTGGCATGGTAAATGTTGACGGAGCCTACCGTCAGCGAGCGATCGCTATGATCGCAGCTACAATTGGGGTAACTGTAATGTTCCTAATCGCAAGTCTGGTTAGCAGTCATCTCTGGTTAGCTGTCCCGACCACGTTCTTGGTAATATTTATTACAGGTTTAGCTAGCCTCTATGGCAACGTGGCTGCATCTGTCAGCTTGATTACTTCAATTATGTATGTGATTGCGCTGGCTAAATTCGCTTCATTTTCTAATTTGTCTACTCTTATTCAACACTGTGGGCTATGTCTGGCTGGTGGAACATGGACAACTGTCTTGTCATTGGGACTGTGGGTGGTGCGTCCTGATGTACCTGCAATACAGACAGTCGCTAACTGTTATCTGTCATTAAGCAGATTTGTGGACTTGGCAAACCAGAGAGCATTAAATCCAAAAAATCATCAACAGTGGGAACAGCGATTTTTGCAAGCTCAGGATACAGTTATTCAAAACTTAACATCTGCCCGTAGCGTCTGGACAACTATCTGGACTAGGCAAAAAGGAGCTAACCTGCGGGGAAATCAGTTACTCGTATTAATTGAGGATATAAATCAAATTGTCAATTCTGTTGTAGCACTGAGCGAACTATTAGCGATCGCATCCGAACATCAACTATTTTCTCGGTTACAGCCAGAAATTCAGCAAGTGATAGAACAGTCGGCAATTGCTCTGCAAATGTTATCACAAGCGATGTCTAACGACAAGCCGCTTCTCTACGAGAGGCTTCCCTTTGGGACGCTACGCGAACGCCAACGCGTCTACGCTAAAGGAAAAAGCTCACCTCACTTAGGGGATCTCGATCGGAGTCTCGAAGCACTAGAACACCAAAGACAAGTTCTGCGTTCTCAAATCCTCAATCAAACCATCAATGCTCAGACAGATAACTATTCCGCTCTCCTCAACCTTGGCAAGATTACAGCCAGTCTGACAAAACTGGCAGAGCAAATTCATACTGATGCAGAGATTGTTACAGATTTAAGCCTGGGAAAACAGCGCAACAGCAATGCCCAGCGAGATATTTCTCCCCCAGCCCAAGCAGAGCGTTCTACAATTATTGATACACTGCGAAATAATTTCACTTTTGATTCAGTCCTGTTTCGTCATGCATTACGCCTCGCACTAATAACAACCCTTGCTGAATTACTTGCCTCGCTATTGCAACTACCTAGAGGCTACTGGATAACGCTAACAGCTTTAGTTGCACTTAAACCCAACTTTGGTGGAACGTCACAGACAACAGTACAAAGAGTTGTTGGCACTATTTTGGGTGGAATTATCGGTATTGCTCTGGTTTTACTAGTTAAGAATTCATTAGCGAGTGCAGTTTGTTTCCTGCTGCTGGTGTTTGTGGCGATGTCGGTGCGATCGTTAAGCTACAGCTTATTTATCATACTGCTGACTCCCGCCATCATCTTGCTACTCAACATTATTAGTGCAGGTGGTTGGAAGGTTGGAATATTGCGGATCTTTGATAGCTTGGCTGGAGGTGTCTTAGCACTGCTTGGTAGCTATTTGCTTTTTCCTCGCTGGGAACGACAGCAACTTCCTGCACAACTGCAAAAGACAATTCGAGCTAATCTTGCTTACTTTCAGCAAGTAATAGCTAACTATCTCCATCCAGAACATAATGCCTTTGCTGATTCTATCAACATGCTACGTCACCAAGCAGCACTAGAGAACGCCAACGCCAACGCCGCAGCTCAACGATTATTCAGCGAACCTCGTCACATTCAGGGAGAAATCGAACCTGTAATGACGCTGATGATATACATTCGTGGCTTTTTCAGTTCGGTAACAACTTTGGCAGAACATCTGCGAGAATTTAGCGGTGAGTACCAATTTCCTGAAATCAAGCTACTTGCTGATACCATTGTCCAAGTTTTGGAAAACTTAGCAGATGCCCAAGGGCAGGGACAGCCACCTCAACCATTACCAGCCCTGGATAGCTATCTCGAAGCAATTCACAAACAAATTGAACAGCTACATACTGCTCGGTTATCAGAAATTGCTACCAATTTCAACACTTTAACTCCCACATTGCAAGCCGTTCTAGAACAAACTCCGCTCTCCACAGAACTGGATCGAATTGTTAATGAAATTAAAGTTATGCACTGTGTAATTGCTCGTCTGCAAGAATAATATCATGTCGGGCTAAAGACTAGACATCTGCGAAAATGAATGTAGAGACGCTTTCTTCGTAGCGGCACGTAGAAGTGCAATTTCGGGTCTCTACAAGAGTTTCAGGTTACGCATATTTAATTTCTGGAGATGTCTACTTATCATTTAGAGCGCAGGGAACAGGGAGAAAGAGGCTTTTCCGATTTTTGCACAGATACGGTAATCATAAGTGATTCACCGGACTTCATATACTTGATATAATTGGTGTTGCAAAACAGTGGGATGAATTGGGGCAAGCTCTTGAGGCAGGGGGGGAATTTTAGAAGTTGCCAGATCATCCCATAAATATGCAACGCCGCATAATTTTATTTACGAAGCTGAAACCATTTTATTTAAGAGATGCCAAAGTCTGGTGTCCAATTATTCCGTCTGCTCTTAATCCTTTAGACTTCTGAAATTTCATCACCGCTGAACGTGTCTTGTTATCAAAAACACCATTCACACTTGCAGTATAGAATCCTTGCTGTTTTAACAAATTCTGAGCAGTTCTAACTCCTTCTCCTCTGCTACCTACTGTGAGTACAGTACTACGGTTTGCCATACTATTATGCTTGGCATTAACCCTGTGGACAGCATTAGCCTTTTTCATGGTGCCGCCAGCCTGGGTATTTTGAGCAATCTGGGTAGCAGTAGCTGTATTGTGGCTTTTATTGCTTAAAGAATAAGCAGGCGCAGCAGTAGCTAAAGCCAAGGCAGGGAGCAACGCAAGTACTTTCCAATTCATTTGTTTTGTTCCTTCTAACTATGAGAATCTGGCAATTTTGATTAGAAGAGTCATCCAAATAAGGATTAGTGCCTTATAGTGATTCTCCTCGGTAGACTGTGGTGTGTGGGTTTAGTATAGAGGGAGTCTATTTTTTAACCCAGAGCTATAGCATCACACGTTATATTGACAGAGCTATTGCAAAATTGTGACAAAAGCATGACTAATTTATTTAGAATTGTGTCGCACAAGGTCTTACTCTTGATTTGTGAGAATTTTCCTAAAATCCTTAAGTCACCGCTAAAAAAATGGCGATCGCACTTGCAAAATCGTGTATTAGTATATGGTAATAGAACAGTAGTATTTGAGTAAATAATGCTCAAGCGACTGGAAGTCGCAGCTATACAAAAAAGTAATATTAAGAGCGATCGCTCAGTTTGCGAAAGCGAAGTTAAATAGTTAACAGCCTAGCAGTAAGAAGATATTATGACCACTGATAATTTCATCGTCCGCCCAATGAACAGGTCGGAAATGGATTTGGCGATTACTTGGGCAGCAACCGAAGGTTGGAATCCAGGAAAGTATGATGCTCAATCTTTTTATCAAACTGATGAGAGCGGTTTTTTCTTGGGTGAGTTGAATGGTGAGCCAGTGGGGTGCATTTCTGCTGTTGCTTACGATCCACACTTTGGCTTTCTAGGTTTTTACATTGTGAAACCCCAGTTTCGTGGGCAGGGGTTGGGTATGAAAATTTGGAAGACAGCAATAGACTATCTAAGTGCCGATCGTAACATCGGCTTGGATGGTGTAGTAGCTCAACAAGATAACTACAAAAAGTCTGGTTTCCAAATCGCTTATAACCATATTCGTTATGAAGGCGTGGGTGGCGGTGTTGTGTCTGCTGGGATCGTGGATCTCAAATCAGTGCCTTTTGAAGAGTTGGTGGCTTACGATTGCCAACTTTTTCCTTCTAAGCGATCGCTGTTTCTGCAACATTGGATTGAACAACCAGAAAGTACTGCTTTCGGGTTTCTCAAAAATGGATATCTTGCTGGTTACGGAGTTATCCGATCTGCCCATACAGGTTTTAGGGTTGGGCCACTGTTTGCTAATGATGAACAGATTGCTGAAGCATTATTTCAAGCCTTGCTTGCCCAAAATCCTCATGCTCCAGTGTTTTTTGATGTGCCGGATGCAAATCTACAAGCGATTGACCTAGTTCAACGTTACCAATTGCAACCAGTTTCTCAAACTGCTCGGATGTATACTAAAGAAATTCCTAATTTACCTATTTATCGCATCTTTGCTGTGACAAGTTTAGAACTAGGTTAAAGACGGACAAAGAACATGTTTACCTAATAGACATCTCCAGAAATTAAATATGCGTAACCTGAAACCCTTGTAGAGACGCGAAATTGCACTTCTCTACGAGACGCTCCGCGAACGTCCCGCAACGAAGAAAGCGTCTCTACACAAGGCTTTTGGTGTTATCCGAGCAGTATTGGGAGTAGTTTACAAGGTCAATTCTTAACAAGGGCTGCGATCGCAGCTACCAATTTGGCAGGATCGGCTGGTTTAGCGATATGTAGTTGAAATCCGGCTGTAAAAACCTGTTTTTGTGTCGTTTCTGCGGCGTAAGCAGTTAGGGCGATCGCCGGAATTTGCCCACCTAAGTTAGCGGGCATTGCGCGTAACTTTCTGATCAAAGTGTAACCGTCAACATCTGGCATCCCTAAATCGCTTAACAGCAAATCTGGCTTTGACTGCATAATTGCAGTCAGGGCTTCACTGGCTGATGCTGCGATCGTCACTATTGCTCCCTGCTGTTCTAATAAAAAAGCCAGAAACTCACGGGTATCAACATTATCATCTACAATTAACAAACGTATTCCTTCTAGTGGAGCATAAAGTATACAAGATGGATAGGAATCACCTGATACATTGTGATTTTCACTTCCTAATTCCAGATGTTGAAATACGGGTAAGCAAACTGTAAACGTCGCACCAAGTCCTTCTCCAGCGCTTTCTGCCAAAACTGTACCGCCATGTAACTCCACAAGTTGGCGCACAATCGCCAAACCAAGCCCTAGTCCACCAAAACTTCGGGTTGTACGACTATCTGCCTGACGAAAATACTCAAATACGTATGGCAAAAAGTCAGAAGTAATACCTTTACCCGTGTCACTAACTCTCAGTTGTACCTCAGAATTAATCTGTTCTAGGTAGACTTCAACCTGTCCACCCGATGGTGTGAATTTAACAGCGTTAGACAGCAAATTCCAAATAATTTGTTGAATACGACTACTATCACCCTTTACTTGTCCAATTTTTCTATCCAAATAAAGATTAATTTGAATGGACTTTGCTTCTGCTGCCAATTGCACTGTCTCTAAGGCAGCTTCAATAGTAAAAACAAGATTAACAATTTCTAAATTAAGTGCTAGCTTGCCTTGCAGAATGCGAGAGATATCCAACAAATCTTCAATCAACTGAGCCTGTAATTCAGCATTTCGTTCGATTGTCTCAATGGCACGCACAGTAGTAGCTTCGTTTAATGAGCGATTCTTTAATAGCTTTGCCCAGCCTAAAATTGGATTAAGAGGAGAACGAAGTTCATGAGAAACAATTGCTAAAAATTCATCTTTAATTCGGTTTGCTGTCTCAGCAACTTCTTTTGCCCGTTGGCGTTGTTCTGCTATTTCTAAAGCCTGATCGCGGAGGATTTTATATTCCTGAACTCGGAACGTTAAATCTGTCAAATCTTCAATTGAAAATAGAGCATAAAATTTATCTCCATCCAATGCAGACACAGCAGTAACAGTTGTGTGCTGAATGCGGTATTTATCTTTGGATATAGGTACTGGAATAATATATTTATGCAGTTGAGAGGAAAAAATTGTCGGAGGGCCGCCTTGAAAAATTTGCTGCAATCGGCTAACATAACGAGGTTGATTCAGATGAGGAAAATATTCATGAATAGAATTTCCCAACATCTTATTTCTGGGAATTTTTGTCCATTCCTCTAAACAGCAGTTCCAAAAGATAACAATATAATCTGGCTGTAGAACAAAAGCTCCCAAAGGAATTTTATCTAAAAGGCTAAATTTTTCCTGAGCTTGTTCAATTATATTCATTGTATTATCAAATTTTAATACTTTCATCAACAATTTTTGCTACTATTATATTATTTTATTATTTCTATTTCCTCCTTTATTGCATTGATCAGCGCATCAAAAGTGCCTACCAGAAAGATTAAAATAATATCTCCAATAATTTCTAAGCGTTCAATCGTGAAACTGGCTTGTGCCAGTAAGATTTTTGAATCACTCTCGTATGCAGATAATAATAAATTTTCAAGGGTATCTTCTAAATAAACGGGCAAGGTGTAGTTTAGATGCTTCTTTAGCACATTACTGAGTGAACCCATAACGCCATTTATGACAATGTTACCAATTTCGCTCAGGGTGCCAATTTTCACCGCATCTAGATCAACCGAACCTGGCTTTTCACCTGTAAGCACTGCAACCAATGTTGATGCGCTGTCGGTTGGAAAAATTAAGCTAGCAGTACCATAAAAAGAGCCTGTAAAGCGTAGTTTTACAGATGCCAAAGTATCATCATGAAATCGTTTTGTTAATTCTTGATATGCATCTGTAGCAGTTAAGACTTTCACAACCGGAATTTTCAGACGAATGTGAGAATCTACCATTTCATTAAGTAGACTCGCTGCTCGACCGACTCCAATATTAATTAACTCTTGCAGGGCATCCAGTTCTTCTGCTGTCACATTCATGAAAACTTATTCCTTGGTATTAAGAACTTCCTGGACTGCCTTTCGCAATTCACTTTCTTTTGGCGGTTTATTAATAAAGTTAACTGCCCCCAAGTTATAGCTTTGATTGCGTGCTTCTTCTTGGATATCGGCAGAAATGATAATGGTCGGGATTTTTAATTCTTTATCTTGCATAGCTTTCAGAAATTCAAAGCCATTCATATCTGGCATGAGAAGATCCACCAACACACAATTTGGCTGATGCTTGTAAACCATTTCTAATCCCTCACGCCCATTAGTTGCTTCGATAATTTCATAACCATCGATTTGCAGAAACTTACGAATCATTCTGCGAGAAAAAGCTGCATCATCGATAATCAAAACCATTGCCATCAACTTTGTCCTTTTATGCTTTAGCTTAATAATTCTTGACTTAGTATAATCAGCCTACATTATTAATGTAAATGGATGAATTAAAGATTAATTAAATATAATTTTACAATTATCAATAATCATAGTTTCGGAAAAATTATCAAACTCGCTTAAACTATAATGCTATGCTGTTTGGCTAGTTTTTTTAATGGAAACTTTTAAAATTTGTTAAGTATTTTAAATCCGATTTAATTTCAGTTTTCCTTTCGGTTGCCAATGCAAAATAGTTCTGTAATAGATATAGGTTAAAGGCTCGATTTATCCCAGGCTCATACCATTAAGATACATGACATAGTTTGAGTAGCACCAAGGTTGTTAGGATTCGATAAACTGACGTTAGCGAAGCGGGGCGGAACGCACGTCGCATTGTTTGCACTTGTAAAATTGTCTGTATTAACGACCATCCTTCTTGAAACTTTGAGTTAATAGCAACGATAATATTGCGTGTCTTTTAACTATATCATTAAGGCAAAATTATGTCTTCAGCCTGACAAAAGGCAAACATCTCTCTTTAGATAGAGATTGCTAAGATTGAATATTAAATTAGTATTAAAATAAGATATACAAATTTTTACTTTATTAACCAATGGAGTTAAATGAAATTGACGATGATATAGAAGCATTTCTCGTTGAAAGCTATGAGAACTTGAATCAAATTGAAGGCGATATTATTGAGCTAGAAAAAGCATCTGGCAATGGAGAAGCATTAGTTCGCATTTATCGCTCACTCCATACGCTTAAAGGGAATTGCGGTTTTTTACCGTTTCCTAATTTGGAATCACTTGCTCATGCTGGAGAGAATTTGCTCTCGTGTCTACGCGATCGCCAACTAGCAATCACTCCTGAGATTATTAGTATTTTACTGCAAACAGTTGACAGCATTGGGCAAATCCTATCTCAAATTCAAGCTACAAAGCATGATGGCGATCGCAATTATTCAGCACTGATTGTGGCTCTAACCCAATTGTCAGAAACTAAACAGACTCCAAAAGTCTCTCAATCGTCTGTTAATACACAAACGCCACAAATAGATGCAGTAGGTGGTGATGTTGAGTCTTTTAATTACGAACTCACAGAAATATCAACTCAGACAACATCAGAATCTGCTTATATCCGAGTCAATGTTAATCTACTAGATCAGATGATGAACCTAGTGGGTGAACTTGTTTTAGCCCGTAACCAGGTAATCGGATTTAGTACGAAGTTTAAAGATAATAGTTTTGCTGCTACTTGCCAGCACCTTAGCCTACTTACAGCCGAGTTGCAAGAAGGGGTGATGAAAACTCGACTGCAACCAATTAGTTCCATTTGGCAAAAGTTCCCTCGCGTCACCCGCGATTTAGCGATCGCTTCCGGTAAACAAGTTGAAGTGGAGATGGAGGGGGCAGATACTGAACTAGACAAAAGTATTATTGAAACAATTAAAGACCCCTTAACGCACTTAGTACGCAACTGTATGGATCATGGGATTGAATTACCAGCCGAGCGGGTTGCTTGTGGAAAGCCAAGCGTAGGACGGCTATTTCTCAGAGCCTATCATGAAAGCGGCAAAGTCAATATTGAAATTGGCGATGATGGTCGCGGTCTGAATTTAGAACAGCTCAAAGGGCGATCGCAGCAACTTGGTTTAGTAAACGCTGTGCAGGCTGCAACCATGAGCGAGTCAGAAGCGATGAACTTAATTTTTTTATCCGGCTTCTCGACTGCTCCCCAGGTAACTTACCTTTCCGGGCGAGGGGTTGGGATGGATATTGTCAAGAGTAATATTGAGAAGATTAACGGAACGGTTGAAATTTACAGCCAACAGGGACAAGGAACGACTTTCAAAATCAAGATTCCGTTGACATTGGCAATTATTCCAGCATTGATTCTCAGCAGTGGCGGCAATAGCTATGCTATTTCCCAAGGGAGTTTACTAGAACTAGTACGCCTAGAAACATTCAATAGTATTGAGATATTATACGATGTGCCTGTGTATCGCTTGCGGGGTAATCTTGTCCCCTTGATTTATCTCAACCAAGTGTTGCAACAAAATAGTGTCAGCAACTTAGAAACACTCAGTCTGGTAATTGTGCAAGTTGATAATTATCGCTTTGGACTGGTGGTAGACACAATCGAAGACATTCAAGATATTGTAGTTAAACCTTTGGGAAGACAGTTAAAGGCGCTATCCCTATTTGCAGGAGCTACCGTTTTAGGGGATGGCACAGTAGCATTAATTATTGATGTTGTTGCTCTGGCAAACCGAACTGGTATAACTGCCAAACAAAAGCATTTGTTGAGCGAAAATGCTGCAAATAGCCAAGAGCAAGCAGACTCACGCCAAACAATTTTACTGTTTGAGGGACCCCAAGGCGCACGTATGGGCATTCCACTAGCGATCGCATTTCGGCTCGAAGAAATTCTTACTTCTGCTGTGGAAAAAGTGGCTAATCAGCATGTCTTGCAGTCTAACGGTCAAATTTTGCCACTGATTGATCTTTATAAAATATTTTCTGATAGCGATCGCTTTTACAATCAGGCTTTGGCAACAGTTGCAGAAACGCTCCAGATAATTATTGTTTCTCCATACTCAGAACTCAGTGTTGGGCTAGTGGTCGATCGGATTCTTGATATTGTGGAAGAACCACTAACCATTAAAGGTATTCCTAGTAGACCTGGTGTGCTTTTCTGTGCTGTAATTCAAGGGCAAATCACAGAAATTATTGACATTGAGACTGTAATTCGGATTGCTAACCCTCATTTGCTGCAACTAGCGACTCATGACTGAACAACAAATTTGCACATTTTTTCTCAAAGGAGTTTACTTTGGTATTGACGTGCAACACGTTCAAGAAGTGATTCGTCCACAAGCAACGACTCATGTACCTTTGGCACCACCAGATATTTGTGGGTTGATTAATTTACGTGGACAAATTATTACTGTCATCGATTTGCAACGTCGATTAGAAATGAGCGAACCGCAGACACAATCAACTACAAAATTTGTAGATGCAGCCCAGGGATTTAATATCATTGTGTGTTGTGATCGTGAAGTAGTCAGTCTGCTCGTTGATGATGTGGGAGATGTTTTAGAGTTCGCACAAGACACCTTTCAACCCCCACCTGCAACGTTAAAAGGTAGAATGCGTCAGATGCTAGCAGGAGCTTACCCGCTCCCAGAGGGATTTCTGTTAGTTCTAGACGCCGAGAAAATTCTAGATGTTAATTTAACAAATCAGATTATCGAATAATTCAGGAGCGCTTTGCAATGACTACAAATCGGACTGGAAAAACAGCCAATTCAAAATCTCCCTCGGTGGATAGTGCAGATTCCCAACCAACCGATGACAGTGTAATAAAAGTGCAATTGCAGGCGTTACTAATAGCACTTAAGGCTGCAAAAAACGGTGATTTTAGCATCCGTTTAACTGATGAAAATAATCAACTGGGTGAAATTACCTCAGTATTTAATGAATTGGTGAGTTTAAATCAAAACTTTGCTAATGAAGTTAATCGCTTGGCATCCGAGATTGGTATCCAAGGCAAACTCGGTTCTCAAGGGGTTGTCAAAGGAGCCGGTGGGAGTTGGAAAGAATCGCTCGAAAACTTGAATCAGATGTCTACAAATTTAAAAGAGCAGATAAAAGGTATTAATGAGGTCAGCCTTGCCGTCGCTAAAGGAAATTTATCCAAGCAAATCGAGGCAAGTAATGCAGGAGAGTTTAAGCAGCTTACGGATAATGCAAATCAGATGATTAGCAGCCTAAAGTCTTCAATTAGACAGATGACAGAGGTGGCAACAGCAGTTGCGTCTTCCGCAGAAGAACTAACCACAGTCAGTAAAGAAATGAGTGAGAATGCCGAACAAACAGCCGAACAGGCCACTTCTGCATCTGCTTCTGCTGAACAGGTAAGTCAGAATACCAATACAGTTGTGACTGCCGTAGAAGAGATGAATGCTAGCATTCGAGAAATTGCTAAGACCGTTACCGAAGGAGCAAAGGTGACGAGTGAGGCAGTTAAAACGGCTGAACGCACGAACGAGACAATTAACAAACTCGGTCAAAGCAGTATCGAAATTGGCAAAGTTATTAAAGTCATTACCGCGATCGCAGGGCAAACAAACCTGCTAGCACTCAATGCTACGATTGAGGCAGCTAGAGCCGGGGATGCAGGTAGAGGATTTGCCGTAGTCGCAAACGAGGTGAAAGAATTAGCCAAACAAACGGCAAGTGCGACTGAAGATATAAGCTTGCGAATTGAAGCAATTCAGACAGATACAAAAAGCGCCGTTCAAGCCATCACTCAAATTACTACTATTATCAATCAAATCAACGACTTCCAAAGTACGATCGCCAGTGCTATTGAGCAACAAACAGCAACTACGAATGAAATTGGTCGAAATATGGCTGAAGCAGCCAAAGGTACATTAGATATTGCCAAAAATATTGGAATTGTGGCACTTAATACTCAAAGTACGACTACTGGAACTAGTAATACATTAGAGGCAGCAACAGAACTATCTCGAATGGCAATAGATTTGCAGAAAGTCGTCAATCAGTTTAAGTATTAAGAGGAGGCAGTCTTGAAGAAATGGCAGGGGAGGCAGGGGAGGCAAGACAATGACTAAAGAAGTTATTAAAGACCATAAAGACTTAGGAATTTATAAAATTGCATTTGAAACAGCAATGAAAATTTTTGAGCTATCAAAAAAGTTTCCTCTGGAGGAACGATATTCTTTAACTGACCAAATAAATTCGCCGTTCTTCTCGCTCTGTATGTGCGAACGTGGCAGAAGCTTGGCGGAAACACCGTTATGAGGCAGCATTTGTAGCTAAGTTGAATGATTGTGAAGCTGAGGCATCTGAAACTCAAACTTGGATTGAATTTGCCGTCAAATGCAACTATATGGATGTGCAAACAGGACGAGAGCTTTACGCAAGTTACAACCAAGTTTTATCTGGTCTAGTAAATATGATTAATCATCCATTGCCTTGGTTAATGAATCGTTAATCTCTCCCTGCCCCCCTGCCCCCCTGCTCCCCCTGCCCCCCCTGCCTCCCCTGCCCCCCCTGCCTCCCCTGCTCCCCCTGCCTCCCCTGCCCCCCCTGCCTCCCCTGCCCCCCTGCCTCCCCTGCCTCCCAATCCCCAATCCCCAATCCCTAATCCCCAATCCCCAATGCCCAAAATCCGGGTACTAATTGTTGATGACGCCGTAGTAGTGCGAAGTCGAGTAAGTAAAATTTTGTCTAGCGATCCCGAACTGGAGGTGGTAGGAGTCGCGGCTAACGGTCGCATTGCCCTTGCCAAAATTTCCCATGTTAATCCCGATGTGATTATCCTGGATATTGAGATGCCAGAGATGGATGGTTTGCAAACCCTGTCCGCTATTCGACAAATGTATCCACGCTTACCAGTGATTATGTATAGTACCTTCACACATAGTGGAGCGATCGCAACGCTGGAAGCTCTTTCTTTAGGTGCTTCAGACTATGCCACAAAACCTAGTAACTTAGGAAATGTAGAGGCAGCAACCCAACATATTCGGGATGATTTAATTCCTAAAATTAAGGTATTTGGTACATTTTTTACACCCAGCATAATTACCCATCCAGTTATTTTTCCTATTCGTAGCAGCTTACAGCAGGTGGAGGTTGTGGCAATTGGGGTTTCTACCGGAGGGCCAAATGCTCTGGCTGTAGTGCTTAAAGAGTTCCCAGCAGATTTATCAGTGCCGATTTTGATTGTGCAACATATGCCGCCAATGTTTACGAAACTACTAGCTAAACAATTAGCTTCTAAGTGTCAAATCCCAGTAGATGAAGCCGTTTCTGGACAGATACTAAAACCGGGACATGTCTGGATTGCACCAGGAGATTTCCATCTAATTGTGCAGCGCGACAATACTGCGGTTCGACTTCTTACCCATCAAGCATCTCCCGAAAATTCTTGTCGTCCTTCAGTTGATGTGTTGTTACGATCGGTTGCACAGGTTTATGGCGCTGGGGCGATCGCAGTTATCCTCACAGGTATGGGGCAAGATGGGTTACATGGCTGTCAGTGTATACACGAGGCGGGTGGACAGGTACTTGCACAAGACAAAGCTACTAGCGTAGTGTGGGGAATGCCTAGTTTTGTCGTTAATGCTGGACTGGCCAATAAAATTCTTCCACTTAATGAGATCGCAAATGAAATTATGCACAGAATTCGTTTCAATCAAGTTCCTCTTTCAGACCTGTAATGACACAGATTATGGGTGTAAGCACCACTGATTTTGAGTATCTTCGGGAATTAGTTCATCATCATTCAGCCGTTGTGTTGTTTGCTGATAAAAGCTATTTAGCAGAGTTACATTTGCAGCCAATTATCGAATCGGCAGGATTCGCTTCTATCGCTGATTTGGTTACTTACTTGCGAACTCAGCCGTTTAATAGTCTTCACGTCCAGACAATCGAGGCGCTAGTCACGAACGAAACCTCATTCTTCCGTGATAGCCACCCTTTTAAAGCACTGAAAGAATACCTTCTACCAGAGTTAATTAAACAACGATCAATTGAGCGATCGCTCAATATTTGGTGTGCAGCCTGCTCTAATGGACAAGAACCTTATAGCATCGCCATATTAATTAATGAACATTTTCCCATGCTTAGTCATTGGTCTGTAAAATTAATTGCAACTGATTTTTCTACTAAGGTTTTAGCGCGTGCTTGCGAAGGGCATTATAACCAACTTGAAGTGAATCGTGGACTATCTAAAAATATACGCGATCGCTACTTTCAAAAGCTAGATACTGACTGGCAAATAAAGGAACAAATCCGCCAGATGGTTGATTTTCGTCAGTTAAATCTTTTGCAATCTTGGTCATCTCTGCCGCAATTTGACGTTATATTTTTACGCAATGTTTTAATCTACTTTGATGTTGTTACCAAAAAAACCTTGCTAAAAAAGATCAAGCAGCAATTAAGGCCAGATGGCTACTTATTTTTGGGTAGTGGTGAAACGACTATTAGCCTAGATGAATCATTTAAACGGGTTTTATTTGACAAGGCTATCTGCTATCGATTGGACAATCCTGAAGTTAAAATTGCCGATTGAGATAAAAGGAGTTAATAAAAATCTACTTTTTTTAACTCCTTTTAAACCTCATCTATTTTGAGAACCGTAGTTTTTGCCCTCACCCTAAATCCCTCTCCCAAGAAGGGAGAGGGACAACTTTGCGGCTCTCCTTCTCCCAAATTTGGGAGAAGGGGCTGGGGGATGAGGGTTTTTTCTTTTCATCATGGAATATCTACAGTTTTCAAGATGGACGCGGTTTACCTATTTACTTTTAGGTTTTTCATCTAAAAATTTCAGCAGCCTTTTTACATATCCCCAAACTCCCCTATCAAGAACTGTACTTAAATATCAAAATAGCGTGTAATAACCTGATAATCAAGGTAAAGAAAAAACATCCTACTTTTCCCACTTTTATTACTTTTTATCCTATATTTTTTCCTAACATTATTCCTCTAATTTCCTCAGAGCATCAGGCTTGTGAGCAGCTTGTTTTCCTGTGCGATCGCTTTCAACTAAGTACTCAGGTTTTTCTTCACTTGCAGCAATATGGTGTTCTTTAATATCTGTAGGTGAAGTGAGTTTCTTTACTACTTTGCCAGTTGTCTTGCCTTGTGAAGTGTTCCATTCAACCCGATCGCCATTTTTGAATTGTTCAGCCACATTCATCTCCTAAGCTGAAAATCATCTAAATTGAATAATCAAATAAAATAAAACTCTTGTGGGGTGGGCAACATGAGCGCCCTAATTATACAAATTAAATGCAGAACAGCTTACTTAATGTTTTATACCTACTAAAGCGGTTCCCAATATCGCCAGGTGTAGGGGCATAGCCCTTACCGATGTACCTCACATAAACTAGAACCGCTATAACGTCACATTATGTCTGCGATTGGAAAAGCAGCCATCATTCTAGTGATAGAGAAAACATCCCTTATTAAGCCAGTAATTTAATTAGGTGTGAGATGAAATTAGGCGATCGCTACAACCACCTTGATACAAAAGCTGTGCGTGGGCGTAGCCCGTCGTAGACATTGCCTGATAATGAAGAAAGATTAAGCAGATTCTCAAAAAACTCTCAATGAGCCAGACTAGCCTAAATTTAGTTGCAATATCTATTTTTCTGATGACCCTATCGGTACTGCTGGGGCCATTCTTGAATTTATCGCCCGCAGTACCGGCGCTTGCTACCTTCGCTATTTTGGGAGTAGCCACTTTTGACAGCTTTAGTTTGCAAGGCAAGGGTGGTACTATCTTTTTAGATTGGATTGCTGGATTTTCAAGTGAACACCGCGATCGCATCGTCCATCATGAAGCAGGGCATTTTTTGGTTGCTTACCTGTTAGGTATTCCCGTTACCGGCTACACCCTCAGCGCTTGGGAAGCCTGGAAACAGGGACAACCTGGGCAAGGTGGCGTTAGCTTTGATGATGGCGAATTAGCATCTCAACTAGAAGTGGGTAAAATCAGTTCCCAAATGCTAGACCGCTACTGCACTGTTTGGATGGCGGGTATTGCTGCTGAAACCCTAGTTTTTAATAATTCTGAGGGGGGATCTGATGATAAAAATAAGCTGATAGGAGTCTTGACAATTTTGGGATTTCCTGAATCAGTTTATCAGCAGAAATTGCGGTTTCATACCCTCCAAGCAAAAACCCTACTCGAAGAAAATCGGTCTAGCTACGAGACTTTAGTTAATGCCATGCGACAACGCACTTCGGTAGAAGATTGTCATGCTGAGTTAAAAGTTAGGAGTTAGGAGTTAGGAGTTAGGAGTTAGGAGTTAGGAGTTAGGAGTTAGGAGTTAGGAGTTAGGAGTTAGGAGTTAGGAGTGGGGGAGAAATCAATTAAAAATTAAAAATTAAAGAACTTCTGCCTTCTGCCTCCTCTTTGCCAATGCCCAATTCCTACTTTTAAGAAGAAACAGCTTTTAGATGTGGGACATGACATAAATAGTTCGAGGCAATAACCCGATTACGTCCAGCAGTTTTAGCTTCTAGCAAGCATTGATCGGCACGGTGCAACAGACTTACTCCTTCATCGTCATCCTCAGCTTGCAGAGAGGCTGCGCCTAGACTAATGGTGATATTAATTGTCAGTTTATTGCTGAGTGAAAATGGTTCCTCGCTGACTACCCGATTGAGACGACGGGCGACGACTACTGCTTCCTCATCGTTGGTGTCAGCCAGAAGAATCACAAATTCTTCGCCACCATAGCGAAATGCTGTGTCTTGAGAGCGCAGATTGTGTCGCAGACGCTTACATAGTAGCTGCAAGATGCGATCGCCAACTAAATGCCCGTGAGTATCGTTAACTTTTTTGAAATGATCTACATCCAGAATAATCAAACTCATCCAAGTTTTTTGACTTATAGCTTTTTTAATTTGCCTGGGTAAGTCCCATTCTAAAGCACGACGATTATTTAATTCTGTCAAGGAATCAGCTAAGGCGATCGCTGATAACATATCATTTCTCCGAATCAAATCTCGGTATTTTTGTGTTTTTCGGAAGCCAACAGTCAATTGAGCAAGTATTAGTCCATGATTGGCAGTCAATTCTGTAAAGCTATAATCTCTTTTTTCAGCAATAAAATACCAAATATAAGCATCGGCTCCTTGTTTTAATGCCGTAGCACTCATCTCTAATTCCCTGTGCCAACCCTTATTTCTATCAGTAAGCTGCTGGGGACGATCCTCGAAGAGAATACAGTATATCCAGGATAGTTTTGTCTGGTCATTCAACCAACTGCAAAGTTCTATACTGCCATCCAGACTAGCCTGCACAAGTATTATATCGGGGGGCATCATTTGAATCCGCGACACTCCTTGATTAAGATTGTCTATAATTTCTACACTAAAAGCAGTCGCATAACGGATTTGATCTGGAAGGGTGGCAATAAAGTTATTTTTTCCAAAGACCATAATAGACATATTCATTGCTTTATTTTTTACCTTATTTAACTTTTAAAGAGATTAATTTTCTAATACTTGCTGCTCTTTTTGGCTAATACAAAATATGATTTTTTATCTTGAGTTCTATTTGCTAATATATTAACTATTTTGTCGCCGAATATAGATTTTTACAATTTCAATCTCCTTCTCAGACTTTATTTTTACTACTAACGTTTCTGAAACATCCTCTGCTGACAACTAATTTCTTCTTTACAGAATATTTTTAAAACAGTAAAAATACTGAATATTTTTTAAAAAAATAAATAATATTTACATACTTTTCTAGGTGTGATTTTGCTTTGATTACCCAAATAAAAAGTTGGTAATAAGTGTCACATTAGGCGGCGAAATTTTTTCCTAAGGAGAAAAATAACTAAGTCATAAAAATTTTCATTTAATTGTAGAACAACACAGTTCAGTTAAGCCTAAAACTCAACTTCTACGTAGGTTGAATTGAGGAACGTAGAACCAAAGGGGTTTAAGGCAGCATCTAAGCAGAGGTCGATGTCTCCAGACGCGTTATAATTGAGGAACGTAGACTCAAAGGGGTTTAAGGCAGGGTTACCCAACACTTCCGTGATGTTGGGTAACACGAATGTTCTAACCAACAAAGCAATTTTCTTAAGCGAAGCGTATTGAATGATAAAAGCCAACACTTTTAAATTCAATGAAAAATGTTATTAACCAAACAGAGGTTAAGCATTTTTCTTTAAAAAATAGGCTTTTATTAAGTATCAAGGTAGAGATTGAATTGCAAAAAACGTGAATCAAATAGACGGCAAAACTCACCGAAAAGCTATAACCCTCAAGACCATAACCAGCAGCAACAATTACCTGTTTGATCGACTCTTCAGAAACTGCGGATTCTACCGTAATTTTAGCATTAAAATCGATATCCACCTTCGCTTCAGGTTCCATAATGGGGGTTGATTCCGTAATTATTTCTGCACATCTCTCACAAGCAATATTTGATACTTTCAGTTTTAGTTGCATTTGCTACTCTAGTATGGGATTTTTAAAGTATTTCTTAAGGATTAATCTTTAAGATTAAAATGCGATATTTACCACGGGCGTAGCTGCGGCACATCCTGCTAGAGTCGGGTTATGTTGTAAAAGCGTCCTAATCACTGCATTTTGCTCACCGATTGGCACAATTGGCTGGCAGTAATATGAAACAAAATGCAAGAATATATAAAGCTATTTATGAAAATACACTCCTAATTCGTAATTCGTAATTCGTAATTCGTAATTCGTAATTACCTGTTTGCGAGGATTTCAGACATTTCAAATGGTGAGACAGCTCGATCTTGGGGGTTTCCTCCATGAGCGACTGCGAATCCGAAGGGGTGGCTTATATCCCCCCTGATGCACTAGTGCCGCTACGCCCAAGTCTAAAGTCTAAAGTTAAAAATACCTATGTCTTCAAATCCCCAGTACCTAAGCGGTAACGAAATTCGCAACATATTTCTCGACTTCTTTGCCCAACGGAATCACCAAATTCTCCCAAGTGCCTCCCTCGTGCCAGAAGACCCAACCGTGCTGCTGACGATCGCGGGGATGCTACCATTTAAGCCGATATTCTTGGGGCAGCGCACATCAGAATTTAAGCGTGCGACAACTTCACAAAAGTGTATCCGTACCAACGATATCGAAAATGTCGGACGCACCAAACGGCATCACACGTTTTTTGAGATGCTGGGCAATTTCAGCTTTGGTGATTATTTTAAAGAACAAGCGATCGCTTGGGGTTGGGAAATCTCTACACAAATCTTTGGCTTCTTTCCTGAAAATCTTGTCGTCAGCGTTTTTGAAGATGATGATGAAGCCTTTGGCATTTGGCGCGATCAAATCGGTGTGCCGGTAGCGAGAATTAAACGCTTGGGCGAAGACGATAACTTTTGGGTATCTGGGCCGACTGGCCCTTGTGGCCCTTGTTCAGAAATTTATTACGACTTCCACCCAGAACGCGGTGACGAAAATATAGATTTAGAAGATGATTCCCGGTTCATCGAGTTTTACAACCTCGTGTTCATGCAATATAACCGGGATGCTTCTGGGAATTTAACGCCACTGCAAAACAAGAACATCGACACCGGCATGGGTTTGGAGAGAATGGCGCAAATCCTTCAAAAAGTCCCCAATAACTACGAAACTGACCTGATTTTCCCAATTATCCAAACAGCAGCCGAAATTGCTGGTATTGATTACCACAAAAGTGATGAAAAAACCAAAGTTTCCTTAAAAGTTATTGGCGATCACGTTCGTTCTGTTGTCCACATGATCGCGGATGAAATTCGCGCTTCCAACGTGGGACGGGGTTATGTGCTACGGCGGTTAATTCGGCGGGTGGTACGTCATGGGCGCTCAATTGGGATTTCTGGCGAATTTACTACCCAAGTTGCCGAAACTGCGATCGCTCTTTCTGAATCAGCTTACCCCAATGTCCGCCAACGGGAAGCAGCAATTAAAGCTGAGTTGCAACGGGAAGAATCGAATTTCCTCAGAACTCTGGATAGAGGCGAAAAACTCTTAGAAGAAATCATCCAAGAGGTGAAACAGCGAGGGGAAACTCAAATTAACGGTGAAAGTGCATTTACCCTTTATGATACCTACGGATTTCCCCTGGAACTTACTCAAGAAGTTGCCGAAGAAAATAATATCACAGTCGATGAAGCGGGATTTGATGCCGAAATGCAAAAGCAGGTGGAACGCGCCAAAGCCGCATATCAAACCATCGATTTAACTGTGCAAGGTTCCCTCGACAAATTAGCAGAACACATCGAAGTCACCGAGTTTTTAGGCTATACCCAATCGGCGGCAACTGCAAAAGTCGAAGCGATTTTGGTAGAAGGTGTTTCTCAAGAGGAAGCAGAAGCGGGAACAGAGGTGCAAATTGTTCTTGACAAAACGCCATTTTATGCTGAATCTGGGGGGCAAATTGGCGATCGCGGTTATATCTCTGGTGATGGTATCGTAGTTCGGGTGGAAGATGTGAAGAAAGAATCTGATTTCTTTGTTCACTTCGGACGCATCGAACGCGGTACACTGCGCGTAGGCGATCGCGTCACCGCCCAAATCGATCCAGCTTGTCGCCGTCGCGCCCAAGCTAACCATACCGCAACGCACCTGTTACAAGCGGCTTTGAAAAAGATTGTTGATGATAGCATATCTCAAGCTGGTTCCTTAGTGTCCTTTGACAGGTTGCGCTTTGACTTCAACTGTAAGAGTGCTTTGACAGCAGAGGAAGTGCAACAAATTGAAGAACAGGTGAACACTTGGATTGCCCAAGCACATGCAGCGAAGATAGAAGTATTACCTTTAGCAGAGGCAAAAGCTAGAGGTGCTGTTGCTATGTTCGGCGAAAAATACGGCGACGAAGTGCGCGTGATTGACTTTCCTAGCATATCAATGGAACTGTGCGGTGGAACTCATGTGAGTAATACGGCTGAAATTGGCGTATTTAAAATTATTTCTGAAGCTGGCGTGGCTTCTGGGGTGCGGCGGATTGAAGCTGTTTCGGGGCCAGCAATACTAGATTATCTCAATCTGCGGGATAAAGTAGTTAAAGATTTGAGCGATCGCTTTAAAGTTAAACCCGAAGAAGTACCAGACAGAATCACAAGTCTGCAAAACGAACTGAGAAATAGCCAAAAGGAATTGGAAACCTTGAAAGGACAGTTAGCGATCGCAAAATCTGACAGGTTGCTGCAAACTGCCGAAACTGTAGGCAATCATAAAATTATTGTCGCCCAATTAGAAGATGTTGATCCAGAATCATTAAAAACCGCAGCCGAACGCTTATTGCAAAAAATCGCTAACGGTGCAGTGGTACTGGGTTCTGTTCCCGAAGAGGGGAAAGTTAGTATAGTTGCAGCTTTTAGTGCAGAAGTTAACAAAAAAGGTTTGCAAGCTGGTAAATTTGTAGGTGCGATCGCTAAAATCTGCGGTGGCGGTGGCGGTGGAAGACCGAACTTAGCCCAAGCAGGCGGAAGGGATTCGAGTAAATTACCAGAAGCCTTGGAACAAGCCGAAAGTGAGTTAAAGTCCGCGTTGGGTTAACCATCTTCTGCTTTAACGAGACAGACAAGTGTAGCGCACCAAGCGAATTGGTGCGTTACGGCTTCGCCTAACACAACCTAGATTTTAGGTGAGGTTATGAAAATTGTTGCTGCTCATCTTCTAGGTAGTTATCATTGGGAGATATAGCAATCCTATTTGAGTTGTGAAAAATATAGATTAGGAAACAAACCGCAAAGGAAGGAAAGGAAGGAAAGGAAGGAAAGAAGAAAGAGAGATGTAATTTTCACGAATGATTTAGGACTGCTATATTACCCAACCAAAGTTTAGAGGTATTTATAGCATTTCTTTGTCAGGCTGCGCCAAACCCTTTTAACTTCTTTCTTTGTGTCCTTTGCGCCCTTTGCGGTTCGTTTTTCTTTATTATACTTAGGATATGGTTTAGCGCATCTTCATACAGAATTGGTATTAGGTTTCCCACTAATCGCCCTAAAGATGGTTTGCGGGTAGATTTCAACCTCGGTGAAATATTTTATGGCTTCCCAAATAGACCTACATTTAGCTAACGGAGTTTTGCAACACTTACAAAATATGAAAAATTTTGTCGGTGAAAATGTTAACTCTCTAACTAACTCAGCACAACAAGTTGAGGAGTCTTTGAAGGCAACAGCAACTACAACGACCGATAAAGCAATTGATACAGTTACAACAAGTTTACAGGAAACTTGGCAATCTGCTGAGAAATTTAAAAGTACAACATCAGGCGCAGTTAAAGATGCGATGGCATCTTCTGTAAGTGATTGGCTGACACAACACCCGATATTTTTTAGGTTAGTTCAAATACTCGGTTGGGCGGCTAATCATCCAATTATTAGTATAGTGATTTTGCTGTTTGCGATCGCTCTCATCTGGAGTATCATCAAAACAATTGTCCGCTTGATAGAAACAGCTAGTTGGTCAATACTGCAAGTTCCGTTAAAATTGTTTCAGGCTTTAATTAAAGTTAGCTTTCTATCCTTAACTAAACTTAGTAGTTTTGCTGTTCAACGAATGACAGCTACTAAAACAATTGATAATTTGCCAGTTTTGTTACCTGAAAACTTTCAACCAAGTAAGCAACAAAGATTAGCAGAAATTTCTCATCGATTACAAGCAATTCAAAAAGAACAATATGAGCTTTTACAAGAAGCCGCAGATTTAATTGCTTCCGACACAATTGATATAGAAATATCAAAAATTCAACAGCTAAAAAGCATTGAATCACATCTTGGCTGAGTTCGGCTGTAAAACCGGAGGCGACAATGCCACCTTTTTGCATAGTGTAATAGTAATCAGCCTGACTTTCTTTCTTTCGTTCTTTCTTTCTTTGCGTCCTCTGCGTCCTTTGCGTCTTTGCGGTTCGTTTTTATTTCTTATACTTAGATATGGTTTAGTGCATGTTCATAGAAAATTGGTATAATACACCTACGTCTATACGTAGCACCAGTTTCAGTCGGGGTTTAAATCCCCGTGTGAAAATGTCTAAAATGTTTGAATGCGTGAATTGTTAATTGATGCAGTTTCTTTAACCCAATTCTCGAATTGTAGATACATCACATACAGTCCTTTCTTGTGGCACATTTGAATGTGGCACAAGCAACTGAAATTTCACTGTAATTTTTTCATTAAAATATGTATATATCATTACTAATGTAACAGCCTGTTGGAGGGCTACTATGAAATACTGTCGCCCCCGACTTAAGTTTAGCAGTGGCTGGTTGCTGGCTATATTTACCGCCATCACAGCTACGCCTGTAATAGCACAGACAGCAAATTTTGGTACTTTCACCCTGTCAAAAAACTCCGATTTAGCACAAGGAACAGTGCAGGGGTTTACAGGTGGTTCTTACTCATTGTCTGCCATAAGAAACCGCGATCGCGATCAAAAAGCCTGTATCGGTTTTGCCGATCCCAATCCAGATCATATTATGGTTTTGAAAAAGGACTTTCCCCAGATGACAATACAAGTCGATAGCAACGGCAACGATACCACTTTACTGATCCAAGGGCCAGACCAAACTACGATTCGTTGCGGCGATGACACTGGTAAAAGTAAAGATGCTAGCGTTAGCGATCGCAACTGGAAAAGTGGCACCTATCGGATTTGGGTGGGTACATTTAATCCTGGGGTCAAGCGCGATTACACTCTGAAAGTGGAGCAGCAGTGAAGTGGGGAGCAGGGGAAGCAGGGGAAGCAGGGGGCAGGGGGCAGGGGAGGCAGGGGAGCAGGGGAGGCAGGGGAGGCAGGGGAGGCAGGGGAAGCAGAGGGGCAGGGGAAGCAGAGGGGCAGGGGAAAAATACTAACTCCAAACTCCAAACTCCAAACTCCTAACTCCTAACTCCTAACTCCTAACTCCTAACTCCTAACTCCTAACTCAGCACTGTTTTGGCCAATGCCCAATTCCCAATTTTGAGGTATAACGTCTGAGAGGATAATATGGGAGAGTAGCTTGTTGTGCTTTCCGAGGGTGCTATCTCGTGCTATCTATACTGCGTGCTGACTTTCGTATCATATTTGAACGTGACCCAGCTGCTCGTAACTGGTTGGAAGTTTTATTTTGTTACCCTGGTTTGCAAGCCCTGCTATTCCATAGGCTGGCTCACTGGCTGTATACTGTTGGTCTTCCCTTTATTCCCCGTCTGATTTCTCACTTGGCTCGGTTTTTGACTGGAATTGAAATCCACCCTGGTGCAGCAATTGGAAAAAGTGTATTTATTGACCACGGGATGGGTGTGGTAATTGGTGAAACTGCGATCGTGGGAGACTATGCCCTAATTTATCAAGGTGTCACCCTTGGAGGTACTGGTAAAGAATGTGGCAAGCGCCATCCCACTGTGGGTGAAAATGTCGTAGTTGGAGCTGGAGCGAAGGTGCTGGGCAATATCCAAGTTGGAAATAATGTCCGTATTGGCGCTGGGTCTGTTGTTCTAAGGGATGTTCCTTCTGACTGTACAGTAGTGGGCGTACCTGGGCGCATTATATATCGTTCTGGAGTCCGGGTTGCACCTCTTGAACACAATAATTTACCAGATTCGGAAGCCGAAGCGATTCGTGCTTTAGTAGACCGGATTGAGGCGCTGGAAGAACAAATACAAGCTCTTGGGCGCACCAACTCTTCTGAAAAAACTCCTGTATTGCTAGGTTGTGTAGCTTTTAACCAAGCTGATTTTTCACAAAATGCTCCTGTGTGTAGTCTTAAAGATAAGTCAATACAGCAGTTTCTAGATGGTGCGGGTATTTAAATCAAGTTAGGAGTTAGGAGTTAGGAGTTAGGAGTTAGGAGTTAGGAATTAGGAGTTTGGAGTTTGGAGTTAGGAATTAGGAGTTTGGAGTTTTCCCCTGCCTCCTCTGCCTCCCCTGCCTCCCCTGCCTCCCCTGCCTCCCCTGCCTCCCCTGCCTCCCCTGCCTCCCCTGCCCCCTGCCCCCTGCCCCCCTACTCCCCACTCCCACTCGCCTTTCAAAAAATTAAGGATTAATTTCTTCACAAAACCATTCTTGATTCTCATCGCGGCGATAAAACCTTCTATTTTGTGGTTCGCCGCGTAATTCTAAGTGGTCTAGTTGCACTGGGTCGAGTAGGAGTAGGCAAAAATTAGGCAATGGCTGCACTGGGTCGGGTGCTGCTGATGCAAAAGCTTCTGGGTTTTCAATGGGTTTACCAGGATGAGGCCAAGTAAACTGTAAACGTGCTGCATCACTCAGTTGTTGCCAAATGGAAATGCGGGCTGGCTGTAAATCCTGGTGAGAATCATCACTGCTGACCAGAGTCAAACAGCCAGAGATGCGGAATTGTTCGCGTGTATTGGGAAAGTACCAGCAAACTTCTGCCCAAGGTTGTTGCTGTATCTGGTCGGCTTTAGCGCTACGATTATCTGTAATAAATTTTAGCTGGTTTGTATCTTCCAAAAAACCGCGAAAGACTAGGGTACGATTAGCGGGGCGACCGTTTGCCTCTACTGTTGCTAGTTGGAGGTAACGGGCATAAACAAGGCTGCGGTTGCCATCGAGTGCATGAGCGATCGCACTTCGCCAAGGAGCAAGAGTCATTAGACATCTCCATAAATTAAATATGCGTAACCTGAAACCCTTGTAGAGACGCGAAATTTCGCGTCTCTACATTCATTGTTGGAGATGTCTATTGTAAAGTTCCGTACCTAAGTAATAAAACAAAAACACAATTTTTATAAATATAATATCCAATAAATGGTTACAATTCCAATAATAGATTTAACTGCCTTTACCAATGGCAACACAATAAATCGGCAAAATATTATCAAAATCTATCAAGCTTGCCATGAAATTGGCTTCATGTATTTACAGAATGCAGGAATATCAAAAGACTTAATAAGGCAAGTATTCAGTTACAGTAAATCTTTCTTCAATTTACCCTTAGAAGTTAAGCAAAAGCAAGCTTGGAGTGATGAGTTTAATAATACAGGATACGTTAGTCTTGAGAGAGAACGTCTTGACCCCAACAAACCAGGCGACTTGAAAGAGGCGTTTAATGTAAACAAACAAGCGGCTATAAGGATAGATGCTTCTATTCTTGCCTTTTATGATAGTTGCACAGAACTTGCTAACACAGTGTTACAAGCTTATGCTTTGGCGTTGGAATTGCCAGAAGATTTTTTTATCACAAAACACAATCAACAAAATCATACCTTGCGATCGCTCCACTATCCCCCATTGCAGACACCACCCAAATCTGGACAGGTGCGGGCTGGTGAGCATTCTGATTATGGCAGTATTACTTTACTTTTTCAAGATGACGTTGGCGGGCTGGAAGTACAGACAGCATCTGGAGAGTGGATTGCCGCACCTGCGATTCCTGATACTGTGGTAGTTAATACTGGCGATTTAATGCAACGGTGGACAAATGATATGTTTTGCTCAACCAAGCATCGAGTAACAATTAAGAGCGATCGCAGTGTGAACCAGTCCCGTTATTCTATCGCTTTTTTCTGTCATCCTAATGATAATACAGAAATAGCTTGTCTGGAAAGTTGCCAGAAAGAACAACCAGCTATTTATCCGCCTATCCTGGCAAAAGAATATCTTTTAAGTCGTTTACAAGCAACTTATGGTAATTCGTAATTCGTAATTCGTAATTCGTAATTAACTTGAGTTTAGACTAATTTTAGCCATAAAACCGCCAAACTTTTATCCAGACAGGCTTTGATCATTTATAGGCTTGATATGATTCAGAAGTAAATAATGCTTCCCACAGAGGGGTTGTATCCTTAAAAAAAAGAATTTATTGTCAACTCCAGTATATAAATGAGTCGTCTGCATGCTAATTAGGCTTTTGTAAAACTTATGCTTAATTTTCTATTTCAAATAATTTTACCTCTAGTATTACTGAGTCCTATAGTTTTTATAACTTTTTATGTACTCAGGGGCATTTTTTATATGGTAGACTCCACCTTTCGTCCCTGCTTTAAATGTACAGGCACAATTGCAAAAAAAGGATATAACCCAGTATCCACGACAATGCTACCAATACAACTAGACGAGATTACCATCTTTATTCCTGAAACAATCCCAGAAAGTTATTCGTTATTGATTAGGATAAAGGCTGGATCTGGTTGGCTCAAAGTTAAATCAGCTTTCTACAATTCAGTTGTAGAAGGTAATCTCGTTTATGTATCTTACTCAACCGGGCGATTTTCCAACCGTGTATACCTTTTAAATGTATGGAATGTATAGAAATGTAGGAATATAAACCAAAAATGGTAGGCGTGGAAGTTAGTGAGGGTGTGGGTCAAGTTTAGCTCGAAATACTATCAACTGAAGTTTAGACTAAAGAGAAACGATTTTCTAACCGCTTCTCTTTAGTCTAAACTCCAGTAATTAGGAAAGATATTTAATATGAAAACCTACGACTGGATTGTGGTTGGCGGTGGAATTGCGGGTGCTGCACTGGCATACGAATTAGTAAAAACAGGTTTTTCTGTTCTTTTGCTGGAGCAATATGAAACACCACAGAATGCAACTCGTTATAGTTATGGTGGACTTGCTTATTGGTCAGGTACTACACCACTAACTCGTGTATTGTGCGAAGAAGCGATCGCGCGTTACCATATCCTATCTCAAGAGTTAGACGCTGATATCCAATTTCGGGAATTAGATTTATTACTTACTATTTCAGCCGCTAATGACCCAGAAGCAACGGCTGCATCATATAATCATTTTGCCATTCCACCTCGTTTACTGAGTGTCCAAGAAGCTTGTGAGTTGGAACCACTGCTAAATCGAGAGGCGATATCTGGGGCTTTAACTGTCAAACACGGTCATATTCACCCAGAAAAAACATCACTTGCCTACATCCAAGCCTTTCTGCGGGCTGGGGGGGAAATCCAGATTACCCAAGTATTGCAAGTACTGCAAGATGGTGTAAAAACAACTACTGGAACTTTCCACAGTGCGAACATTGTCATCTGTGCGGGTGGACTCAGCCGCCAGCTTTTAAAATCTGCTGGTATTCCCGTCAAACTGTATTTTACCCATGCAGAAATTATTGAAACCCCACCTGTGGATGTGCAGTTACGCACCTTAGTTATGCCAGCTAATCTGCAACGATTTCAACTAGAAGCTGAATCTACTCAAGTTGATGAATTGTGGAATCAACCAGGTAATGAGCCAGTAGCGCCAATTTTAGATGCGGGTGCGATTCAGTTTCAAGATGGTAGCTTTCGCATCGGTCAAATTAGCCGTGTTCTCACAGATCCTTATGCCAATGTAAACTCAGAGGCGAGTGAAAAATGGTTGCGAAAAAGTGTTGGTGAAGTTTTACCAGCTTTGGAGAATTTACTAGGAACTTGGCATGATTGCTTGGTGGCATTTAGTAGCGATCGCCTCCCCTTGATTGGTAGTATTCCAGGATTTGAGAGGATTCATTTATTTTCTGGTTTTAGCAATCCTTTGGTGATTATACCACCTTTGGCAAAGCGTTTTGCTAATTTTGCATCTGGCAAGAAAGATGATATTTAAGAAAATGCACAAGGTTATAGGACTTACGCATCAGGTACAAAATGTAGGGGCAATTCATGAATTGCCCCTACGGAAAATCAAGGCTTTGACTACCTTTTTGCGTAAGTCCTGGGTTAAACATTCTTTGACCTTCTACACTTGAACTTTTTAGTACTTACGCAAAAAAACTTTCTTTCCTCTTATTCCTCCGTGGCGCCAGTTGCTTCAAGTCGGTGAACCCGCAAGGGCGCACTGGCTTCTCTGCGTCCTTGCGGGTTCGATTTTCCGTTCCTTGTGCGTAAGTCCTGCTTTTATGAAAACCTCACGAATTATTGAGTTTGAAGAAAACGCCACCTTTGAGCGATCGCGTATCAGTTCCATAACTACTGACTGTGAGCGATCGCAGATTATTAAAAAACGGTTTACCTAAAACTTCCACTAGCTTGAGAACCGGTACTTGACGCTCTAACAAATTTTGGCTCTTTGTCCAGTCAAGATATATATAGCCTTGATTTGGTAAGGGAATCGCAGCAATACTATCTTTGAAATTGCGATTGTCAATTAAAGAATTATCCTTGGTTGTGAGAATTTTATCCATCGTTTCTAAGTCAGATGTGAAAATTTCGTAATTTCCTAAAGTTGTATGCAATCCTCGCACTTTTGTTTCAATACTAAAGGATGTTCCCTCTTTAACATCGCTTTTTTTGGTAGCCGTAGTTAACTCTGTCCAAGCAGAGATTTTTTGCTTGGACAGAGTTAGGGGATTAATGCTGAGTCCATTTGATGAGGCGATCGCATCTAATCGAGCAATACCTTTATCCACACTCTCGGATTTTTCCACCGCAAAAATCCAATGAGGGATTGTTTGCTCTTTCTCGGGTAACAATGCTATAGCATATTCTCCTTGTACCCAGCTAAAAATATCCTCTGCTAAGTTTATACCCCAGCTTTTTTGAACATCCGCCAAAGGTTTTGCTAACCGAGAAACCACATCTTCTTCAGAACCATATATAGTAGCTGTTGCTTGTCTCCAGAGTTTGGCTAAATCACTGTTAGCCAAATTACTTAAATTTGAGCCAGAAATTGCCAAACCTGCGGACGCTGGAACATATTGCAATGCTCCTACAGGTTTAGATAGTGGTGAAGATGGGGAAACAATTTCCGATGAAGTTAAAAAGCTGGTTTCTGCTAGCAAACCTTTGGGGTTCAACGCCAGGGAAATAATTTCGCTGTGATATGTTTGTTCTGGCAATTCTAAACCTTGCCATTTTGCGACGATGGGAAGATTCAAGAATGCTACAGCTAAACCCCCTTTAGGAAGTTGTTTTGTCGCTTTTTGGTATTCGGGAGAGCTAGTCAAATTTAGATCGGGCGCTTGGACATTATTGATGGCGTCTCGCAACACTTTCGGATCGTTGGCAAACAACACAAAGCCTTCCCCAACAACAGCACCTGCAAGCAAGTCTTGTTCTGGTTGAGAATTGTCAGAAATCAGTTTTACGCCTTTGTATTGTTCAACAGCTAAGTTTGCTCCAGCTAAGGCTCGTTTAGAAAACAACAACTCGACAAACTCGCGGCTTTTCTGTGGTTGCTTGGTTGCTAGTGCCAATAGATACCCTGGCTGCTGTCCGTTTTCTCGGTCGCGATCGATATCTAGGGTGGTGATAGCTAGTGTAATTTCGTTCCCTAACCAGGGTTGAACGTCTTGTTTGTAATCTATGCCACTTTTGGCAAATAAACTGGTTTTGAGTTTAGATAGTTCTCCTTCACCCTCCAACGCCTGCAAACGGTCAGGATTCACCAGTAATGAAACCATTGCTGGGGAAAGTTTAGACACGAATATGGCTGCACTAGGCTGTCGGGTAGAAGCAATCAGGTTAGCCGGACTTTTGGCGAAAAACCAGTAAAAGCTTGCGATGGCAATTACTAGCAGTGCGATCGCACCAGCTACGATAAAACTAATAAATGAGCGTTGCCTATTCACATTAAACCTTTAAAAAGACGGTTTACAGCCATTTAAGCAGAAAGCCTACCAGAATCTATCAGCCTTCTTGAGAATGGATACTCATGCAAAGGCAGAGATTTTCTGTCACCATAAATAAGATTAGGACTGTTTATAGGGAATTTTTTTAGTTAACCCATGAACCAGATTAGTGTACAAGAACTGGCACAACGTCTTTCTTCTGGTGATGTAAGTATTCAGCTAGTAGATGTACGCGAACCACAAGAATTGGAAATTGCTAGCATTGAGGGCTTTGTCAACCTACCCTTAAGTCAATTTACCGAATGGGGAGATAAAGTTCCTAACCTCTTCAATCCCCAAGCTGAAACCCTTGTATTATGCCACCACGGCATCCGCTCTGCCCAAATGTGCCAGTGGTTAATTGCTCAAGGTTTTACAAATGTGCAAAATATTTCCGGTGGTATTGATGCTTACTCGCTTTTAGTAGACCATTCAATTCCCCAGTATTAGCTTGTGTTTAGGTGCATTACTCAGATGGAAGTTATTCTTCCATCTTGATTTTGCTATGCTGAAAATAGCAACATATAAATTTAGCGGCTTGCCAGGAAAGCTTGTAACTTTCTTCACTGGCTAATATTTGCGAAACTTTTCCACCCCAATTTTAGCTGCGATCGCCGCAAAAATACGTATACAATAATACTTTTATAAGTGTAGAATTATGCAAAAATAAGCCAGAAAAGAATGTTGTAAATTCAAACTTTCAGTTTTTGCTGTAAAGATCCGTTAAAAGAATGATCTACGTCAACCTTAAGATTAACGATCGCAATATTATTGGATAATTTATTATCTTAATAAATTATTAATATTCTTAGTTTTCAATCAAATCGAGAAATTTTTCCAGACATTGATTAAAATTTGTCGCCATTATATACCCTATGGAAGTCCAGTTAACAAATCGACAACAGCATATACTTTGGGCAACGGTACGTCACTACATTGCTACGGCAGAGCCTGTTGGTTCAAAAGCTTTGGTCGAGGAGTACGACCTGGGTGTAAGTTCAGCCACAATTCGCAATGTGATGGGCGTTTTAGAAAAGTCCGGGTTACTCTACCAACCACACGCCTCTGCTGGACGTGTACCTTCAGATTCAGGCTATCGCATTTATGTTGACCAGCTAATTACACCTTCGGAAACTTTAGGACGAGAAGTAGAGGTGGCATTGCAAAAGCGCCTCCAGTGGGAAGATTGGAGTTTAGAAACTCTACTTCAAGGAGCCGCACAAATTTTAGCAACCTTAAGTGGTTGTATTAGCTTGATTACTATGCCGCAAACTACCAGAGCACTATTGCGACATCTGCAATTAGTGCAAATTGAAGCGGGGCGAATCATGTTAATTGTTGTTACCGATAGTTATGAGACACATTCCAAGTTGATGGATTTGTCACCAATACCAGAGGAAACACAACGAGATTCAGAAGTAATCGATCGCGAGTTGCAGATAGTTTCTAACTTTTTGAATACCCACTTGCGGGGGCGAAGTCTGCTGGAATTAGCCAACCTCAACTGGAGCGAATTAGATCAAGAATTCCAACGCTATGGGGATTTTTTGAAACATTCAGTTGCCGAATTAACTCGTCGCACTCATGCGCCGACTGCAACCCAAATTATGGTTCGGGGTGTGTCAGAAGTTTTGCGCCAGCCAGAATTTTCCCAGTTACAGCAGGTACAAACAATTATCCACCTGCTAGAAGAAGAACAAGACCAACTATGGCGATTAATATTTGAAGAACCAGAGCTTGAGGATGTGGGTAAGTCAAAGGTAACGGTTCGTATTGGCGCAGAAAACGTTCTAGAACCGATACGCACCTGCACCTTGATTTCTTCTACCTATCGCCGAGGTTCAATACCAGTAGGAAGTGTGGGAGTTTTAGGCCCAACGCGTCTAGATTATGAAAGTGCGATCGCAGTAGTAGCATCTGCTGCTGATTATCTCTCAGAATCTTTCAGTTATTTCAATCCTTAATACAGACAACCTGCTACAGGTTTAGACAAAAGAACCATACCATAGCAGGTAGATAAGCCGAATTGATAGTGGCAAAATCAATAATTAATACTTTTATAAATCTTTCATGGTTAGAAAAATTGCCTTTGGCCTACTGTGGCTGGGATTCACTACCTATGCTTTTTTCCTCGCTCCTCCTGAGCAACCTGGTACATTCGAGTTAATTAAAAACCTTTCTACTGGCCAGTGGCAAGGGATTAACCCGTTAGTAATAGCACTATTCAACCTCATGGGCATCTGGCCTATTATTTACAGCGCAGTAATATTTATTGATGGTAGAGGGCAAAAAATACCTGCTTGGCTATTTGCTACTACCTCTTTCGGAGTCGGGGCATTTGCCTTGTTACCCTACTTAGCCTTTAGGGAACCAAATAATAAGTTTGTCGGTAAAAAGAATGCCTTGCTCAAGCTGCTAGATTCTCGTGTGACTGGGGTTGTCTTAACTGTAGCCACGGTTATTCTAGTTGCCTATGGTTTAAAAGAAGGAGATTGGAGCAATTTTGTGCAACAGTGGCAAACTAACCGCTTCATCAATGTGATGAGTTTAGATTTCTATTTACTTTGCCTATTATTTCCAGCTTTGCTAAGTGATGATATGGCGCGTCGTGGTTGGAAAAATCCACAGATGTTCTGGTTCATAGCGTTGATACCGCTATTCGGCCCATTGATTTATTTGTGTGTACGTCCACCTCTACCAGAAGTTGGTGTAGAAGCAATACCCAGGCAGCAAGCAGCTGCAAATTAAAGCAAAAAATACGAATTATAAATTAGTAATTGTACTCTCAAACTCTTATTTCTCCGTGTCGCGCCAGTTGCTTCTCCCAAGGGGAGACGCGCAAGGGACAAGTAGGGGAACCCACAAGGGCGCACTGGCAACTCTTTGCCTAATAAGGTTCGTTATTCCGTAACTTTTGCGTAAGTCCTAAACTATTAGGACTTACGCACTGTACAAACGAAGCCTCTTGTGTATTGACGTAAATAGGTCGTTTCAGCCTTTTACAAACCACCTGCGATCGCAAAAAAGTGGTTGAAAAATCTAGTCAAAAGCGTTGAAAAGCATATTTTTTTGGTGTTTCTGTCAATGCGTAAGTCCTAACTATATAAAATTTATGTAAAGTTTAATTGTTATTAAGCGCAAAAATTTCTAGATTAATATATTAATGAAACTTATCTATCCGACAATCTATTTCTTTATTAAAAAAGATATTTTTTGCCAAAAAATCTGATATAAAAACTTAACTAGAAAAATTTCACAATGTATACCAAAAAAATCAGTAGGTTAAAACAATAATTAATTAAAATTTACATAATTATTTGAATGTATTATCAACCACACTAATTGAAAATTTAAAGTTTCGATAAAGTAGTTAATGTAATGTCGTACTTCATTATAATTAAATAATTACAGCGTTGGGTCAAAAAAGTTTGGAAAAAGAACCAAAATATTTGACCTAATTATTTACCATTTGGGTCATCAATTAAAGGATTTTCAAAAAAGAAATTATCTAATTTTTTAGATTAGGCGTCTCGTTCACCCGCAAGCAAAGGCGGGCTTTTCGGGTCAGCTCATAATAAATAGCTGGATATTTTTTTCTTTAAAAGTTATTAACCAAATAATTAGTGGTTTTTAATTTAGATTACCCAAATGGTAAGTAATCTACATTGAACTGATGAATAGTTCTTTAACTAAGGCTGAACTTACGTATTAGTGAGAAATTCAGGAGAAATCACATGGCATTTATTTTCGGTAAAGCAACTGCTGACAATCTCTTTGGGACTTCGGGAAATGACACGATAGTTGGTTGGGCTAGTGGTGGTAATGCCAATAGTACCTCTGGTAACGACACTTTGAATGGTGCAGATGGTAATGATTCCCTCGCAGGTGGGACGGCAAAAGACAGTCTAAGTGGTGGAAATGGCAATGACACACTTGATGGTGGCATCGGAAACGACATTCTAATAGGTGGAAATGGCAATGACACCTTTATAGGCAGTCAGGGGAACGATAGCATTAATGGCGGAGAGGGCATTGATACCGCAGATTACAGTGAATTAGATCAAGCCATTATTTTATCAGGTGTTGGAACTATTGAAAAACCTGGCGGAATTGGGCAAGACCAACTCTTCAGAGTAGAAAAGGTTATTGCTAATCCTAATGTTGCCAACAACACCATAGATGCATCCAAATCTTTGCCTGGGGTATTTATCACTGTTAACCTGCAAAGGCAAAGTTTAGCTGCCAATAACATTCCTGGCTTGGGAACATTGTCATTTACAGCAGTCAACTTTGATAATGTCATCGGCACAAATGCAAATGACAACATTTTTGGTGACAGCCAAAATAACCGATTATCCGGTAATAATGGCGATGACACACTTGAGGGGGGCTTGGGTATTGATACTTTGAATGGGGGAGCAGGCGACGACACTTACGCCGTTGACACTACTCTTGATACGATTACAGAGGCTGCTAATTCAGGCACAGATACCGTCCGGTCTTCTGTCTCCTACACACTAGGCGCCAATCTGGAAAATCTGAGGCTGAGGGAAGGTGGCGACATCACCGGGACAGGTAATAGTCTTAGCAACTTCATTTTTGGTAATACTTCTAACAACATTTTGAATGGCGGAGCAGGCGATGATACTCTAGATGGTAATAATGGCAATGATATCCTCAATGGTGGCGACGGCAATGATAGTCTACAGGGGGGCCCTGGCAATGAGGTACTTAATGGCGGGTCTGGAAACGACATCCTCATCGGTGTTTTCCCTGATAGTCCGCTTCCACCTGGAATAGGAGAAACTGATAACTTCACAGGTGGCCCTGGGGCAGATATATTTATCCTTGGTGACGCTGCAAATGTTTTCTACGACGATAACAACACCACGAGTCCTGGTTTTGGAGACTTGGCTACTATTACTGACTTCAACCCTAGTGAAGATATAATTCAACTCAACGGAAATCCAGAGGACTACACCTTGCAATCTGTTGGAAGCAATACACGAATCTTCTTAGACAAACCCGGAGGAGAGCAAAATGAAATCATAGGTATTCTGCAAGGTGTAGTAGGTCTGACACTTGATAGTAACAGCTTCACTTTTCTATGAGCAAGAAAATGCTAGAGCAAGCTGTTTCTGTACGAGAGGTTACGCGAACGTGTGCGAAAAGGAAAAGGGGCAGGGGGAAGGGAGCAGGGGGAAACCCCATACATACATGTAGTTGCTTTGAGGCAACGGATAATATTTCTTAACCCAAGCGTATTGGTATTGGAGTTAGGGACTGACAAGAAATAAATTACTCAAATAAACGAACCACTCCAGACACAGAGAACACAGAGGAATAAGGAGGAGAAAGTTTTTTCGCCAGTTGTTTTGGGTATTTTTTTATTTGGAAGTCTCTTAGGGGAAAGGTGACAGGTGATAGGGAATAATCTGTACCCTATTCCCTTCTTCAGCCCAAAGTCACCAGTCCCCAGTTGCTAGTTAGGCATCATCTAAAGCTGCAATTCCAGGCAATACCTTGCCTTCAAGCAACTCCAAGCTAGCGCCGCCGCCGGTGGAGATGTGGCTCATTTGGTCGGCTAAACCAACCTTTTCCACAGCCGCTACTGAGTCACCGCCGCCAATGATGGTGGTTGTGCCAGTTTTACCGATTTCGGCAAGGGTATGAGCGATCGCTTCGGTACCTGCGGCAAATTTATCAAACTCAAACACACCCATTGGCCCGTTCCAAATTACCGTTTTGGTATCTGCAAGGGCTTCTTGGAAAAATTTCACTGAGTCTGGCCCAATATCTAAACCCATCCAACCATCGGGGATATTCTCAATGCTAACGGTTTGAGAATTGGCATCAGGGGCAAAGTTATCTGCCAATACCACATCTGTGGGAAGTAATAAAGCAACGCCCCGTTCTTTAGCCTTAGCTTCCAAAGATTTCGCTAGTTCTAGCTTGTCTTCTTCCACCAACGACTTACCGACATTTAAACCACGGGCTTTGTAGAAGGTGAAAATCATCCCACCACCGATGATCAGTTTGTCGCACTTCTCCAGCAACGTTTCAATCACGCCAATTTTGCTGGAAACTTTGGAACCGCCAATAATTGCTGCCAAAGGACGTTGGGGATTTTCAATAGCATTTTGCAGATATTGCAATTCCTTCTCAACCAAATATCCAGCCACAGAAGGACTCAGGAATTTAGTCACACCTTCAGTAGAAGCATGGGCGCGGTGTGCAGTACCAAAAGCATCGTTTACATAAAAATCAGCATTAGCTGCTAATTTTTTCGCAAATTCTGGGTCGTTTTTCTCTTCTTCTGGATAAAAACGGACATTCTCTAACAACAGCACTTGGCCATTTTGCAGGGCACCAACTTTAGCTGCAACTTCATCGCCAATGGAGTCATCAGTTTTAACGACTTCTTGCCCCAGTAACTCCGACAGACGCTTGGCAACGGGAGTTAGGCGTAATTTGTCATCAACACCTTTAGGACGGCCAAAATGGCTGGCGAGAATGACCTTAGCACCCTTCTGCGTCAAATCTCTGATGGTTGGCAAAGCTGCACGAATACGAGTATCGTCGGTAATGTTGCCTTGATCGTCCACAGGCACGTTAAAGTCAACCCGCACTAAGGCACGTTTCCCAGAAATATCAGCCGAAGATAAACTTGCTAAACTTTTTTTGGACACACCAAACTCTCCTGATTGCCTTTTTGTTATTGTTTTGAAAGTAGAACCATCAAGATTTTACCGGAGTCAGGGGTACCCAAGTGACAGAGATATTTAAGACAGTACTATTTCCTATCGATCAAAGCCGGGAAACGCGGGAAGCTGCTGATGTAGTTACCAACGTAGTCAAAAAGTACAGCAGTCGCTTGGTGCTGCTGTCTGTGGTAGAAGAACCGCCAATAGACGCGCCTAGTAAAGACGCGCCTAGTACAGATGATCCGATGGTGTCACCAGAGGTAGTTGCCAAGCTGCTAGAAAATGCCCAATCTTTATTTTCTGGCCAAGGAATTCAATCCGAAATCCTGGAAAGGCGAGGTAAACCAGCTTTTACTATCTGCGATGTCGCTGATGAAATCGGAGCTGATTTAATCATTATGGGCTGTCGGGGGCTAGGCTTGACTGAAGAAGGAGCGGATGATAGTGTTACTACTCGCGTGATTAATCTTTCCCCTTGCCCAGTGCTGATTGTACCCTAGCCAGTGCTAAATGCCCAGAAGCTAGTACCGCAAGGTACGCATTCACGCATAATTGTATTCCGAGTTCTTGCGCCAATAGCTTAACTGTTTGCTTCCTCACCCGCCTAGAACTAAAGTTCTTTGGCTTTTAGCTCAAGTCTACTTCAGTAGACTAAAGATTTTTAGGTATATTTAGTCATCAAGAGATGACTTTTGCTATTAGCAAGGCACTTCAGTTCTATGCAGGACATGACTTGACGTTAAGTTGGCAGACATCGGATTCCTATAAAAATACTCTACTGATTTATTTGCCTCAGTAGAGTATATAAATGTATATGTATCTTATGCCTCTAAGCATTATCTTATTCGAGAGTAAATCTTTATACCACAGTGTAAATGCTGAGTGTTTTGAATCGCACGCCACTTGTGACCGAATAATTCATAATTCGTAATGGGCTACGCCCCGCAACGCTTTTGTAATGGGAGCATCCCGTCAGATGCAAAAACCTTAATAGCCCTCATCCCCTAACCCCAAATCCCATCATTTGGGATTCGGGGAACTAGAATTATGTCTCCCCTCTCCCATCTGATGGGAGAGCGGCTGGGGGTGAGGGAAAAGATTATCGTTTGTCAAAACCTTTGGCATCGCTGCTTCATCGCTAAAAGTTTCTCGCAAAAGCCGTCTTTCATATTATAAAAACAAGGGCTAATTTTCTACAACCTGTAGGTGTATGAGAATTAGCACCGCCTAACTATAAAAAGTTCCTATCAATGCGGAAAGTTGAACATTGGCGATGACGCAATCTTTGGAAAGAAATATCGGATTTGGGATTTGGTTGACTCACTATTAGGAAATCAACCCAAACAATTAAGCGCCGACTCCGATGAACGCACTAACTTTGGTACAACTCTAAAAACATCGTCATACAGTCATACATTCACTTTTACTAAATCCAGATCCGCAAGCCAGATAATTCTACTTTGAGCGGATGCCATTTCTGACAAAGTTGGAGAACGCCATTCTACTGCATAAAGCCAATTGTTTTTCAGGCTAAAAATCCCTTGAATAATCCGATGTGATGGTTCTTCACTAAAATCAACTTCCACCACATCCCCCAAATGAAAAGCTGGTGTAGGAACTGTGGCTTTTTCCACTAAGTTTGTTCCAGAAAATTCTTCTTGAGGCAAGTAGAGTATTTCACGACAGCAGACAATGGCATAAATCCATTCCTGTCTCTCCCATTGCACACCACAGCAGTAGCCTGATATATCAGAGTTTGATAAGAAAACTTTTTCCAGGATTTGAACTGCTAATGGCGGCATGTCTTTTCCCCACGGTACAGAACTATGCCAACAAGATTCTAAAGTGACAATTTGATTAATCATGCAAAGCAATCTCTTTTTTATACATAAACTACTTTGCACTTGTGTAATCCGGATATAATTTCAAAATCCAGTCAAGAAGAGGAAAAGGGGCAGGGGGAGGGGGTAGGGGATAAATCCTCCATAAATAAATTTATTGGCTCTGAAACCCTTTTTGCAGCTAGCTTTGAGCGTATCTTTACCTGGTTGGCAGCTTTTGCTGCACTTCTCTGGGTATGGGCGATCGCCTGCTTGACTAGTCTAGCGATCGCAGCGCTTTGTTCCCATGATTACCCAAAGCAAATGTTTTCGCTCGATAGCTTTAGAAATATAGGGTCTTTTTTAACGTGACTCTTTTACCCCCTCTATGGAACGGAAAACTACTTTTAAAGAATCACGGGGTCGGGGTGTGGGTATCATTACTAAATCCAAATCTTGCCCTGGTACAAGTTCCCATTCATAACCACGCAATAGCAAAGCAGCAAATATTTTCATCTCTAATTTAGCAAATTCCTTACCTAAACATTCTCTTATTCCACCCCCAAAAGGAACGTAACCAAAAGGTTTAGATTGATCCTCAGCCCTATCTATACCAAATCTTTGCGGCTCAAAATTCTCAGGATTTTTATATATACTCTGGTCTTGATGGGTTTTACCTATCTGATACAATACAGACCAACCTTGGGGAATACGATATCCATTAAAATCACAAGTTTGGATAACCGAACGAAAACCGCCACCAACTGGGGGAATAATTCGCAAAACTTCTTTGAGTATTTGGTCTAGGTAAGTCATTTGTTTAAGATGTTCAGATTTTAGCTCACCTGCACAACTTATTTGTTGTTGTTCTCTTTTAGCGGCTGCTAAAATTTCTGGATTTTGCGCTAACAGCAAACATAGAGAAGATAGTGCAGAAGTTAATGTTTCATGCCCAGCAAATAGTAAAGTCAGAATTTGGTCTTTTAATTCTTCTATACTTAAACTATTACCATCTTCATCTCTGGAATCTAGCAATAAACCTAAAGCATCTTGATGATTATTTCCTTGCTTTTGACGCTGTAAAATAATCTCTTCAATTTTTGCTAATAACTTCTCTCGGCATTTTAATGCTTTTCCAAATTTCGTCCACGGTAATTGAATAGGGAGAGTAAATAATCCAGCACACCATTCTTCAAATACTTCAATAAAATGGGTATCATTAGTAGCGTCTGTTCCTACTAATAATTTACAAGCTATATCAAAAGTATATTGCCTTAGCTCAGGATACCAAGTAAATTGATTCAATTTTTCCCATTTTTGGAAGTAGCGATCGCTAATTTCTGACATTGCTGGTAGATAACTTGCCAAAGCTCTCGGTTGAAATGCTTGTGATAATATTTTGCGTCTTTTTTGATGGATGCTCCCTGTTTGCGTTGATAAAGAAGCAGAGCCGAGTAATGTTGCAACGCTCTTGGGCCATTTAATTACAAAATTCTGGTTTTCGTGGCTAAATAAATAACGATTAGCTTCTGCTCCCACCATCATAATAGTTGGTGAGCCAAATAGATTAGTTTTAAAAATGTTGCCGTACTTCTGTTGTCGTTTGGTCGCAAAATCAGGGTCACGCAAAAAGCTAATTGTCTCCCCAATCAAGGGTAAGCCTAAGCTTCCGGGAGGTAAAGGGAGTTGATTTTGAGTCAAAAAATCTTGGTTTTGTGATTGTTTTTTTTGGATTTTCATGGGTTTAACCATCCAGCCTTGCCATCTAGAAGATTTGTCTGTATTCTTGCTAGATAGTAGCTTATTGCATCTAATAATCGAAGCGATCGCTAATTAAAAAAGAAGGGAAAGAGGTATACGCCTCTCCCTCATCCCATCAGGAAGGCAAAGCATACTCTACTGATGAGGAATCCCAAACACAGTTTACTGGGGAGCAGCGCCAAAAAAGACGATTTCCTCAACATTCAAGACATTAAGGGTGAAATCATCACGTTTAATGGTGTAATTGTTAGAGCTGCCTAGAATGCTGTAATCACTTTTGAAATCAGGCAGAATTAGCTTGTCCCATCCCGAACCACCATCAATTGTCGCATTACCGTAACCAACATCAAATGTGTCGGCTCCAGATCCACCCTTAATCACGACATCGGCGATCGCGCCCCCTTGGTCTGAAACTGGATTACCGCTATCATCAATTCGACGGGCTTTGAAGGAATCGTTACCGTTTCCGCCATCAATCGTGCCACCTTGGATACCAACCTTGGCGCCATACCCAGTAAGGGTATCATCTCCTGCCCCTCCACAGATAATGCCATTAGTATTAAGAATACCTGTGCCTAGACTAATGCCAGTACCGATGATGGTATCGTTGCCATCGCCTAAACTGATGATGCCACTGTTAATAATGCCTATACCGACACCAGGGCCTTCCTCCCCAAAAGGGGTATCGCCGGTTCCTTTACCGCCGTTGCCTGTACCAGAGATGAAGTCGTTTCCCTGCCCTCCACTGATCGTGCTACCCTGACTGTTGGAGATGCCTATACCTATACCTGCCTCGAATGTTAATTGTCCTACAGGGCCTACACTCGCACTCGAACCGTTGCCGATACCAGTAATCGAATCGTTTCCAAGACCTCCACTAATCACGCTAACACCACTGTTAAAGATGCCTGTACCATCTGCCAATTCACCACTACCAGTTCCAGTTCCAGAGATGGAATCGTTCCCTTCTCCTCCATTAATATCGCTGCTCCCAGTGTTAGAGATTCCTTCAACACTGTGAGAACTGTCAGATCCTGCAGTTCCTGTGATAAAGTCGTCCCCAAATCCTCCATCAATGCGGCTATGCTGGGTATTGTTGATGCCTATAATAGAGTCTGTGGATAGCTCACCTCCGTTTCCGGTTCCGAAGATCGAATCTTTTCCATCTCCTCCGTTAATGTAGCCGCCTTGAGTGTTAGATATACCTATACCACCTGCAAGGTAACCTCGAAAACCTTCACCGCCAGTGCCTGCGCCCTCGATAGTATCGTCTCCTCTTCCTGCATTGATCGTGCCACTGTTAGCAATGCCTGTGCCTGTGCCGCCACTATTGCCAGTTCCGCCGGTGCCAGTACCGTTGATAGTATCGCCTCCCTCCCCTGCATTGATGGTGCCACTGTTAGCAATGCCTGTGCCGCCAGTTCCGCCAGTTCCGTCATCTTCACCGCCAGTGGCACTACCCTCGATAGTGTCGTTACTTGCTTGAGTATCAATGACTCCGTTTTTTAGAACCTCAATTCCAATTGCTGGTAATGCATTATCTTCTTGGCCTACCACTAGATCCGAACCAGAGGTGCCTACGATCGCAGGCGAAGAAACAATTAGTCTGGGCATAATATAACTTTCCTCAATTGAGTGTGATAGAGCTTTAAACCCTGAAAATCTTGCTTTAAGTCAGAATTCATAGATAACTCTGATATCAGGCTTTCTTGGATCAGAAATTCACAAAGTCATAACTAGAAATTTTCAGACTTCACAAGTGTTGGTTAACGAATTATTTGTTATAACCTCAACAACTTCTAAGAGTGTTAATGAGGAAAAATAATCTGTTATTCAACAATTGAAAATAGGAAACATCTAACAACCTGATATTACTTACGTAGCGAAAATTTACTTAGATGTCTATCTTTCAAAAATATCTTTGCATAATCTTCATATTATTTGCTAATAAATGTATATACAAGTACTGAACTTTGTGTGTTCTTTATATTTTGCTCTCACTTATATTTAAAATGACAAACAAAGAAGTCTGAGCGCCGGAAGTCGATGCTCAGAACTTTAGAGACAAACCTTGCGTGTAAATATGCAATGTTTATTTTCCTAACAGCTTAAAAGCGATAGTTGCGATCGCGCACCCACATACTAACTGGGACTGCCTTACCTTGTGGATCAACTTTCGCCTTCACCACAATGGGCGGTACTTGTCCTCTACGGGCGCGTTGGGCTTGCAAATCGTTGGTAATCTGCCGCCGTTGGTTTTCTTTGATGTAATATGTTTCTAAGCCGTAGTTTACAGAACCATCTTGATAAACACCTTTTAAGGCTACTTGGTTGGCTCTTAGAGTTGTGGGGCGATCGCTACTCACTCGCAACGGTCTCCAAGCTATAGGAACACCGCGACCAGAGGATAGTTGCTCTTGCAAAATCACGTAGATGTTGGTTCCTTCAGGCAATCTTCTGCCACTTCCACGACCTTTGCTGACTAATGTTTGCCAACCAGGTAATCTGCTTAAATTTGCGGTGCGGGATATGTTGTAATCTAAGTCTAAAGTGTTACCTTCTAGCACATTGTTAGGGTCTACAGGTACGGTTTGCAAAATCACCGTCTTACCTGTCACATCTGTATAAAGCGCTTGGGCTGGTACTGCCATAATTAGCCCTGTTTGCAGCGCCAGGGGAGCTAGTAACCGCCAAAAAGGTAAGGGCTTATTCGATTTTTGTTCACTAGCAATCAAGTAATCCCGAAAAGTTACCTTATTAGAGAACTCGGCTTCGGGAGACAAGGCTTTATTTTTAGATTCAGAAGAACTATTAGTCATGAGCGTAGTCCTAAAAAGCAGAGGAATTGAGGAGGTCAAAAGTAACGAGATTAGGACTGACGCAGAGAAACTTTAAAAACTTTATTTGGAATTTTAGATTTTAGATTTTAGATTTTTTATTCAATCCCAAATCCAAAATTAAAAATCTAAAATTTGCACAGATTCTTTCATCCTTTGCACTACTTTTTACTTGCACTACCACCAGTTAGCCGGCGTTCAAACCAGAGTCCAGCGCTTATTAAAGCAGAACCGCACAAAACAAAGACTAGGGATTTGAAAAGTAAATCGGTATCGTACTCTTGCACGCGACTGATAATTTGCAGTGTTACTAACAACATACCGCCCCAAAAGGAACTTCTGTTGTTTAATTTCAATCCTTCTTGAATTAGTCCCCAAGCTAATGTTGCTAGAAGTACATTGAAAATAAAAACACCAAGTTCATCAATGCGGCTGATAGTTTGATGCCAAAAAGGTACTAAGGTAATAAAGGCAAGAAAGGTAGTAATGACAGCAGTAGTGAAAATCACTTCGCGGCGCGGTGGGTTATTTCTTTGACGCAGTAGAAACAACCATTGCAATACCGCCAAGCCACTGAGAATCCCCAAATCGATAATCGGCAGAGACTCGAACAAGTTTGTCACATTCGTAGGCTGATTATAACTATAATTTGGAGATTCCCAGACCCAACGAAAAGACAAGATATAAAACACAATGCCGAAGCTTACCAACGCTAAATTACGGGCTAGAGATTGAAACAACCTGTAATTTATGCTTGGAAATAGCAAATCATCATAACTCCAGAATAATGCAGGTGGGAGTGCAAAAGCAAAAGATGCCACCCAAGGGGCTATATCAGCATAATTCAGCAGTGGCAGAGGATTAAGGTTGGCTTGTAAGGAACTAGCAAAGACAAAGGCTGCTAGACCAAAAATCCAACGCGATCGACAGAAGTAGGCTAAGGGTACGAACACTAGCCATGCCAATAAAGGCATGTGCTGCACCACTAGGCGCGACCAAGTTGGATCACCTGAAGCATACCACAAGTCTTCTAGTCCCGTCCAATAGCCGATTTCCACCAGGATAATTGACAGAATTCCTAAAGAATTTAAGCACAAACTGAAGGCCATCACCACAACGCCCAACCCCCAAGCGAGAAACAGTTGGGAAGTTGAACCAGCAATATTAAACATCTGGGCCATCAGGAATAAATTTGCACCGAAAATGAAGGCGCTTAAAATTAGCAACGCCTCTCCCAGTAAGCGTTTGCTTTTTTGTGGCTTCTTTCCTTCAGGTGTTATCCAATTGTAAAAACCAGTGATTGCGATCGCAAAAAACAAACTTATCAGTAGAATAAATTTGACTTCTCGCGATCCTCCCTGCCAGTTTCCTGCTACAAAGGTAATTATGCCTAAGCATAAAAGTATGCCACCTATAGCAATCGCGATCGCTTTATTGCGATCGCGTGCAGTAGCTTCCAGGTTCTTAAATTGATAACGTTCTGCTATTTGCTCATACAGCGAAGAACTAATTAATCCTTCATCCCTCCATAATTGTGCTTCTTTGCGTAATTTTTGCGGAAAACTATCTAAGAACATGACCTTCTCCGGTGCAGTGGGGTAGCTTGGCCATTGCATTCCCAATGGCGGTCATTATATTTTGAGTATGAAGCCAAAACCCTTAATTACATTGTTCTTGTGTAACAGTTTTATTTTGATTTGCATACAAGCTAATTCATAATTCATAACTTGTAATTCGTAATTAATAATCTACATGGAACAACCTTCTAATTTATTACTTAAAGTCTCGCGGCGTTTGTTCACTAATCTAGATGAGCAAGAAAAATTCATTGAGGCTTTAATGAATCCTCAGCCTTTTTCACCCAGTATTCTTTGGTGTAAACAAAAGCCAGAAGTTTCGCCTTTGGCAGTGGAAACACCAACCTATTGGCAACCACAATTTATAGACCGTTTATGTTTGGGAGAAAAACCCGGTCAGCATCCTTTGCATCAACAAGGATATTTCTATTGTTTAGATTTCTCTTCGGTGTTTGCAGCTAGTACTTTATTAGCTATTCCTCAACCAGTAAGTTTAGTATTTGATATGTGTGCCGCACCAGGAGGTAAAAGTATCTTCGCTTGGAAAGCTTTACAACCTGACTTACTCATCAGTAATGAAGTCATTGGCAAACGTCTGGGAATGCTAATTTCTAATTTTAAGCGTTGCCAGATTAGCCCTAGTGCAGTAGTTAACAGAGATTCAAGTATATTTGCCGAAATTCCCTGCTCTAGCAACCTAGTGATAGTAGATGCTCCTTGTACTGGACAATCTTTACTGGCTAAAGGTGAAAAAGCTCCCGGATGTTTTCACCCAACTGCTATTAATAAGAGTGCAAATCGACAAAAACGTATTATAGCTAACTCTGCTAAACTTGTTTCACCACAAGGCTATCTGGCTTATATGACTTGCACATATTCACCCGAAGAAAATGAACAAGTTTGTGAATGGTTTTTAGAACGCTTTCCCCAGTTTCAGGCGATAGAAATTAATGATTTAGCTAAATATCAGTCGCATTTAACTAAAATGCATTGTTATCGGATGTTTCCTCAGGATATGTTAGGTGCTGGTGCGTTTACAATACTGTTTAAAAATACTAACGAGCATGAAAATGAGGGTAAAGAAGTAGATTTAAATACAATAGCTTCGCTGTATATCTACCAAAACTTTAAAAAGTCAAGTTAGTTACATTAATAGCAGATATTCTGGCATTAAGTCAGAATATCTAATATTTTGAATAGTGCTGCATTTGTAAATCAGCCATCAGGAATACACATTTTACACCAGTTGATTTTATATTTTTAAAATTACAAACCTATTACAGGTGAAAATAAGCATACCATTTCAAATGGCGCAAAAGCTTACAATACAATCAATAACTTTCAATAATTAACTTTTATAGTAAAAACTTTTTTAATATTTTCATAATCTGAAGTTAACTAAAATCTATGCGGTATCAGCTACCGACTTTTTCAAATAAACATTGTACAAAATAGCTAGAGCGTAAAGGATGCAAATTACATGAGTCGAAAAATCAGCAAAATCTTTAAACAGTCTGGGGTGATTCCTTATAGAATGAACAATGGCAAAATTGAGATATTGCTAATCACAACCCGTAACTTTCAACACTGGGTAATTCCCAAAGGAGATATTCCTAATGGCATGAGTCCGCCCGCTTCAGCAGCTAAAGAGGCGTGGGAAGAAGCAGGGGTGATTGGGCAGGTAGATACCAAGGAACTCGGTAGTTACAAGTACCGCAAAGGAGGTAAAGTTTACCGAGTCAAGATGTATTTGTTACCAGTTGAGATGCTAAGTGAAGATTATCCAGAAGCAACTAAAAGAAAACGGCAGTGGGTAGAAGTGACTAAAGCTATTAAACAGGTTAAGTTTAATTCACTTAAACGAATTCTTAAAGGTTTTTTTCAGGTCGAATCTCACTTTTGTGCATTTCAGGAGCATAAATAAGTATAGAAAAATACATTAATTAAATATGTATAATTAAACATACAATAAAATCCTAGTTTGTAGTGAGCGATTCATCGCTCATAGCAAGGTTTTTTATGACTAAAGTCCTTACTACAAACTTAAATTGATTTATGGCTAGTACCGTAAGGCGGAAGTCAAAAGTCAAAAGTCAAAAGTCAAAAGTCAAAAGTCAAAAGTCAAAAGTCAAAAGGTTGATATATTAAGGCTTGTGCCTATTTAAAATGGTAATTTTATTTACGCCGCGTTGTACTAGCTACTTATTGAAATGCCCTGGAAGCAACTTGAGGGCATTTGAATAAGTAGCTATATTTAAAACAAGTAAACTAGGACTTACGCAAAAAACCTCTCAAACTCTTATTCGCGTGGACTCTGCGTCCTCTGTGGTTCGATTTTCCGTTACCTGTGCGTAAGTCCTGTAAACATTAGACATCTCCGGAAATTAAATATCTGCAAAATGAAACCCTTGTAGAGAAGCAAAATTGTACTTCGTCCCGCTACGAAGAAAGCGTCTCTACATTCTTTTTCGGAGATGTCTATTAAACGTAAAGTTTTACCTATGTTTACATTGATTCGATTGTGACTATAAGGCTATTTATTGAGTGTACAATTCGTTCTAAATCCACAATAAAGCTACCCAAGTTTTGATACCGACAATTCCATCAGCTTGCAATTTCTTAGATGTTTGGAAACTAACAATTGCATTCTTAACTGACTCCGTAAAATTCCCATCAATCGCATCAGTATATAATCCAATATTTTTTAATTGCTGTTGTAATTGTTTGACTCTTAGCCCCGAATCTCCTAGTTGCAACCCATTAAATCTATTCAAATCGGCTCGACCACTAACACCTGCTACACCAGCTATATCACCTGCATATTGATGGATTAGGTATTGCCCCTGCCAAGCACTAGGAATAGTTGGGTACTTGGTTCCGTAGTGGGCAATCCATAAGGGATAACTAGCAAAATCAGATGGATTACCAAGTTCTTCCCAGAAACTGGGGAAAGTATAAACAATCGGTTTGATTGGTTTTTGTGTTTGTTGTAAAAGGGCTTTTTCTACCTCTGCTAACCACTGTTTGGCTGCATTAATTACTGCTTGGCTATTTCCTTTGTCAGTTACCTCTACATCCAGAACTGGTGGTAAGTCTCCTGGTTCTAATTTGCCCAACGTTTTTAAGAATTCCTTCGCTTGCTGAACTGGGTCAGATGTGTGTGGGTGAAAGAAATGATAAGCACCCCGAAGAATACCAACAGTTTTCATGGTCTGCCAATGATGAGCAAAAGCAGAATCTTTGATGCTAACTCCTTCTGTGGCTTTGACAAAGGCAAAGGTTTTACCAGAGTTTTTTACTGCCGTCCAGTCTACTCTGCCGTCTTGATCGGCAACATCAATTCCTTCCATACAATTTTCTAACCTTTTTGATTAGTACAATCTTGAACTTATCAGAGGCTTTGATTAAATTTATGCTTTTTCTGGGTCTTTGAGTAAATTACAAAATATTTACTAGGGTTGAGTGTCAACAAATCGCACTGGAGTTACTCTAACTTTGCCTGTACAAGGCTTGATTTGTTCTGTCAGTGTAAAATGCTCGTAAGCATTAGGAGGCGTGATTTCAATTTTACTAGATATTGGGCATTGTTCCTTTGGGGAACTGACATGGTTATATGCTATCTGAAATGAGGCTTGTTTTCCAGGAGCTAGAGTTACTTGTTGTCGAGGTTGCTTACTCGAAAAATAAGTGTCCCTGGAGCGAATAACTTTAATTCCCTGTAAAGGCTGATCTTTTGCATCCAGTAGTGACAATCCCGGATAACCGATGAGGGTGCAAGGGGATGAGCCGTTATTGGTGAAGGCGTAGGTAAGTGCAACATTCCCAACGCCAGCATCTTCTGAGACTCGGCGCACTGACAATTGGCTAGTTTCACAGCGCGTCGGATTTGTGGCGATAGTGGCTTGAGGGGTAGAATTGTCTGTAGTTTTTTCAGTGGGTGTAGGTGTTGAGGTTAACACAGTTGCCTTCGTTGCTTGCTCAGTGCTTGCTGACAAGGCTTGCGGCTGTTTTGTGACAGAGGAAGAACCGATACAGCCAGTTGTCACCGCAGTTAGGAGCAACAACATACTGCTTTCTACGATTGAAATTCGCATATCTTTTTTGTAGTGAACTACTTATACTGATGCTTTATTTACAGTGTAAGTTTCCAAATTCATATCCCCTGCTTTACTGAATTCACCCGTCTCACAGGTTAAGTATTCAACCGAACTCAATATAGCAATCCAATTTAATCTTTGAAAAATCTAAGTATATGTTGGGTGCATTAGCAAAGCGTAATGCACTAAAGCTTTCGGACGGTACGTTATACCAATTTCCGAAAAGTCAGATACATATAGAGGGCTAGGCAATGTCTGGCCTTTACCAGCGCAATACTACGTAGGTTTTGAAAATTTGTAGGTTGTGGGTTGAAGGTCGCCTCTTATAAGATAAGAGGTTAGGGAAAGGGCTGTTCTTGTTATACCAATTCTGTATGAAGATGCGCTAAACCATATTTAAGTAGAAGAAATAAAAACGAACCGCAAAGACGCAAAGGACACAAAGAAAGAAAGAAAGAAAGAAAGAAAGAAGTTAAAAGGGTTTGGCGCAGCCTCACATAGAAATGGTATCAGGTCTGTATTCTACTCAATTGAAAAGCGCTATATTATCTGTTGCTTCAATCAAAGCACTGTAAATTCCTGGTTCACTCATCGAATGTCCGGCATCAGGAACTACTGTAAATTGTGCTTCTGGCCAAGCTCGATGTAATTCCCAAGCTGATATCATTGGACAGACTACATCATAGCGTCCCTGAACAATTACAGCCGGAATATGGCGGATACGGTCTACATTTAAGAGTAATTGATCTTCTGTTTCTAAAAATCCCTTATTCATAAAGTAATGGCATTCAATCCGAGCGAAAGCTGAAGCAAATTCACTCTCGCCAAACTTTTGCATCAGTTCTGGGTCTAAGAAAAGTCTACTTGTACTACCTTCCCAAATTGACCAAGCACGCGCTGCTGTTAATTGAATTTCTAAATCTGGATTGGTCAAGCGTTTGTAATATGCTGCAATTAGATCATCACGTTCATCTACGGGAATTGGTTTGAGATATTCTTCCCAAGCATCAGGAAAAATATAGCTAGCACCCTCTTGGTAAAACCATCGCAACTCTTTTTGCCTCAGCATAAAGATACCACGCAGAATTAATCCCGCGCAGCGAGAGGGATGGGTTTGACTGTAGGCTAATGATAAAGTGCTACCCCAACTCCCACCGAAAACCACCCACTTTTCTATACCTAAATGTTGGCGCAGTTTTTCGATATCACTGACTAAATCCCAAGTCGTGTTTTCTCGTAATTCTGCATGGGGCGTACTTTGACCACAACCGCGCTGGTCAAACATGACTAACCGCCATTTTTCTGGGTGGAAATATTGCCGATAAAAAGCTGGACATCCACCACCAGGTCCGCCATGCAGCAAAACGATGGGTTTACCTTGGGGGTTCCCTGACTCTTCAAAATGAATGGTATGAAGGTCAGAAACCTGTAAACTACCTTCTAAGTAAGGCTCGATCGCAGGGTAAAGTTTTCGCATTTTCGATATTTTATCAGTAATGTTGTCATAGCGATCGCTATGGCAAGAAGTCAGGCGGGGACAGACTAAATGAACCGCCAGAAAAACCGATAAATGAAGCCTGGGAGTTTCTCCTCCAGAGGATTTCGGCTTTTCTGGCTGTATTGAAATAGTAGGTTTATTTCTGCGCCCACTGTAGTATCTGTGTGTCCTACAATTTGCGTAAACCTTTAGAAGGTGAAGGTAGTTCTCAGCGTACCAATGATTGCATCATCGTTGTTGCCAGGAAGTTGACCAGGATTGGTTAACCAAATTACCCCAGGAGTAATAGAAATGTTGTCACTCACACGATACTTATAGAAACCTTCAAAGTGATATGGTTTATCACCAGTATTACCTCCAACATAAGGTTCAATACCTGCGAAAAGTCCTAAAACGTTGCCCTTCTTACCTAAGTCTGGCAGAGCTATCCCAGCTCCATAACTCCAAACTTGACTATCATCATTAGCACCAGAGCCTCTGATGTCGCTGTAAAGTGCAAAGCCACTAATCGACAGTTTGTCACTAGGTTTGAAAGCAGCTTCTAAGCCGTAGGAATTACTTGAATATGCATTGCCAGCAGCTACCAAGTTAGCTTGTGCAGTACCGTCTACACCAGTTGTTGTACTTGCAGAGCCGGCATCGAATAAAACAGTGCCACCATTATGATAACCGTGGACGTAGGTTGCAGCTAAGGTGATGCGATCGCCTACTTTTAAGTTCAACTGTCCAAGAGCAGCATAGTTACCATCCAATAAACCCGTATTTAGCCCAGGGTTATTCGCTTGAGATGCCAAGTAACCCAAGGTTAATGAAGGTTGGAAGCCACCGCCACCATTACCAAAGGCTAAGTTAACCCCAGCACCAGCACCGCCACCAATCCGATAGATTGGGCTTTCGGAGGCAAAGGTAGACAAAGCACCGTTACCGCCATCATAATCCTCAAAGTATGGGTTGACGGTAGGAACGTAATCGCTCTGAATACCTCCACTACCAGCTATATAAACTTGGGAGTTGCCAACAGGGAAGTAATATGCTAACCAGTCTATAGAAACACCGTTATTAGTAGTAGGAGACACGTTAAAGGTTTGAGTCCCTTCAAATGTGCCATTTGGTAAAGCTAAGGGATTTGCATTACCAGCTGCAAGCCTAGTATGTAAAGTATCTTGACCTGTGAAGCTGGTTTGCAAGTCTAAACGTACCCTGTCTTGGAAAACAGTATTGTTGTTGTCGTTCTTACCAAAGTTATCGGTGACAGCAAAAATAGCTTCACCCACCAATTTTGTAGTAGTAGAAAACTGATGTGCTTCCAGTTCAGCAGTCCGTGCTTCTACAGCATCTACTCGGCCACGCAGAGTTGTTAGTTCTGCCGAGAATTCCTCTTGCAAACGTTGCAGGGTTGCTAAATCCTGTTTTCTCACCAAATCAGCCGTTGCTGTGGCAATCAGTTCATTAACCCTATCTAAACAAGCATTCAAACCTGCGGCAAATTCATAACGAGTCAATGCCCGGTTGCCACGGTAAGTGCTATTGGGGTATCCAGCAATACAACCGTAGCGTTCAACTAGGGATTGCAAAGCTTGGAATGCCCAGTCAGTCGGCTGTACATCAGAAAACTGAGAAACTGATGTGACTTGAGACAGTGAATTCTGGTTATTGCCTTCGCTACTGTAGCCGTTAACCTCTTCTAAAACCTTATTATCATCAGTTTTTGCGGGAGCAACCAATTGCTGATTTTTTGGTTGCTTTGTTTGGATGAATATTGAAGCACTAGAAGCTAGTGGCGTTTCTGTCTGAGCAACTTTTGCCTTTATACCTTCAGAAGAGGCTGGTACTTTAGTAGCCATAGCCTTAGCGGAAACTAACACCGTCACTCCCAAAACTACTGGACTTAGTACCAGAGTTTTCCACAATAAATTAGACATTTTTTTATTTTCCTTTCCCAAAAAAGGCCCGAAATGATTGGCTTCAAGAAAAAGAGAACAAGCAGTTATTCTACTTGTTGGAAATTTTATCAGATTGCAGTAACTTTAAGATATGCCTGACAAAATTGTTACGGATAGAGAATCTTAACTCATCCCACAGCTTGAAGCCCTGGGGAAATCTAGTCAAGAGTTTATGGTTGAATCTGGCTCAAATTATTGCCATTTCTAGATTTTAGCTTCTTGTTTTTGACTCTTATTTGTGGTAAATCCTTTTTATCTTTGTAAAAGTAACAGATTTCAACTAGAGTTGGCCAGATTTCTAGAGAACCGTGAAATTGGCTAATCACATCATCGATAATTCTGGAAACGTTTTGCTGAAAAAAGTCGGGTTCAAACCCATAAAATACTCTTGATAAGTTCTCAGCAAACAATTGGAGTGACAGCTTACGTTCTTCATTCTGGGTAGACATTGAGGCTTTGACTACCTGCTTGTGGATAGCAGAGATTTTTTCCAGAATTTCCTCGGAGTCTTGCAACGTGACTTCGCCAGAGTAATCAAACTTGATTCCCAGATCATCAAGATGATAAACACTGCTTTTAATTTTCTTTTTCAGTAGGCTACATATTTCCTCATTAAATAGTTCACTAGCCAGAGGGTTACGCATATAGTTATTTCTAATATGGTTCTGGACAGCATCAACGTGTGCAGCCACAATCCCCTCTTGCTGTATCCAAATTCTGTAGATATAATCTTCAAATCTGAGGCGAGTTGGAAAAAAGGGTGGCAAACCTAGCTGATTATCATATCCAGCGACTCCACAATCCATTCTCCAGTTTTTATTAGTAATAACAGGTCTAAAGTTGGTAAGAATATAAAAATCATTCAGGTCATTTGGACTTATTTGGTTTTCATCATTGAGATACATGTGAATAAAATCAAGTGTATCGATATCATTAGTTCCGGTGCGAAAAGTCTGGGCAATTTTGACGATCGCATTATTCAATACTCTCCCCTGTTGTAATACGAGGCTGTTTTCCCGAAAGTAACCCTTGGTTGTATTAGTTTCTAAGTCCATTGCTGTATCAACAACCAATTCTCCGGCCTCGAAGTTTTCTGGTACATGGCTAGCTTTTTGACCTAAAACATCACTAAAAGCTGTGAGTAAGTCAAAAGATTTATGGATGTAGCCGCCTTGTTGGTTAGACTTGATTAATTTTCCTCGACATATTTCATCGCCTGACAAAGATTCTGGACTAGTTTCAATTAATGCATCTGGTCGCATATCGTCATCTGCACTAACCATTAAATGTCCAAGGGTATACATTAGTGTGAAGTTGCGATTTCCGCCATAACTAGGTCTAAATAAGTTTTTTACTAGTGATTCTAGCTTGCGATCGCGCAGTCTTTCGTTTAAAAATGTAATAAATTGCTCTTTCTGTTGGGGTCCAACATAAAACACGTCATTGACTGTCTTAGTCTGCTCTAAAAGTGGGTAATATTTCTCGTGGTTGACAATGCTAGAATCATCAAAAACGATAATTTTTAAAGCATGACCGTTCGCCCAGAAATTCTCATCATACTTTTCGATGGTCTGTGCTACATCTCTCAGTCTATGAGTGGGAATAACAAATATCGTCTCTTTTTGTTTCATAAAATTTATTTAGGTTTCTCGAATTTTTAAAAGCTCAAATTACCAATAGCTGCATTGTTGTTATTTCATTATCAGTTAAACAAATTAAAGCGATAGATTACTATTTTTAGCTTGTTTTGACTACCTTTCAAGTTGTTTGAGAATGCCTGAATTTGACCGAAAACTTCTTCATTAGATAGTTTCCCGCCGACTTATACCAATTATGTAGGAGATGCGCTAAACCATATTTAAGTACAAGGAAAAAAACGTAGACGCAAAGCGGCTTGCCGCAGGCTAGCGCAAAGAACACAAAGAAAGAAGTTAAAATGACTGTAGTAAGTTACTCTGAGGGTAGAAAAACCTATTTAGGCTTGTAGTCAGAGCAATTGAGTGCTTCTTTAGTTAAAGGAGCAAAAGGCTGTACTGCACATTTTAGATAATGGTTGTTGTTAAAAAAATGGCAGCTTTTACAGGGATGTTGCTCTAAATGTTTAATGCCTACTATTTCGTCTTTATCTTGTGCCGTCTTTTGTACCGCATCTTGTAACGCTTTGGAGGCGGATGAAATGAAAAACACGAAAGTTCCCCAAACAATCATGAAGGAAATATGAGCCAAAAATACTGCTAAAAAGGGGATATCTCCGTGGTGTGGTTTTATGTAATGATCTGTTGTATTCGCCAGTTTAGCTTCAATAAGAGTGGATTGATTAACACTCTTTTGGGCGGCTACATAAATTCGTAAAAGCTCCCAATTATCCATATTAAAAACCTTTATTTAGTCGAACTCAGATTCAGAAAAGGTCATCTAAATTAAATATTTTCAGCCGCTATTAATTGTGATTAAAACACCACTCATACTGGGTTTGAAAGCTTTTTTGTTTTTTAACTCTAATGTTATTGTGCAATAAATTACACAAAAAACATATATATTAAAAATATACTTTTCATATATACAAATTGTTTAGGTAAAAAGCATATATTTATTTACTAGCTAAATTTCCATATATTTAGAGATATATTTTTGATATATATATAACGGTTACTACTCGCGTAAGGTACACTAAATTCATTAATTGACAAGCTTATCATTCTCATACGTGTACCTCATTCGACAGAGAAACGCTATAGCAATCATATTTAATTTTGAAATACTCAAATTACCGACTTATTAGAGAAGTCAGTAATCTTATAGCTATTGGCTAATTGGGTAAATGACTAAAAATAGCAGTAATCGTGAAAAATTAAAGATTTTTGCTAAAATATCTTCTAATTTAATCTCTACACCACAAAGGAACGAAGTTAATCAGAGTACAAGTAAAGCGATCGCACAGCCATCAGGTGCTTTGCAAATAGTTCATCTAACTACCGGGCGCGTGCGACTTCGTACCACTGACAGTAGTCTTAACTCGATGCTAGACAAGATAGCCCAAGATTTACGCTCTAGTTCGGCGATAAAAAGCGAGATATCCGAATCTACTAGCCAACAAGAAAATAGCAAGGTGGTAGCATCTGCAAAGATTGACTAATGAGTGCTTAAATCTTTTCCCTCACCCCCAGCCCCTCTCCCATCTGACGGGAGAGGGGAGACATAATTCTAGTTCCCCGAATCCCGTCAGATGCGATTCGGGGTTAGGGGATGAGGGCTATCAAGGTTTTTGCACCTGACGGGATGCTCCCATTTTTATCTTCATAATTGGGCTGTACCATTAGACATCTCCGAAAAAGAATGTAGAGACGCTTTCTTCGTAGCGGGACGAAGTACAATTTCGCGTCTCTACAAGGGTTTCATTTTGCAGATATTTAATTTCTGGAGATGTCTATTAATTTATTCCTGAGAAAAGAAGCTGATTAGCTATTAGGTAGTTGATTGCAGCGTCCTGAGATAATCCCATTTGGTAATACTGTTTCGCAGAGATTGACAGAATTAAGACCCTGGATGTCGTTGTTTTTTGAAGATTTGATGAGATTTGCATGACTAAGATTGGCATTTCTCAAATCAGTTCCTTCTAAGTTAGAGGCTTCTAAATTTGCTTTTTGTAAATTAGTATCAGTTAGCAATGTATTCTTGAGATTGGCTCCTGTTAAATCGGCTCCTTGCAAATTTGCATCCCGAATATCTGCCCACTCTAAATTTGCATACCGGAGATTAGCATTTTTGAGGTTAGCTCCCTGAAGATTTGCCGATTGCAAGTCAATTCCTTGTAAGTTTTTCCCTGAGAAATTCACTCCCGATAAATTACAACTAAAACATTTTCTTGTTTCTTGAAGCTGTTGAATCATACTCTGTCGAAACAAATTATTAGCTTGGCTAAACAATGAGGGAGTAAGGACAAATGCCATCGTAATCAGGGGTCGTAAAAAGAAATTCATAAGTCTATAAGTGAGGAATAAAAGATTATCAAAGTGATGTAAATTTGCTATTTTCCTATGGCGATTTGGAAGGCTTCGGCAACAGGCCCCAGAACCAAAAGAGGAAAAAATGTCAATGCTCCCAGAATCAAAATTGTGGCAGCAGTGATACCAGTAAATAGTTGAGTATCTGTATTTAGGGTTGCGCTTGAAGGCGGTACAGGTTGCTTGGAGGACAGGCTATCTGCTAGTAACAACAAAACAACGATGGGAATAAACCGTCCCATGCAGAGGGTAAATGCTGTTGCCAGGTTCCACCACAAAGCTGTCGGGGCGGGTTGGGTGTCTGCCAAACCTTCAAAACCGGAACCGTTACCCGCCGCCGCCGATGCATACTCATAAATCAGCTGCGTAAAACCATGAAAGCCAGGATTGCTCATACCTGCAAGTTGCTCAGGAAAAGCTACGGTAATAGCACCTGGCAGGAAAATCAATAGCGGGTGGATGAGAATAATTATACTTGCCAGCGTAATTTCCCGTTTCTCGATTTTTCGTCCCAAAAACTCTGGCGTTCGCCCCACAATTAAGCCAGTCAGGAAAACTGCCAAAAACATGTACACTACCAAATAAGCTGCCCCAGTACCCATCGCTCCCCAGATTACTTGCAAAAACAGGTTGAGCAAAGCACAAAATCCACCGGTTGGCATCAGCGAGTCGAACATGCCGTTAGCAGAACCAGTCATGGTTGCTGTTGTGGTGATGGCAAATAAGGCAGTTTCCGCCCAGCCCAATCGGACTTCTTTACCCTCCAAATTGGGCTGCTGACTACCCAACAAGAGATTCACGGCGGGATTGCCCTGATACTCCCCGACGGCAGTCACGCCAATTAAAAATACAAAAATGGCGAATACCATCCAGAACAGGAGGCGAGTCTGTTTTAACTTACCGATGAAGATACCGTAGGTGTGGAGTAATGCCGTGGGAATCAGCAACATTGACACCACTTGCAGCAAATTCGTGCCGCCATTGGGATTTTCAAAAGGATGAGCAGAGTTGCCACTAAAGAAGGCTCCACCGTTCTCACCCAGCATTTTCATGCTTTCAAAGTGGGCAATCGGGCCACGAGCGATCGCCTGAGTTGCCCCCTCTAAGGTGGTAAAATTTACAGGACCGGCAAGGGTTTGGGGTACACCACCCAGGATTAATAATACTGTACTGACAATAGCCAAGGGTAATAATACTCGCGTAATCGAGCGAGTCAAATCGACATAAAAGTTGCCCAAAGGTCTACCTGTTAAGCCGCGAATGAAGGCAATTCCCACTGCTAATCCGGTAGCAGGCGCAACAAACATTAAGAAGCCTAAAGCTGTTATCTGGCTCAGGTAGGACATTGTGCTTTCTGGCACATAATGTTGCAAATCGGCAGCAACTAAGAAAGAAATGGTCGTGTGTAATGCTGTGTCCCAAGTGGGTATTCCTAAATTGGTGGGATTCAATGGTAGTAAGCTTTGAAACATCAGCAGTAGTAGCGCTAAAACTGCCATTGCTGTATTGCTGAGTAAAATAGCGATCGCATATTCTCTTCCAGTCATGTTATTTTCCGCTTCAATATCCATGAGGAGATAAACTAACCGCTCCAATGGGTTCATCACTGGATCGAGCCAGGTTTTGTGCATGAAGAAGACTTCAGCTAAATAGTGTCCTAGTGTTGGTACTGACATTACCACTAGGAACAGGGTGAGGAAGATTTGCACAAAACCTTGGATCATAATTGGAAAGTGGGGGATAAAGCGATCGCTTTATGATAACGAGAAACTCACCTATTTAGGGCTGTAGTCAGAGCAATTGAGTGCTTGTATGGTTAGGGCAGTGTTAGGATGTACTGCACATTTGAGAAAATAATTATTGGTAAAAAATTCGCAGTTTTCACAGGGGTGTTGCTGTAAATCTTTGATACTTCCTATTTCGTCTTTATCTTGTGTCGCATTTTCTGGGGGGTCTTCTATTGCTTTGCAGACAGATAAAACGATAAAAACGACAACTCCCCAAACAATCATGAAGGAAATATGAGCCAAAAACACTGCTACAAAAGGAATGTCTCCTCCCTGTGGTTTTGTGTCATGTCTAATAATATGTGGAATTAAAATTTGTTGGTGCATCTGAGTTATCTGAATTAACAGATTGGCTGGCTATTGGTCGAGCTTCTAGTAAGCAACTGTTAAGTGAATAGTAAACAGAATGAATTTTCTTCAGAGTGACTTTGAGAGCCGGAACCATCATCGGATGGGTTGCTATTGCTAAAATGTAGTCTTCAGCAAAAATACTAGCGTTATTTGTTACTGAAATTACTTGACTTTATCTGGAAATACTTAAAAAAACGCATTGATCGGGTAATTTAATTTCAGTTAAATGAATACCGCAATAAACGCTATTGGATTGGATTAAAACGCCAAATAGGCTTGGTTCTAAAATTTGTTTGTTTTTTAACACAAAATTTTTTTTAACTTTAATAATATTGTGCAATATTTTACAGACAAAATAAGATTTCTTTAGATAGATTTTGAATATATATGATTTATTAAGTAGATAAAAGATGTGTTTATTGATTAGCTAAATAAGCATATATTTAGAGATATAGATTTGATATATAAGTAAGTGGGTCAAATTAAATATAAAACCTCACCCTCACCCCCTCTCCGAACTCACGGAGACGGATTGAGGGTGAGGGAAAAGATTTAAGCACTCATTGAGATGGTCCGGTAAATAACAAAATTCCCGACTTATTTAATAAATCAGGAATCTAAGCCTTTTGATTTTAAGTAATCATTAAAAATTGATTCTGAATCGGAGGCGTAGCAATAATCAGGAACATCCCTTTTTCGCTATTTCCTATGCCTTAATCTTATCCAGAGCTAAATTCAGCTTCAACACATTAACTCCAGGTTCACCAAAGATGCCGAGAAAGCGACCATCGGTATTTTGAGAAATCAAAGTTTCGAGTTGGTTTGGCTGAACTTTTCGCGCCTTGGCTACGCGTCCAATTTGCGCGATCGCAGCTTCAGGAGTAATGTGAGGATCAAGGCTAGAACCAGAGGTGTAGACTAAATCACCAGTCGGCTGCACACCTGCTTTTTTCAGACGAGTGAAGTCACCTTCAATCTTTTTGGTGGGGTCTGGATCATCTTTACCTTTGATGCGTTCCATTAATGCGGGATTACTGGGAGCCAAGTTACTAGCGCCAGAAACTCCGGTTTTCAAAACTCCCCCATCATCTTTTTTGGGGTCAGCTGTGCTGTAACTGGTGGTACTGGGACGGCTGTTAAAATAGCGATCGCTAGTAAAAGGTTGACCAATCAAAGCAGAACCGACAACTTGACCTGCGGTATTTTTCAGTAGACTGCCGTTTGCTTGAAACGGAAACACAATCTGCCCAATGGCAATCATCGCAAAAGGATAAATAATCGCTCCAATAACCCAGAGTACCAGGGTAGAACGAACGGCTCTACCGGCTTCGCGTGCAAAACTCATTAGAATTTCTCCGGTACAAACATTACAAAAAATAGATAGATAGAAAGCCCTAGCGTCACTAATCCTAACAGCCCCAATCCCCAAGATTGACTGCGGGAAAGTTGTTCACCAGTCGCTGCATAGACTAGAGGTGCAACCACTAGATTGAAACACATCGCCAGGAATAAATACAGTGGCAGTTTTTGTCTACGCCATTGACACCAGATTTCGGTTATTTCTTCTAATACTTGGGATGGTGCGATCGCGCGTCGGCTCTGAACGGGTTTCATAGTAAATTAAGACAAAGGTAGGATAATATCTATCAGTTTGATGGCAATGAAAGGAGCAACAATGCCGCCAAGACCATAGATGAAGATGTTACGACGTAGCAGTTGATCTGCTGTTAAAGGTAAAAACTTCACCCCTTTAAGTGCTAACGGAATTAATGCCGGAATAATCAATGCGTTGTAAATCAGCGCCGAGATAATCGCAGATTGGGCGCTCTTTAATCCCATAATATTAAGTGCGCCGATTCCAGCAGCTGCAAAGATAGTCGGAATGATCGCAAAATACTTGGCAATATCGTTAGCGATGGAAAATGTTGTCAAGGCTCCACGAGTAATTAGCAACTGTTTACCTATGGTTACTAAGTCAATTAGCTTCGTGGGGTCAGAGTCTAAGTCCACCATGTTAGCAGCTTCTTTGGCAGCTTGGGTTCCAGAGTTCATTGCCACACCCACATTTGCTTGAGCTAAGGCAGGTGCATCATTAGTACCATCTCCGGTCATTGCCACCAGTTTACCTTGAGATTGTTCGGAGCGAATCACCTCAATTTTGTCTTCTGGAGTCGCTTCGGCAATAAAATCATCCACTCCAGCTTCTTCAGCAATTACCGAAGCAGTAATTCGGTTGTCACCTGTGAGCATAACGGTGCGAACACCCATCCGCCGGAGTTGGTCAAATCGTTCTCGCAAACCAGGTTTGACAATATCTTTGAGGTAGATGACACCATAAATTTTGTCATCTTGGCAGACAGCTAAAGGTGTCCCGCCTAACCGGGAAACTCGCTCATAAGCTGCGTCTATATCATCAGGAACTTGGCCGCCACGAGAACGGACAAATCCTTTAATGGCCTCTACCGCTCCTTTGCGAATTTGTTTGCCATCGGGTAGATTAGTGCCACTCATCCGGGTTTTGGCGGTAAATTCCACACCCTCGGCTTTCTCGATATTGAAGTCTACCGCAGCCTGAGACCTTTCTGCTAAAACTACAATTGACTTACCCTCTGGTGTTTCATCAAACAAGCTAGCAGCTAGGGAGACTTGCGCCACATCTTGTATTGAATGATTACCCAGAGGAATAAACTCGTCAGCCATCCGGTTTCCCAAGGTGATAGTCCCTGTCTTATCCAGCACCAAGGTGTTGATGTCGCCGCAAGCTTCTACGGCTCGACCAGAGGTTGCAATGACGTTAAACTGGGCAACTCTATCCATCCCTGCGATACCGATCGCACTGAGTAAACCACCAATAGTTGTGGGAATCAAAGCTACCAGGAGCGATATTAAAATCGCAACACTAGCACCCGCCCGCAAACTGTTTGCAGCCTCAACGCCAAAGGCCGTGCTGATAAAACTAGCGATGTAGCCAACAAATGGGGGCAGAGTTGACACCACAATCAGGAATACTTGCGTTAGTACTGCCAACAATACCGTCAAAGCAATCTCGTTGGGAGTCTTGGTGCGTTGTGCGCCTTCTACCAGGGCAATCATGCGATCGATAAAGCCTTGTCCCGGATCGGCACTAATCCGAATTGTCAACTCGTCTGAAAGTAGACGTGTACCGCCTGTTACCGAACTGGCAATATCTGTAGCTGGTTGCTTCAATACCGGGGCAGATTCTCCAGTAATTGCAGACTCATCAACTGAGCCGATGCCTTTAATTACATCCCCATCGGCGGGAATCATATTATTTGCAACTACCTGAACCAAATCGCCCCGGCGCAGTTCGGTAGAATTGACTTGTTGTATCGAACCATCAGGGAGGATTTTATTAGCGATCGTATCCGATCGCGTCGAGCGTAGTGAATCAGCTTGTGCTTTACCACGTCCCTCAGCCACAGCTTCGGCAAAGTTGGCAAAAACGAGTGTAAAAAAGAGAATAAAGGTAATCAACCCGTTTAACAGGCGTTGTTGATTGATATCTGCCTGAATTGTCCCAAACAGATTTGGGTTTAGGGTAACAAGGAAGGTGACTATTGTCCCTACCCAAACAACAAACATAACTGGGTTTCTGACAGTAATTCGCGGATCGAGCTTGACAAATGACTCACGAATTGCTCTCTGGTAAAGTCCCTTTAAATCAGCTTTGGGGGTGTGCTTGCGCGAGTCACGAGTTCCAGATGGAATACGGGGCGAACGAGAATCAGTTTTAGTTGGCATACATTAAATATTGGGTATTCGGCGGCATTAGGCATTGGGGATGGGGCATTAGGAAAAGGCAGAGGGGCGGGGTGCTGCTCTTGCTGAGGGGAAAATTCTTCTCCCCTGCTCGCTCATCCCCCTCATCTCCCTTATCTCCCCACTCCCTAGCCGATGCCTTTGGAGATAAAAAAGGCTTCACCGATAGGCCCTAATGCTAATACTGGGAAGAATGTGAGTGCGCCTAAGATTAAAATTACACCTGCGGTGACACCTGTAAATAGTCCGGTATCAGTTCGCAATGTACCAGTCGTGTAAGGAACAGCTTGCTTGCGGGACATGCTATCAGCTAGCAACAGCAGACCGATGATTGGGATATAGCGTCCGGCTAAAAGGCTGAAGCAGGTACTCAGGTTCCACCAGAGGGCGGTTGCGGTAGTTTTGGTACCTGTAGCGATCGCTAAAGGTGAAGGTTGTGAATCTCCTAAACCTTCAAACCCAGAACCGTTGTTAGCAGCAGCTGAGGCATATTCGTAGATCACCTGAGAAAAGCCGTGAAAGCCGGGATTGCTAATCCCTGCCAGTTGGTCAGGAAAAGCTAAGGCGATCGCTCCGGGAATCAAAATAGCGATCGGGTGAACCAGCAATATTAGGAAGCTAGCAAGTACGACCTCCCGCTTTTCTATCTTGCGTCCGAGAAATTCTGGGGTGCGTCCCACCATCAAACCTGTGACGAATACCGCCAGGATGCTATAGGCGAACAAGTAAGCTGTTCCCGTACCCTGTCCACCCCACATGATTTGCAGGAACATATTAGAGAGAAAAATAAAACCGCCGGCGGGCATGAAGGAATCGTGGAAACTGTTGACGGCGCCGCACATTGTGCCGGTTGTACTTACCGCAAATAATGCTGATTGCGCCCAACCAAACCTGACTTCTTTACCCTCTAGGTTCGCTTGCTGACTGCCCAAAAGCGTGTTCACAGCCGGATTACCGTTGTATTCCCCAATGGCGGTGACAATCAGAAATCCGAGAAAAATTACACCGACCATGCCGTAGAGTAACCAGGCTTGTTTGATGTTATTTGCAAACAACCCATAGGTATAAATCAGAGACGTGGGAATTGAAAGCATTGCCACGATCTGAATTAAGTTAGAAAATGCGTTGGGATTTTCAAAGGGGTGGGCTGAGTTGATGGCAAAAAAGCCGCCGCCATTCTCGCCTAGCTGTTTGATGATTTCAAAGTGGGCAACTGGCCCAAGAGCGATCGCCTGACTAATGTTAGGGTCTTCTAAGGTGGGAAATACGGCAGGACCCGCCAAGGTTTCTGGCACACCAAGGGCAATAAATATAATGCCGCCGATAATACTAATCGGCAGCAAAATTCGAGTAATCGAGCGAATCAAGTCTACGTAGAAGTTGCCTAACGATCTACCAGTCAACCCGCGAATAAAGGCGATCGCTACTGCTATGCCCGTTGCCGCTGAAGTGAACATGTGGTAGCCTAGCCCTAACATCTGACTACCGTAGCTCAAGTATGTTTCACCAGAATAATGCTGCTGGTTGGTATTGGTAATGAAGGAAATCGTCGTGTGTAGTATCGTGTCCCAAGTTGGGGCGGCTATCTTGGTCGGGTTAAGCGGTAACCATCCCTGATTGGCGATCAGGAAGAAAATCAGCAACATCATCACTACATTGCTGTACAGGATTGCTCGCGCATACTGCCAACCCGTCATATTATCTTGGATTTGAACGCCAACCAAAGAGTAAAGCACTCGCTCAACCGGATTCAAAATCGGGTCTAGAAAAGTTCTTTGCTCTAGGAATACACGCCCCATGTAACGCCCAAAAAAGGGAGTAATTGCTACTACAATTAGTAGCGTTAATCCAATTTGAATCCATCCTTCTAGCATTGAATTATTTAAACTCCGGCATAAATAAATTTCAGATTAGTATAAAATATATTCTTGCTATGAATTAGAAAGAATATAAGTAGAGCGGACTGAATAATTCAACGTTTGTAGTGAGTTATCGCTGTTTTGGGGCTTTCCCCCATGAGCGATTAACAAAACCGTTGGCTGAGGACTAAAGTCCTCAAGTGATGGCTAAAGCCGCTCACTACGAAATAATCTCAAGATTTTTTACATTTTAATCTAGTTTGATTTATTCTCACCGACTTACTTAGAAGGGTATTGACATTATGATGAACTCACCTATAATTATGTCCTCAATCAATCATGAAGCTTTTTGTCAGAGAACACAAGGTATAAATTAATATTTAAACTTGTCTCTCTTAGGAATATACTTATATATATATAAATATTCAGAGCGTTTATATAGATATATATCTGCAAATATAGAAAGACAGCTAAATCCTAAACAAAGAGCTATTTTCCACTTAAACAGGAGCATCCCATTTTGCCGAATAGCCTACCAGATTTTTCACGTCATGAAAAAAGAGTTCAAAGTGATACCATTTCTTTTTGAGGCTGCGCCAAACCCTCTTAACTTCTTTTTTCTTTCTTTGTGTTCTATGCGGACTTTGCGGTTCGTTTTTCTTTCTTGTACTTAAATATGGTTTAGCGCATACTTCATACAGAATTAGTATGACAACCTCATTAGCATCTCACGCATGGGGTGATCTAAAGCTAGTTGGTTTCACAGGGGTAGGGGTGACTTAAGAAGCGTAGCGGTTAAAGTCTCTAACGTTAGAAAGTTAAGATATGGGTTAACCTATATCTTAACATTGAGGCTACAAGCCTAGCATCGTGGACATTTAGAAAAACCTACTATAGCCCTACTTAGGGACTTCCAAATAAAAAAATGTTCCAAAACTGACGCAAAAACTCTCTCTATTTCTTCTCTCTGCGTTCTCTGTGTCTAATAAGGTTCGTTTATTTATTGTAGGACTTACGCAAAATCAGGATAAAACGAACCGCAAAGTCCGCAAAGGACACAAAGGAATAAAAGTTTTAGAGGGTTCTTGCGTAAGTCCTGTATTGGAATAATTTATTTCTTGGAAGTCCTTTAATCATTTGTAAAAAGTTAGATCCCCGACAACTTTTACGAAGTCGGGGATCTGGACACCGCGAATTTTCACAAATTAGATAGGATAGAGTCAGGAGTGTAATTCATCACTCATGACTGATTTTGGCGACAAATTCCAAATGCAGAAGTGTAGGCGTGTAAGAAGGTTCTGCCGCCAACAGGGCCGATTTCCCCACCACAGAAAAAACCAGCTACAGGAATATCGCTGACGTAGCGCCGAAATAGTTCAGAATCGAAATTGGGTTTACCATAGAGTCCTTCACCTCGCCCTAGACAGGCAAACATTAAGGCAGCTACAGCAGAGGGTTCAGAGTCTCGTTGGGTTTGATAACTTTGGAGGAGTAATTCTAGGTCTTCAGCAGAGGCTTGGGCATCGCGGAGGTGGAATTGCAGCCTTTGTCCTGGACGGACGCGATCGCCAATTGCGATCGCCCCAGCTGTTGGATCGACCCCAAGAATACCACGAATTAAAAAGTCTCCCTGTTGCAAAGCCAGCTTAAATTCATCCATCGCCACACCAACAAACAGAGAGTGTTGTGCTAAAGTCCGTTCGTGTTCGCTCAGACTAGCAATCAAATCTCGCAAGACCACTAAAGGCACTTGCTCATCTAATTCCAGAATAATATTGCGATCGGCTTTTGTAACTTGCAATGGTTTACCAATCGGTCGGCATCCTTGGGCTACAATCGTTTCCAAAACAATATTGCCAGTCAAAGCTATACCGATAGTACCCTCACGATACAGACTTTGCTGTTCCTCGCCCTCAGTATCGTTACAAAAAAGGGCAACACGACCACCCATACCCCCACCACTAGCCTGTCCCCCCACAATCACCGATCCTGGATAAGCAAAATCCAACCCCTGCAATAAATCGTTGATTCCAGAAGCGAAAGAACTAGACAGCAAAATAAACTGGGGTGTCGGTGATGTTGGCACACCGATCAAATCAACCCAAGCATCTGGAGAACTATCTAAATCAGGTAATTCTTCAGCAACAACATGAAAAACTTGAACCTTCACCCCTGGAAGGTGTGCTAAAGTCAAGCTAATAGCTGGTTCAGCTTCTAATTCTTGGATTTCTCCGTTAACTCTGGTCCCAATCACACCTCCACCACTACAGCCAATTAGCACAGGCACAGAAAGTTTCTCAGCTAACAAAGGTAACAATCGGGAATACTCACTCGTAAAAGCAGACGAAATGAATACCAGTCCTAGATCCGCAGGTGCTGTTAACGATGAGACAGCTTGTTCCACCACATCTGTAACGGCGGCTTCTAAAGAATGACGGGTTGATAGGGCGTTTGCCCACTGCATTTGGTCTGCCATGAGTTTTGAGCTTCTTTCTATTTTTAGGCTACTAGGTTTTGATCTTTGATTTTGGGAAGCATTGCATCCGACAAGAATTAGTGCCAGCCTTTTGTCTCCTCCATCCCAAGAAGCTGGGTTTGTCATTCGCTAATAGATGCATCTAAATATATTGTATGATTGTTTATCTATCCTACTGATTCCACAAAATCTTAAAAAATAAAGATGAATGCATTATAAATGCGTCACTTTACTGTATCGGTTATAAATCAATACGCTAAAATACTAACTTATTAGCTGAATGGTTAGAATGGTTAGTAATCAAGCTAAAATCTGCCATTTCTGAAGTTTTTCTATACTAGTATTAACAACACACAACGAGACTAAAGCAATGACCAACATTCAAGAAACAGCAAAGAGCGGCATCCAAGAGAAAATCCAAGAAGAAGTGGAGCAAGCGCGTACTGTCTGTGACGTTAGCGGTAGCAGCTCACCAGAGTGTGCTGCTGCTTGGGATGCAGTAGAAGAATTGCAAGCCGAAGCTTCCCACAAGCGCCAAAGCAAGCCAAAAAACTCTCTAGAACAGTATTGTGATGACAACCCAGATGCAATTGAATGCCGAGTTTACGACGACTAGAAATTTAGACAAGTAAATTTTATCTTCGTTCGGTAAACAAGCAACCAAAATTGACTTACTCAAATCTTGTACTCTCACCTACAATCTTACTCCCCCTCTTTCATCATTTGCCCTAACAGGTAAATAATTGGTGAAATATCTGGAGTTATGCATGTATAAGGGTTAAAATTTGAGAGTTTTTTATCTTACAAAGGAAACTTTTACACCCAAAAAATTGGGGTTTTGTCCGAGAGTGCCGAGTATATAGTCGGTTGGTAGGTTTTAGAACTCTTGCTGACGCTACTTACAAATAGGTGTAAAATCTGAGATGAGGTGCTTTGAGTTGCTTGTTTTTTCCCAAATAGAGAGATTGAGGAAAGTGAATTAAAGAATTTACCATTTAATTAATACCTTTTCCAAAAATCTTTGCAACAAATGAATTGAGCGTAGGGGCGTACATCTGTATGCCCCTACAAACGTATTTATAGTATAAATTCGGTGAAATGGTATAAGTTGGGTAGCCACTTGCTTGCACAAAGAAGTTAGAGCGCAATCTTGAGGCTAGACTTTGTGCTTTCATTAAACTGTTATGTAATATAGATAGATTATTAGCTAGCTAATATCTTACAGGCATGGCTATTTCATTCTCATCTAGCCCGCCTCAGAATGAATTCTGAGTCTAATAGCGAAACTCGTCTAAAGACGACTGAGACTCATGTTATAGTCCCTTTTAACGAACCTTAGCTAAAAGCCAAAGAACTAAAGTTCTGGGCGCTTTATATCTAGAACAAAATAGCCCTAGCTTACAGGTTTATTAGTTATGGATACTTGTTTTTGGTTAGAAATGTTTTATTTATCGTTTGAGAAAAATTATGGAATATAACGTTTGGTTTCGCCCTTTCATCTGGATGGATTACCGACTGGCAGTATTATTCCTAGTAATTATTCCGCTAATTCTTCTGATTTGGGCATTTGTGCAAAAAGCAGAAAGCATACAACGCTTATTGGGTATATACTGGCGAGTATCAAGCCTGGTAGCAATCACGATTTACTTAATGATTGCCCAGTATCCAGTTAGCTTTATCTCTGGGTTGATAGCTCAGATTTTGATCCCGATTTCGCTGTGGTTCTGGGTGGATATCAACGATGAAATTCAGTATCAAAGCAGTGGTGCTTTGAAATTTATTTTTACTTCTTGGCGCTGGGCGACAACTGTTTATTGTATTTTGGGTGCAGTAGCTTTTATCCCTTTTTTGGGTTGTGCTTTTTCTAGCAATGCGCTGAAGACTTCTTATTGTCGCGTCTGGTTTGAGGCTCCGTTGCTATTCAAAGAATATTTCCATGCTAATAGCAAGGCTGAGTTTTTAGGTTTTCTCGGCATAGCTAGTTTAGTAATTTATGTGCTTTACTTAAGTTACTTTGTTTTGATTAAGCTGGGCAAGCAGGGACGCTCGGCTACACCACAGTAAGCGTTACTTTTAAAAAAATGGATTCCATTGGCAAGCGACTGGAACAATACACCGCTAAACGTCCCCAAGAAGTTCTAATTGTAACGGTGGAAATTGCTGATGAGCAAGATATAATTGCTGTTTTCAAAGGCTTTTCCAGTTCTTTGATGCGCCCAACGGCATTTGATGCAGATGTACCAGTTATACCAGATGGGGCAAAGATTCTCAACATTGACCGAGTAGCCAGTCCTTACAATCCTGAAGCACCCCGTTATATTCAACAAGGAATTTCTGGGGAAGCTATGGAAACTCTATTATCAGAAGTGGGAATCTAACTATTTAATTGGGCAGTTATGCAAAACTGCTAAAATGGGCAGATGGTGGTGTAATTAACTAAAATGCCTACTGCTGCTCAAGTAGCAAGTTTGTATCGTATTAGCTATCAACTGACGTATATCATGCTTCAGCCTATATACCTCATTTGCGTTGATAATCGGACTCGTAATGTATACATTCTTGCTGGGTATGACGAAGAGATTGAATTCCAAATTTTACCCAACGGAGAGTTATCTGATGAGCCGAGTTAATTACGATTCAATGTCTGATGTTGAATTAAAACAGTATTTTCTCAAGCATCGCGGCGATCGCGCTGCTTTTCAAGCATACTTAGACAGGATTAATCAGCGTCCGCGTAGGATCGTTGCAAGCCCCGACGATCCCGATTTTGATGAGAAGGTTCAAGCAGCGATTCGTCAAAAGCTAGAAGCAGCAAGAAGCAGTAGTCAGCAGGCTAACACTGCGTTAGAGCCGACCGACCAAGAGTGATCTGTGAGAGTCAAAGAAAGGTTATCTACTTTTTTATAGTGTTAGTTAGGCGATCGCAGTTAAGACAGACTGGTTACACTGTTAGCTTTATTGGATGGGCTTAGATGCAACAGTCAGAGGACGTGAACACGCCAAAACAATTCAGTCGAGAACAACGTTGGGAAATTGTACGAACCTTGCTACAACGTAGCAACTTAAGCAGTTTGGCAAAACAGGCATTCCGCCAAGCTTATCCCAATGCACCAGAGGAGATGCTGAAAACTGCTGTTTTTCACACTTACGTTGATGGAATTGAAGCAGCAATAGACTGGTTAGTTGATTTAGAGTTATTTCTACGTGAACCTAGTCATCAACTAGATATCGGTGTTACGTATCACCTGCTCTATCACCTCTACAATTGGTATCAGTTTAATTCATTGTTGCCAGATGGGAAAGCAGGAGTGTTGGAACGTCTCAAAGAGATTAAGGAGTTGGCTTCAGATGGAGATATAGAGGCAATTCTTGCAGCAGAGGAGGAGCTAGAATCGATGTTTGAAGGTGGTCGGAACTATTATCTTGACTAATTTATGAATTACCACGACATTATTACGATTGAACCTGGAAAACGCAGTGTTAAACCCTGTATCCGAGGAATGCGAATCACTGTTTATGATATTTTGGAATATCTTGCTGGTGGAATGACTGAAGCAGAAATCCTAGAGGATTTTTCAGAATTAACTTCCGAAGACATCAAAGCGTGTCTAACTGGTTATTTATAGTGTTATGTAGAAAAATTCTGTATAGTTAGCCAATATGGGGACTTGTATGGAAAGTGTTGCGTATAATCAATAGTTCTGCCGTCGCGCGTGGCTTGGGTGGAACCGATAGAATAGGAAATATGAGCTACAAGATAGGCTACTTCTTCAACTATCCGCAAGATTTGGCTCAAACAGCTAAAGATATTAACGAGTGCCTGGGTTGCTCTTTGGCTCCGTATTTAGGTGACACGGACGATTGGTTTGACGAATTTTTGAGCATGGAGTTCTCGTTTGGTAAAGTTGGGGGTTTCGAGAACGAGGGCGAACTTGATTTTGAAAACTTCAGATACGAAATTAATTTCAGAACTGCGGTGGGAGCGGCAGGCGCTCGTCCGATTCAGTTGCCTGCCATTGCAACAGTCGTTTATGCTCTTTATCGTTGGCTTGGTATCACTGGTATTTTAGTTTTCGACATGCAGATTCTTATTGCTCGTTACGAGGAGAGAGATATTCAAGACTGGAGCAAAGGGCTTTACGATGTGGTGTCCGATAGTCCGTTCGTCGGGTTTGGCGCTCATCTCAGGTTGCTGGAGCAGCGTATGCCCGATTCGTGGCGCATGTACATTGACAGGTAGCGAAGCTTCGTGACGCTGCGCGATCGCAGTTGAAGAATTATTTTGATTTTTAAATTTAAAAAATGTCACGTTCTGGATACACACTTCCCGTCTTTGCCTGCGCTGCTGCTGTTGCAGCTTTACACTGGTTACGCGATCGCAAACCCCTAACTTTAGCATCTGTAGATTTGATTGAACCCGCTCAAATCGCAGAAATCCCCATTGAACAGGTAGCAGGATTATCTGAGAATACAGCTTTAGCAATTACCCGTAGCGATCCCGGTGATAACCTCGATTTGACCAGAAATACACCAATTTGGGCAATGGTGGAATGGCGACAAGAGGGTGAAGAAGCAGTAATTATTAAAGGCGGGGAAGGAATTGGCAAACAGGCGAATGCTGATGATAAGCCAGCTATTTATGCTTATGCTCAAAGGCTGTTGCAAGAAAATTTGCAACGGATGCTAGCACCGGGGGAAAAAATCACGGTGACGATTATTTTACCCCAAGGGCGATCGCTTGCTGTTCGGACTTCAAATTCTGCTTTTGGTGTGGTTGAAGGACTTTCGCTTTTAGGGACAACTGGTATTTCTCAACCCTTAAGTACGCCAGATCAGCTTGCAGTTTTTCGGGCAGAATTACAAAATAAAGCCAGTCGTTTTGAGACTTTAGTATTATGTATCGGGGAAAATGGCCTAGATTTGGCGCGTAAACTAGGAATTAATCCCGAACAATTGGTCAAAACTGCTAACTGGCTTGGCCCAATGTTAGTAGAAGCTGATGTACTGGGCGTGAAAGAAATCTTATTATTTGGCTATCACGGTAAGCTGATGAAACTGGCTGGAGGGATTTTTCACACGCATCACTACTTGGCTGATGGACGGCGGGAAATTTTGGCAGCCCACTGTGCGATCGCAGGTTTAAAATCACCAGATATCCAAGCTGTGTTTAACAGTGCAACCGCCGAAGCCGCACTAACATATCTAAAATCGCTAGATGGTGCAACTGGTAGTGATTGGGTAAATCAAGTTTACAGTGCGATCGCCCAAACTATCGATGTACGTTCTCAAGAATACATCCAAAACCATAGGGAAAGCAGCACAGGAAGTACAATAATTGGCTCTGTTCTCTTTGAGCGCGATCGCAAAATTATCGTGAAGAGTAAAACTGCTGGTCTGTTGATGGGAAAATTATGTTAATTTATTATGAATAATCGTAAACAATTCAAATAAATAATCTTCTAAGTAACCACTCTCGAGTACATTTATCGTTTTAATACCATCTCCGACTTAAGAACTCGACAAATGCACATAACCTTGCGTTTGTAAAGGTTCTCTATAGCATTATCAGCCTAACCGGGCTGAAAAATAGCATCACCATAGACCACAAAGCATCTACCCTTAACAGACATAACACTCCCGTCATGAATACAGCGGTGATACCAACAGAACAAGCGCCCCAAACATTAGAAAATTTTGGGAGACTTGATCGCCAATTGATTGTAATTCTGGACTTCGGCTCTCAATATTCTGAGTTGATTGCCCGTCGCATCCGCGAGACTCAAGTATACTCTGAAGTTTTGTCTTATCGCACTACTTCTGCACATTTGCGCCAACTCAATCCTAAAGGAATCATTCTCTCTGGTGGTCCGAGTTCGGTTTATGGCGATAAGGCTCCCCATTGTGACCCAGAAATCTGGAATTTGGGAATACCCGTTTTGGGTGTTTGCTATGGAATGCAGTTGATGGTAAATCAACTCGGTGGGGAAGTGGCAAAGGCTGACCGAGGTGAGTACGGCAAAGCCTCATTATATATTGATGATCCCACAGATTTGCTCACTAATGTCGAAGATGGCACCACCATGTGGATGAGTCATGGAGACTCAGTTACCGAAATGCCATCAGGGTTTGAATTGCTGGCACATACAGAAAATACTCCCTGTGCTGCGATCGCTGACCACGAAAGGAAACTTTACGGCGTTCAGTTTCATCCAGAGGTAGTACATTCTGTTGGTGGGATAGCATTAATTCGTAATTTTGTCTATCATATTTGCGATTGCGAACCCACTTGGACAACAGCAGCTTTTGTCGAAGAGGCAATTCGGGAAATTCGCGCCAGAGTTGGTGAAAAGCGGGTGCTGTTGGCGTTGTCTGGTGGGGTGGATTCTTCTACTCTAGCCTTCTTGCTGTATAAAGCTATTGGTGAGCAATTAACTTGCGTATTTATCGATCAAGGCTTTATGCGAAAGTATGAGCCAGAGCGATTGGTAAAGCTGTTTCAAGAGCAATTTCACATTCCTGTAGAGTATGTTAATGCCCGCGATCGCTTTTTAGCTAGAGTTGCCGATATCACCGATCCTGAAGAAAAACGCCGCCGCATCGGACACGAATTTATTGCTGTATTTGAGGAAACATCCAAGCGCCTTGGTCACTTTGATTACCTGGCTCAAGGAACTCTTTATCCAGATGTGATCGAATCTGCTGACACCAACGTTGATACCCAAACTGGTGAACGGGTAGCGGTGAAAATTAAAAGTCATCACAATGTTGGCGGTTTACCCAAAGACCTAAGATTTAAATTGGTGGAACCACTGCGAAAACTATTTAAAGATGAAGTCCGCAAAGTAGGGCGTTCTATTGGTTTACCAGAAGAAATTGTCCAACGGCAACCTTTTCCTGGGCCTGGTTTGGCAATTCGCATTCTGGGAGAAGTCACATCTGAGCGGTTAAACATTTTACGCGATGCAGATTTGATTGTCCGGCAAGAAATTAACCAACGCGGCATGTATCATGATTTTTGGCAAGCGTTTGCTGTATTGCTGCCAATTCGTAGTGTTGGCGTTATGGGGGATCAACGCACTTACGCTTACCCGATTGTTTTGCGGATTGTTACTAGTGAAGATGGCATGACTGCTGATTGGGCAAGAGTCCCTTATGATGTACTGGAAGTGATTTCTACTCGGATTGTGAATGAGGTGAAAGGGGTGAATCGGGTGGTTTATGACATCACCTCTAAGCCGCCTGGAACTATTGAATGGGAGTAACCAAGTTTTGAGTTTTGAGTTGACTTAGCTAAGAAGCTCATCACCGAATTTAAGTAGGACTTACGCAAAATGACCAAAAAACGAACCGCAGAGGACGCAGAGAACACAGAGGAATAAGAGTTTGAGAGAGTTTTTGCGTAAGTCCTGTAAATTTTGTGAGCATCCCAAATGAAGGGAAACAAAATGAAGCAATCGCAAAGTACGGATGTTGCGATTGCTTCTCTTCACTACGTTACGTACCCTGCGGGTTTTCCAAAGGAGTACGCAATGACAAATTAATTATGTTTTTAGACATTTGGGATGCTTACTAAAAATCTCTAGCCAGAGATAAATAAACCCAAATAGTAGGATTAGTTGGATAATTAGACGAAGATTATTTAAAGTATCAATTTTATGGTACTGACTCTCTAACTTTTTGGGAATTCTCAAGCTTGTTTGGATTTACCCAACGATTAACAAATTCGTGATTATGTTTGTAAACCTTGATTTGCACTTGCTTGGAACTTAACTTGACGACAACGCCTGGAATTCTTTGGACATCGCTAGAATCCGCACGAGGCTTGTAAAGCCAAATGACTTTTTGCCCTACTTGAAAGTAGTCAGCATTACTAGTTAAAGAAGGCGCTTTTTCTGCCCAAGAGGGGAAAGCAATTGCTAAGTTGAGCAAAAGTACTAAGACCACTAAAGTGATTTGAAAAAGTTTCACGATCATTGCACTTGTCTTCGGTCTGGTAGGATAATCAATCTGCTGATCTAGCATTTAATTATTATTCTCCTTGGTTTTCTCAAAGTTTCTTTGGGCAATTTAGTTAGCATTAGTTTGTTGTTTGAATGCTGGCAAGACACCTAAATTTAATAGCACTAAGCTAAACCACATCTAGTTTGCATATCTAAAATTTTTATAACTCTTGTGGGGTGGGCAACATGAGCGCCTTAATTATGCAAGTTTATTTGTGGAATAGCTTAGTACCAGAAGAAGGAAGTCAGTTAAAAGTCAAAATAATTGTATTCCGAGCTTCTGGCGCTATTTGAAATGGTATGTTTATTTAGGCGATCGCTGTACTAGAGATTTCCAAAGTTAAAGGTACAAATCTCTGCTGATTTCAGCATAAAGCAGCTTAGGCAATAAAAGCAAATAGTCTTATTTGTTAAAAAGATAAATTAAATTTATTATAAAATCTGTGATCCTCTGGCTTGAGATTGCAATTATGATTCAGTTTGCAATACGCTTGGGTTAAGGAGAATCGTAGGTCGGTTTGAGGAACTAAACCCAACCTACGCAAGCCGGGGAGAGGTCAAAAGGGAAATATTGCTAGCTCAGTTTCCGGGTCAAAAAAGTGAATTTTCTCTGTAGTCAGAGATAACCATAGTTGCTCCCCAACTTGTACAAATCGGTCTGGTGGTATTCGCACTTGTAAGTAATTGGTAGTGGCTTTTTGAGATTCCGGTTCGGCAATCTTAACAGCGATAAAGGAATCGTTGCCGAGATTTTCTACCAAATCTACTTGCACTGGTAGATTTTTGGTAGCAGGCATACTCAAGTTCAAGTGTTCTGGGCGAATGCCTAAAATTAGAGTTTTCCGATCGTATTTTTGTAGAGCTTTTCCCCAAACTTCTGGGAGGGTGAAACGAAACTGGGAATGAGTAATCAACTGTGGGGCATGAAATTCTACAGGAATAAAATTCATCGGTGGTGAACCAATGAACTCTGCAACAAAAAGGTTAGCAGGGCGGTTGTAAAGTTCTAAGGGAGAAGCAACTTGCTGAATTTTACCCTCAGACATAATCGCAATGCGATCGCCCATTGTCATCGCTTCTGTTTGATCGTGGGTAACGTAAATTGTCGTTGTGCCCAGTTGGCGCTGCAATTTGACAATTTGAGCGCGGGTTTGGGCCCGCAGTTTGGCATCTAAGTTAGAAAGCGGCTCATCCATTAAGAATACTTGGGGGTCACGCGCGATCGCTCGTCCCAATGCAACCCGTTGTCTTTGTCCTCCAGATAGCTGTTTAGGTAAGCGATTTAGCAATGTTTCGATTTGCAACAATTGGGCAACACTACGCACCTGTTCATCCACCGCCCGTTCTTTGTCAGAAATGTAGCGCAGTCCTTTAGGTAAATTTCTGGTCGCACCCACGAAGAGATTTTCTGCCCAGGTGGGGAGTGAGGAATGCTGATTGTCCCTATTTTCTGATTGTCTGCGGCGTAGCCCAAAGGCGATGTTGTCGTACACTCTCATGTGGGGATAGAGGGCGTAATTTTGAAATACCATTGCGATGTCGCGTTCTTTGGGTGGTAGGTCATTGATCAAGCGATCGCCTATCCAGATATTACCCCCAGTCATCACTTCTAAACCAGCGATTAAGCGTAGCAGGGTACTTTTACCACAACCAGAAGGGCCAACCAGCACCATAAACTCGCCATCTGCGATCGTCAGGTTAATCCGTCGTAAGACGTTAACACTTCCCGCCCGTTCTTGCGCTGCATCAGTTTTCTCCCCAGACGTGAGTGAGGATTGAGTTTGTGAAGTAACACTTTCCCCTTTACGCGGGGAAAAACTTTTATAAACGTTTTCTAAAATAACTTGGGACACGATTAGTTATTGTCAACGATCGTTGAGCATGGGGCATTGGCATGGGGCATTGGACTAATGACTAATGACCAATGACAGTTTAGCGCCAATCATAATACACGTTGTATGTAAATACGAAAAGTTAAAAAAACAGTTTGCATCATCAAAAGCAAACTATCCTAAATTTTAGGGCTATCAGGCAATACGCTTGGGTTAAGGCTAAAACTCTTTTTGACACCAATTTTTTTTTACGAACCTCCAATCGCACCTTTGTAGCACCTGCGTTTTTGCGCTTACCCATCTTGGGCGACCTTCCAGCCTGATTGCCTTGGGTGTTTTTCCAGTTCACGTCAAGACTTAATTTTCTATTTAATCAATCAGTGGTACAATTATACTACTCTAAACAGAATTCAATGCTCATTTAGTCAGGCGAGGGTAGAGAGCGGTATATTTAATGCTGTTCAAAGCGATCGCTTGGCTTTTATGCTAGAAATAACTAAAAATTAAAAATGGATGCAGAAAATTTGTTCAAACATTATTAAAAAATGCAAACGATTAAACCTATCTAGATATTAATTGGCACTACATAGAAAAACCTTTTCTTTTTGAATCAGTACTTTTTGCAGTCAGGAGTAATTTTAATGAACAACTGCGTTTTGATGGCGGAAATTATTAACGAGCCGCAACTCCGCTATACAGCCGATAATCTGGGAGTCACAGAAATGCTAGTGCAGTTTCCCAATTCCCTGAAACCAGAAGATCCGCCAGCGACCCTGAAGGTTGTCGGCTGGGGGAATTTAGCGACAGAAATTCAGCAGAACTACCACCAAGGCGATCGCGTCATCCTAGTAGGACGTTTAAGCATGAATACTGTTGAACGTCAAGAAGGTTTTAAAGAAAAACGCGCTGAATTGACAGTACAACAAATTCAATCTGTTGGGGGTAGTTTTAATACCGATCCATTACCATCTGCGATCGTAACTCCATCATTCACTGAAACTGCTCCCCGACAAGCATCAGCATCTTATCCTCCACAGAAAGACGTTAGCAGTTACGAGTCACCACGTCCAGCGCCTACCCCCGCTACAAATCCTGTTGGCGTTGCTCCCCAAACGAAAACTTACGAACCCGTACCCCAACCCACAAATCATGAGCGGGCCACTTATCCACCAGTGAAAGCGGAAGAACCAGATCCAGATGATATTCCCTTCTAAAGTTGTTAGTTGAGTATGTATTCAATTTGCTAAGTAGGTAGGCAAGATAAAACCAAACTATGTAACGAAAAGTAAAATCTCTATATTTGGCTCGTAGTTGCGCCCTCTTGCGCTTTAGCGCAACTACGAGCCAGTGATAATTATTTGCGCCCACTTACTTAACAAAACATTACGATTTTTCTGCAAATACCCATCCTTTAGGATGTGCTATTTTTTTGTCTATAAGGGACTTCGAAATAAAAAAATGTTCCAAAACTGACGCAAAAACTCTCTCTATTTCTTCTCTCTGCGTTCTCTGTGGCTTTGTGGTTCGTTTATTGGAATAATTTATTTCTTGGAAGTCCCTAAGGGGCTTCAAATTAAATGTGTAGCAATTACTTTACTCGGATTTTAGCCTCTTATTCAAATCAATTATTTTTGTTCGACCGATCCCTTTATGGAATCGAACAAGAAATAAAACGGTACTATGAGCCAATACGGTTTAGATAAACTTTTTTTCCCCCCTTGATTTAATGCCGTAGCATAAGGGAATCGGTATAACCATTGATTTTTAACTTAAAAGTATTGTGGTTGGGTCTTCTGGGCCGTGAACTGCATTGGAGTATTGAAACTGAATCGGAACAGTTCCATTACCATTGACAAGAGGCACTTCCCCAAAAACATAATTAATTGAGCCATTATTTTGTGATTCAGAAAGTGGATAGTCACCAATCTCTCCTCCATTGTCTGAGTACCAGCCTAGCAATCCCATACCAGTTCGATTGTTTTCTCCCACATCTGGATCGGTTCTCGCTTCGTTCAACTCGTGGTAAGTTGTGGCCACAACATTTTTCCACGGCTGATCAAAAACGGAAATGCCATTGCTCAGTCCCAGATAGGGATAGTCTTGAGAGTAAACACCAATAGCATAATAAGCTGTATTCTGTTCGCCATATAATCCCTGAAAGTTTACTGAACCGTGGTATCCACCAAGACCAGATAGAGAGTCACTATCACCCTGAGCGAGTAAAGTACCACTAGGTAACATAAAATCAAAGACCGTTGAACTGAGATCAAAGCCAGAAAAAGCACCTACATCGCCTACGTTGCTGATTAGTGTTTCAAGAAACTCTTGACTGACTGTATCGGGTACAGACGCTTCTACTACTCCAGAACTTAAGAAGTTACTAGTAATTTCCTGTCCAGGGAAATATTGGGACATAATGCTGTTCAGACGGGGATCAGACATAGCTTCTTTTAGCGACCAATCAATATTCTGAATATCGCTATTGTCCCAAGACTGGGAACCACCAAGATAGATGTTGACAAAATTGAGATTAGCAATAGTTTTACCCCCACGATAGACCAAATCGTAAGATGGACTCGGGCTGAAATTACCCAAAATCTCTCCATTCTCAGCTTTATATGTGTTTTTCCCTGGATATGATATTCTCCCCTCTTCTAAACCATGTAGTTCAAAGTGTTTTAGCAGTTGATTGTTATTAAGTCTGGCTGCTACCAAGTCGGGGTAGTAAGATTTATAGAAATTAAGACTAAAGACTTGAGAAAACTCTCTTCCCTCGTTAAGTCCATAGTTTTCCAAGTGCTGTAGTGCTTGTTTGCTATCGAAACTAGCTAAGTCTGGGTTGACTTGGCGGTAGTAGTTAATGTCAACGATGCGTGAGAATTGGCGTCCTTCTTTGAGTCCATAGAGTTCCAAGTGTTCTAATGCTTGTACATTACTTAAGTTGCTCAAGTCTTGGTTGATTGTTCGGTAGGAATTCAAGCTAACGAACTGTGAAGATACGCGTCCCTCGTTAAGTCCATAGATTTCCAAGTGCTGTAGTGCTTCTTTGTAACTGAAGCCAGCTAAGTCTGAGTTGGCTTCTAGATAAAAGTCAAGGTCGAAAAACGGTGAAAATTTACGATCCTCAGCAAGACCATAATTTTGCAGATGGTCAACAAGTTGTGTATTGCTCAACTGACTCAGGTCACTATTGCTAGCGCGATAAAAGTCAAGGTCGAAAAATGGTGAAAACTTACGATCCTCAGCAACACCATAATTTTGCAGATGGTCAACAAGTTGTGCATTGCTCAACTGACTAAGGTCACTATTGCTAGCCCGATAAAAGTCAAGATCGGCAAAAGTTGAGAAGTACCTTCCTTCGTTCACACCATAGTTTTGAAAATGTGAAACCAATTGTGCATTTGTTATAATACCTGCTGCGGCTAAATCTGGATTAGCCGAACGATAAGAATTAACATCAAAAAAGTTTAAACTCATTTTATTTTCCTAAATATATGTAGGAATCGGATTTGATTTTTGAAATTATCTACGTGGTACGCGAAGCGAAGCGCGATAGGCAAGGAATTAGGCTTTTCGAGTTGTACCGAGCTTTTTCAGAAATAAAATATTAGCCCTATAGCGGTTCTCAGTTGAGTGAGGTACAAAAACCCCACCCCCAACCCCTTAAGAGCAAGCGATAAGCTTGCTCTGATGTACCTCATGCGATCAGGAAACGCTATATCATCATTCTGAAATTTGTTATCAGCATATATTTATTTTTCTAATTCATTTATCAGCATATATAGGGCGTCTGCATCTAAATTACTCTTGTTGATAACCAAAGTTAAAAATCAGAGTTTATTGTTTTACTTACTTTCCAAGGCTCAAAGTGTTCGTCTAAGCTTTTCGCAATAAGCAGGGAGTAATGAAATTATTTTAAGTCTATTAATAATACAATAGTCTTCTTGTAATGATGAGACACACTGTTACCGAATATTCACAACTAAGAAATTATATTTTTTTAAAATTGCATAGAATTACACACTCAAATTATGTTAGTTACAGTAAGTAGTATATTGTAATATTGTTTGTCTGTCAAGACAAGGACATTTTAAAAAACTAGATTAAACTCATTAACAACACTGCAACTGTGTCAATACACCGAACAGAATTAAGGGCGATAGCATTGTAGGAGAGTAGTTACTGGGTAACTGGGTAATTAGGATGATTTTTGATGACTTTAGGCACAAAGTCTAACTTAGCAACAAGGCAAACACATCATATCAATAAAATGATCTTATTCTCAACAATCTCAACATAGTCGCATTAATAGCTGCTTATGAACACAGTTTTAGGCGATGCCGAATAGCCCGTCGTAGACATCGCTTTGAGTCTAGAAAACTAAATCAAACGATAAATGCTGGTTTTTCGTTGATTCTTAACCTTAGTTGGGATCAAGAGTAATTTAGATGCGTTTGCCCTGGTATATGATGTCAGTTGTGGTTGAGGTCTAAGCAGTGAAAATTGCCAAAGAGGGTAAAAACCGAATTTATCCATATATATATCAAAACTGTTAAAATCCAAATAATTTTAAGTTAATATTTCTACCCAACTCCTATGAGAGAAACTGTCCTAGAGGTTCGCAATCTCCAAGTTGAATTTCCCGGTGATGGCAATACTGTCAGAGCTTTGGATGGTATTTCCTTTGGGTTGCATCGAGGTGAAACTCTAGGAATAGTAGGAGAATCGGGGAGTGGTAAATCAGTGACAGCCCTAGCTGTGATGGGTTTGTTGCAAAGTCCTGGTATAGTGACTGGCGGTGAAATCTGGTTTCGTCCTCAAGAGAATGCCAATGCAATCGATTTGGTAAAATTGCCTCCTGAGCAAATGCAGTTACACCGGGGTGGCGACATCGCCATGATTTTTCAAGAACCGATGAGTTCGCTTAATCCGGTTTATAACATCGGGTTTCAGCTAATAGAAGCGATTATGCGGCATCAAAATGTGTCAGCAGCCCAAGCACGACAAATTGCGATCGCAGGTCTACAAGAGGTTAAACTTCTACCTAGCGATGAGGAGATACAGCAGCAGTATATCGATTGGCATCCAACCAACAGCAAGTCATCGAAACCAGAACCATCAAAGTTGGCACAGTTGGTTAAAGAACACAAAGAAGCCATGCTAGAACGCTACCCTCATGAACTTTCTGGGGGTCAGTTGCAACGAGTGATGATTGCAATGGCAATTTCTTGCAACCCATTAATCTTAATTGCCGATGAACCAACCACAGCTTTAGATGTGACGGTGCAAGCGACTATTTTGGACTTGTTGCGAGAATTGCAACAAAGCCGTGACATGGCAATGATTTTCATCACGCACGATTTGGGGCTAATTTCAGAAATTGCTGACCAAGTAGCGGTGATGTATAAAGGCAAAGTTGTCGAATCTGGTACTTCTCGGCAAATTTTCAGCAGTCCCCAGCATCCATATACTAAAGGCTTGATAGCTTGTCGCCCCACACTCAACCGCCGTCCCCAAAAATTACTCACCGTTTCTGACTACATGAGTGCAGAAGAGACAGCAACCGGAGAAGTAGTAATTCAACCGAAAGAACCCGCACAACCCACAGAAGTTACTATCGAAGAGATTGCTGCAAGATTGGCAAACTTCAATCTATTGGAACCCCTGCTGCAAATCCGCAACCTAAAAGTTGGTTTTCCAGTGCGCGGGGTGTTTGGTGGGACAAAACGCTACAATATGGCAGTTAATGGCGTTTCTTTTGATGTCAAACCAGGAGAAACACTAGGTTTAGTGGGAGAATCTGGTTGCGGTAAAACCACTCTTGGCAGAACGTTGCTGCGATTAATTGAACCGATGAGTGGTCAGATTATCTTTGAGAAACAAGATATTACCAGCCTCAAAGGTGAACCGTTGCAGAAACTGCGGCGGGAAATGCAAATAGTCTTCCAAAATCCTTTTAGTTCCCTCGATCCACGGATGAAGATTGGGGATGCGGTGATGGAACCATTGTTAATTCACTCCGTGGGTAAGACAAAGCAACAACGACGCCAACGGGTAGCCGAACTCTTAGAACGGGTGGGGTTGAGTGCAGATGCAATTAACCGCTATCCTCATCAGTTTTCTGGTGGTCAACGCCAACGGATTTGTATAGCCCGTTCTTTGGCGTTAAATCCTAAGTTTATCATCTGCGATGAATCAGTTTCAGCGCTGGATGTTTCAGTACAGGCGCAGGTATTAAATCTTCTTAAAAAGTTACAGTCAGACTTTCAGCTTACCTATATCTTTATTTCTCACGATTTAAGTGTAGTGAAATTTATGAGCGATCGCATTTTAGTCATGAATCGCGGTCAAATTGTTGAAGAAGGCACAGCCGAAAGCATTTACCAAGAACCCAAAGAGGAATATACGCAAAAATTAATTGCTGCGATTCCTACCGGTAGTGCTGAACGGGTGCGAAGTCGTCATCTGAAGGCTTTATAGAAACAGAATTCAGGAGTCAGGAGTCAGAATGGGCTAAACGCCCCGCTATCCATGTACAGCATGAATTCTGTATAAGTCGCGGATAGCGGAGTGTTAGCGAGTATTCGAGCGTCACGTCTAAATCAGCGACTTCCAACAAATAAATATATCCAATCTTGTGGGGTGGACATCTTGTCCGCCTTTGACTACGGGCGCTCGTGTCGCCCACCCCACAAGAAGTATGAGTATTTTTTATTAGGAAGTTTCTAAACGGCGTTTTTGCACCCATACTAAATATGCAGATTTAGTTGTCTTTATTCTGACTTCTGAAGTCTGAATTCTTTTTAACAGATATTTGTACAAACAAAGTTAATTACATCTGCAAGTCCTGACTGAGTTTTCAAATTAGTAAAAATAAAAGGTTTCTCGCCGCGCATTTTTTTAGCATCTCGTTCCATTACACTTAAATCTGCACCGACATAGGGTGCTAAATCAGTTTTGTTAATCACCAATAAATCAGACTTAGTAATACCAGGTCCACCCTTGCGGGGAATTTTATCACCAGCCGCAACATCGATGACGTAAATTGTTAAATCCACCAATTCTGGACTAAAGGTAGCAGCTAAATTATCACCGCCACTTTCCAAAAAGACCAAATCCAAATCGATAAAACGTTCTTCCAACTGTTCAATTGCCGCCAAATTCATCGAAGCATCTTCGCGGATAGCAGTATGGGGACAACCACCAGTCTCTACACCCAAAATGCGATCGCTTGCCAACGCCTGAGAACGCACTAAAAACTGAGCATCCTCTTGAGTATAAATATCATTAGTTACCACCGCAATCTGATACTGCTCACGCAATCCCTTGCACAAAGCATCCACCAAAGCCGTCTTCCCCGAACCCACTGGCCCAGCAACCCCCACTCTAAATGCATTCATTTTCATTTGTCCTTTGTAATAATTACGAATTACGAATTATTTTGACTAACTCCTAAACAACCTTGTATACTGCGTTTCATGCTGCATACTCGCCAGCGACAAACCCCAACTACAACAGGCGAGTTCATCGTCCTCAAATGCCATAATTTCTAATGCCGCAATGCTAAATAATGGTTGTAAATTTAGTAATAATTGCTGTCCTGCTGTTTGTCCAAGGGGGATAAGTTTCACGCCCGCAGTAATCAAATTACTTGCCCAACTATGCAGATATGCGAGTAATGCGGCTTGGATGCTGATTTGCCAATGGGCAACGGCAATACCAAAAGCGATCGCATAATTGCAAGGATTACCGACAGCATTGGCAATAGGTATAATCTGCGGTTCTAGTTTACCAAGTAATTGGATCAGCGATCGCCCCATCTGCCAACTAGAGGCGCGTAATTCTTCTGTTTCCCTAGCTGCCGATAACCAGAGATTCCAACGGCATAGCGACTCAATATCACCCATTTTTGCAGCTTTGTGCGATCGCACCATCACCCCTGCCTCTAGCCGAATTGCCCCGTAGAGCAACTCTGCTTTTAACCAATCTTTGAGATGTGTGTGGTTAGCGATCGTACCATTTTCTACCAGCATTTCTAAACCTTCAGAATAACTATATGCTCCCACAGGCAAAGCAGGGCTAGCCAACTGTAAAATCCTCAAAAGATGCCTATCAGTGAGCATGATGGTGTTGTCCATAAGCTCCTAATTCTGGCTGAAATGGTAAAATTTCCTCTTTCACTTCTAACCCCAATTGTTCCAACATCGTGCGTAAAACCGAATCTGAAGACAAGCGTAAATAAGTTGGGGTAATTTCTACAGGTACATGGCGATTTCCCAAATGGTATGCCGCCCGTAATAATAAAAGTGGTGTTTGGGCAAAAGCAGTCAGTATTAGTTCTGGTTTAGCAGTAATTCTGATTAAACTGCCATGAATTTCTTCTTGTAAAATATCCCCATTGTGTAAGACAGTTCCTCTGGGTAAATGTAAAAACACAATACCATCTTCCGTTTCAAAACGATGACGGCTGCGGGTACGTTCTTCTGCTGTCAGCGCCAGAGTAAAACTAACTGCGGCATCGTAATTAGGTGGTTTAAGTTGGGTAAATGTCAGCATACATTTTGCTTAAACTTCTACTTTTCATTATTATGGTTCTAATTTAACTAATTACAAATTATTTTAATCCTATATAACACTCTTGAATTACGAATTACGAATTATTTTAAATACCATATCTGCCTTGCCCGAATAAAAGATAAAATTAAACAAAGGCAACGAGCCAAACGGGGACAATCATGAACCAAGCCATTGAGGGAGTACGGTGGACAATTTACGATTTAGAGGTTCTACCCGAAAATGAGTGGACGCGCTATGAAATTATTAATGGAGAACTCTTTGTGACTCGCACTCCTCACCGCCGTCATCAACAAGTTTTTGTAAAAATTGCTCGAAAACTCGATGTTTGGTCAGATTCGAGTGGTTTAGGAGAAACAATTGTGGCTCCAGGGGTGCTTTTTTCGCAAGCAGATAGCGTTATACCGGATGTAGTTTGGGTAAGTCGAGAACGACTGGCGCAAATTGAAGATGAAGCGGGACATTTGACAGGCGCACCAGAGTTAGTAATAGAGGTTTTATCGCCTGGTAAACAAAACGAACTTCGAGACAAAGAAGCAAAACTGAAACTTTATTCAGTTCAAGGCGTGCGTGAGTATTGGATTGTCGATCGCTTTACTAAACAAGTCGAAGTTTATCGGCGACAAAAAGCACAGTTGGTTTTAGTTGCTACTTTGTTAGGTGATGATGAAATAACATCGCCACTTTTACCCGGCTTTTGTTGTTGTATCCGTTTGTTTTTTCCTAAATAATAACAAATTTGAGAATATTTCAGGACTTACGCAACTGGCACAGGGCGATCGCAAATTAGTAGTACTAATGTATTGCCTTAAAGGAGATATCTTTCATTAGCTCCTATTCTCTTATTAACAATAAGAAATTGTGTAAATTCCTTGATAAAAATTTTATGAGACAATAATAGGACTTACGCAAAATATCTCTCAAACTCTTATTTCTCCGTGTCGCGCCAGTTGCTTACTTCAAGTCTCTTAACCCGCAAGGGCGCAATGGCAACTCTTTGCCTAATAAGGTTCGTTATTCCGTAACTTTTGCGTAAGTCCTAATTTAATTTAACTCACTTACTTAATACCATTGCTGGTATTCTAAAAGCGGCAAGACCATTGTCAGACAATTGGCAAAGCAAAAGTAAAATAATGGAAATCGCTACAACCAGAGTACCGCGTTGGTTCGTTCGCAGAGATATTGATGGTTTATTTGGGCTGGCGCTTGATAATTTTATTCAAATTTTATTGATTGTCAATTTGTGCCAACGAGTGCTAGGCTTCCCTGCTGAGTTAGTTTATGGGCGCATTTTGCCAGGAGTTGCAATCAGTTTGATTGTTGGTAACTTCTATTACGCAAGGCTAGCCGTATTGCAAGGCAAACGTGAACAAAGAGACGATATTACTGCTTTGCCCTATGGGATTAACACCGTCAGCCTTTTTGCCTATATTTTTCTGGTGATGCTACCTGTAAGATTGGCGGCAATTTCTGGTGGTGCATCTGGCGAACAAGCTGCTGAATTAGCTTGGCAAGCAGGATTGGTGGCTTGCTTTGGTTCCGGTTTGATAGAATTTATCGGGGCATGGTTCGGAGAGCCACTTCGCCGCCTCGCCCCCCGTGCAGCATTGCTTTCAACTTTGGGCGGTATTGCAATCACTTTTATCGCCATTGGTTTTCTATTTCGTACCTATGCCAATCCCGTAGTCGGCTTGGTGCCTCTTGGTGTAATTTTTCTGACTTATTTTGGGCGAGTGCGATTTGCCATACCTGGCGGCTTGTTGGCAGTTCTGTTGGGAATTGCCCTTGCTTGGGGAACAGGTTTAGCCAGTTGGGATCATGCCAAGTTTATCGCTACCCTGCAACCAATTAGGTTTTATTTCCCTTCTTTGTGGCTGGGAGATTTGTGGAGCAGTCGTTCAGTCTTAGTCGGATATTTCAGCATAATTCTACCAATGGGGTTATTTAATCTTGTCGGTAGTCTCCAGAATTTAGAAAGTGCCTCAGCTGCCGGTGATACTTATCCTGTGGCTCCTTGTCTGAGGATAAATGGTATTGGTACATTGGTTGCTGCTATTTGTGGTTCCTGTTTCCCGACTACTATTTATATTGGTCATCCTGGCTGGAAAGCTATGGGAGCAAGAGTCGGTTACTCTATACTCAATGGCATAATTATGGGCTTGCTTTGCCTAAGTGGAACTGTGGCAATGCTGGCTTACTTTGTCCCGATTGAAGCCGGGATGGCAATTGTGTTATGGATTGGGATTGTGATTGTCGCTCAAAGCTTTACAGCCACCCCGTCGCATCATGCACCTGCTGTGGTTGTTGGTCTATTGCCGGGGATTGCTGGTTGGGGTGCGCTAATTGCTAAAAATTCACTTCGGGCAGCAGGCTTAGGCACGCCGGAAAAACCTTTTACACCAACGTTGATTGAGCAGTTTAAGTTGACCGATACGTATATTGATGGGGCTTTTGCTCTTGAGCAAGGGTTTATTTTTTCCGCCATGATTTTAGCTGGCATTACAGTTTACATTATTGAGCGCAAGTTTCGCCAAGCTGCCTATTGGTCTGCGATCGCTGCTGTAATTTCTTGGGTTGGGTTGATGCACAGTTATCGTTGGACTGTTGCAGATACAGTTGTTAATTTTGGCTGGGGAACTGGTACGCCTTGGGCTATTGGCTATATAATGCTGGCAATTCTCTTTTTCTATGTCGATTGGCAAGAAAGAGGTAAGACTTGAAGCGATCGCGCGATCGCTTCTTGAAAGATGACAAATCCCTCTCAAGTCATAGATGCATTCTGTGCTGTGATAGAGGATTTTTTACTCCAACTTCAATATTATCTTAGATAAATAAATTATTAGAAAAATCAAAATTATCCTACTTTTTACCTAATTTCAGTTCCTTTAAATGATAAATAAGCAGCTATTAAGCTCATGTTGTCAGCAAATAAATAGTCTAGAAGAACAATAAAAAACATGGATAACACAAACAAAGTTGATAGTACTAACAATAATTTGGCTCGGAATATAAAAGAGACTGAAACTGATATAAATTCCTCATCTAACGAACTGATACAGTCACAGAAAACAATTAATATAGATGGTCAGCGTCCAGTCGATCCAAGTAGTATTCAAATTAAAGAAACAATTAATATAGATGGTCAGCGCCCAATTGGGAAGAATGAAATTGACTATGATAAAACAATTGATATAGATGGTCAACGCCCGATTGCTAAGAGTGCTTTTCAAGAATATGACATGCTAAATGTAGACGGTAAGCGTCCAATTGACCCTAGTGATTTAGAGGTTGAGGAAATTCTTGATATAGACGGTCAACGTCCGATCGCTAAGAGTAATTTTAAAGTTCAGGATACTCTAGAAATAGATGGTAGCCGCCCAATAGCTTCAAATGACACTGTTGAAAAGGAAATACCAACAGATTATGTAGACTAAAATTACCAGCTTCTTTGATACTATTTTGATTGCTTCTTAAACCAGGAGTTCCCCAAAGAGCCAAAGCTATGCTTTGTCTCCCCTCCCCGCTTTTCGGGAGGGGATTAAGGGGAGCTTTGGCGGTCTTGGGGTCTCCCCAAGTGGAGCATCTGGCGTGTGGGGTCTAATGACTGTAGTTAGTATAACTATTTATGCGGACATGATATCAGAAGGTCAAATTTCAAGCAACCTTCGTTGTAGTATAGTTTTGCTTTCGTATTATTAATGGTATAAGAGATGACGCCTAAATTTGAATACAGTACTCTTAATCCAGAAGATATTCAGCAGCTTGGGAGTATCTTTGAGCAGTGTTTCATCAGTGGGCTTGGTGGCGAAGAAGCTTACATCAATCTGCTTGGTGTAGAAAACTTCCGCATTATTCGTGAGTCAGAACAATTAATTGGTGGATTGGCAACTCTGGATATGGGCCAGTGGTGGGGTGGTGTGCGTGTACCAATGACAGGAATTGCGGTAGTGGGCATTGCTCCAGAGTATCGCGGTTCGGGAGCTGCGATCGCTCTTATGCAGCACACCCTCAAAGAACTTTATGCTAGAGGTATACCCCTCTCTGCTCTTTATCCAGCAGTTCAAAGCTTGTATCGAAAAGTCGGGTATGAGCAGGGGGGTAGTTGGTGTAATTGGGAAGTTCCTACTAAAAATATCCAACTCCGGGAGCAACCCCTACCTTTGCAACCAATATTTCCAATCAATCATCAAGTCTTTCACGAACTATATCAGCAGCAGGCCAGATTAACGCATGGATATTTAGACCGGCATCCAGCAATCTGGGAGCGCTTAATCCAGCCAGATGAGAAGGAAACATTTTACGCATATTTTATCGGTACAAAAGAAAAACCCGAAGGCTACATCCTCTTTAGTCAACATTCAACTGAGGATGGCGCAATCCTGCGGGTAAAAGATTGGGTAATTCTCACAGTTGCGGCTGCACAAACATTCTGGTCTTTTCTTGCCAGTCATCGCTCCCAAATTGAGCAGGTGCGATGGAGGAGTTCGGCGATTGATTCCTTGACATTAGTGTTACCAGAGCAAACTGCCAAGCTTAAGAATACGATGCGCTGGCTACTGCGGGTAGTAGATGTAGTTAAGGCGCTGGAAATGCGGGGTTATCCATCGGCAATTCAAACTGAACTGCACCTAGACATTCAAGATAATTTGCTAGATGCAAACAATGGTAAATTCATTCTTTCTGTTGCTAATGGACGCGGGGAAGTTACAAAAGGTGGAAAAGGCGAGTTGCAGTTAGATGTCCGAGAACTAGCACCACTATATACAAGTTTGTTTGCTCCTTACCATTTGCAAATAGCCGGAAAACTACATGGGACAGAAACGGCTATTTCAGCAGCTACACAAATATTTGCAGGTGCTTCGCCTTGGGTGGCTGATTTCTTTTAAAAGGAATTTTATATTTCTTTTTGCTTAAGTTGACAGCAATAGCCCAAAACCTGCATTTTGTTAAGAGCGGGCGAAACGCCTAAATAATTAATTTATTGGAAATCAGCAAGGTTGAGTTAACTGACAATTCCCAGATTGTTGTAGATTTCGATAAGATTGCCATCAGGATCGCGAAAATGAGCTGTGCGGATTCCCCACTCAGGGCGATCTTGTGGTTGAGTTACAACGATCGCATTCTGAGCTTTTATTTGCTCATATACCTCATCCACGTTATCGACTGCGAAAATCAAGGCAATTTTATCTCGATTGACAACATAAGAAGGCTGTTCGATTCTGGGGACTACTTGGGCCATTAATTCTTTTTTGAACAAACCGAGCTTGATATATCCGGTATTAAACTCAGCATATCCGCTATCTTCATCGCCCCAATCGACATCAAATTTCAGCAGATCCCGGTAAAACAGAAAAGAATCTTTGTAGTTGGAGACAAGCAGTCTCAGGTGTGTTAGCTGAAGCTTCATATCTGTTGGGTTAGTCTACTAACTGTAAATTCTAGGGTCTGGGTGCATCGCTAGCAACTCACTTTCGACAATCGCCAATTCATCAAGCCGTTGCATGACAATTTATTTGTCGAAATAAGTAGCAGCTAAAACCCAATATATACCGTAGTGACGCGCTTCGGATGCCATTCGCTATAATAGCCCGACTACTACTAGTAGTCTGTCCCATTAATTTTGCGGGGCTGCGAGATCCCCGACTTATTCAAGAAGTCGGGGATCTGAACACCACGAACCTCGGAAAACTTTTGGGACAGACCACTAGTAGTCCGCCAAGTCAACAATGCTTGGTTTGTAGTGAGCGCTTGGGCGCTCAAATCAAGGACTAAAGTCCTTACCCAACGGATGGGGGAAACCCCTCTTAGCGACTAACTCACTACGAACTTATTCACCCACCAAAGAAACTTTGCGGGGTTTATCGTCAGAAAATTAACTTCTTTTCTCCCCCAGCAAAAACTGCCCCTTTCATCCCTGCTGTCGTCGTTCCTCCATTCCTTCAATAGAAATCATACTGCTGACACTTTCTACATCTGCCATCATCAAAACTGCTCCCTGCATTTCAATGCCAAGCAATGGAGTGATCGCCAGGTAACATTTTATTTGCCTACCTCGACGATTGGTAGCATTGAGGATCATTTCTTGAAAGTGTTTTTTTCCCGATAGGGAGTCGCGGATGGGCGATCGCAACTGCTCGACGGGTAGGCCAATGTCTAGGCTGAAGATAGAGCGTCCTATAACTTCATCAGTTCGCAAGCCCCATAAATCTTCTATTATGTAATTCCAAATTGAGATGTTAAAGCTGCTATCAATTACTACTATTCCAGTTTGGAGACTTCTGAGAATAGAGATAAGGAAAATATTAGTACGATTAAGTTCTGTGGTGCGATCGCTCAATTCGCTATTAATTGTCTGTAATTCTTCATTAGTAGATTGTAATTCTTCATTCATCGTCTCCAATTCTTCGTTAGTCGATTGGAGTTCTTCGTTGGTAGTTTCTAATTCTTCGTTAGTCGATTGAAGTTCTTCGTTGGTAGTTTCTAATTCTTCGTTAGTCGATTGGAGTTCTTCGTTAGTAGTTTCTAATTCCTGTCGGGAGCGTTGCAGCGCCTCTTGAAGTTGAATGTAACGCGTGACATCATGAAAAGCGATGCTTACACCTAAGAAATTGGTGTCGGTGTCTTGCAAAGGCGTAATCCGCACATCCAGATATTGGGTTTCTGTGTTGGACAAATACCGCTCTACATTTGTTAGGGTGACAGGGCGGCGTTCATTATAAGCCCGTTCAATTAGCGATCGCAACTCAATTGGTCGATAAGAAAGTTCCAAATCTTGGAAGGGACGAGCTAAATCTCTGGGGGAAAGGGCAAACAAATTCCGCGCTTGCTCGTTGATCAGCACCAAAGTTCCATTGTTATCAATGACTACTTGGGCGATTGTTGCTGTGTCGAAACCCATATCTCGCAACCGCAGGTGTCGAGACAAACGGCTGCTAGATTCGTCATCTACTGAATTTGTCATAGCTAAGAGGCGATTGCGGATATTCGCCGATGATACTTTACTAAATATCCGGTTTTTTAAGTCTAGTGGCGTAAACAGACTCGAATGCATCAATAGCATTTCCGCTTTTCCTAAAAATAGATAGCCTGCATCATTTAGTGCAAAATGAAACCGAGCCAGAATTCGCCCTTGAGTCTCAGAATTAAAATACATCATTGTATTACGGCTAACCAGCAAATCTAAGCGCGAAATCGGCGCATCCTGAAGCAGATCGTGGCGACCAAAAATCACTGAGCGGCGCAAGTCTTGGCGGAAGACATAGCGGGTGCCGACAACCTCAAAGTATTTCTGCCGCAGTTGAACTGGTACAGCCTGGATTTCTTTTGCTGAATACAGAGCAAGACGTGCCTGGTTGAGAGCCTCTTCATCTACATCTGTGGCGTAGATTTTGACTCGTTGGCGAAATTCCTCTGCTCCCAATATTTCAGCCATCAAGATTGCCAAGGTATAAGCTTCTTCCCCAGAAGCAGAACCAGCGCTCCAGATGCGGATTGGGTCAGAACTTTTTTTATTTTTAATCAGATTAGGCAACACTTGTTCTGCTAGATATTCCCAAGCTGAGAAATCTCGAAAAAAAGCAGTGACGTTAATTAAAATAGTGTTGAACAGATAATTGAATTCTTTTGGATCAACTTCTAAATAGTCTAGATAATCTCCAAACTTTTCTATGCTCAATGACTGCATTCGCTTGCATACCCGACGCATCAAAGTTGAGCGCTTATAGCCTGTAAAATCAAATCCCCGGTTTTGTCTGAGATAAACTAGTAGATTTTCAAATTCGGGGTCTTTTTCTGGGGAAGTCATAGGGTAGTTCTCGCTGGTGGAGTAGAGTTTTGAGCTTCATTCACGAATATAAAAGACTGATTAACGCAGTTCTAAGAGACTTCCAAATAAAAAAATGTTCCAAAACTGACGCAAAAACTCTCTCTATTTCTTCTCTCTGCGTTCTCTGTGTCTGGAGTGGTAAGCTGAAAATCATCTAAATTGAATAATCAAATAAAATAAAACTCTTGTGGGGTGGGCAACATGAGCGCCCTAATTATACAAATTAAATGCAGAACAGCTTAGCCTACGGCAAGCCGTTCGCGTAGCGTCTCGTAGAGAAGCGTCTACGTTTATTGGAATAATTTATTTCTTGGAAGTCCCTAAGCTTCATTCACGAATATCAAAGACTTATTAAACTATGGTGACACCAGGTTGCATTCTAAAACATATCTCCTCTGCCCCCTGCCGCTGAGCTTAGTAAGATTCTCCCATGACCAAAATTACCAGGGTGCTGGAGATTTCATTGAGAGGGAGAATAAAATCTACGTTGCCAGTTTGAATGGCTGCGGAAGGCATCCCGGAAAATTCGGCGGTTTTTACGTCTTGAACGATGATGATACCGCCCATTTTTTTAATTGCTTTTACTCCCATCGCGCCGTCGCTACCCGTTCCAGTTAGGACAAGGCCAATTGCTCTATTTTTGTAAGTGGCTGCAACCGATTTAAATAAAACATCAGCCGAAGGACGTAAAAAATGTACTGATTCTGACTGTGATAAGGAAAGCGTCCCGTCACCGTTAACCAACAAGTGACGATTGGGTGGAGCAATGTAAGCGATTCCTGGGGTAAGGCAATCTCCCTCTTGTGCTTTTTTGACGGTAATAGCTGTGCGCCGACTGAGAATTTCTGCCATCAAGGACGGATATTCGGGTCCCAGGTGTTGCACAATGGCGATCGCGGCTGTAAATTCTGGCGGTAGAGTCGATAGCACTTTAATTAAAGCAGTTAGACCTCCTGCTGAGGCTGCGATCGCCACAATATCAAAGGCAGCATTATTAAAGTAAGGTAAATGATTTTTGGCATTTTCTGCCATCTGAGTCATAATTTTTTGCCTGTGATTATCAGACAAACTTATTTAGTTACAAAAATTATTAATAAATTTTGTAAAATTTATCTTTATGAATGAATCATACAGTATATTTATCTTATTTTAACGCTTGCTTTCTTAAATAAATAATTCAATCCTCCTGTTCTAAAATGCGTTTTGCCTGCAAAAGTTGCTGTTTATGTTCTTCACTAACTGTCGGGTATTGCAGATTTAGTTCTTGTAATTTTGTGCAGATGATATTGGCAACAGCGAGGCGTGTAAACCATTTGCGATCGGCAGGAATAATATACCACGGGGCTGATTCTGTACTAGTGTTGTTGAAAACTTCTTCATAAGCATTCATATAATCATCCCAAAAAGCTCGTTCTCGGACATCGCTATCTGAAAACTTCCAATTTTTTTCAGGCAAATCAATCCGTTGTAAGAAGCGTTTTTTCTGCTCTGCTTTTGAGACATTCAGAAAAAACTTCAGGACAATCACACCATTATTTACCAAATATTTTTCAAAGTTATTGATTTCTTCAAAGCGCTGCTTCCATATCTTATTCCCTTCAGGTAAGTGGGGAAGTTGTTGTTTTTTCAGCATTTCTGGATGGACACGAACCACTAGGACTTCTTCATAGTATGAACGGTTGAATATTCCAATTCGACCTCTTTCTGGTAAAGCCTTAGTTGTTCGCCACAGGTAGTCATGGTCTAATTCTTCTGCACTGGGTCCCTTAAAACTAAACACCTGAAATCCTTGCGGGTTCACACCAGAGGTCACATGTTTAATTGTGCTATCTTTACCAGCAGCATCCATTGCCTGAAAAATAATCAACAAGGCATAAGTGTTTTGAGCGTAGAGAATATTTTGGTAATTTGCTAGTCGTTCAATATCTGCCTGTAATTTAGTTGCAGCATCAGCTTTTTCATGGAACTCAGTCTTATAGGCTGGGTCATAGTTTTTTTTCAGAGAAATCTTTGAACCTGGTGGAACAATGAAAGCATCGTGATTCATAACTTTTAATTAATTCTGGGAGTTGAAGTCCCTTTTCATCATCAGCAAGTTTTGTGGCTCTTTCTAAATTTTTGTTATAAAACTTAATGACGTAGGCATACCCTACTCTTAGGGACTTCCAAATAAAAAAATACTCAACTACTTGTTGTGGGGTAATTTATTTGTTAGAACTCCCTTAAGCAACGTAGGTGCAGCATCTCGTGGGCAGAGGAAAACGTACAAATCAAAACGAATTGTAGGCAAAAGCCCCCTTGCTCCAAATACCAGGATATACATAGCCTAGCGAATCAGAAGACAAATACGCCAAAATAATTACGAATTATCAATTACCCTCGTCCATCTCTTTTAATGTAGCTAATGCCGACGGAGATAAGCGACTCAAATAGCTGAATATCCAGTATTTAAAGATACTGTTTAAAATTACCGGGAATGTAGCAATAAAGAAAAATACTATGGTTTTATTGGCTGGCAATCCTAAATGTCCTGCGAATCCTTCAAGAATAACCTCCCACCCTTCTGGTGAGTGAAATCCTACAAATATATCTGTAGAGAGAATAATTAAAAAAGCCTTGGCATTATCGCTTAATCCATAAACAATATTATCTATAAACGATTTCACAATCAGAATTTCTTTTTTGCTTATCAGCACAACTATACCAAAAGAAATTAGTGATATAAAATCAGCAAATACATTACCAATAGCACTATTATATTTTCCGTGAAACTCTTCAGCTATCTCAATTGCTTTGCCTTTTATCTTTTCTTTTATTACTTCTGAAGAAATTGGTGGTGCTTCATTTAGGAAAGATTCAAACATCAGCCTTTGTTGATAATTATGTAATTCATGGAGAGCGTCTTTTTCCATATCAGAATTGATAAAAACTTGATTTATATTGTTTTCTCTATTTCTTTCTAATATGGGATAAACTAAAAATTGTTTAGATAATTGCTGAGTTAAAAAGGGTAGAATAATTAACGTTAGTATAAATCTTATGGAAATCTTTGTCCTCTTTTTAGAAAGTCGGTAATTTCTGACAAACTCTTCTTCCGTCTGCGGTGTAAAATCTGCTTTAATTCTATTAAGTCTTTGACCCAGAGACCTCGATAATAATCTAGCTTGTTGAGATAGAGGTTTAGGTGGTATATTATTAATATTAGATGATGGCTGTTTGTTGATTTCGCTCTGGTTAATTTGTAGTGGTTGAGAATTTGAGATTAAGGGATTATTGCTGATTATTGCATCTTTTAGAGCGTACCTTTCTACAACTTCATCAATAATTTTCAGCCTTTCTAACAATACAGAATTAGATAGATTTAAAATTCTGCGACTAAGATGAAACTCTATAAGTCTTACTTTGATAGTAGTTAAATTCTTGTCAAGGTTTCCTTGCCAATAAGACATCACATTTTCAGTATAATTTACTGATTGTGAAGAGATTTTCTGGCCGTCAAAATGTTCTATCTCAATGTTTTTAATTCTCTGAGCGGCTTGTTGAGCTTCTAAGAGCGCCCTTTCTGGCGTATCTAAAAACCAAACGTTAAGCGATCGCAAATAATCGTTGAGATTTTGGCGAAGTAAATTTGCTGTTCTGGCGAAAGAATTTTTCATTATATATGATTCCCTATATAATGCAGATAATAGTTATATAAAAATTAACAAATAACAAAGAGTAATATTTAGTTTCAAATAATATGATTTATTAATCATTACACAAGATATATAGGAATCGTATTTCATTTTTGAAATTATCTACGTGCTGCGCGAAGCGCAGCACAAGCGCGATAGACGGGGAGTAGGGAGTGGGGAGTAGGGAATTAAGCTTTTCGAGTTGTACCGAGCTTTTTCAGAAATCAAATATTAGTCCTATATTAGATAAAAGTTGGTCACTAGAAGCAAAAAATTTGAACCAGAATTTATTGGCAATATGAAACTCAGTCTGTGCATGATTGTGAAAAATGAAGCAGCAACACTGCCTAAATGCCTAAGCAGTGTCCGAAAAGTGGTAGATGAAATGGTAGTTTTGGATACAGGCTCAATCGATCGCACTCCGAATATTGCTCAACAACTTGGTGCAAAAGTATATCATTTCAAATGGTGTAATGACTTCAGTGCTGCCCGTAATGCAGCTCTAAAATATGTCACTGGAGATTGGATTCTGGTATTAGATGCTGATGAAACTCTCACACCAGCAATTGTACCGCAGTTGCGAGAAGCGATCGCAACAGATGAATACTTGCTCATCAACCTAGTCCGCCACGAAATTGGTGCAGAACAATCTCCCTATTCTCTGGTGTCTAGGCTCTTTCGCAATCATCCAGATATTTGCTTTGACCGTCCTTATCACGCCTTAGTGGATGATAGCGTGTCAGCAATTATAACCAAAGAACCTCATTGGCAAGTGGGTTATTTACCAGGAGTGGCACTTTTACACACAGGATATCAAAAAAGTGCGATCGCTCAAAATAATAAATATACTAAAGCAGCTACAGCAATGGAAGGGTTTCTCGCTACTCATCCTAATGACCCTTATGTTTGCAGCAAATTAGGGGCATTGTATGTGGAAACTGGGAAAATTACTCAAGGTATGGAGTTGCTCAGACATGGAATCTCCTTTGCTGAAGAAAACTACGATATTTTATATGAACTCCACTATCATTTAGGCATTGCCTACAGTCGGTTGCAAAAATTCCCACAGGCTATTTCTCATTATCAAGCTGCGATCAAATTGCCAATTTACCCTATGCTCAAACTAGGAGCATACATCAACTTAGGTAACTTACTCAAAGCAGCAGGAGATTTAAATGGTGCGAAAGCTGCTTACACCACAACTTTGAAAATTGACCCTAATTTTGTTTTTGGACATTATAATTTGGCGATGATATTTAAAACTTTGGGTTTATTTACAGATGCGATCGCATCTTATCGAAATGCAATCGAGTTAAATCCTAACTATGCCGAAGCTTATCAAAATTTAGGGGTAGTATTGCTCAAAGCTGGCAATCATCAAGATAGTTTAACAGCTTTTAGAAAAGCGATCGCCCTTCACGAAAGGTATAATCCCGAAGAGGCGAAAAGACTACGCCAGGGGTTGCAGGAAATGAACTTGATGTAGATGGGAGTGGGGAAAATGACAAATGCCCTATGACATTAGGATAATTTTGTATAATCACTCAACAACAAGTAAGTAGGTGAGAATAAATCGAAATACAGCGTTTTCCAGTCTGGTGAGATACAAGAACCACACCCCCAACCCCCTAAGAGCAAGCAAGGAGCTTGCTCTGATGTACCTCATTTGATCGCGAAAAGCTATAAAGGTTTCAAGTATATTTATGTATAGTAACGCTGTAATTACCTAATTATGCGAATCATTGCCCGCACCACGTTACGAAAGTTTTGGGAAGCATATCCCGATGCCGAACAGCCATTAAAGGCTTGGTTTGATGAAGCATCTCGTGCAGAATGGGATAGTCCGGCAAATATCAAAAGCACTTATCGCAATGCCAGTATTATTAGCTAATAATCGTGTTGTTTTTAATATCAAAGGTAATGATTACCGTTTAATTGTTCACGTTCGTTATGATATTAGAATTATTTTTATTCGTTTTCTGGGAACGCATAAAGAATACGATAACGTAGATGCAACATGTATTTGAGACAGTAATACCTATGCTTGAAACTCGTCCAATCCGCACCGAAGCTGATTATCGTGCTGCGCTTGATGAAATTGAAAAATTGTTTGATGCAGAACTAAATACCCCAGAGTCTGATCGATTGGAAGTTTTAACTACGCTTGTGGAAGCATACGAGCAAAGGCATTACCCAATCGAAGTACCAGATCCTATTGAAGCAATCTTATATTATCTCGAATCCCGTGGGTTGTCTGTAGATGAATTAGAGCCTGTTATTGGCAGTAAAGCAGAAATTGCCGACATTTTGCATCGCAAGCAGCCGCTAACCTTGGAGATGATTCGAGGATTGCATGAACAATTGGGGATTCCCGTACAGATTTTGATTCAACAATACCCTTTGATGCAAAATTCAGCTTGATGGTGCTGGAATTAATTGACATTAACTAAGGGACTTCCAAGAAATAAATTATTCAAATAAACGAACCTTATTAGACGCAGAGAACACAGAGAGAGGAGAAATAGAAAAAATTTTTGCATCAGTTTTGGAACATTTTTTTATTTGGAAGTCCCTAAGCCCAAAACCCTTTTGACGTTTTTGCTCCCACTATTCATCTGAAACTTCAAGCTTAGAACTCCAAACTTGAGCTTCAGAACTCCAAACTTCAAGCTTGGAACTCGAAACTTCAAGCTTGAAAATGAACTCCACCCGTTCGAGTCGAAAAGGTGGAGTTAAAAAGTTGGAGAGTTGGTAAATTTTCCTCACAAATGACAAATGACAACCAACTAAATAGACGACTTGACAAATTTCTCTAATCTATCCATTCCCTTTTCAATCGTCGCCATATCTGTGGCGTAGGAAAGGCGAATGTTGTCATCAGCGCCAAAAGCAATTCCGGGAATGACTGCAACTTGATGTTTTTCTAGCAAAGCGTCACAAAATTCTAAAGATTTTAGACCGGTTTTGCTGATATCAGGGAACAGATAAAAAGCCCCATTTGGTGAGGCGGTACTCAATCCGGGAATGGCGTTGAGTCTGTCTAACATTACCTGTCGGCGTTTGGCGAAAGCTTGGCGCATTTCTTCGACACAATCTTGAGGACTTTGTAGTGCCGCGATCGCACCATATTGGGCAAAGGTACACACGTTAGATGTACTATGTCCTTGGATGGTACTCGCGGCTTTAATGATTTCCACAGGCCCCGCTAAATAGCCGAGACGCCACCCAGTCATAGAATAAGCTTTCGCAAACCCATTACTAATCAAAGTGCGGTCAAAAATTTCCTTAGAAAGAGAACCGATGCTGATATGTTCTGCACCGTCGTAGAGAATCTTTTCGTAAATTTCATCAGAGACAACAAAGATATCTGCATCAACTACTACCTGCGCCAGTGCTTTAATTTCATCTGGCGTGTAAACCATCCCTGTGGGATTAGATGGAGAGTTGAGGATAAATAGCTTTGTCTTCGGCGTGATTGCTTTACGGAGTTTTTCGGGAGTAATTTTATAGCCCGTCGTTGCATCTGTAGGGACAATTACCGAGACTCCACCGACCAAAGTCACCATTTCGGGATAACTTAGCCAGTAGGGTGCAGGGATAATTACCTCATCACCTGGGTCGATTAGCGCCACGATTAAGTTGTAGAGAGAATGCTTACCGCCATTGGTGACGATGACATTTTCTGACTTGTAATCAAGACCATTATCAATTTTAAGCTTGTGGGCGATCGCTTCCCTTAACTTTGGTTCTCCGGCTGCTGCACCATACTTGGTTTTGCCTTCTTCCAAAGCTTTTACTGCTGCGGCTTTAATATGCGCTGGAGTATCAAAATCTGGTTCTCCAGCGCTAAAACTACAAACATCTATTCCTTCTGCCTTCAGTGCCTTAGCCTTGGCTGCGATCGCTAAGGTTAATGAAGGTGCTACCTGACTTACTCTTGCTGCCAGCTTCATTCTTACTATTTTCGGCAAATCTTTCACTTATCTAAGGATATCCCAGAATCCCTACCAAGATTTGTTTTTTCTGAATTCGTTGGAGATTGCAGCGTAAGAGCATCTCAATTAAGCTTGACACAAGGACTCAGAACAATTTAATGTATACCCAGAATTAAGAAATAGATTTAAACTTGCTTGTACTCTTAGAAACCTTAATATTACAAGTTTTAGAGAAATTTATAGATGAATACGCTATCTGAGCGATCGCTAAAAACTAAGAAATATTTAAAGGTAGGGTCTAGAACGTCAGCACTGGTTAAAATTGAGTTATATAACAAAATTGAGAGTATAATCTATGTACACAAAATCCCAAAATAGTCTTCAAAATAAAAAGCTTAATGCCAATTCATACATTACAATCGATGATGATAAATTTCCGCAAGGTAATGTAAGAATGTATGCAATTTCTTTTGATATGGATATTGAAACTTTAAGACAATCCTATGGCGACCCTTACAACAATACCTATGGTGAAATTAAAAAACTACTTTCTTCATACGGTTTTACTAGACAGCAAGGAAGTGTTTATTTTGGTAATGAAAGTGTTAACGCTGTTACTTGTGTTTTAGCTGTTCAAGACTTATCTAGAAGATTACCTTGGTTTCCAGTATCAGTAAGAGATATAAGAATGTTAAGGATAGAGGAAAATAACGATCTATTACCAGCCGTTCAAGCAAATTTACCTAATCCATAGTTTTTGCATCATTGTTTGAAGCGATTAAACCTAATGAATAAACACACTGTGCTTAATAGCTACGGTGTGAAAATATTTTTACATAAAGGTTTTAGTCTTTTATTAGTGTGAAAATGCTGATTATCGTATTATCTTAATAATGTATTTAGTATTATATACAGCAACAAATTTAAAAAAACTAGTATCTATGGACGATGAGAATAATCAAGGGTTAGTCAAAGCTGTAGACTGGTTGGTGGTTGGGAACTAGGAATTACAAATAATTACTGAGTCTTGACCTTTGACTATTAACAATGTACTTTATGTAGTGTTTTAATTTTATAGAAAACTAACTTTATGCAATTAAAGAAACTTTTCATCGCATCTTCTCTGTTAATTACTGCTTTTTTTATACCTAATGCTGCCATTGCTCAAAATCGCGGTACTCCGGGTAAATTTGATTTTTATGTATTGACACTCTCTTGGTCGCCAGATTATTGTGCTGCAAATGGTAGCCGTGACCAGCAACAGTGTGGTTCTGGAAGGAAACTTGGTTTTGTACTACATGGTTTGTGGCCACAATACCAAGCTGGTTATCCTGCTAATTGTTCCACGGAAAAATTACCGTCGGAAGTAAAGCGACAATTTCCCAATTTGTATCCTAGTAATAAACTTTACGATCATGAATGGGAAAAACATGGTACTTGTTCGGGGAAAACTCCAGCAGAATACTTGGCATTGAGTAAAAAGTTAAAAGATGCGATCGCTATTCCCGCAGCTTATAACCGTCCTGCAAAACCCTTGCGTACCACAATTACAAATTTTAAAAATTCATTTGTGAATGCAAATAATCAAATTAGTGCTAATAGTATAGCACCTTTTTGTTCTGGTTCAGGAAGATTTTTACAAGAAGTCTTCTTTTGTTATTCCAAAGACGGTGAACCTGGTATTTGTAGTGCCGAGATTTTGAAGCGATCGCAAAAAAGTTGTGGTCAACCAGATTTCTTACTGAGAAACATTAGATAAAAATGGGGAATCGGGAATTGGGAATTGGGAATTGGGGAAAGAATTCTTATAACTCCTAACTCCAAACTCCTAACTCCTAACTCCTAACTCCTAACTTATTAAGCGATCGTCACATCCGGTGACAAGTAAACATCTTGAATGGCATGAAACAGTTTTACACCTTCCTCAAAGGGACGCTGGAAGGTCTTTCGTCCAGAAATTAATCCAGAACCACCAGCGCGTTTATTAATTACAGCGGTGCGAACTGCTTCGGCGAAATCATTTTTACCAGTCGCGCCACCAGAATTAATCAGCCCCACGCGCCCAGAGTAGCAATTTAATACCTGGTAACGAGTTAAATCAATTGGGTGATCAGTTGTCAATTCTGTATAAACCCGCTCATCGGTTTTGCCGTAACTCTTACCAGTAGCTTTGGCAATTGCACCGTAACCATTATTATTTTCTGGTAACTTTTGTTTAATAATGTCGGCTTCAATAGTTACACCCAAATGATTCGCCTGTCCGGTGAGGTCAGCAGCAAGGTGGTAATCTTTATCTTGTTTAAAGGCGTTATTCCGCAGATAGCACCAGAGAATTGTCACCATCCCTAATTCATGGGCGCGTTTAAAAGCTTTGCTGATTTCTTGAATTTGTCTAGTAGAATTCTCTGAACCAAAGTAAATTGTCGCACCTACAGCAGCCGCCCCTAAATTCCAAGCTTGTTCGACATCAGCAAACAATACCTGGTCAAATTGATTGGGGAAAGTCAGCAATTCGTTGTGATTGATTTTGGCAATAAAGGGGATTTTGTGGGCATACTTGCGCGAAACTATACCTAATGTCCCCAAAGTGGTAGCAACCGCATTGCAACCAGAAGCGATCGCTAGCCTAACAATATTTTCTGGGTCAAAGTAAATCGGATTAGGCGCAAAAGAGGCACCTGCTGAGTGTTCAATGCCTTGGTCTACCGGTAGAATAGACAGATATCCAGTATATGCCAAACGACCAGTAGAATAAAGTAACTGGAGATTACGCAATACTTGCGGGTTGCGATCGCTGTTGAGCCAGATGCGATCTACAAAGTCTGGCCCCGGCAAATGTAGTAAATCAGTAGGAACTTTTGCTTTGTAGGTAAGCAGGTCTTCAGCCTCTTTACCTAGCAATGACTCGATAGAATTAGCCTCTATGAGCGCTGTAGTCATAGTTTTTTCCTCAAAAATTGAGCAAATGACCTTTGGCTTTAAGATAGCATTTTTAATATTGCTAACCTAGCTGTGCGGGCATTAACTATATTTAAAATCCTTATGATATAGCAATCTGAAATTATCTTTAAAAACTTGTTTTACTTATTAAAGGTGAGATTTAATTGTCATAATTTGCATTTTCTCTCAAACAAATCTTTTTGGCATTGTAATCGTTTATACTCCCCCACCCTTATACGAAGAATCAAGAGTTTCGGCAATTTTATCGGGGAGAAAAAATAATTGGACTCAATTTGCTCATAATATCACCTATTGTCACAATATTTGCCTATTTGCGCTTTACTCATTACAGGTACAAAATGTAAGTCTATTAAAACCACTTGCGCTAAAGTAGAAAACTTCAATGCTGTACCGCAATTTTCAAACTCAAGCCGAGTTAGATTCTCAGTATAATCTTAGTGAGCTAAGTCTTAATATACCTGCGTATATGAATTTTTATGCCACAAACAGTGCTAAGGTACGTGAAAAACTCCGCTGCCATTTGAGTGTTCCTTTTGGCCCTACCCTAGTCGAACACCTAGATATTTTCCCCGCAGCACAACCACAAGCACCAATTTTGATATTTATCCACGGTGGCTATTGGATGATGAGTAGCAGTAAAGACTTTAGCTTTGTCGCTCAAGGTCCAGTAGCTGCGAATGTTACAGTCGTACTGGTCAACTATGCCTTGTGTCCCAAAGTTACCATTGAGGAGATTGTTCGCCAAAATCGTTCAGCTATTGCCTGGATTTATCATCATGCCGAAAACTTCGGTGCAGACCCCAATTGCATCTATGTAGCTGGCCACTCAGCGGGTGGCCATTTAACTGCTATGCTCATGGCTACAGACTGGGAAAATGACTATGGACTACCAGATGATATCATTAAAGGTGGTTGTGCTATTAGCGGTTTATTTGATTTAATGCCGTTTCCCTACACCTGGTTACAACCCAAGATACAACTTACCTGGGCTGAAGTTCTTCGCAATAGTCCTATCCGTCATATTCCCGAAAAAGCTGGCTCTCTACTTGTAACCTATGGCGAGCAAGAAACTTCAGAATTTAAACGACAGTCTCAAGATTTTCTGGCTGTATGGAAGAAAAAAGGATTGGCTGGTGAATACTTACCACAGCCTGATAAAAACCACTTTACGGCAATCAATGGTTTTTTAGATGGTAACAGCCCATTGTGTACAGCAATTTTGAGACAAATAAAGTTATATGATCCAACACATTGATCGCTAAATGAGAAATCCACAATCACTCACTCAGAAGCCTACACTGTACTGTAAGTAGCTAGGCAAGATAAAACCAAACTATGTAACGAAAAGTCAAATCTCTGTATTTGGCTCGTAGTTGCGCTGTCTTCGCTTTAGCGCTACGAGCCAGTGATGATTATTTGCGCCCACTTAATTAGAAATTAATAAGGAGTTAGGAATAAATAACTCCTAACTCTTGTACAGACGCGACGAGTAGCGTCTCTACTTTTTACACCGCACAACTCAACTCGCCGGCTTTTTGGCTAAAGCGGTGATTTTCGCGATAGTCTACGGGACAATCTATCACTGCGGGGACATCTTGAGCGAGGGCTTCTTTCAAAGTGGGAATCAAATCTAAAGCCGATTCAACTCGGTAGCCTTTTAAACCCATGCTTTCGGCAAATTTAACAAAATCAGGATTGCTAAAATGCACAAAAGATGAGTTTCCTTTGCCAAATTGATTTTCTTGCTTCCACTCAATTAACCCATAGCCACCATCATTGAAAATTATGGTGACAAAGGGTGTACCGACACGCAAGGCTGTTTCTAATTCTTGAGAATTCATCATAAAGCCGCCATCGCCTGTTACAGCAACGACTTTGCGCTTAGGATAAACAAGTTTTGCTGCTAAAGCGCCAGGAATGGCAATACCCATAGCCGCGAAGCCGTTGGAAATTATGCAAGTATTGGGGCTATGGCAATGATAATGACGGGCCATCCACATTTTATGTGCGCCAACATCAGATATGACGATATCATCTGGCCCCATTACTTGCCGTAAGTCATAAATTAACTTTTGCGGCTTAATCGGAAATCCGTCATCATGGGCATACTGTTCGTAATCAGCCCGAATCTCTGACCTTAAGCTGATGGCAAAAGGATCGGGTTTACCTTGTCGGTCTGCTAATTTTAAAATTTCATAGAGGGAATCTGAAATATCTCCCACGACTTCGGCGTTGGGAATATAACTACTATCAATTTCTGCCGGACTTACCCCAATATGCACAATCGGAATTTCACCATTACGATTCCATTTTTTGGGGGAAAACTCAATCAAATCATAGCCGATCGCAATTACTAAATCTGTGTTATCAAAACCACAGGTAATAAAGTCTCTTTGCTGTAATCCCACTGACCACAAAGCTAATTGATGTGTATAGGGAATAACGCCTTTACCCATGAAAGTATTAGCAACAGGTATATTCAGCAAAGTGGCAAATTGCGTTACAGCATCGCTTGCATAAGCGCGGATTGCCCCATTTCCGACTAAAATTAATGGGTTTACCGCTTGGCAAATTGCGGCGGCGGCTGCCCGAATGCTAGCAAAAGATGCATAGGTTTTTTCGCTATTATCCTTACGCAAAGGTTTGCCTTCTACAGGCATAGCGGCAATATTTTCTGGTAAATCGATGTGAACTGCACCAGGTTTTTCTGATTGCGATCGCTTAAATGCTTTCCGTACTACTTCTGGTGTAATACTCGGTCGCACTATCTGCTTATTCCACTTGGTAACAGGTGCAAACATTGCCACCAAATCTAAATATTGATGGGATTCGATGTGCATTCTATCTGTTCCCACCTGACCAGTAATTGCCACTAAAGGCGCACCATCGAGGTTAGCATCTGCTACCCCAGTCATCAAATTAGTTGCCCCAGGTCCAAGAGTAGAAAGACAGACTCCGGCTTTTCCGGTTAAGCGTCCGTAGACATCAGCCATGAATGCTGCACCCTGTTCATGACGAGTCGTAATAAATTTAATCGAAGAATGTTTTAGCGCTTCCAAAACGTGCAGGTTTTCTTCGCCAGGGAGTCCAAAAATATATTGCACTCCTTCATTTTCTAAGCACTGCACCAATAATTCTGCTGTATTCATTTTATTTCCTAACTATTGACGATATTCAGTTAGGAGTTAGGAGTTGAGAGTTAGGAGTTGGGAGTTGAGAGTTGAGAGTTAGAGTTGGGAGTTTAAATTAATAACTCCTCACCGTTCACTCATTACTCTTTAGTTTTAACTCTTCACTTCTCACTTTTAACTCGTCATTTGTTACTCCCCACTCTTAACTTTTAACTTTTAACTCCTAACTCCTAACTTTTGATCATTTAACCCACACGGTTTTAACATTGACAAACTCATGTATACCCTGGATACTCAATTCTCTGCCATATCCAGAACGCTTGATGCCACCAAAGGGCAATCGGGGATCAGATTTGACCATACTGTTGATAAAGACGGCACCTGCTTCGATTTCTTCAACCAAGCGATCGCTCTCTTGGTTGTCGGTTGTCCAAGCACTTGCACCTAAGCCAAAGGGTGAGTCATTAGCGAGTTTAATGGCAGCATCGATATCTGGAACCCGGAATAACAAGGCTACCGGACCAAAGAATTCTTCTTTGGCAATTGGTGTCTCAGGTGGGATATCTATGATAATCGTTGGTGGATAAAAGTTACCAGGACGATCTGATAAAGAATGTCCACCGATCAGGACTTTACCACCACTGCTGATAGCATTTTGCACTTGTTGATCTAAATCCTGGAGAATACCAGGAGTTGCAAGTGGCCCCAAATCGGTATCTGGTTGCATGGGATCGCCAACTTTGAGCGCCTCAAATTTTTCTAAAAGTAATTTTTCAAATTTGTCTGCGATCGCTTCTGCGATAATAAAACGTTTTGCTGCAATACATGATTGCCCGTTATTCAACATCCGCGCTGTAGTAGCTGTGACAACTGCTGTCTCTAAGTCAGCACTCTCTAACACAATAAACGGGTCACTTCCTCCTAATTCCAAAACGGTTTTTTTGATTTGTTTGCCGGCGGCGACGGCGAGGGATGCACCTGCTGGTTCGCTTCCGGTCAATGTGGCAGCTTTTACGCGGTCATCAGCCATTAAATCGGCGACTTTAGCAGCGCCTATTAATAGAGTTTGAAACGCACCTTCAGGAAAACCTGCGCGTCGGATAATATCTTCAATTGCCAAGGCGCACTGTGGCACATTGGAAGCGTGTTTGAGTAAGCCGACATTTCCCGCCATTAGCGCTGGTGCAGCAAAGCGGAACACTTGCCAAAAGGGGAAATTCCACGGCATCACCGCGAGAATCGCACCCATTGGTTGATAACGGATAAAACTCTCGCTGGCATCCGTTTTTATACTGACATCAGCCAAAAAACTAGGGGCGTGTTCGGCATAGTAGCGACAGACCACGGCGCATTTTTCGACTTCCGCGATCGCTGCTTTAAATGGCTTACCCATTTCTAAAGTCATTAACTTAGCAAATTCTGCTTTGTCTTGCTCTAAAATATCAGCAGCCTTTTGTAACCACTGCGATCGCACCGAAAAACTAGTCTGACGATACTTTTCAAAAGTCTGATTAGCCAAATCGAGTTTAGCGGTAATTTCTGCATCATTGAGTGGCTCAAAGGTTTTGAGCGTTTCCCCAGTGGCGGGATTAATGGTAGCGATCGCCATTACCTGACCTCCCATTAAAAAATAGCTTGAAGTAGGCTTCCTAATGTTATACATATAAATTGAGCAAGCTACTACCCAAATTCTAGTCTTTTAGCTAAGAATTAGCTGCCCAATATTACAATTTTGCCTTTTTTTTGGAATAAAATATACCAATCAATCAGTATTAATCTTGATGGATTAGATACAACTAAAGTTGTTATAAGTTGCACAATTGAGGAATCAAGCTATGACTCAAGTCTTAGGCAAAGTAGTTACATTCGATGAATTCGTTGCTAAATATCCAGATAACACAGGACAACGTTACGAGCTATATGATGGAGTAGTAGTAGAAATGCCCCAACCAACAGGCGACCATGAAGAGATTATTGTATTTTTATCTACAAAAATAACTTTAGAATATAGTCGCATCGGGCTGCGGTATGGTATACCAAAAACAGTATTAGTTAAACCACTTGAAAACGAATCAGCTTACTCGCCAGATGTCCTGATACTAAATCAGCCTAATTTAGTTAATGAACCATTGTGGAAAAAAAAATCAACTGTTACTCAAGCAGCATCAATTCCTTTAGTAATTGAGGTGGTGAGTCAGTGCGTTGCGCGGGTTCCCCGCGTTGAAGCAACTGACGAACCCGTAAGGGTAAGTACAAACTGGCGTGATGATTATCTGAAAAAATACGCTGACTATGAAGAAATGGGAATTCCTGAATACTGGATTGTCGATTATGGTGCATTGGGCGGTAGGGAATTTATTGGCAAGCCCAAACAACCGACTATTTTAGTTTGCGCTTTAGAAGAAGGGGAGTATCGCGTTAGTAAATTTCGAGGAGATGAACGTATCCAGTCGCCAATTTTTCCAGAGTTGAATTTGACCGCAGAGCAAATTTTTCAAGCTGGCACAGTCAGGTAATTCGTAATTCGTAATTCCCCATTGCCTTTAAGTAAATACTAAAGGAAGTGGTTTACCTACTCCATAACCTTGAGCGTAATCGACTCCAAGTTCTTTGAGTCGTTGTAAGATAGCATCATTTTCGACAAACTCAGCGATTGTTTTTATCCCCATCACATGCCCGATCCGGTTAATCGCTTCCACCATCGCATCATCCACAGAATTCTCGACAATGTTCTTAATAAATCCGCCATCAATTTTCAAATAGTTGACTGGGAGGGTTTTAAGATAGGCAAAAGAGGACATACCACTGCCAAAATCATCTAAGGCAAAATGGCAGCCCCAGCGCTGAAGTTCGCTAATAAACTGACTGGCTTTTGTTAAATTTGCGATCGCTACGGTTTCTGTAATTTCAAAGCAAATTGACTGTGGTGGAACTTGATACAATGCAAATTGCTCACGCAAAAAGTTAATAAACTGATCGTCGTTGATACTAGTGCCTGAAAGATTGATGGCATAAATAGTTTTACTATTGTGTTCTGTTAATGGCCAAGACTTAAACAGGGTCTTGATTACCCAGCGATCGATTGTCGGCATCAGGTTGTAGCGTTCAGCTGCCGGAATAAATGCCATAGGTGCAACTAAATTTCCCTTCTCATCTCTCAGGCGCAGCAAGATTTCATAATGAGTTTCCGGTGTTCCCGTAGGAGCGATCGCTGCAATAGCTTGGGAATATAAGCATAAACGATTTTCTGCTAGCGCCTTGGTAATCCGTGAAACCCACTGTATTTCTCCACGCTGTTGTAAAAGTTCTTCATCGTCAAACTGAAAAACATGAACGCGATTGCGCCCCTTATTTTTAGCAGCATAGCAAGCAGCATCTGCATAGCTTAAAAGACTGGCTTGGCTCTCACTGTTGGCGTTAATTTCTACTAAGCCAATACTGGCTCCAACCGAAAAAACATTGTCTTGCCAAATAAACCGAAACTCTTGAATAGTTTCGCGCCAAATATTAGCAATTCGCATAGCTTGCTCTAGAGAACATTGGTAAAGCAGTGCGCCAAATTCATCGCCGCCTAGTCTAGCTAATATGTCTGTTTGACGGATGTTAATTTGCAATAGTCTTGTGATTTGTCGCAAAAGTTCATCACCGGCTGCATGACCACAAGTATCGTTAACAACCTTGAATTGATCCAAATCCAAATAGCACAAGGCGTGTTCTAGGTTCTGTGTTTTGGCGTTGCTCACCGCTTGCTCTAGACATTGTTCAAATTCATAGCGATTGACTAGTCCTGTTAAAGAATCGTGGGTTGCTTGCCAAGAAAGTTGACGGGAGAGGCTGCGATTTTGGCTAACATCATGAAACACCATGACTGCACCGACAATTTGATTGTGGCGATCGCGAATTGGGGCTGCGGAGTCATCAATAGCAATTTCGCGATCCTCACGGGTAATTAAAACTGTGTGATTTGCTAGACCGACGATCTGCCCTGATTTTAAAGCTTTATCTACCGGATTTTCTGCTGGTTCTCGCGTAGTTTCATGGAAAATTCTAAAGATTTCTGCTAGGTGTAAACCTTTTACCTCTTGCTGACTCCAACCTGTGAGCATTTCGGCAACGGGGTTGAAATACTGAATTTTGCCAGTTGCATTTGTAGTGATTACCGCATCGCCAATGGAATGTAACGTAACTTGCGCTAATTCTTTTTCGTAAAAAAGTGCTTCTTCCATCTGTTTACGTTGTAGCAATAAACCCAATTGGGCAGCAATGGCTGTAATATTTTCTACAATCTGCTTGTCCTCAGTGGCAATTGCCAACTTAAAAAATACTAGCACTGCCAGAACTTGCTGGTTGGCAATCACAGGAATTCCCAATCCAGCTTTGATCTCATTTTTCAAAGCTGTGTCTTGACGGAGAAAAATAGTTTCTGGTTGTTGGGAAACATCTTCATGCCACTCTGGTTGCTGTGAAGCCCAGACTCTTCCAGGTAAACCAACACCTAATGCAAAGGTAAATGTTTCACTCACGGCCCGAAATTCATCGATTTGGCGTGCATGATTCCCATAGTTATGCTCATTGATGTACCAAGCTGAACTACATTGCAAAACATGATTATTAGCAGAAGGAATCCAGGCTTCGCCATAGTCCCAATGGGTTCTTTGACAGACTAATTGCAAAACTTGTACTAATGCCGAGTTGAAATCTGGGGACTCGGCGATCGCAAATGCGATTGTTTTGAGAAAGCGGAGTTCTTCTTCTGCTTGTTTGCGTAAGCGAAGCTCGTTGTAGACATCGCTAATATCTCTATGAGTCCCTGTCATTCGCAGTGGGTTACCATCTTCATCCCGTGTGACAACCTTAGCGTAATTGGCAATCCATTTCCATTTGCCGGATTTAGTCAGGACTCGATAATCAAAGTTATAACTATGCGAACTGTCTTGAAGATGAGCATTTAAGGTTTCCATTACCCAAGGCTGGTCTTCTGGATGGATCAACAGTTCCCAAGTGCTAACATTACCTGGGAGTTCTCCAAGGCTGTATCCCAGCATTTCCAGCCAACGGTGGCTAAAATAAACTTCGCCAGTCAGAATTTTCCAATCCCACAAACCATCGCCAGAACCTTCCAGTGCAAGTTGTAGCCTTTCTTCACTTTTTTGGAGAGCGGCTTCTGCCGAAATCCGTTTAGTGATATCCCGAAAGCTGAAAACTCGTCCGATGGGGCGATCGCTAATCCACTGAGGACGAGTATATAACTCAAAAATTCGCCCATCTTTTAATTCCCAAACATCGTAAGTTTTCTGTTCTGGGTAGTTGAGCATTTGGTTCGTCATCTGCAAAAATGCTTCTGAGTCTTGGAGTTGACTGGCAATAAATAACAATATTTGCTGATCCTGTCCCCATTTCATCGCCTTGAGAACTGAGTCTGTAACTTGCCACATCTCAAGAAATTGAGTATTGAAGTTAATTTTTCTTCCCTGAGCATCCAAAACCAAAATGCTATCAGCTGTCGATTCTAGAGTTGCTTGAAGTAATGAGTTAGACTGTAGCAAGTCATAATTCGTTAGTTTCAACCGCGCTGCTTGCTTTTGGGTAAGTTGAGAAAAATAGAAAACTAGCGTCACCAGTAAGGTCAAAAACAGTCCTTCTACCAGCACTAGCTGTGCCACCGGAGATAGCAGCAATTGAAGTTTTCCGGTAGTATTTGATAGCTGCTTAACAAGTATATTGTTCCAACTATTTATCGCTTGCCAGAGTAATAGATTTGCAGTCAAAACCCCAAAACCAATACTCAGGGGAAACCATCGTGGTAGGCGATCGACTCGCTCAAAAGCCAGAAGTTGGACGCTAACCCCAATCATCAGCAAGCCCAGTCCTGTCGGAAGTGCTACACCTGTTAGATATCCCCCTTTGTATTTGTAAGCTGTTTCTAGACCGCTAACGTAGCCGAATAATGCTACAAATCCAATGGCGATCGCTCCTGCTGATAACACTCCAGCAACAATTAATAAACGCTTGCTCATCTTGACTAGAGATAAGCACAGCAATGCTATACCCAATAGAGTAAAAGCTAGTGCTGTATTCAGAGAAGGGCGACCAGGTAAGGGAGTACCAACTTTAATCAGCAATTGGTCGACAGGTTTATTGATCCCCAAGGTTTCGCTGTAAGTAAGATGAGTGCTTGTCAGGTAGTCGTGTATAAAAAGTTGGTCGATACCAAAGTTTACCTGAAAGATATATTGTGCCAAAGTCAAGCTACCAATCAGAGCAACCACTAAGCTCAATCCGGCTGCAAGTCGTCGCCATTTTTTGATCAGAGTCAGCAATGCCCAGCCATTGAAGAAAAACGCTAGAGCAGTGTTGTAACGCATAGGAGGTGAATTTGGCAGGACTTGAATTATGGCATTTAAGTGAGTATGCCACGCAAGCATCACCATAAATCCCAAAATAATACTGAATACTGCGGTGAACAAGGGGATTATTTGGCATATTTTAGTAATAATTTTTAAAGTGGATAAATCAGCCATACTCTTCCTGATTGCACAACTGCAAAATCTAACTTTTCATTTATACTCAGTATTCCTTAATTCAAACAAAATTAGTCAAGCTGTCACAGAATTTTAGATTTTAAATTTTGGATTTGGGATTGAATAATTCCAAATATAAAATTTAAAAAGCTCTGAACTCAAGCGAATTTAAACGGGAGAAAAAATCTAAAATCCCAAATCCTTGATTGCAAGAGAGCATTTAGGCGACGCAAAACAATCTAAAATCTAAAATCTAAATTTATATTTTGAATCTTCAATCCCAAATTTAAAATTTAAAATCTAAAATTCTGTAATGTAGAAAATCTAGACCTGAAAGCTGCATCCTCAAACTAAAGATTATTGAAGGATAATTCAGAATAGCTCAATTCAGGAGCAAAGCCGGAGACCTTTTTGTTGCTTTGGTCAGAATTCATTCTGAATTCTGACGACTAGCGCCTTTATTCTGCTCGATAAATGGATTAATAATTGTTGGCATTGGCTGCAATTTTGTCTGATAAACCTTAACTAATCGCTCAATACCTTTGAAACGATAATCTCCCATTTCCTCAAAGTCTGAAGGCAGTGAAAGCATTTTATAAGTGGCTTTACTAATTACGCATTCACTAGGGGGACAAACTGCTTCCATGCGAGCAGCAAGATTAATCGTCGCGCCTAATGCAGTATAATCTACCCTTTGGGAACTACCGACATCTCCCACAACAGCTTTACCGCTATTAATCGCAATTCGTAATTGCAGGGGTTCGTGCCAAAAACCGTTGGCATTAAGATGTTCCAGACGAGTCAGCATTCCTTTGGCAGCATTCACAGCGCGATCGGCGTGATCTGCTTGCGGTTCTGGAGCGCCAAAAAATGCCATAATACAATCGCCAATATATTTATCTAAAGTGCCGCCCCAAGTAAACACTTCTTTTAGCATTTCTTCAAATAAATTATTTAATAATTGAGCGATCGCAGTTGGTGTTAACCGTTCAGAAATTGCTGTAAAGCCCACCAAATCTGCAAACAAAATACTAATTTCGCTCTCCGTGGGAGCTAAACGACCACCCGGTAATCCACCGACAGAAATCAACTGCTGCACAACTGCTGGAGAATGATAGCGTTCTAATCGGTGACGAATCATTTCTTCAGTTTTGAGTTTCTCTACCAGCAGCCAACGCTGCACACTCGAAGCCACAATGTTTGCTAAAGCCGAAAAAAAGCTCAATTCTTCTTCGCCTTCATTTGCCCAATGGTAAGAAGAAAGATTGGCATCGGCATAGAGTACGCCCACAACTTTATTTTCATCCCATAAAGGCACTGCCATCGCGCTGCGAATGCCTTTGACTAAAATACTCTGTTCACTAGCAAATCGTTCATCCTGCTGGGTATCGGCGGTTTGAATGACAACTTTTTCGTCAAATACCTTTTGACATATACTCCGACTAATCCAACTTCCATCAGAGGGGAGATGTTTTTGTTGAGAAATATTTCTAGTAGCAGCATTGACTAATTCTAATTGACCGCAACCATTAACATCAATTAATAATGCCAAGCGCTCGATACTATCAAGGTAACGAAAAACTACTTGCTGCACCTGAGAAAAAATCTCTTCTATAGATGCCGCCGCACAGAGATTTTTAGCTATGTCCACTAAGTCTTTGAGACGGGCAATGGTTTTATCTTTATTATTGATGTTGCCATCTTTGCTATCAGCTGCGATCCATTGCTGTTGTAATTGTTCGACATTATGAAGGATTGTTCTTTGTTCATTAATGTCCGAAGTTTCAGGATACCCTGATGTCGGGTGGGAAACAGGGGTTGTGAGCAGCACTACCAGGGTAACATTGCCCAGCCAAATGATATCGCCGTGATGTAGCTCTTGGGGAAAGTTAACAAGATATTTATTTACTTGCGTCCCGTTTTTGCTGCCCACATCCTCAATAGTCCACACACCGTCAGATGTTTTCACCAAGCGGGCATGGTTGCGAGATACTCCAGCAAAAGGTAGGTACAGGTTACATTCCGGCAAACGGCCAATTGTGAATATATCTTGATCAACTGCGATCGTTGTCTCGCTATCTCCCTCTTGTAGGCGTAGTGTCAGTTCAGTCATGAGTGTGATCCATCGAAGCTAGAGGTGCAAGCAACTCTAAGGTAAGTTATACCCTAAAGGTTAACCTTCACCTTTTCTTTATGACACTGTTAACTACATTCCGACAACTGCATGTGACGGATCTTACATTGGAAGAAGCAATTTTGTTACAGGTTCAGTTCAGAAGGGGGTTTGAGAACAAGCGAATTCAAACGCGAGAATAAATCTAAAATCTAAAATCTAAAATTGATTCACCTACTAGACATCTCCGAAAAAGAATGTAGAGACGCGAAATTTCGCGTTTCTACAAGGGTTTTAGGTTACGCATATTTAATTTTTGGAGATGTTTACTCAATCGCTACTCAAAAGTACCATCTTTAACCACATTTTTAGCGATCGCAAAGACAAACCACTATCCGGCGATTAGCTGGCGAAACTAAACCTTGATGCAAAATATCAGATTTTTCCGGTTGAGCAAAAATATAAGTGAATAATTATTTTACATCGAATATGTATAGCTAAAACTCATGGAAATACCTCAACGCGTATCAGTGCGCTACAAAGACGCGTCTTTCAACAGTAATGAAATCCGCTTGAGAACTTTTCGGCTTGGGTTACAAATATGGGAAGAACAAACCAAACCTCGAAAAACAGAGCTTTATCAGTTTATATCGTCTTGCTTGAAACAAGTTGATCGCCAAGATCGTTTTATGTTTTCTCTGCTGTTCATAGAATTAACAGACCTGATACGCAATTCTTCCCTAGAAAGGGGAACGAAAGAGGTTTTGATTAAAACAGCTTTTAGGGAGTTTGCTTGTGCAATAACAGACTTTGAAGACGTTGCTAAGTAAGGTTGGTCATGAGGATGCTGGTATTGCGTAGGCGTAGCCTAACCCAGGCATCGCCCTGAAGTCAGCTAATCTAATCAAGTAGGATATTTATAGGTAAGCAGCTTTCCCATCAGATTAGTTTTTTCGCTGAATGCGCGGATGGGTAGGTGTTCGAGAAGGAGTGATTATAGAAATGGCTGAATTGCCTTCTATGTAATAACTTGAGAGCGTTAGTATTTTGAAACCATCCGCGCACCTTATGGGGACAAGTTTTCAGCCATTTGCCTCTAGCCAAATCACAACTCCTCGTGTTATGATTTCTGCATTCGCGCAACCGAACCTTGAAAACCAAATAGAGCAAGACTTTCAGAAGCCAGCGATTGCAATTACCTAAAATCCCTATTAGGGATTGAAACATAACCATCTATTTTTAACAACCAAGGTAACTCAAATTGCAATTACCTAAAATCCCTATTAGGGATTGAAACGAGTCCAGAACATTTCTACATCGGCGCACACCAACATTGCAATTACCTAAAATCCCTATTAGGGATTGAAACTCAAGAATTATCGAGAGTGCGATTAAGAACTTATTAATTGCAATTACCTAAAATCCCTATTAGGGATTGAAACAAATGGCGTTTCCACCACAATTACATCTGCCAAGTATTGCAATTACCTAAAATCCCTATTAGGGATTGAAACTGGATCAGATATTCCGGTCAATGAGAATAAAAATCAATTGCAATTACCTAAAATCCCTATTAGGGATTGAAACTTCTATTGCACTCCCAAATACAGGAAGCTCAATAGATTGCAATTACCTAAAATCCCTATTAGGGATTGAAACAAACGCTACTCTCCTTTTGCTGGATATAGTAAACATTGCAATTACCTAAAATCCCTATTAGGGATTGAAACATATGCCTTGTACCTATGTAAGCGAAGGTTGAAAATTGCAATTACCTAAAATCCCTATTAGGGATTGAAACTTATCGGTAGATATTCTTCGCTCAACGATCGCACGGATTGCAATTACCTAAAATCCCTATTAGGGATTGAAACATGCTTACGGCATAGAGCTTCAATACACCCCCGATTGCAATTACCTAAAATCCCTATTAGGGATTGAAACAAGCTTCCGGTGACTTGCCCAAGAGTAGCAAGGATTGCAATTACCTAAAATCCCTATTAGGGATTGAAACACCAGTGAAAAGGTCTACCAGAATACTTATGATTGCAATTACCTAAAATCCCTATTAGGGATTGAAACAAAAGCAGTTAATCGTGGCAGTTCCAACAAAAACATTGCAATTACCTAAAATCCCTATTAGGGATTGAAACTAATGCCGAACATTGGAAAAATCCACTTGTAATCATAGATTGCAATTACCTAAAATCCCTATTAGGGATTGAAACGTGTAATGACTTCACAATTGCATTGCAATTTTACAATTGCAATTACCTAAAATCCCTATTAGGGATTGAAACTTTGCTTTTGACTCGCAACATTATCTAACCATTGATTGCAATTACCTAAAATCCCTATTAGGGATTGAAACATTGAATTATCAGTTGATGAGTGAAACTGTAGACGCATTGCAATTACCTAAAATCCCTATTAGGGATTGAAACATATCTGTAGGAGTAAGTGGATTACTAAGTGTGCCACATTGCAATTACCTAAAATCCCTATTAGGGATTGAAACGCATTGTTGGGCGTTAAGAGTACCTCATGTGAGCATTGCAATTACCTAAAATCCCTATTAGGGATTGAAACCTCGATGCGATTGTACGCGGCTGCAATATCAAGAAATTGCAATTACCTAAAATCCCTATTAGGGATTGAAACTTCTACGGTTGCCTTGTTTTGATAGCTGGTAAAAGCATTGCAATTACCTAAAATCCCTATTAGGGATTGAAACACAAAATAATTTTTTAGGGGCGATCGGCCCATTGAATTGCAATTACCTAAAATCCCTATTAGGGATTGAAACTTACTCCTCAAACACAAGGGCTTGCAATATTCCAAGTAGATTGCAATTACCTAAAATCCCTATTAGGGATTGAAACCGGGTGCAGACTATCTACGCAAAGGGCAAATCCTAGTAAATTGCAATTACCTAAAATCCCTATTAGGGATTGAAACTGATACTAGGTACATAAGTACCGAGTTCGTCATATTGCAATTACCTAAAATCCCTATTAGGGATTGAAACGGTAGAACTTGCTAGTAATCGACCATGAGTGAAAGATTGCAATTACCTAAAATCCCTATTAGGGATTGAAACGTAAACGCAGATTGACGGCGATCGCTAACTACAATATTGCAATTACCTAAAATCCCTATTAGGGATTGAAACCCTAATTGCCCGGCGGGAAGCCTAGAGCAATTTCATTGCAATTACCTAAAATCCCTATTAGGGATTGAAACTATCGCCTCTAAACCTGTATACAAGTAAAATATAATTGCAATTACCTAAAATCCCTATTAGGGATTGAAACATTGAGGAAAGCAGGGAGTATTCTGGATTCAACGCAATTGCAATTACCTAAAATCCCTATTAGGGATTGAAACATGAAAATATCCAAGCCATTACCCCTCTATTCTATTGCAATTACCTAAAATCCCTATTAGGGATTGAAACAGAAGAAGATGGGGATAACTATGGCTTCAACTATTTATTGCAATTACCTAAAATCCCTATTAGGGATTGAAACAAGAAACTAAAAATCAAATCGAGAATTTACAGAAATTGCAATTACCTAAAATCCCTATTAGGGACTTCCAAATAAAAAAATACTCAACTACTTCTTGTGGGGTGGGCATCTTGCCCGCCCCACAAGATTGGGTAATTTATTTCTTGGAAGTCCCTAAGCAGCTATAAATATAACGTCAACTAACTTTCGGTTGCTGCCATAGGATGAGTTTCAATTCAGAGCAGTAGCAACCCCCATCACTAATTTCTCCTTCGTGGTCAGTTAGCCAATCATAAATTTGTGTAGCTTTTGCTAATGCCACTTTTTCTGAGCGATAAAGCCGAGGAGTAGGGCAGTAGGCTTGGCCATTGATGTGTATAGCTGCAATCTGCCAATAATCGCTTTCTGGTACAACTTCTAAAAACCCGTTACTGTAAGGCTGGATTATTCCTATGTTCATCTACAACCATCAAACTTTAAAATAAAGACCATAACTAAATCGATACCAGCCAATTCTTCAGAGTCAAAGCTGGAATCACCAGGGAATGCAGTAGCAACCCCTGAAGAATGATTGTGAGTTTCTAGTCAATAAAAATCTGAATGATTAGTCACTTTTTGGCTTGATTCCGTTATTGGCAGCAATAATTGCCAGAGAAATAGGCACAAACTGGGCTAAATTACCGAAAAATTGGGTCTATTGCCTCACCCGGAAGAATTCAAGCGAATCAAAATTGCCATTCTGGCGATCGCTAGTTGATATGCTTAATATTTGGACACTGCTTCAATCATCTGGAAACTGCCAATCGCACGATCGTTGTCCATCATCTCAACAACTAGCGATCGCATCGCAGTGTGTGCTATGGCTATTTAAACAATTAGGTATCGAATATGGGCTTGTAGAGAAGGCTAGCGCTTCATCTTTGTGTATGATCAGCCTGTGGCAATACATCTTAACCGACGTGGAAACTGGCAGGTTTTGAAACCTAAACTTTTAAACTTTCAATTACCCTGAATGACTCAAGTATGGTTACACTACCGACATAGTAATCACTGTTGGTGGAATACCGAGCGATGTATAGAAATGCTAAAAGATTGACTGCTATTTTTCTGTTGGTTTTTTTGTTGATTGTTTCTATCAACTTTGCAGTAATTGCTCAAGATAGTTCAGATGGGCCTTCTGTAAATTTGGCGCCTCAGCTATGTTCAATGCCTCCGGGACTGAAAACTCAACAAGTCATTGCCGATAATGGTGGTAAGCAAGTTACAATGGGCGATCGCATCAGGGTAAAAGTTGAAGGATTATCAGCCGCGACCAGAAATGCAACGGCTAATGCCACCAATTCATTTGATCCTCGACAATTAGTATTATACCTGGATGGCTATGAACTAGATGATGTCCACGGAGAACCAGTCATCGTCAAGGTTCGGGGTAAAGATCAAAGGACAGTTCTTGAGGATGATTGGTTAGCTTTTCGACTTGAACGCACCGACTCGTCTCAAGCTGCATGGAATCAGCTTCTTGGTAGCAGATACAGTATTAACGTGATAGCGGGAGTCGGCTGTCCCAAAAAGATGGCAATTCGGGTGAGCGATGGTTTCCCACCTCCTCAATTAACAATAGTTCTGTTTTCGTGGCGATTTTGGCTGTGTCTGCTTCTACTTGTGGCTGTTGTATTAATGTTCGTTAGATATTGCCGAAACACTCTTCGTAGTTCTGGTATAGAAGGAGTTTACTGTCAAAAAGAGGTGATTGCTGGACAGGAATTGTTGATCACAGAAAAGGCTGAACTTAAAAACGAATATCGTCAAAGCCGAATTGCTCGATTTTTTCTTGGCAGAAAAAAATTGAACAGAAACCCATTCAGTCTATCGATATCTCAACTTGCTTTTTGGACATTTCTAATTTTTGGTGCTTATCTGATTATCTATGGCATAACAGGAGACTATACCAATGTTTTGACTAAACAATCACTAATATTATTGGGAATCAATTCTGTAACTACCGTTGGTACTTCGTTAATTGATGGACAAGGGAATGAGAAGAATAAAAAAGGTAGTCAACGCCTTTCTGAAGGTTTTTTCTACGATATATTATCGGACATTAATGGAGTCAACTTTCATCGGTTCCAAACATTTATTTGGACAGTTGCGCTCGGACTATTCTTTGTTTGGGAAGTCCTTAAAAATCTGTCAATGCCGGAATTTGATGACACTCTTCTTACACTACAAGGAATCAGTGCCGCAACATATCTTGGGCTTAGAGGGCAAGAACAGCATGGTATGATAAAAGAGCCAGAATCTATATCTACAAAAGATAATTCATCTGAACAACCGCTTCCACCAGAACAAGTCAATCCACCACAGAGCGATTCATCGATTCCTGCTCCCTAAATTCTAGATGTTGAATCTTTGGCTGCGTAATCGCCCAATCTAGGCGATCGCACTCGCACTATCTTGTTACTAATGTAGGTTGAGTTTCGTTTCTCAACCCAACCTACAAATCTTCAAAACTTACGGAGTATTGCCTAACACCCCTTCCCGATGCTTTGGCGGGGTGGGGTTCTTATTTTGGATGTATGCAAGAGGTTTATTTGTTGCACTATTGGCGCATCTTGATACAGAATTGGTATTAGGGACTGACAAATAAAAAAATGTTCCAAAACTGACCCAAAAACTCTCTCTATTTCTTCTCTCTGCGTTCTCTGCGTCTAATAAGGTTCGTTTATTGGAATAATTTATTTCTTGGAAGTCCCTAAATTACTCAAATAAACGAACCACTCCAGACACAGAGAACACAGAGGAATAAGGAGGAGAGAGTTTTTTCGCCAGTTTTTTGGGTATTTTTTTCTTTGTCAGTCCCTTAGCAAAGACATTGAAGAAGAATTCACCTATGTATGCTAGTTTTGCACGCACTTTCAGATTTCATCGACTGCGATTTTGCGATAAGTGGCTCATCTCCTAGTTATTGGTACGAGGGGCGTTGTCTCCAAAGTGGCAATCGCCTAAAATTACCCCGCACCTCAATATCTGAAGCGATCGCTCACGGACTCATGCAACAACTTGCCAAAAATGACTGTTATTCTCGTGAAGGCAAGATGTATGGAATACTTTTAGTTGAACTGGCTAATGGCGAACAAAGGGTACTCAAAGCCTTCTCCGGTCTTTTGAATGGTTCGAGTGTAGTTGAGGGCTGGGTTCCACCAATTCCAGGACGAGACGAAGTTGCTTTGGAGGAAGCCCGCACATTAGCACAGTTGGACGCGATTAAGCAAGAAATTTTTACCTTAAAGCAACTAACCGAACGCCAGCAGTATGAAACCCTGTTGGATGAATTTGAGCAACAATTGCAAGCAATGAGCGATCACCATCGCCATTGCAAACATCAACGACAAGAAAAACGTCAGCAAATCTGCAATACATTTACAAAAGAAGCACTCACGATTGCCCTTGAACAACTCAACGAAGAGAGTCGTCAGCAGGGAATTGAGCGACGACAACTTAAACGCCAGCAAAATGCAGTATTACAGCCTCTTCAGGAGTTAATTGTAGCGAAGGATGCGCGAATTAGCGAACTCAAACTTCAGCGTAAAGCACTGTCTTGTCAATTACAAGCTCAGATGCACGCTACCTACAGCCTGACTAATTTTTCTGGGCGATCGCTATCATTACAGCAATTAATGCCAGGAGGTTCGCCCACTGGCACAGGAGACTGTTGTACTCCAAAACTGCTCCATTATGCGGCAACACATGATCTTAAACCCCTGGCAATGGCAGAATTTTGGTGGGGTGCGGCTTCGGTAAATCAAGATAAAATTCAGGGAAAATTTTATGGAGCATGTGCCGAGCGATGCCAGCCATTAATGGGGTTTTTGCTCTCAGGGTTAAGACCTATTTCAATCCCTAACAAGGATTTTCATATAACAACTCCATTATTAGTAAATACATTAGCACATTTACCTAGACTTAATGTTTTTGAGTCCAATGAATTTCCTCCCATGAAGGGAGAGATCCCGATTATTTATGAAGACGAATGGCTGATTGCTGTGAACAAACCTGCTGGATTACTTTCGGTGCCGGGTCGTTATCGCGATCGCCAAGATAGTGTCTTGAGTCGCTTACGCCATCTGTTAGCTGATGGCATGGCGCTTGCATCCGTGCATCGCCTAGATCAGGAAACTTCTGGGATTTTGTTGTTGGCACGCGATCGTCAAACCCATCGGCAAATTAGCCAGCAGTTTCAGCAACGCCAGGTTCACAAGGTTTATGAAGCCATACTTTCCGGTGCTGTGATTGAGCGAGGTAAAATTGAACTGCCACTGTGGGGAGATCCTGAAAATCGCCCTTATCAAAAAGTCGATTGGCAGCATGGTAAACCCAGCTTGACACACTTCCAGGTAATAGCAACAGAAGGAGGCTACACCCGCGTAGAATTTACACCGCTAACAGGGCGCACTCATCAATTAAGGGTTCATGCGGCTGATCCGCGAGGACTTGGAGTAACTATTTTAGGCGATCGCCTTTATGGATGCAGTGCAGTTACCAGTCGCTTACATCTGCACGCTAGAGAACTTCGGTTCGAGCATCCGCAGTTAGAAAAAACCCTGCATTTACAAGCAATTACGCCCTTTTGACGCTCAACTCTTCCTTACGAACGAAGTCGGGGATGTGAACACCACGAACCTCTGAAAACTTTTGGGAAGCACTATGAGTAATTAATTAATATTAGTCGCCTCCCAAACGGAGGAATATAGATGACAAACCACACTATCTTGGAACCATTGCGCGAAGACCAATGGTTTATTCAGAGCCAGGAACTACGATCCTTTCTGGCAAAAGTGTCTGAAATTAGCGCTCACACTGTTGACGATCGCACCCAAACTCTCGCTAGATTAGAACCCTATTTTCAAGAACTGCTTGTCCAACAGGAATGGCTACCCCAAAAGTTTGCCCAAGTCAATCCCGAAAGCAGGATGGGCGGCGGTATCGGTCAGTGGCTACTTTATCGCGCCAAAAACCAGTCACTGTCAATCTTTAGTTTGGTGATTCCCCCAGGTTCAACGACTCCCGTCCACGACCATTTAGCCTGGGGATTGATTGGTTTATACAAAGGCAATCAAGAAGAAACAGTCTATCGCCGTGTAGATAACGGCGATGCCCAAGGACACGCACAATTACAAATAACTGAAGTGCGTAGACTTAAAACAGGAGATATCTACCGCCTGTTACCCCCAGATGGTGATATCCACGCCGTCAAAACTACATCCCAGAGCGCATCTGTATCTATCCATATTTTAGGTAATGATACTGGTTGCATCTGGCGTCACCAGTTCATGCCAGAATCTCATAGCGTCAAATCCTTTCGCTCTGGATATTCCAACGCTCCTTGTGAAGAGGAAGAGGAAAAAGAACATGCCCTACACTAGACCACAACCCCCCGTATTCGAGCGAGTTGAAGACGAACGTCTGCACCGCAAACAACGCCTAGCTGCTGCCTTTCGCCTGTTTGGTAAATTTGGTTTCAGCGAGGGAATCGCAAGCCATATTACAGCTCGCGATCCAGAGTTTACAGACCATTTCTGGGTGAATCCATTAGGTACATACTTCGGTCACATCCGAGTTTCTGACCTGATCTTGGTTAACAAACAAGGTGAGGTGGTTAAAGGTGATGCTGAAGTGAATCGAGCTGCTTTCGCCATCCATTCTGAGATTCATGAACTTCGACCTGATGTAATCGCGGCGGCTCACGCGCATTCACTTTATGGTAAAGCCTGGTCTAGTTTAGGTCGTCTTCTTGACCCCTTGAATCAAGATTCTTGTGCTTTTTATGAAGACCATGTGTTATTTGATGACTTCACAGGTGTGGTTTTAGAAATTTCTGAAGGTCAGCGACTGGCGCAAGCTTTGGGTACAAACAAAGCCATAATCCTGCGTAACCACAGCATTTTAACTGTGGGACATACAGTAGATGAAGCTGCCTTTTGGTACATTAACTTAGAGCGATCGTGCCAAGCCCAACTACTGGCAGAAGCTGCCGGTAGACCTACTACTATCAAACACGAAACAGCCCGTTTAACACAAACTCAAGTGGGGTCACATACAAGTGGGTGGTTCGGCTTCCAGCCCCTTTACGACAGAATTGTACGCGAAGAACCTGATTTGCTAAATTAGTGCTGTGTTTTTTTGACACTGAGATAATAGGCGGGGAAGGATCAATTTTCCCCACTTCCCTCTATTGTTGACCTAAATTTATTTATATACTACGGTAACACTATAGATTTATAGTATTTATATAGTTCCGAGAAATCATTTTGGTATTGAGCCGAGATACGTGTAAAAACCTGCATTCCGGGTCTGAAAAGCACCGCTATACATAGCTTGTAGCGATTTTTAAGTACGATTGACAGTTAGATGCAATTTTGGTGTGTCTATCACTACAAAAGCAGAAGTGTTTATTAACTTTGTTAACGATTGAAGTAGAGTTTAGATAGTAGCCTTGAACTAAAGTTCAAGGCGAGTGAGTCAAGCGTTGAATTAAGCCATTTTTAGGCTTTTGTTAATACCAATGATAGATGTATGCGCTGACAAATGGAATTGGTGTTAGTAATAAATCAACTGAAAATTTTTGAAGTGTGAATCAATAAATTGATTATGACTAATCCTACAGAACTATTGGGATCGCGCTACGGTGAAATTCCCTTCAATCCCGAAATTGAATGGAATGATTCTCTAACAGCACTACTATCTCACCGTTCAATCCGGTCTTATTTATCAATACCTCTACCACCGGGAACCCTGGAGTTACTAATTGCAGCCGCCCAATCTGCATCTACTTCCTCTAATTTGCAAACCTGGAGTGTGGTAGCAGTGGAAGATGAAGAACGCAAAGAGGAGTTATCTAAGTTAGCGGGGAACCAAGCACATATTAAGCAGGTTCCTTTATTCTTGGTTTGGTTAGCAGACTTGGCGCGTCTAAATTACGTTGCTGAGAGTCGCGGCATATCTCATGATGCGCTAGAATACTTGGAAATGTTTGTGACGGCAACAATTGATGCAGCCTTGGCGGCGCAAAACGCAACAGTAGCAGCCGAGTCACTCGGTTTAGGGACTTCCAAATAAAAAAATATACAACTATTTATTGTGGGGTGGGCGTCTCGCCCGCCCATAGTCAAAGGCGGGCAAGTTGCCCACCCCACAAGATTGGATAATTTATTTCCTGGAAGTCCCTTAGGAACAGTATATATCGGTGGAATCCGCAACCATCCGCAAGAGGTAGCAGAGATATTGAATTTGCCTTCGTCTGTGTATGCTGTATTTGGGCTGTGTGTAGGCTATCCGAATCCAGAGGTAGAAGCAGCGATTAAGCCACGGTTGCCACAATCAGCTGTGCTGCACCGAGAAACCTATAAATTGGCAGATCAAGAAGAAGCGATCGCTCATTACAACCAGATCATGAAAGAATTCTATACTGAACAAGAGATGAATATCCCTGGCGATTGGTCAGAACACTCAGCCCAAAGGATCGCAACCGTAGAATCACTGAAAGGACGCGATCGCTTGCGTGAAGTTCTCAATCACCTTGGCTTCAAGTTACTGTACTGTGCGTTCGCTGATTTTGAGGCAGTAAAAGGAATTAATTGCTTTATCGGTAAGGGTTAAGACGATTTTTCAAGCAAAGGTATTATGAGAG